>JAJDYG010000005.1 GCA_022822855.1 Dehalococcoidia bacterium
ATCGACGGGGTCAGAACAGCCCACGCCAATCACAACACCGCAACGGATCGTCGCCCCGTGCTTGACACGGGGCCCAGAGCAACCAGGTTCGTGCGCGAAATGACCCTGGCCTCACCTCGATCCTCGCGCGTGAGTCCGCCCGCCCCACCATTGAGCTGAGCCAAGGATGAAGGCGTTGCTGCTCGCAAGCGCCGAGGTCTGGGCCCCGTGTCAAGCACGGGGCGACGCGGAATGAGGCTAGTGTGAACACGCCCTAGGCCTCCTCCGTTGGTCGAGGGGGTACGGCGTCCCATCGGCATAGGCTGACACGTTCGCAGTCGCTGCCCGACCGCTCCCGCAGAGTGGGAGCTTTCCGAAGTCCGGTAGTCGTCGATGATCGGGTTGGGGCGTGCGCTAGCTTACGCATCGCCGGATTCGGAGCGCCCGTTGCCCTACGGCGCGGTCCGGCGAGGTGCGCGCTGCATGCTCTACTTCCAGGCCGTGCTCGGGATCATCCTGATCGTTGGGCTGGCCTGGGCGTTGAGCGAGAATCGGCGGGCGTTTCCGTACCGAACGGCCGCGGCGGGTCTGCTCGTCCAGTTTGCTTTGGCTGCCCTGCTGATCAAGCTGCCCGGTTCGCAGATCGTGTTCGAGTGGATCGGCGACGGCGTCGATGCGCTGGTGCGGTCGACGGAGGCCGGCACGACCCTTGTCTTTGGTTATCTCGGCGGCGGACCGCTGCCGTTCGAGGAGTCCTACCCCGGAGCCGCCTTCGTCTTCGCCTTCCGATCATTGCCGCTGGTGATCTTCATCGGCGCGCTGTCGGCAATGCTGTACCACTACCGAGTGTTGCCGCTGGTCGTTCGAGGATTCGCCTTCGTCTTGAGCAAGACCCTGAACATCGGCGGTGCGGCAAGCTTCTCGACCGCCGCCAACGTCTTCATCGGCATGGTCGAGGCGCCGCTGCTGGTCCGGCCTTACCTGCAGACCATGAGCCGCTCGGACCTGTTCATCGTCATGACCGGCGGCATGGCAACGATCGCCGGCACCGTCTATGTACTGTTCTCGGTGATCCTCGACGGGATCATCCCCGATCCAGCTGGACACCTGTTGACGGCTTCAATCATCAGCGCCCCGGCGGCGGTGGTGATCGCGCTGATTCTGATCCCTCGAGGGGACGACGCGGCCGACGTAGCCGACGAGACGAGGGTTGAGTTTGCCCAGCTCTATGACAACGGCATCGACGCCCTGACACGCGGCGCGATCGATGGGCTGCGTCTGTTGGCCTACATCATCGGGATGCTGATCGTCTTCGTCGCGCTGGTCGAACTGGCCAACATCATTCTCGGCGCGTTCCCGGACGTTGATGGCGCGGCGCTGACCTTGCAGCGAATCTTCGGCTGGGTGCTGGCGCCGGTCGTCTGGGTGCTCGGCATTCCCTGGTCCGACGCCGTGGACGCCGGACAACTGCTGGGCACCAAGGTGGTACTGAACGAGCTGGTGGCCTACATCGACATGGCCAACCTGCCGGAAGGCGCCTTGACTGAGAAGAGCGCCCTGATCATGACCTACGCGATCTGCGGATTCGCCAACTTCGGCAGCGTCGGGATCATGCTGGGCGGACTGGCGGCAATCGTTCCCGAGCGGCGCGGCGAACTGGCTCAACTGGGGCTCAAATCGATCATGGCCGGGACTATGGCGACCTGCATGACCGGCGCGATCGCGGGTCTGCTCTTCTGGTAGCAGGCTGGGGACTGCTGAAGATTGCGGGGGCTGCGATACGCTGCCAGCCATGGATCCACAGCAGCAACTGACCCTGCTCGCGGCCGCGATGACTCGCGACGCGTTGGTCGCGAATGGCGCGAGGGATGTCTCCTTCGACCCACCCTCGGCGAGCTCATTGACGACCGGATTCCGCGCCAACGACGCTGAGGGATCCATCGCTGCCTGTCCGTTGTTCGACCTGCCGGCTTTGCAGGCGGACGGCGCCACGGTGGCTCGGAAGGTGGAGCTGGAAGAGCGCCTGCACGCCTACGGCGCGCGGGATGTGGTGCTCTGGATTCCACCTGGGGCCTCGCCGCCAGACGACGCCGACCACGCTGCGGGATTGATCGCCGACGCCGCACGCGAGCTGGAAGCGGGTCAGAAGGGCGAGGTGGCGTTCAAGGTCGATGTCGCCGTTCGCAAGACCGGCGGCGACGGTTCGTACATGAGCGTGCTGGGCGGTCTGTCGCAGCAGTGGGCCAGGTTCACCAACCAGGTGATGGGCGAGTACCAGCTCGACTCGTCCAACATCCATCGGCTTCCCGAGGACGAGCGGAAGATCACGCAGATGATCGACTTCCTGGTGCTGGTTGCCAACGGAATCCGCAAGGACGGCGTCGCGACCACTGTCCAGGGCGAGGACACGTGGCGACTTCAACGGCTTGAGGGCGTCGAAGAGCCGATCGTGATCTGCGCCCCGCCAACCTCGGCGATCGACGGGCGCACGGTTCGCAGGTTGATGCGTCGTTCGCTGCGCGAGGCGGAAGAGGTGATTGGCGAAGCGGACGGCTTCCGGATCGCCTCGATGATCACCCTGGCCAACAGCCTCGACCGAGAGCTCGTGACCACGGCATTGCGAGGCATCGACCCACTCCTCCTCGCGGGCTGGGATTACATGCCGCTCCTCGTCGACGGCCAGACCAAGACGCTGCTCGAACCGTCGCCGCCGTTGGTCTGAACGACGGGACAGAGCTGCCGTGCCTAGGGCCTTGCTGACACTAGCCTCATTCCACGTTGCCCCGTGCTTGACACGGGGCCCAGACCTCGACACTTGAGAGCAGCAACGCCTTCATCCTTGGCTCCACTGTGGAGCGGGCGGACTCACTTTCGAGCATTGAGGTGAGGCCAACGTGATTGCGCGCATGAACTTGGGAGCTCTGGGCCCCGTGTCAAGCACGGGGCGACGACCGCTTGCGGCCTTGCGATTGGCATGGGCCGTTCTGACCATCGTCGACTTGCGCCAACAGGGATCATCCCGCTGAGACAGAAGTGTGAACACGCCCTAGGCGCGCTCGATGATCGTGACCTGGCCGCTGGAGCCGTCGACCCGGAGGAGGTCGCCGGAGCGGATCTGCTGGGTGGCCTTCTGCACGTTGACGACCGCCGGGATGCCGAACTCGCGGGCGACGATCGCTCCGTGGCTCAGGACCCCACCGATCTCCGTCACCACGGCGGCGGCGAGTGGGAAGATCGGCGTCCAGCCGGGATCGGTGAAGCGTGCGACGAGGATCTGTCCGGGAGTTAGCTCCCGGCCGGTGACCGCCGAGTGAGCGACATGCGCCCGACCCTCGGCCTCGCCGTTCGAGGCGGCGATGCCTCGCAGCGTGACCGGCAGGTTGGCCTCCGGTTCATCCTGCCTCGATGGAGACTCGGCCGCCGCATCGGCGATCGCCGCCTCCGCTGGTTCGGCGGCGGCGCTGCCGATCGGATCACCGAAACGGTCACGCAACGGTGGAGGCTGCGATTGCTTCCACTCCTCGAACTGCAGCCGGCGCCGGCGGATCCGGCTGCGCATTCGCGCGGCGATCACGGGGTCGCCTGAGCGCCGGGTCAGGGTCGCGAGTTCTTCGAAGAGCAGATAGTAGACATCGTCGGGATCGTCGATCACGCCGCGCTCGATCCAGCGGGCCGCCAGTTCCTTCCACAGTCGCCGCTGCTGCAGCGAGAGCTCGAGCAGCGTGAACTTGGGATTCTCGCGAAGGGGCTGCAAGCGCCGGGCCTGTGTGATCTGGGCCTTGAACAGTTGCCAGCGCAGACTGCCCAGCGGATGGCCGGAGAGTCGCTCGCGAATCTCTTCTTCCGCCTGAAGCCGCGCAGACTTCTGCCGTTCGAGCATCTCGTCGGGATTGTTGCGTTCGGGATGCAGGACGTAGTCGCGGAAGGTGTCGAGGATGAGCTCCGGCTGCTCGACCCAGCGCGGCTCGGCCGCTTCAAGTTCGCCGGCGGCGCGGTGACCGTACTCGGCGATGAAATCGTCCAGATCGTCGCGCAGCCAGGTGATCTCGTCAGGCAGGCGGTCGCTGTGAACGGCTGGCCAGAGGCTTTGCGCGTCCTCGGCGCGGACGAACTCCGTTGCCTGTGAATCCTGCGCCGCCCGTTGGGCGATGCGCCGCAGGGCGATGTTGCCCTCCTGCGTGCGGACTCCGGGCAGGCCCTGCAGCACGGAGAGGACCAGGTTGCGCATGTTCGAGCCGAGCCAGCGGTCGGTGGCCCAGAGCAGGCCCTGGGCAGCGCTGAACACCGATGCCTGGGCGCGCATCAGAAAAATCGTTTGACGCTCGCTCTCGGCGCTGGATTGAGTCAACTCGCGGAAGATGTCGCGGTCGCTGAGTTCGGTGGTGTCGAGCGACCTGAGCCGGTCGCGTTCGTCCTCGCACGACTGGCGCTCAGCCAGCCAGAGTTTCGGCAACTGGTCCTGATCGCGGAGCCAGCGAAACATGAACGGCAGACTGCCCAGCATGATGCGCCAGTTGATCCGGGTTGAGCGCTCGCCGTTGCCGCCCGGCCTGACGATCTCTGCGGCCTCCGGACCTCCGACGGCTTCAAGGAAGTGGGCTCCGGTCAGGCCGAGGCGGGTCTGGAAAATCTCCATGATCAGGCCGATGTTGAAGTAGGCGTAGCCGTCGTAGAGCGCGACGAAACGCCTGCCTTCGGTCCAGTTGCCCCAGGGGGCGTGGAAGCCCCGGTCGAGCGCGTCGGCAATCACCGACCAGCTCAGCGGGGTCATGACGTTGGGGATGACTTCGCCGGCGTTGGCCCGCGACCAGCGGTCCAGCTCTCCCTGGATGTGCGGCATCCCGCGGCCGGGGCCGCCGCCCCAGGGCAGCGGCTCGTCGATCAGCCGGGCGTCGCTGGCGTCGATGTTGCCCGATCCGTAGGCGCGCCAGCGCACGACGGCGGGCCCGCCGAGCGTGCGCTCGGCGTCCAGCAACTCATCGCGAACGGCGCCCAGCGTTTCCGCGTCGCCGTACTCGGAAATGCTGATCGGACCACGGCGGGGCAGCGAGACGGAGCGAGGCGCGGCGCCCTCGAAATCGATGCGCAACGCGCTCAGCTCGTGGCCGAGCGGGTCTTCGGACCAGGCCAGGCCGCCAATGTGCCCCGTCAGCGTCGAGTTCATTCATCCAGCATACGCAGCATTGCTCTCGGCGGAGAGCCTCCATTCCAACTCATTGGCGTCGCCGACGAGGCGGACTTTCAGGTTTCGGGAAGAATTTTTTTCCGGGGCGGTTCGAGCCCGATCTCCAGTAAAACACTGAGGATCGGGGCGAATTCCTTTTCAGGTCCTTTCAGGTTTTTTCAGCTTTCTCCAGCGGTCTGCAGATGTCCTCGGATCCCGCTGGACGATCCTGTTCGATGCGATCGACCCAATCATATGAGAACACAGGTTCCCCTGGGGCGGGCAGTCGGTGGTCAGGTATACAGAGCAGGTGAGAGCGGGCTCAGTCTGAGCGAGCATGTCCCGGTTCTAAACGGGAAGAAGGAGTGGGCGACGCGAGATGAGCGCCGAACCGCGGACGGGAAAGTTGCCTACCGAGCTGTTGTTCTCGGTGCTTGGCGGACTGGATTCGGCGAGGGTGATCCAGGGGCCAGGTGTCGGTTGCGACGCCGCGATCATCGCCTGGGGGAGTGACGCCCTCGTGGCGACCAGTGACCCGATCACCTTCGTCGACGCGCAGGCCGGCAAGCTCGCCGTGACCGTCAACGCCAACGACGTCCTCTCGGTCGGTGCAGAGCCCCAGTGGCTGCTGGCCACCGTTCTCGCGCCTTCGGGCAGCCCTGATACCGAGGTCGCATCCCTGCTCCGCGACCTGCGAGACGCCTGCCGGGAGGCCGGCATCGAGCTGGTCGGCGGCCACACGGAACTGACCGACGCCGTCACGCGCACGGTCGTTTCCTGCACGCTGATTGGATCGGCCCCGCTGGACGAGGTGATCCTCTCCTCAGGCGCGCTCGACGGCGATGTCATCATCCAGGCCGGAGCGGCGGCGGTGGAAGGGACGGCCATTCTCGGCCATCCCGAGCTGCTCGAGTCACCGGGGATCAGCATCGCCGACGCCGCCCGCGCGCTGCGGAGCATCGAGGGCGTCCACGCGATGCACGACGTGACCGAGGGCGGCATCGCGACCGCAGCGCTCGAACTGGCCGAGGCGGCCGGACTGGCTCCGCAGTTGACCGGTGATGACGTGATCTGGTTGCCGGAGACCCTGGCTGTCTGCGAGGAGCGCGGGCTGGACCCGTTGGGGCTGCTCGGGTCGGGCACGCTGCTCGCGGCCGTGCAGCCTGACGCGGTCGACCGGGCGCTCTCGGAGTTGTCCAACGCCGGTGTGCAAGCCTCAGTGATCGGTCGGGTGAGGGCCGGCTCACGCGCTACACTCAGATTCGGCGGCCAGATGGGGCCGCTTCCGCGCTTCGAGCGCGACGAAGCGTTGCGGGCGTTCGACGATGCCCGGCGCTCAACACAGTGACGTGGCGCCGATCGCGTTCGAGCGAGCCGGTCGGCAGCGGACAGGAGTCGATGTGAGCGCACACGTGAGCGGGAAAGCGGCAACCGTCGGGCAACTCAAGGAATCCGGCTACCAACCCAGAACCGTCAGGGAAGAGATTCGCGGCAACCTGATCAAGCGTCTCGAAGCTGGCGGCCCGCTTTTCCCGGAAATTCACGGCTACGAAGACACGGTCGTGCCGGCGCTGGAGAACGCGCTCCTGGCCGAGCAGGACGTGATTTTCCTGGGCGAACGCGGACAGGCCAAGAGCCGCATGATTCGAGCGTTGACCGGCCTGCTCGATGATGAAATCCCGGTCCTTGAAGGCATCGAGATCTACGAGGAACCGCTTGAGCCGATCTCGCTTGAGGGACGCCAGCGGGCCGAGGAACTCGGCGACGACGCGCCGATCCGCTGGGTCCCGCGAGTCGACCGCTACGGCGAGAAGCTGGCCACGCCTGACATCACGATCGCCGACCTGATCGGCGAGGTCGACCCGATCAAGGTGGCCGAGGGCCGCTACCTGTCGGACGAGCTGACCATCCACTTCGGCCTGATCCCGCGCACCAACCGAGGCATCTTCTGCATCAACGAGCTGCCCGACCTGGCCGAACGCATCCAGGTCGGCCTGCTGAACATCATGGAAGAGCGCGATGTCCAGATCCGCGGCTTCCGCGTGCGCCTGCCGCTGGATGTGTTGATCGTCGCTTCGGCCAACCCGGAGGACTACACCAACCGCGGCCGGATCATCACCCCGCTCAAGGACCGCTACGGCGCGCAGATCCGCACGCATTACCCGTCCGAGCTTGAGACCGAGCTGGAAATCGTCTCGCAGGAAGCAGCCGTGATGGCTGCGCCGGGACGCAACATCAACACGCCCGACTACATGGCCGAGATCGTCGCCGAGATCGTCCGTCTCGCGCGCCGCAGCCCCGACGTCTCACAGCGCTCGGGCGTCTCGGTCCGCGCGTCGATCGCCGGCTACGAAACGCTCACGGCCAACGCGATGCGCCGCGCCATCCTCGCGGGCGAAGACCAGGTCGCCCCGCGCATCTGCGACCTCTGGCATCTCGCGCCTGCGCTGCAGGGCAAGATGGAGCTGGAGACGGTCGACGAAGGCGCAGACGAGAAGGTGATTGAGAAGCTGATCGCCGGTGCGATCGCGGTCGTCTTCGGACGTTACTTCGAGCTCGGCGCACTCGAGCCGGTGATCACGCAGTTCAAGTCCGGACTCGCGGTCGAGGTTGGCGAAGCGCTCAAGGCCGGCGACTATGCGGCCATCGTCGGGCGCGTCGAAGGTCTCGACGAAGCGCTGCAGCCGCTCAACGTCGGCGAGGACGCGGCCTCGCTCGCCGCAGCGGTCGAGTTTCTGTTCGAGGGTCTGCACCTGAACAAGCGCCTCAACAAGGACGTCGTCGGAGGCAACGTCTTCTACCGCGCCTAGACTGCGCGGGAGAACTCCCCACGCTGTGGGGTGAGTGCCCCTTCCTCGTCATTTCTCCCCCCGCTGGGGGGAGATGCCGCAGGCAGAGGGGGGTCCCCGACCGCAGGGATTCCCAGACAGTCCGAAGGAAGTGCCCATGCCCACCCGATTCCGATACTCGCAGTGGGACGGCACGCAGGACATTCCCGCCCTCGACGCCGACGACGTCCTGCAATCGCTCTCCGACGACCTGCTCTCCTTCGGCGACCTGCAGCAGGCGCTGCGCAACATGATGCAACGCGGGATCCGCACACCCGACGGCGACCGCACCGACGGCATGCGCGATCTGCTGCAACGCCTGCGCCAGCAGCGACGACAGCAGCTCGAGCGCTTCGACCTCTCCTCGGTCTTCGACGACATCCAGCGCCAGCTCGACGAGATCCTCGACCTGGAGCGCGACACGCTGGACGATCGGCTGGACGAAGTCGGCCCGCGACCGGAACCTCAGCAGCCGACTGATCAGCAGGATCAATTTGCTCCCCCCGACGGGGGGAGCTCCCGCGAAGCGGGTGAGGGGGGCGACGCCGAGGCAGGCCAGCAGAGCGGCCAGCAACAGGCCTCGCCGCTAACCGAAGACGAGATGGAGCGGCTCAAGGAAGCCCTGCGCCAGCGACTCGAACGCAAACAGGACCAGATCGAGCAACTGCCCGAGGACGCGGCCGGTCAGGTCAAGGAGCTGCAGGAGTACGAGTTCGAGGACGACGAGGCGCGGCAGAAGTACGAGGAACTGCTCGAACAACTCAAGCAGTCGATGATGAATCGCTTTTTCCAGGACATGAGCCAGATGATGTCCGACATGTCTCCAGAAGACATGGACCAGATGCGCGAGATGATGCAAGACCTGAACGAGATGCTGGAACGTCAGCGTCGCGGCGAGGATCCGCGCTTCGATGAGTTCATGGACAAATGGGGAGACATGTTCGGCGACGACCCTCCCCAGTCGCTCGAAGAACTGGTCGAGCAGATGCAGCAGCAGGCGGCGCAGATGCAGAACCTGATGTCGTCGCTGCCGGCCGAGATGCGCCAGCAGCTCGGCGACATGATGCAGCAGCTCATGGGCGAGATGGGTATGGAGCAGGAACTGGCCCAGCTCGCGCAGAACCTGGAAGCGCTGTACCCGATGCGCGACCTGCTCAATCAGTACCCGTTCCGCGGGCAGGAGGAGATCGATCTGCAAGCGGCGATGTCGCTGATGGGCGACATGCAGCAGCTCGACGAGCTCGAGCGCGCGCTGGAGCGTGTCCAGTACGGCGGCAACATCGACGACATCGATCCCGACCTGCTGGAAGAGCTGATGGGTGAGGAAGCGCGCGAGATCCTTGAGCAGCTCAAGCAGTTACTCGAACTGTTGGAGGAGGCCGGCTACCTGGAGAAGAAGGGCAACGCCTGGGAGCTGACGCCGCGCGGCAACCGGCGGATCGGCGAGAAAGCGCTGGCCGAGATCTACGCCAACCTCAAGCGCCAGAACTTCGGCAAGCACAACGTGCCTGAGACCGGCCGCTACGGAGATCGAGCGGACGACACCAAGGCCTACGAGTTCGGCGACCCCTTCCACCTGAACCTCAAAGAGACGATCTCCAACGCGATCCTGCGCACGTCAACAGAATCCTCTCTCTCCCCCCTGGGGGGAGATGCCGCGGCTCGTTCAACTCTCCCCTCTCTGGGGCGAGATGCCGGGACTCGTTCAACTCTCCCCCCTCTGGGGGGAGATGCCGGGACTCGTTCAACTCTCCCCCCTCTGGGGGGAGATGCCGAAGGCAGAGGGGGGCGCTTCCCGATCCAACTCTCGCCCGACGACTTCGAGGTCTACCGCTCCGAGACCCTGACCCAAACCGCAACCGTCGTGATGCTCGACCTCTCCTGGTCAATGGCGCTGCGCGGCTCATTCCAGGCGGCCAAGAAGGTCGCCATGGCGCTGAACAACCTGATTCGCATGCAGTACCCGCGAGACTCGCTCTACCTGATCGGGTTCAGCGCCTACGCCCGCGAGCTCAAGGCCGACCAGCTCCCCTATGTCCGCTGGGACGAGACGGTGCTCGGCACCAACATGCACCACGCCTTGCTGATCGCGCAGCAGCTACTGGCCAGGCACAAGGTCGGCACGCGTCAGATCATCATGATCACCGATGGCGAGCCCACCGCCCACCTCGAGCAGGGACGCTCCTACTTCGCCTACCCGCCCTCGCCGATCACGATTCGCGAGACGCTCAAAGAGGTCCGTCACTGCACGAAGAAGGACATTGTGATCAATGTCTTCATGCTCGACCGCAGCTACTACCTGAAGGAGTTCGTCGACCGCGTCGCGCGGATCAACGGCGGACGAGTCTTCTACAGCCAACCCGACGAGCTCGGCGAGTACGTCCTGCACGACTTCGTCACCCACCGGCGAAAGACGCTGAGCCGCTCGTAGGCCACAGGTAGGCTCGAGCCCTACTCCGCCGACAGCCCCAGGACCAGGTCGCGCAAGGTGACCAGACCAAGCGGCGCGCCCTCGTCGTCGATCACCAGCGCGCGTGAGACGCTAAACCGCACCAGCAGGCGAACCGTATAGCGCGCGAGCATCCCTGAGCGCACCGTGAGCGCCGGCTTCGACATGATCTCGTAGATGTTGACCCGTTCAGGTGCGCGATCGTGCGTGATCACCTCCCGCGCCAGGTCGCTCACTGTGATCAACCCCAGCTCGTCGTCGTCGTACCGCCGATTCACCACCAGCGAACTGATCTGAAGCCGCTTCATCAGCGCCATCGCCTCGGCCGCGGTCGCCAGCCCGTCGATCGTGTGCAGTTCGGTCCCCATCACGTCGGACACGCGGAGCGGCGGGTGATCACTCTGAGTGGTCATTGAGCTTCCTTCAACTCTTCCATCAACACGGGCAACTGCGTCGAGAGCCCAACCGCATCTTCGATGTTGATCTGAAAGGCGACGCCGTCTCCGTGCTCTTGATCCATACCGCCGGCTTCCGCGATCCGCTCAAGGATGTCCCGCGCCCGCGATTCCGCCACCAGGAACAGCACCATGTTTCGCTGCGCCGTCAGGTCCAGCCCGAGGAAGGTCTTCTCAGGTCGCAGTCCCTCGCCGCGCACGCCGTTGATGATCGTGTCGCCCGTCGCGCCGCCCGCCCGGGCCGCATCGATTACGTCGGTGGTCTTGTCGTCGCTCACCAACGCGACGACCAGCGCCATCTTCATTGCTCCACCTCCTGCTGCTCCTTCCGCCTGCGCCAGCGTTCCACCCAATCCGCGCTGATTGCATAGCCTAATACTGAGATGATCGGGAAGACACTGGCGAAGGCGATCAGTCCAAAGCCGTCAATCAATGGGCTGCGGCCCGGCACGTTGGCCGCCAGGCCCAGCCCCAGGGCCGCCACTACGGGCACGGTCACGGTCGAGGTCGTCACCCCGCCGCTGTCGTAGGCCAGCGGCACGATCGTGCGGCTGGCCAGGTAGGTCTGCACGATCACGATGATGTAGGCGCCCACGATGTACCAGGGCAGCGGCGTGCCGGTCACGATCCGGAAGCAACCCAGCGCCACGCCCACGGCGACCCCGATCGCCACGGCGATGCGCAGACCCCAGGCCTTGACCGCGCCGCCCGAGACCTCCTCGGCCTTCAGACCCACCGCGATCAGCGAGGGCTCGGCCACCGTCGTGGCAAAGCCAACGGCGCCGGCGAAGACGTACACCAGCCAGTAGTCCTCCCAGCGCACCCCGCCGACCCATGATCGTGCCTCCTCGGTGAGCTGCCTCGCCATCGTCTCCCCGATCGGGAACAGCGCCTGGTCGAGGCCGATCAGGAACAGTGCCAGACCCAGCAGCACCATCACCGAGCCGGTTACGATCCCGGCAATGTTCGGCGGCTTGCGGCGCAACACGACGAGCTGGAAGACGACGAGGATGATCACGATCGGCGACACGTCGCGCAGCGTGTACATCAGGGTTTCGCCGAACAGCTCGAGTGCTTCCAGCATCACGACACCATCCCGTAGCCCAGCACGCAGATCATCGGCGTGAGACTGGCGAATGCGATCAACCCGAAGCCGTCGAGCATCGGATTGCGCCCGCGGATCGCCGAGGCCAGGCCCACGCCCAGCGCCGTGATCAGAGGCACCGTGATCGTGCTCGTCGTAACTCCGCCGGAGTCGTAGGCCACGCCGACAATCTCTTCGGGCGCGAACACGGTCATGATCATGACCACGATGTAGCCGCCGATGATGAAGCGGTGGATCGGCCAGCCCTTGAGGATGCGCAGCACGCCCAGCACGATCGCGAGCCCGACCGCGACCGCGACCACCATGCGCAACTCCAGCGCATAGCGATCCTGGGCGGCCTCGCTGTAGCCGATGAACCTCGCCTCCGCCGCCACCTCAGCGGCCTCGGACGCCACAGCGATCAGCGCCGGCTCCGCGACCGTCGTGCCGAAGCCGAGCGAGAAGGCGAGGGCCAGCAGCCAGAACGTGCTCCCCTTCTGCGCCATGCCCTGGGCCAAGGCCTCGCCGAGCGGGAACAGACCGCTCTCCAGGCCCTGGATGAACAGCGCCAGTCCGGCGACGACGCAGACCAGTCCGACTGCCACGCTGACGACATCGGGAAAGGGCTTTTCCAGCACAACCGCCTGGAAGAAGACGATCACGGCGAAGATCGGGAGCAAATCTCGAACCGCGCCCAAGACCCGCCTGGCCATGGCCAGCGCGAAACGCAGCAACTCATACTCCTCGCGCGTGGCTGCACGGGGTCGGTGCGCCTGCACAGTGCGACTGCACTGTACGCAGCGGCTCGGAACAGGGCAAGCGCCAATCAGGCCCGCGAGCGACCGCTCCAGGACGCCGATGGCCGCTGTTCAGCTTGTCAGCTTGCGATCCGAGCTGCTCCGCTCGATAGGCGCCACTCGGTCCAACGCCTCGCAAACATCTTCAACCCGGCTCGATAGGCAAACCCCTGGATCAGCACATTGCCAAAGAACACCCCGGCGAAGTACCCGCCCAGCACGAGGAAGATGATCGCAAACACCTTCGTCCACCCGGGCAGGAACAGGATCATCAGGATCGACAGGCCGGTCGCCAGCAGAATCCCCGTCCAGGCGGCGAGGTGAACATAGAGACCCTCGCGCTTGCGCTTGGCGTGGTAGATCTGGGCCAGGTCGCGGTCGATCTTGTCCACCGCCGGTGTGAGATCAGTCGTCTCGCCGCAGACACCGCAAGAGTCTTCCTGTCCCAGCGGCGCTGAGCAATAGCCGCAAAACCGTCCGATGTTGGGCGCATTGCCCGCCCGAATCTCGGCGATCATCTCGTCCAACTCGGCCGAGAACGGCACATCGCGTGTGGGCACGAAATCGCCGTCGCGATACGTCGGCTCGGGGACGGTCGGAGCAGTCTGGGTTGACATCGCGCTCATTGCGGCCAGTCGGCCGGCCTGCGTCCCGGCAGCCAGGAGTAGATCTGGACCAGGACGCCGCCCGTGTCGCGCGGGTGGATGAAGAACTGGCTCCACTCGAAGTCTCTGTACGGCTCGCTCAGCGGCTCGATCCCCATTTCCTCTCGAACGTACTCGCAGGCCGCGTCGGCGTCCTCCACCTCGACCGTGATGTGGTGCATCCCCGGTCCGCGCTCGTCGATGAACTTCTGCACGAACGAGGACTCGTCGAACGGCCCAATGACCTCGAGACCCACCTGCCGTTTGGGAAAGTGGAATTGGGAGACCCGGAACCCGCCCTCGTTGGACACGGTCCAGTGATCGAGTTCGAGCCCGAACAGCTTGCCCCAGAATTGCGACGCCGCCTTGGGATCCTCCGCCGCAATTGCGAGGTGATCCAGCCGCACCCAACCGAGACCCTTCGGCTCCGCCATGCTGTCCCCGTTTCAATCGCATCAATCTTATCCCACGAGCGAGCCGCCCTACCGCCTGAGTCAGGCCTGTACGGCCCGCTGCCATCGGCTCATATGTCAGCCCGCCAAGGCCGGATTGCGCGTATGTTGCACAGATGCAGATTCAGTCCGGCGACATTGTCTTTGTGCTCAACCCCAACTCGGGCAACGCGCTGCATCCTCGCCAGCTCACCGCGATGTGCCGCGCGGCGAGCGAACAGGCTGGTCATCAGGCGTGCGTCGTCGCAACCCGGAATCCAGGCGAGGCGGCGGACGCCGCTCGCGCCGCGCACGACGCCGGGGCTGCCGCGATCTTCGGTTGCGGCGGCGACGGTACGCTTTCCGCCATCCTCCAGGGCCTGCCGAGCGGTTCACCGACGGCGCTCGGCGCCGTGCCGTTGGGAACCGCCAACGTCTGGGCCTATGAGACGCATCTGCCGCAGACGCCGCTGGCCGCCGTGACCGCTCAACTCGCCGCTCTCGACGGCCTGCGCGGCGAGTCGATGTGGATCGACACCGGCCGGGTCTGGTCGACGAGCGAGGACGGCTCGGCCGCATCGCAGCGATTCCTGCTCATGGCCAGTTGGGGGCTCGACGCGGCCGCGGTCAACGGGATCGTCGGCAGCGCCAGGCGCACCCGGTTGAAGCGCATGCTCGGCGAGCCCGCCTACTTTCTCTCCGCCGTGCGCGAGGCGATCGGACGCCAGGCCTGGCCGGTCGCGGTGAGCATCGACGGGGCAGCGCCGTTCGTCGTTGACGCCGCGATGCTGACGGTCGGCAACACGCGGATGCTGGGCACCTGGCTTGAAGTCAATGCCAGAGCCACGGTGGTCGACGGCGAACTCGACATGCTGCTGGTCGAGGGCGCTCCCTGGCGTGCGCTCGCGCTCTCGCCCTTCGCCCGCTACGGCTGGTTGCCCCACGGCCCCGGGGTCACCAGTCTGCGCTTCCAACACCTGGAGCTTGCGCCGATGCGAGAAGCCCCGCCGATCCAGATCGACGGCGATCCCGGGCCGGCTACCGCCTACGCGATTGACGTGGAACCCGGAGCCTTGCGGGTGCTCTGCCCCAACCCGACGGCAGCCGTTCTGGGCGGCTAGCGCCCCAGTCCCCTACAGCACCTTGTCGATGATCGTAATCGCCGCGATTGCGAGGCCCCACAAGGCCAAAGACCAGCGCATCTGGCGAACTTCCGACTCGGCGATCAACTTTGCCAGTCGGTCCTCTGTAGCCTTGAGTGCCTCATTCGTGGCGTGCCCCTGCGTTGCTTCATTCACCATCGTTGTGACCACATTGGCGGTCTCTTCGGCGGCGTCCTCGTCGAATTTGCCCCGAATCAACGCCTTCACGAGCGTCATCCGATCGACGGTCCGGCCTTCGGGAAGCACGATCTGAGCCAACATCCGCTCCTTCTGTTACGAGTGTACAGACAGGATCCCAAGGCCGGAAAGCTGCGAGAACCTTGCGAAGCGACCGGCGCTAGTTCTGCGAGACCGCGCGGACCGCTACGATGCCGCCCTCAAGCGGATCGGTGATCTGGCCGACCAGGCCCGGGTGCGCGGCCGGTCGATCGAAGTTGATCGACGCCAGGTTCTCCATGTACGCGTCGTACTGGCGTTGGCGCAGCGTCTTCAGCTTGTCGACGCCTGCCTGCAGGTTCTCGACTCCGCCGGCCAACAGGACGATCAGGGCTTCGCGCTCGGTCGTCGAGAGCCGCATTTCCTGCACCAACGCGGCCTCGGCGCGCAGGAACTGGATGGCCAGACGCTTGTCCGCCTCGGGCTTGTAGCGCTTGTACCACTCGAGGTGCGAGAGGCCGTAGTCGAGGTGCCGTCGAGAGTCCTTGGCGATCAGCGCGAAAATGTCACGCTCGACATCCGTCTGCGCCCATTCCGAAGCCGACTCGAACAGCGTGACCTCGTAGCTCTTGTAGACCACATCGAGCGCGATGATCATGTCGGTGAAGGTCAGACCCTGGTACCAGCCGCGATAGATCTGGCCAAGCGGCGACTGTCCCAGCCCGCCGCCGTTGATCAGTGCTCGCTTGCGCAGCACTTCCACCTTGCGGCCCGCGTCGTAGGCCTGGGTGGCGAGGAAGAGCTTGACCTCGTGGAAGCCGTAGGAGATCTCCTCGAGCCAGCGCCCGATGATCTTCTGCTCAACCAGGCCGTTGTTTGAGTAGATCGTGCAAATCTGGCCGACGGAGCGCTCCAGCTCCTCCGGCAGCTCGTCGAGACCGTTCTCCCAGTCGAGCTCGGTCGCCGGGATCCAGCGGTCCTTGATCGCGTCCTCATAGAGGTCGACCGCGTTTTCGGCCCAGACCTCGGCCTTGTCGAAGATCGAATAGCCGGCCGCCATGATCTGCCCGGTCGACTGCGTGCCGCGAGGCGCGTCGTTGGGCAGGTCCCACTGGTCCGGAACCACACCGTAACTGCCGATATTGATGTCGCGCAGCCGCAGACCGTCGGGCCCGGGCGTGGCCTTGAGGCCGGTCTCGGCCGGGGTCTTGAAGATGTTGAAGGGCGCTTTGCTGAACGGGTTGTCGGGATTGTTCTCGAGGAAGTCGAGCCAACCGCTGACCTTGGCTTCGCTCAGTTCGCCTCGGGCCAGGTTCTCGACCTGCTGGTCGCTCGCGGCCGAGCCTTCGATCCGCTCGATCAGCTCTTCCGACCAGCCCGCCTTCTTGGCGCGCACCTTGGTCATCGTCGACAGTTCCATCGTGGTCTCCTGTTGATCTCAGTGTGATCTTGCTGTGATCTCGCTAAACAACTCTCCCCCCGGCGAGGCGGGGGGAGATGTCACGGAATGACAGAGGGGGCGCTTGCCGCCGATCTCTGCCTAGTTGTCCTCGCCAAGCAGGGACAACACCTCAGGCGCGAAGCGGTCGTGCCGGTCCAGGCCGATCACTTCCAGTCGGTGGGCGTACTCGATGAACTGCTTGCGGCGCATCAGCATGACCATGTTGTAACCCTCGTCGAGGTGCTCGATGCCGCCTCCGGAGAGGATGGCCAGCGCTTCGCCCGTGAGCGGGTTGGTGGTCAGCGAGGTCTGCTGCGACTGCGTCAGCAGCGCCTCCTGCATGTCGAGGATGTGGTGCAGTTCTTCCTTGCGCCAGGGCTCGGTCTCGACGGTGTACTTCAGGTGGGTGACGCCGAACGCCAGGTGGCGCGACTCGTCCTGAGCGGAGAGCCGGAACATCCGCTTCTCGGCCTCGTTCTGCGAGATCAGCTCGCCCATCCGGAAGAGCGTCTGCACGAAGCCCTCGCCGACGAGGTGGAGCAGCGCCGTCATCTCGGTGAAGTCATCCGAACCGAGCAACTGCACCGCGCCGAGGCCCGCGCCGGACATCCCGCCGCCGTTGATCAGGGTGCGCTTGCGGAACACGTCGAGGTGACGCGCTTCGTCCATGAGCTGCGTGCCGAGGAAGAGCTGCGACTCGAAGAACTCGGGGTGAATCTGCTCGAGGAATCGGCCGGGCACGTCGCCGGCGATGAACTCGACCTGGGTCAGGAAGGTGCAGAGCGTGCACATTGCGTGCTCAAGGTCGGGAGGCAGCTCTTCAATCGTGTCCCAGGGAATGTCCCGCGCCGAGGACCACTGGCGCTGCAGCGCCTCTTCGTAGAGCAGCATCGCCGACTCGGTCCAGACGTCCGCCTTGTTCAGGTGCTGGACGCTGTTCGAGGGCGAGCGCGGGTCGGCAACGGCGCCGCGAGGCGCCCACTGGCGCTGCCGCGCTTCGTCGCGGTCGTCGACCCCGTACGTCATCTGGTTGATGGTCTCGAGAGTCAGACCCTTGCGGCCCGTCTCGATCTCCATCCCCTGGTCCGTATCAACGTTCAGCCAGTCGAGGTTGATTCCGGGGACATCGTGCTGAATCGTGGCCATCAATACACTCCAGAGATTGGCGGGGAGGTCCGCGTAGGCGTTTGGGGCATAGTACAGGGTCAGCAGGACTCATGCAGCCACTGTTCGCACGGATACAATTCGTATAGGTACAATGTGCCCATGGCCCCGCTCCCCGTCACCCTTCGCCGACGATTACGCAGTTCCGGATTCTCGGAGGAGCAGACCGACGCCCTCGACGAAGCGAGTGAAGCGACAGCCGAGGCAGCCCGAGAAGGCTTGGCCAAGGAAGCGAATGTCCGCGATGAGTACCACGCACTGCGCTCGGACATACAGCAACTGCGCTCGGAGATGCAACAACTGCGCTCGGACATGAGCGCTCTCGCGTGGCCCTTGTTCGCGGCTGTCATCACAGCCATCCTCGCGGCCACCGCTGCGATCATGACCGCCATCGCCGTCTGGGGCTAGACCGCTATGCCATACAACAGTCTTCAGGCCTTCGATGTGCTGGTCGCCAGCGGCATGCCGGAGAGCCAGGCACGCGCAATCGCGCACGCACAAGAGCAATGGCGAGCCAACCTGGTATCCAGAGCCGACCTCGCCCAGTTCGAGAGCCGGCTCAAGAGGCTGATCTGGCGCGGGATGCTGATTCAATCAACCGTCGGTATCACGATCGCAGCGACTGCCGTCGTTATCGCCAAGGCGATCTGACCTCCCACTCCTACACTCCGACGTGTGCACCTGACCCGACTGCAACTCTCCAACTTCCGATCCTGGGCCGAGCTTGAGCTTGAACTCGATCCCGGTATCACCCTGATCAGCGGCCACAACGCCGCCGGCAAGTCCAACCTGGTTGAAGCGATCTACATGCTCGCCTCCCTGCGCTCGACCCGCGCCCAGACCGAGGGCGAGCTGATCCGCTGGGATGCCGATCAGCCGCAGGTCATGCGCGTCGCCGGGACAGCCCTCGCCAACGACGAGGCTGTCCAGGTAGAAGTCGCCCTCGCGGCGCGATCCGGGAGCGCGCCATCCGGCGCTGGCGCCGCTCGCCGCCGATCCGGCGCGCCGCTGACCTCCAAGCGGATTCGCGTCAACGGCGTCGCGCGGCGCGCCTCCGACGCCCTCGGCGCGATCCGCGCAGTGCAGTTCACCACGCTCGATCTCGACCTGCTGACCGGCTCCGCCTCGGTTCGCCGACGCTACCTCGACGTCGCGGTCGGCCAGTTGCAGCGCGCCCACGCCGCCAACCTGAGTCGATATCAGCGCGCCCTGACCCAGCGCAACGCGCTGCTCAAGCGGATCGCCGACGGTCGCGCCGCAGCGTCGGAACTGGAGCAGTGGGACGAGTTGCTCGAGTCTTCGGCCGCCCCGATCTGGCAAGCGCGTTCGGAGGCCGCGCAGTCGCTCTCCAAGCTGGCCGCCGCCCGACACCTCGACCTGCGCGCTCCCGATGACCCGGCCGAGGTCCTGGGTCTGACCTACACGCCGGCCGATTCCGAGACCCTGCGTGAATCGCGGGCGCGCGACCTGGCCCGCGGCTCGACCTCCGTCGGGCCCCATCGAGATGAGCTGCTGATCGATCTCGACGGTCGTCCCGCCGCCAACTTCGCCTCGCGCGCGCAGCAGCGAGTGGCCGCCCTGAGTATGCGCCTGGCCGAGGCGGACTATCTCGCCGAGCAGTCAAGCGACTCGCCCATCCTCCTGCTCGACGACGTCTTCAGCGAACTCGATCCGCCGAGACGGTCGAGAACGGCCGATGCGGTCTCAGCGGTGGAACAGGTCATCCTGACCACCGCCGATCCGCACGTCATACCGTTCTCCCCGCCCGATCTGGCGGCCTCGTTCGAGATCGTCGAGGGCGAGTTGCGCCCGCACTCCTAGAGCGTGTTCACACTTCTGTCTCAGCGGGATGATCCATGTTGGCGCAAGTCGACCCTCGTCAAACCTGCCCGCACCAGTCGCAATGCCGCAGGCGATCGTCGCCCCGTGCTTGACACGGGGCCCAGAGCACCCAGGTCCGTGCGCGAAATGACCTTGGCCTCACCTCGATGCTCGCCCGTGAGTCCGCCCGCTCAACCATTGAGCCAAGGATGAAGGCATTGCCGCTCGCCAGCCTCCAGATCTGGGCCCAGTGTCCCAGAATCAAGTGCGGAGCAGGCAAGCACGGGGTGACGAGGAATGAGGCTAGTGTGAACATCCCCTAACGTCTCTCACCATTTCGGCAGCGGAGTGCGCTGGCCGCGCTTGCAGCGCCGGCACTTCCAGACGATCGTGACGTGGTCGGAATGCTCCTCCACTCGGCAGGCGAGCGCGCCGCGCTCGCGGTGCTTGCGGCTGGGACAGTCCTGGTTGTTGCAGCGGATTTCATGTTCGAGCGCCATCGGCGCCTCCTGTCTATTGATGCTGGTTTCGCTGGCTGACTAGGCGAGAGCCGGCGGGTTAGGGATTCACGGTGCGATCGTCGTCCGGCGAGGTCAACCGGCCAAGCGGCGCGAGCTGACCGTGCAGCCTGCTCGAGGCCGGCACGCGCGGCACGCCGCTCTCTCCGTGTTCGTCGACCTGCTGGCCGCTCGCCACGGCGAGGTCTCGCTCGAACCGGGCCTGCTCCATTCGCCACTGCCGATGCCGCGATAGCACCTGCTCGGCGTGCTCTTCGCCGATGTACTGCTCGAGGTAGGCTCGCTGGTCCAGCGGATCGAGCGGATCGTTGAGACGCGCCCGGCCGTGCTCCTGGACCGCGATTCGCTGCGCCGAGGAGTACGGGTCGATCCAGACGTCGATGTCCAGCGACGGAATCACCGAGGGCTCGACGCAGACCGTTTCGCGCCGCCGCAGACCTCCGTTCTTGCCCTTGGCGAAGACCCAGATCGGCGCGCCGAACCCGCCCTCCGAGAGCGGCTTCGACATCACCAGCGCCATGTTGCGAAGCATGGCGCGGACGGCCCTGATCTGTGCTCGCTTGAGTTGTTGCACCTGCAGGTTGCGCGACCCGAGCAGCAGGTTCAGCGTGTGCGGCTGCGTGTTCGGACCGATCTCGCCGCGCTCCACCGTGCCCGAGTCAGGCGCCGCGGCGACCAGTTCGTCGTGCGACATGCGCATGAACTCGACGAACGCCGGATCAACGCGAGACTCGACCTGCTGGAGCGTAGCTCCTTCCGGCAGCTCCCCCAGCGCCCCTTCGCTCGTCACCTCGACCCTCCGGCCGTCCTCATCGGTCTGCCACATTCCGTCGGCGAGTCGGATCCCGTACCGCGGATTCACGGTCCGTTCGGCCAGGTGCCGCCCCATCGAGCGCTCGTAGTCGTAGGCCGGCTTGGCTCGGTAGATGCCCTCCATCGTCGGTTCCCAGCGGCGCAGCATGTCGGGGTGATCGTTGGTGTCCGCCGCCGCGATCGCAAACGGCGGCATCTCGTAGGGATGCGAATGGGACTTGATCAGCGTCCACTCATGGCGCGGGTCGGTGCGGTCGTCACGCACCAGACCCGAAGCAACGCGGTTGAGGGCGGCGAGCTCGTAGTACTCCGTCCTCGTCCAGACCGACGCCACCCGAACGCTCTCACCCCAGCCCGCGCCCGGCGCATCCTGCGCGGTCGGAGCGTCGGCCGCCCCCCAGACCGTCAGCGACGACCCGCCGTCGAACGTGTTCACGCCCAGGTCCAGTTCATCCTGCGCCCGAAGCCGCTCGCGATACTCGTACAGGCTGACCTCGCGCAGGACCACCGCCAGTCCGAGCCCGTTGCCCGACCCAAGATCCTCGACGAACGCGAACTGGTCGGGACGGATCACCTCAACGTCCCAGGGAAAACCGGCCAGGGCCTGACGCTGTCGATCACGATCCCGGCGGCTGGCCTCCGTCTCGATCCAGGGCAGCGACGGCCCGTCCTCCGAGCGCGCCCGCCGAAACCGCCGCCGCTCCTCGGGGTCCTCCGGCCGCGACCCGCGTTGCTCCCGCGCCGGCAGCGCCGGCAACCGGTCGGCTGCCCGCTGCCAGTGCAGCACGCCGAAACAGAGACAGACCTGCCCGTAGCCCAGATCGGCCTGCAGCGACAGGTGGGAACGCTCTTCAACCTGCCGCAGTCCCTCCTCCAGCACATGCTCGAGGTTGTCCGCCGCTGTTCGCGACGACGGTGAATCGTCGGGCGGTTCGACGTGCACGCGAAACGGATGCTCGGTCAGACGCTGACGGAGCTGAGACCATGTCCGGCGCGGCAGATCCGTCTGCCACGGCTTCGTCCCGACGTGAGGCTCCGGGAACTTCGGGTTCGCGTCGCTGCTGTTGTGCAGATGCGTCTCGCGGAATCGAACCTGTTCGTGCAGATCCGAGAATCGGCTCAGCACGCTGCGCGGGCGACCCGTCGAAGAGTGCCCGCCGCCAGGCTGTCCAAGCAGATGATTGAGGTCCGCCTCCGACAGCGTCGTGGCGGAGATTGCTGGCGCCGTTTCCTCGGAAGGAAGCGGAGCTTCATGGGCAAGTACCGGCATCGATCAACTCCTTCAAACACAGAATGTGAGTACTGGTCGTTTGATATCGATTATGAGAAAGTGCGTTCGCAAAAGTCAAGTGGACCGGGAGTTATCCACCGAACTTGCCATCCACTGTGGATAACGTGGATGACAAAACCCCAGCTCCGAACCTGACCCTGCTAACCGAGTCGGCGACGAACAAACCGATCAAACATCGGGACCGTGAAGTCGATCACTCCATAGCTGGGCGAGTAACACAGGCCGCGCTTGATCAGCGAGTCGCGCATGGGGCTCACTTGCCCGGTTTGTTTGCCCATTGAGCGGGCGATATCACCAGACTGGTAGGGTCCAGGTCCCGATGCCGCCATAGCAAGCAGGTATTCGCGCTCCGCTGGTGTGGTGCGGTCGAAGCGCACTGCAAAGAAGCCGGCGTCGAGCTCTTCGGTCGCTATCGGGATCGCGACTTCAACGTCTTCAGCTTCGATGATCCCTGGTCCCTCTGCGATATCCCACGCCTGGTTGCCGAACTCTTGCAGGAAGTAGGGATAGCCCTCCGACTGATCAACCACCAATCGCAATGCGTCGTCCGTCCACACCACGCCCTCGCGCCTGGCGGGCGACGCCAGGGCCTCCAGTGCATCCTCCCAACCCAACCGGTCGATCACCGTGAACTTGAACAGCCGCTCGGCGTACGACTTGGCTTCACCGGCCAGCGCGGGCAACGACGGGAGCCCGGCGCCGGCGAGCACGAGCGGGAGTTGCTCCTGGCTGATCCGGTGCAGTCCAACGATGAGCGCGGCGAGCTGGTCTTTCGATAGGTATTGCATCTCGTCGATCGTGAACAGCACGCCGACTTCGGCTGCCTGGGCCAGCTCGCCGACTTCGACCAGCAGATCGGCAAGGTCCACTTCCAGCGCTCCCGAGTCGGCCCATCCGGCTATCGGGTCTACGGTCGGGTCCACAGCGATGTCGAGTGCGCCGGCATCGGGAATGTGCCAGCGAATCTGGAAGGACTTGAGTATGCCCAGCGCGCGACCCGCACGCTCAGCGAGTCTTCGTCTACGAGAGAGCCGCAAGATCGCGTTGCGGGCGAGCGTCGCCATGGCCCGCGGCAGATTGATTTCGTCGGTGGCCTCCAGATGCTGGTGGACCCATGATTGATTTCGGCCGATTTGACCGAACTGGTTCAGCAGAACGGTTTTGCCCACGCCGCGCAACCCGGTGAGGATGAAGCTCCGCGCTGGCCTGCCTAATGCCAGCCGTTGCAGCGCGATCTCGAATTCGCGTAGCTGCACATCCCGGCCGACCAGCGCCGGCGGCTGCGCCCCGGCCCCGGGACTGTAGGGATTGCTGATCGGGTCCATGCCGCAAATATAGCAACTTGTGGGACTTATAACGAATTCCGCTATAAGTCCCTAAACTTGCTATACCTCCACTGGTACCCGGCCGATCTCGCCAGAGCCAGCCCCTAGCCCTCGGCCAGTTCCTTGACCAGCTCGATCAGCGCGTCGGCGTTCGTCGGGCCGCGTTCTCCGTTGACGACCACCGTCGGTGTGCTGGCGAATCCGCGCGAGACCGCGTCCGTGTGCTGACCGTAGATCCGGTCGAGATGCGCCCGATCGTCGATGCACTGGCCGAACTCATCCGTGTCCAGCCCGAACTCTGCCGCCACGGCAATCGCACCGTCGCGCGTGTAAGCGTCGCGGCTCGGGCCCTCGAAGTAGTAGTCGTGGAACTCCCACCAGTGGTCCTGGTCGCCGGCGCACTCCGTCGCCAGCGAGGCCATCTCCGACGACAGCCCGTGATTGATGATGTGGTGGTACTCGAACCGGGCCAGCCCGGTGGCGATCAACTCTTCCTCGATGCGCGGCCCAACCTGGGTCTCGAAATGGCGGCAGCCGCCTCAAAGGAAATCGGAGTACTCCTGGATCACCACCGGCGCATCGGGGCTGCCCAGGGACGCTCGGTCGCGGATCACCTGCACCCGCGCCTCTTCTTGAGCCGGCTCCGTCTGCTCCACCTGTTCAACTTGCTGCGCCTCCGCTGACTGTTGAGCCGCGGCCGATTGCTCGCCGTCGTCTCCACCGCCGCAGGCAGCGATCAGCACCGCCGAGACGACGAGCCCCAGCGCTCCGATCCATATCCCAGCTCTCTTCATGATCAGCCTTCCTCTTCCAACTCTGCCGCGAGCGCCAGCACCTGGCCGATCAGCGCGTCCGCGACGATCGCCCCGCCCTGATCATTGATCCTGACCGTCGGCGTGCGATTGAAACCGTTCGCAACCGCCTGGCGATGCTGTCCCTCGACCAGTTCGAGGTACTTCTCACTGTCCAGGCATTGCCTGAACTCCTCGGTATCGAGCGACAGCGACGCGGCAAACGCGATCGCGCCCTCGCGCGAGAAGTCCCACTGGCTCATGTAGTGGTCGTGGAAGTCCCACCACGCGCCCTGGTCGCCGCCGCACTCCGTCGACAGCGCCGCCAGCATTGACGGCGGACCATGATTGATGATGTGCGAGTACTCGAACCGCGCCACTCCGGTGCGAATCAGTTCATCGATCACGCGCGGCTCAACCTGAGCCGCGAATCTCCGGCAATTCGGTCAAAGGAAATCCGAGTACTCGGTGATCACGATCGGAGCGTCGGGATCGCCCACCGTGTTCCGATTGGCAAACAACCCCGCCCGATGTCCCGACTCGATGATCATCCCGACCATCGCCTCCTCTTCGACATCCTCCACCTGGTCCTGACCCGATTCTTGCTCAGCCTCCGTTTCCTCGGCCCCGTCCTGAGCGGCGACCTGCTCAGTATCCCCCGCCTCCCCGTCCCCGCCCTGAGCGGGGCCCCGCTCCTCACCCTCGGGTTCCCCGTCCCCGCCCTGTGCGGGGACCCGTTCCCCGTCGCCCCGATCCTGTTCGCCTGGTCGAGCATCCCCAGACTGCGTGGCCTCAGGCTGCGACGCCTGCGCCTCGTCGGCAGCCGCGACTGATTGCTCCTGCTCCACCGACTCACTCTGACCCGCCGCATACGCGGTCGCCGACTGCTCCTCCTGCTGCTCCTGGACTTGAGCCGCCGCCGATTGCCGAGGTTCCTCAGAGTCCGACGAGCACGCCGCCAGCAGCAGGACCGCCGACACTGCCGCGCCCGCCAGCACGACTCCTGCTCGTCTCATTTGCGCCAACATCAGCTTCCCTCCTGGTTCTCCGCCGCTTCGGCCGCCGCGTGTACCTGCTCGATCAGACCGTTCAGCGATCGCGCCCCCGGCTGACCGTTGATCCGGAACGTCGGCGTGCCTCGGACGCCCTCCGAGATCGCCTGCTGCTGCATCTGCAGGATCCGCTCGGCGTGTTCCTCGTTGTCGACGCACTGCGTGAACCGCGCGACGTCCAACCCTTCCTCTCGAGCCAGCTCGATCGCGCCGCCGCGAGTGAAACTGCGAGCCTGCGCTTCGAGCAGATAGGCGTCATGGAACTCCCACCAGGCGCCCTGATCGCCCGCGCATTCGGTCGCCATCGCGGCAAACCGCGAGGCCGTTCCGAAGATGATGAAGTGCCGGTACTCGTACCGCGCGACGCCGGTCTTGATCAGTTCCTCCATGAGCTGCGGCTCAACCTGAGCCGCGAATCCACGGCAGCTTGGTCACTGGAAGTCCGAGTACTCCACGATCAGCACCGGCGCCTCCGGATCGCCGACCGAGTTGCGCAGGAAGGCCAATCCCTCCCGGTGCCCGAAGTCGATCACGCCCGTCGCTTCCACGCCGTCCCCGACTCCATCGGGGGCCTGCCCTGCCTGTTCCCCGACTTGTTCGGGGACCCGCTCGGTCCCCTCCTGCATGATCGACGCCTCGCGCTCGACCCGCTCGCTCCGCACCGTGCCTGTCGAGTCCGGCTCATCCTCGACCCCGCCTGAGCCGCAGGCCGATAGCAGCACGCCCAGCGTCAACCCACACGCGAGTAACCCCAGTGCGAATCTCATGCCCCGAGCCTACTCTCCGATCGCTCGCCCAACCGCCTCTTCAATCGCCTCAAACGTCGCATCGATCCGTTCGCCGTTGACGAACACCGTCGGCGTGCCCGGCACGCCCCGCGATTGCCCTTCGTTGCGCGAGGCGATGACCAGGGGCAGGGTCTCCCCTTCGGTCAGGCATTGTTCGAACGCGCCGTACTCGAGACCCTCGAACTCGACCTGGCGCCGGATTCCCGCCTCCGTGAAGAGCGTCGCGTCGCCGGCCATGAACCGGTCGTGCAGCGGCCAGAAGGCGCCCTGTTCCGCGGCGCAGGCCACCGCGACGGCTGCGTACAGCGCCGGGTCGCCCAGATGCGCGAAGTAGCGGAACTCGTAGCGGGCAATGCCGGTCGCGACGAACTCACTGACGATGCGCGGCTCAACCTGGGCCGCAAACCACTGGCAGCCGCCTCAAGTGAAATCGCCGAAGTGCTCAATCAGCACCGGAGCATCCGGCTCCCCCAGCACATTCCCCTCCGAGCGAACCCCTTTGTGCTCGCCAACAATCTCCGCCGGAAGCTCAACGACCGCCTGTTCCTCGTCGTCCCCGACTTGATCGGGGACCTGCTCCGCCTGTTTCCCGACTTGATCGGGGACCTGCTCCGCCTGTTCCCCGACTTGTTCGGGGACCCGCTCGGCCTGTTCCCCGACTTGTTCGGGGACCCGCTCGGCCTCCCCCTGATCCTGCTGCTCAGAAACCGTCGCCTCCCGCTCAGCCCGCTCCGAAGTCGCCGTCCCCGTCCCCTGAGGCTCCGCCCCCGACCCACAAGCAACCAGGAACAGCCCCACAGCCGCCAAGACGATCAGCAGACGTTGCATAACGCCAGCCTACCGCGCAACCCCCGATTCCAACCCTCCGATTCCGATGCCCCGTGCTTGACACGGGGCCCAGAGCACCCAACTTCGCGAGCGAGACGACGTCAGTCTCACCTCAACCTTCGCCAGCAGATCCCCCCACCGTCCCAGCTGAGGATCACCACAGAGCTCCGCACCACCCTCGAGGTCTGGGCCCCGTGTCAAGCACGGGGCATCGGAGGGGGAGGGCGGGGTATCGGACTCCCCTTCACGCCAGGTCGTGATACAGATCCCGCCAGCCCGGATTGAGCTTCTCGACCAGATCGAGTTTGTACCTTCGACTCCAGCGCTTAATCAGACTCTCTCGGCGCTGGGCATCGTCAAGCGAGTCGTGGAACTCGTACCAGACCAATCGCCGAATGTGATGCTTCCTCGTGAAGGCCGACCCACGCCCCTCGCGATGCTCCTCAATCCGACGAGGCAGATTAGCCGTGTGCCCCACATAGAACGTCCCATTCCGCCAGTTCACCATCACATACACCGCCGGCTGAATCTCGCCTCGCGCCATGTACCAACCCTCTGATTCCGATGCCCCGTGCTTGCCTGCCCCTGGCTTGACCAGGGGACACGGGGCCCAGAGCAACCAACTTCGCGCGCGAGACAACGTCCATCTCACCTCAACCTTCGCCAGCAGATCCCCCACCGTCCCAGCTGAGAATCACCGCAGAGCTCCGCACCACCCCCGAGGTCTGGGCCCCGTGTCAAGCACGGGGCATCGGAACGGGAGGACTGGGCTACAGGCGAACCTGTGGCCGATCGGGTGATTCGAGTCGCGGATTGAGCTTCAGGCTCGTGCGCCCCGCGAGGAGGTCCAGCGTCCTCGTGACAATCTGACCAACCACTGCGTCAGCCCCATGCGGAACCACGACGCAATCGGTCACCATCGAGCTTTCTCCGATCCGGATGTTCAGCGGTCCCGCCACCGGCAATGGTTCGCTGTCACCCTCCGCGTGTCTCGCGGAGACACTGCCGACTTCCGACAACCCCAACTCGGCCACGATGTCCGCAGGCAGGGCTAACATCATCGCGCTGGCGTCGGCGACGGCTTGAATCCGCACCCGGCGAACCTCAGAATTCTCCGAAATCCCGCGTTGAAGCAGAACGAGATCGTTCGCGTTTTCCAACTCGATTTGCACTGCCTCACCCACCACTCGCTCCTTCCGCTAGAAGACTGACCTCAGCATGCCGAAACGGCCATCCCTCCGACGCCCGCGTTTGACATGCAACTATGAGCGAGATTACCATCACCAGTACACCCCCTGTTCGCTTCGGCGGCAGGGCGCGAGGCTGCCGAAAGGCAGCCTCAGCTTTTTTCAGAGTTCATCCCGTGCGCGCGAACCTCTATGTCGATGGCTTCAATCTCTACTACCGCGCGTTGCGCGATACCCCTGATCGGTGGCTGGACCTCGGACGCCTGGCCCACCTCTTGCTGCGCCGCCATCAAATCAATCGGATTCGCTATTTCACCGCTCAGGTGATCAGCCGTCCCGATGACCCGACCCAGGCTCAACGCCAACAGGCCTACCTTCGCGCACTGGAGACCGTCCCGGACTTGAGCATCCATTACGGCCATTTCCTGTCCAACGCCAAGTCGCGACCCTTGGCCACACCCCCGCCGTCCGGATCTCGATTCGTCAAGGTTCTGAGTACCGAGGAGAAGGGGTCCGACGTCAACCTCGCTTCCTACCTCTTGCTGGACGGCTTCGAGGGAGACTACGAACTGGCGGTCGTAATCTCGAACGATTCCGACCTTGAGTTGCCTATCAAGATGGTGCGCGATCGCCTGAACTTGACGGTCGGCGTCTATGATCCGAGCGGCCGCCACAGCTTTCGATTGGCCCAAGCAACCTCCCCATCGTGGTACCGCCCTCTGCGCCAAGGCCCTCTGGGCGCCAGCCACTTCCCCAGCACGCTGTCCGACGGACAGGGCGTGATCGTCAAGCCGTCCAGTTGGTAGTCGAGTCACGAGGCGCTCACCCCCCCTCTGCCTTCGGCGTCTCCCCCCTCAAGGGGGGAGAGAGCTGTTGGCCGGGACATCTCGTCCCGCAGCTGCTGCAGACCCATCGGTCCCAGCTCCAACGCGGCCCGATGGAACGCCTTCAGATTGAACGCGTCGCCGAGTGACTGTCTGGCCGATTCGCGCGCGGCCAGCCACTCCCGCTCGCCGACCTTGTAGGAGATCGCCTGACCCGGCCAGCCGAGGTACCGATCTACCTCGCTGGCCAGCATCTTCTCGGGGAAGAAGGAGCGCTCGATCAGGAAGGGCAGGGCCAGCTCCGGCGTCCAGGTCTCGCCGCCGTGGTATTCCTCGCGCTCCGGGATCGGCAACTCCAGGTGCATGCCGATATCGATCACTACCCGCACCGCCCGAAGCGCCTGGCTGCTCAGCAGACCCATGTAGTAGGCCGGATCCTCCAGGTAGCCCAGCTCCGCCATCAGGCGCTCGGCGTACAGCGCCCAGCCCTCGACATAACCCGACGTCCCGGCCAGCAGCCGCTGATAGCGCGTCAGCTCCTCGCCCAGGTAGCGCGTCGTCCCGATCTGCAGGTGATGCCCCGGCACGCCCTCGTGATAGCAGACCGAGAGCTCGCGCCAGAGCGGGAAGCGCGTCTCGCCGCCGGTCGGATACCAGGTCCGGCCGGGACGCGAGAAGTCCTCCGACGGCCCCGTGTAGTACATCGCCAGCGCCCCGCCCGGCGGCGCGATCATCGCCTCGATCTCCTGCACCGGCTCGGCGATGTCGAAGTGCGTGCCCAGCAGCGCCTGCATCGTCTCGTCCTGCGTCTGCTGCATCCATTCGCGGAAGGCGTCCTCACCCTCGATTGCGCGGGCGTCGTCCGACTCCAGGATCGCAATCGCCTCGGCCGCCGTCGCGCCCGGCGAGATCCGGTTCGCCGTCTCCGCCATCTCCGACTGGATCCGCCAGACCTCTTCCCAGCCCCACTGATACGTCTCGTCCAGGTCCAGCTCGATCCCGTTGAACCCCCGCGACGCCGCCTGGTAACGCTCCCGACCGACCGGATCCTTTGGATTCGCCCGCGGCAGATACTCCGTCTCCAACCAGTCCCCCATCGCCGCATAGCCCTCCGCAGCAGCTCGCGCATTCGCACCGCCGTCGATCCCTAGGTCATCGCACAAGGCTTGGAAGAAGCCAGTCCCCGATTTATTCGGGGACCCGCTCGGCCCCTGCCCCGACCACACCCGACACTGCTCAATCCCGCCCCGCACCTGGCGCTGCGCCACCACGATCCCCGCGTCCATCCCCGCCGCCAGCGACGATCGGTAGCGCTCCAGCGCCTCCGGCACCGCGCCCATCCGCTCGACGATGTTGGCGTGATCCTCCTCCGTCTCCCGAGGCATCAGGTCGAACACCTGCCGAGTGTTCTGCAGCGGCGACGCCAGGATGTTCAGCGAGCGCAGATGCTCCTGCTGAGCCTCCAGCTCTGCCTCATACTCAAACCGCTCCAGCATCACATCGCGGGCCACCCGGTCGCGCTCCGGCCTGCCCCCGACTTGATCGGGGGTCTCGATGTTCAGTTGCCGAAGCGCGGCCTCGGCCTGCCGACGTATCGCCGACCGCTCGGCATGTCCATCCGGCGAGTAGTCCGTCAACTCGGTCTCGCGCCCCGGAATCCCCAGCCCCGTCGCCATATTCGGACTCGCCGCCGCCAGGGCATCCACGTACCAGTCCGAGATCGCCGAAACAGTCGAGAGGTCAGGAGTAGTCATGGTTGTTGCTCCAATCCACCCCATTATCAACCCTCCGCGCTCGAAGTCCGAAGCGAGGCAGACTGTCTCCTGTAAGCGACATTGGTCGCTCTGCCCCCCGCGTCAAGCGCGGGGGATCGGTGTGCGGGGGCGGGTCCTCCGATTCGATGCCCCGTGCTTGACACGGGGCCCAGACCTCGAGCTTCGCGCGCGGCTGCGCCGTGGTCCTCACCTGAGTTGGTGTCCGCGGGATCGGCTGCTTGGAGCTGAGGCGAGAGGGATAGCGCCTCGTGCGAGACGTTGGTCGCTCTGGCCCCCGCGTCGGGGCGCGGGGGATCGGTTTGCGGGGATTGGGCACTCCGATCCGACGCCCCGTGCTTGACACGGGGCCCAGACCTCGAACTTGGCGCGCAGCTCCGTCGTGATCCTCACCTGAGCCGGTGTACGCGGGATCGGCTGATTGGAGCTGAGGCGAGAGGGATAGCGCCTTGTGCGAGACGTTGGTCGCTCTGGCCCCCGCGTCGGGGCGCGGGGGATCGGTATGCGGGGATATGCACCCCCACTCGATGCCCCGTGCTTGACACGGGGCCCAGTCCTCGAGCTTCGCGCGCGGCTGCGCCGTGGTCCTCACCTGAGTTGGTGTACGCGGGATCGGCTGCTTGGAGCTGAGGCGAGAGGTACGGCGGCTCGTGCGAGACGTTGGGCGCTCTGGCCCCCGCGTCAAGCGCGGGGGATCGGTGTGCGAGATTGGCTGGACACGCCTACGCCAGACCGCCAAGCTTCTCCACCAACCGCTCGACGTCGCCCAGGAACTCCCCGACTTCTTCGGCCTCCAGCATGTCCTCGTAGTAGTTCCCGTGCAGCGACTCTGCGTGCGAGAACAGGCTCCGTAGCTCCACATCGTCGGTCTCGCGCACGAGCGCTCGGATCGTCTGCCACAGATGTCGATGCTTCTCGTGATCCATGCCCCGCGCTTCTGCCGCTGCCTTGACCAACACGGCCGCCGCGCCCCAACCCTTCTCCGAGGCCTGTGACAGGTCGCCCTCCGCCAGCAGCTCTCGGGCATGGCGCAGGTACTTCGCGCTCAGTTCCTGGTAGCGCCCAACCTGTTCAGTTGTCATGCAACCAGTCTATCCAAGCCCGCGCCTGACCCCGGCGCCTGCGCCTTCTCCTTCCGATGCCCCGTGCTTGACACGGGGCCCAGACCTCGAGCTTCGCGCGCGGCTGCGCCGTGGTCCTCACCTGAGTTGGTGTACGCGGGATCGGCTGATTGGAGCTGAGGCGAGAGGTACGGCGGCTCGTGCGAGACGTTGGTCGCTCTGGCCCCCGCGTCGGGGCGCGGGGGATCGGTTTGTGGGGGCGGGCACTCCGATTCGATGCCCCGTGCTTGACACGGGGCCCAGACCTCGAGCTTCGCGCGCGGCTGCGCCGTGGTCCTCACCTGAGTTGGTGTACGCGGGATCGGCTGTCGGCGGCTGAGGCGAGAGGTACGGCGGCTCGTGCGAGACGTTGGGCGCTCTGGCCCCCGCGTCAAGCGCGGGGGATCGGTGTGCGGGGATATGCACTCCGATCCGATGCCCCGTGCTTGACACGGGGCCCAGACCTGGAGTTTCGCGCGCGGCTCGGCGGGGATCCTCACCTGAGTTAGCGTTCGCGGGATCGCCTGCTTGGTGCTGAGGCGAGAGGGACGGCGGCTTGTGCGTGGTGCTGGGAGCTCTGGCCCCCGCGTCAAGCGCGGGGGATCGATCGGTTTTTTTCTCTCCCCAACCCGCTCACAGCCCCTGTCACCTCCAACACACCACCCCTTGATACGCACTCACGTTTGGATATGATGGTCTGACTGAAGTGGAAGTGAGGAAGAAGGATGAGGACACCGATGGGATACCGGGAAGCGATGTGCGATCTGTCGGACATTGCCAAGGAAGGGCCTGCATACGTGCGGGTCAAGGCTCTGGTCACGATTGTGCGGGAAACGTCGCCGAACAACGCGCGTCATGCAGATGTGATGCGTGAATTGGGGCTGGCCGACGAGATGGCGGGCCCATCTGAGAGCGGTTCCGGCTGTCCAACTTGCGGTGGTGAGACTGCAGCGGAAGAGTCGCTGCGGTTGCTACGTGAGCAATCGGAGACGAGGCAAGAGGAAGAGGATGGTGAAGACGATGGGGAGGACCCTCACTGACCGCGAGAAGCCCTGGTTCCTGCGGCTCCATCGGGGGCGCAGGTTGGAGTTGACCGAGCGGCAGCGTGAGCTGTTTCTGAAGATTGGTCGCGGGCCGAATCCCGGGCTCATCGTGGCCGGCTACGGCGGGGCGATGGGTGGTGGGAAGACTCGGGCGATCGTCGAGCTGGCGATTGATGCGGCTTTGATGCACGCGGGCAACAACGTGCTCGTCGCGCGGCAGCACTACACCGATCTTTCGAGCACGACGATGAAGGAGTTCTTCCGCGTCTGCCCCGAGGAGTACATCCGTCAGCGGCAGACGGCGCCGACGCCGCTGGTTGTGCTGGGCGACAAGCGCAAGCCGTCCTCGAGCTGGTCGACGATCAACTTCCGGCACCTGACCGAGTGGACCGGGCTGGGCTCGCAGGAGTACGGCTCAGTCCTGATCGATGAGGCCGGCGAGGTCGCCGAGGAGGCGGCGCGGATGCTGCTCACGCGGCTCCGCCATCCGGCTCAGACCCAGCGCTGGTTCGTCGCCGCCTCCAACCCCTGGCCGGGCTGGTTCGAGCGCTGGTTCGCCCGGCGCGAGCTGGACGAGGCCGCCTTCGCCGAGGCCGACGGCCGCGTCGTCTACATCCCCGCCAGGATCCCCGACAATCCGCACCTGCCCGAGCACTACGCCGCCCAGCAGCGAGCGCTGCAGCCCGGCGAATGGGTGCAGCGATTCATCGAGGGCAGCTTCGAGGCCTTCGCGGGCCAGGTGTACGAGCACTTCGACCCGAAGCTGCATCGCTGGGACGCGCCGCTGCCGCCGTTCGACCGCTACATCGGCGGTCTGGATTTCGGCGGTCAATCGCACCAGGACCACTTCACCGCCGGCGTCGTCGCCGGAGTGACCGATCGCCGCGCGCCCTGCGGACCGAACGTCCTGATCCGTCTGGGCGAGTTCGAGGACCGCGGCCCGGGCGTGACCGGGCGGCTCGAAGTGTGGCAACACCGCTGGCGGAGCAAGCTCGGCCGAATCCAGTGGTGCGCCGACCGCTCGCAATCGGCCTGGATCGACCACCAGCGACGCCTGGGCAACCGGGTCGTGCCCAGCAAGGGCGGCCCGGACTCGGTCAACTGGGGCATCAGCCTCGTCCAGCAGCGACTCAGCGCCGACCCGCCCACGTCCTACTACACGCCAACCATGCAGAGCTTCCCAACCCGGATGCGCGAGTACCAGTGGGCGAACTCGAAGACCGATCAGAGTCCCAAGCCGCGCAAGCGCAACGACGACCTGATCGACGCCGACCGCTACATGCACGAGCTGACCGTCAAGCCCCCGCGCAGGCGCGTCATGATCGTCACCCCGCCCGTCGGCCGCCCCGCCCGCTGGAGCGTTGAGGAATGACCGGAGTCGGGCTAGAGCGTGTTCACACAAGTCCCATTCCACGTTGCCCCGTGCTTGACACGGGGCCCAGACCTCGACCTTCGGGCGGAGTAACGACGCGTGCCTCGGCTCAGACCCGGAGAGACCAGACCCGCGCACATGCCTCGAGCGGAGGCCAACGTCATGTCGCGCAGGAACCTGGGCGCACTGGGCCCCGTGTCAAGCACGGGGCGACGATCGCTTGTGGCATTGCGATGGGCGCGGGCCCTTCTGATCGGCGTCAACTTTCGCCAACATGGATCATCCTGCTGAAGCAGGAGTGTGAACACGCCCTAGTCCAAAACGACGATGAGCACGCCGAACAGGAACTGGTTGCGCTGCTCGGCCATCAGGCGGGCGATGCGCTCCTCGAACGCCTGTCGGCCGAGGTAGTACTCATCGACGGCGCTGACCACCTCATCGGCCTGCTCGGAGTTGGCGCCGAACGACCGGAACGCGCTGCGAATACGGAGGATGGGACTCATCGAGGCCATGGCTCATCTTCGCCTGAGGGGGCATGGTATCCACGCCCAGATTGACTCGACGGCGAGGTCGGGGATGCGGTCGAAGTGTCGGCGGTTGTTGGTCAGCAGGGTGAGGTCGTGTCGGACGGCGGTGGCCGCGATGAGAAGGTCCATGTCTCCGATCGGCTCGCCTCTCCTGCGAAGGCGGTATCGCTCGAAGCCGAAGATGCGGGCGATCGGTGGGTCGACGCCCAACAGGTCGAGCCGCTCTACGAAGCTAGTCAGCTCTCGTTCGCTCCGATCCGGATCGTATGCGCCGATGGTTCCGTCGTAGAGCTCCGCCAGAGAGATGATGCTGATGGCGATGCCAGATTGTTCCAGGGAGTCGATGCGGCTGACGAATCGTTCGTTGTTGTGGAGGTATTCAATCGCCCAGTCGGAGTCCAGTAGATATCGCATTGCGTCAGAGGGCTGGCGGTTCTCGCGAGCCGTCGATGCGGGCCTGGTAGATGTCTCGAATGAGCTGCTTGTAGTCGTCGAATTGACCGGCCCACGCGCCAGCCGACTTGGACAAGCCACCCGGGTCTGTTGCCGGACGCACGGTCTGCCCGGTGATCGTCAGCATGACTTCCTCGTCCTCAATGAGGTCGAGGTCGTCGAGCGGTTCGAGGACTCCATTGCGGAATCGGGCTCGGACGTGCTTGAGGGTCATGATCGCCTCCGATGCTCAGCATATCGGGGACAAGGTTGGCTGGCCTTAGACTCGCGCCATGTCTGTGCGACCTGGGCCTCTGGACGGTGTGACGGTGCTCGACCTGACCGAGCACATTGCCGGGCCGTACTGCACCAAGCTGTTCGCCGACTTCGGCGCGGACGTGATCAAGGTCGAGCCTCCCGGAGGCGACCCCTCGCGGTCGGTCGGGCCCTGGTACCAGGGCGTCAGCGGGCCGGAGCGCTCGGGGACGTACTTCTACTTCAACACGAACAAGCGCTCGCTGGTCCTGGACCTGGAGCAGGGCGAGGCGAGCGCGGTGATGGAGCGGCTGATCGCTCGGGCCGACATCGTGATCGAGTCTCAGCCGCCGGGTCGGTTGGACTCGCTGGGGTTCGGCTGGGAGGGGATCTCGGCGCGGCGCGGCGACCTGCCGATGGTCTCGATCTCGCCGTTCGGTCACGATTCGCCGTACCGCGACTATCGGGTTTCGGACCTGGTGCTGTACGGGTTCGCCGGCGAGATGTACTCGATTGGCGTGCAGGATCGTGAGCCCGTCAAGATGTACGGCACGGCCTCGCTGGTCGAGTGCGGATCGGCGGCGGCGACGGCGGCGATGGGCGCGCTGACCTCGGCCGAGTTGCAGGGCATCGCGCAGCACGTCGACTTCGCGATGGCCGACGCGCAGTTCAACGGCGTCGATCGCCGCCACGCGGCGACCATGGGTTGGGAGTTCGCCGGCCGCAAGTCGCTGCGCGCGCCCGGTCCGGCGGCGGGCATGCTCTCGGGCGTCTACCCCTGCGCCGACGGCTACGTCGAGTTCTCGGGCGCAGCGATCCGGATCCCGAGGCTGGACGACATGCTCGGCAGTCCCGAGTGGCTGCAGGAAGAGAAGTGGTGGCGTCCCGGCGCCAGCGTCAATCCGGAGCTCGTCGAGGAGTTCAATGCGCAGTTCCTGCCCTGGGCGCTGGAGCGGACCAAGCGGGAAATCTGGGCCGAGGCGCGCGAGGCCAAGGTGCTCTGCGGACCGCTGTTCTCGGTCGATGAGTTGTTCGAGGACACGCACTTCAGCGATCGAGGCTTCTGGGCCACGGCGAGTCACGAGGAGCTGGGCGAGGTCAATCTCCCCGGCCGCCCCTTCATGATGCCGGCCTCTCCCTGGTCGCTCCGCCGCCCGCCTCCGAGGCTGGGGGAGCATACGGACGAGGTGCTGTCGGAGTGCGGCTTCGGGTCGGGGGAGATTGAGTCGTTGCGGTCCGTAGGCGCGGTCGGTTAGCCGCCGGCGGCTTCGGAGGTGGCGCCCCTGAGCTGGAGCTCGTCCAGTAGTCGACGGGCAGCCTGTTCAAAGTCGTCCAACGGGCGCAGGTCCATGAGGTGTTCGTGTCCCAGTAAGGCGAGCCGACCTGCGCGACCCGAGAGATCAGGGTCGAGTCGAGCATCATCGCTGGTCGTGAACTCGACTTCCCACGTGAGATACTCCGACATCGACGTCTGACCATTGAAGTAGGACGAGAGCACCTTGGCGAGTTCTCGTTGGAGTTCCTGTGCGGACGGCATCGGAGGTGCTCCTTGGCGGGCAGGCAGCGTGGCCGTGGTCCGAGCGTACAGATTCCAGAGTACGAGCTTCAAGACAAGTTCGCCGAGCATCGAGTGTTCGAGCGCGTCGCATCAGGCGAGTTGCGAGAGTCCGTCGAGCCGGGGACGAGCGCTCTGGGTCGACGTTGCTGCTTTGGCGGCTTCTCCTGGTTCACGCGCATTCGGGAGCGTGATGACCAGGAAGTTGGGAGAGTCCACTATCTGGAGTGCGTGTTCGGGCACGTCATCGCGAGGTACGTCTCCCACCTCATCATCGATGGCGTCCTCTACCACCGGCAGAGGCATCAGCGGCGGCCGGTGGATAGGCCGAGTTGAGGATGACGTAGGCGCTTCGGGCGGAACTCAAGGTCTGGGCCCGTGTCGGAGCACGGGGCATCGGAGGTGGGTCGGCTAGCGGAGGGTGAATCGGAGTGGAGGAGGTAGCATTCCAGCCATGACGTTGCCGCTTGAGGGTGTTCGGGTGATTGACCTGACCGTGGTGTGGGCGGGGACGTTTGGGACTACGTTGCTGGCCGACCTTGGGGCCGAGGTGATCAAGGTTGAGAACGTTCATGTGTGGCAGCCGATGACCCGAGGCGGGCAGGCTCGACCGTCTGCGGAGGTGGTCAGGGCGGGGGCTGGTTGGGCGGTGGGATATCCGAACGCGGAGCCGGGGCCGCGGCCGTGGAACTACTCGCCGACATTCGTGCAGCAGTTCCGCAACAAGCACTCGATGACGGTCGACCTGATGACTGAAGAGGGGCATGAGATATTCGCGCAACTGGTGGCGAAGTCGGATGCGTTGGTGGAGAACAACGCGTCGGGGACGCTGGAGAAGCTGGGCGTCGGGCCCGACTTCCTGCGCGCGGCTCGCGAGGACATCATTGCGCTGCGGATGCCGGCCTACGGATCGGACGGGCCGTACCGGTTTGCTCGGGCGCTCGGGGTACACCTGGAGTCGGTGATGGGGCACACACTGCTGCGCGGGTATCCGGACCTGGATCCGTCGTACATCACGTCGATCTTCTCGGGCGACTACGTGGCCGGTGCTCATGCGGCGTTTGCGATCATGTCGGCGCTGCGGCATCGGCGGCGGACGGGCGAGGGTCAATTCATCGAGCTGGCGCAGGCCGAGTGCGCGGGCGGGATGCTGGCGCAGGCGTTCATGGACTACTCGCTGAACGGGGTGGTCCAGGAGCGGATTGGGAACCGGTCGGTGAACGGTCACGCGCCATACGGGCTGTATCCGGCCCGATCTGAAGGCGACGGGTCGGACGGTGGGGATCGCTGGATCTCGATCTCGGTGATGGACGACGACCAGTGGATGGGTCTGCGCGAGGCGATGGGCGATCCGGAGTGGGCTCGCGAACCGGAGCTGCGGCGCGAGGCGGGTCGGCTGGATCGGCATGACGAGTTGGATGCGCGGATCTCGGAGTGGACCTCGGGGCAGGACGACTATGCGCTGATGCACCTGCTGCAGTCGCACGGGGTGCCGTCGGCGCCGGTGCTGGATTCGTCGCGAATCTACGACGATGCTCACGTGCAGCATCGGGAGCTGAACGAGTCGCTCGACCTGTTCGACGATGTCGGATCGTTCCGTTACAACCGGCCGTTCATGCGGTTCTCGGAGACGCCGCTGGGGATTCGCAAACCGCCGGTCGCGCTGGGCGAGGACAACGACTACGTCTACCGCGAGGTGTTGGGCTACTCGGAGGCGGAGGTTGCGGGTCTGCGCGAGCGCGGGCACATCGGGATGGACTACGACCCGGAGATACCGTAGGTGGGGGGAGGCCGAGCGGGTACCCGATCAAGTCGGGGACAGGTAGAATATGGGAATTGAGTGGAGTGATATGTCTGGCGATGGTTCTTCGAGTGCGCGGACGTTGGTTCGGTTTCAGTTGCCGGAGCCGCCTGAACGGCATCCGGACGAAGTGACTTCTTACCGGTACGTCCATCTGACCGGCAATCCGCACTTCCTGGTGCAGCATTTCGGCGAGCCGGAGACGACGATTGTGGGTGCGGAGTGGTATGTGGTCGCCGAGCGCGGCTCTCGGCCTCGCCGTGTGCCCGATCTGCTGATCGCGTTCGATGTGGATCCTCAGTTGTATGACGAGCAGAACGGGTATGTGATCTCGGACCAGGGCAAGGCGCCTGACTTCATTCTGGAGGTGGCGTCGCCGAGCACAGCGCGGGTGGACACGGTCGACAAGCGGGAGGACTACGCGGCGTTCGGGGTGCGGGAGTACTGGCGCTTCGATCACACCGGGGAGTCGCACGGGACGCGGCTGGCGGGGGATCGTCTGGTAGGAGAGCGTTACGAGCCGATTGCGGTGGCGGAGTTTGAGCCGGACGTGTTGCAGGGCGAGAGCGAGGCGCTGGGTCTGTGGCTGCGCTGGGATCATGGCCAGTTGGATTGGATTGATCCGGCGACGGGGCGTCACATTCCGACGTTCGACGAGGAGCGGGCGGGTCGGTTGGCTGCGGAGGCTCGGGTGCGGGAGTTGGAGGCGGAGTTGCGGCGGCTTGAGGGGGAGATCACGGGCTGAGGGAGCGTGTCCCCGAATGAATCGGGGACTGGGAACTCGGCTGTGCCGGAGTTGACCGGTTGTTGCCGGGTCGCATACGCGGTTCAGACTGCGGGCTTACATGGCGTTCGTAGGGTTCTGGCATCGGGGACGGTCCCCCGATCAAGTCGGGGACAGGTCCTCGATGCCAGAAAGGACTGACAGGTGGAAACGGTTTCGAATCGGTGGGTTGGATTGGCGTACAAGTGGCTGATGCCGTTGGCTCTGGCGGCGGCGATTGGCGTCGCGGCGGTGACGGTGATCTCGGCAGGATCGGATCGGGGTGGGCCGGACGCGGTCGGCCAGCGGATGTCGGAGGGCGAGGATCAGGGCGAGGACGGCGATTGCGAAGTCGGCAAGGGTCATGGCAAGCATGGGGCTCGGTTGGCCGAGTTGGCAGCGCTGGTCGGGACCGATGTGGACGGTCTGAAGTCGGCGCTGGGCGAGGGGGAGACGCTGGCGGAAATCGCGGAGTCGAACGGCGTCGAAGCTCAGACGGTGATCGATGCGATGGTCGAGAGGGTGAATGGGCGAATCGACGCGGCCGTCGAGGCCGGCAAGTTGACGTCTGACGAGGCCGACGCGAAAAGGTCGGAAGCGGCGACGAGGATCGAGGACGTGGTCAACAATGGCTTCGACCGGGAGAACCTCCGAGGCTGGGGTAAGGGTCGCTGGCGTGGTCACGGTGGGGGTGTTGGAGGGATCGTGGATGGTGGCTAAGGGTTGAGCTGAGGGGGACCTCTGGTCTCGTTAGCGACGATGGTTGCTCTGGGCCCCGTGTCCCCTGGTCAAGCCAGGGGCAGGCAAGCACGGGGCATCGGAGAAGGGGAGGCCCCCTCCCTCGCTTCGCGACACCCCCGCATCTAGTGCGGGGCATGCTCCCTCAAGGGGGGAGGCATTAGCCCAGCGTGCCGGCGGCGGCGAGGCGGGTGAGGTCGGCTTCTGTGTAGTTGAGGAGGGTCTTGAGGACTTCCTCGGTGTGCTCGCTCCAGATTGGGGCTCGGACGGCTGGGAGGCGCTCTCCGTCCCAGATGATCGGCTCCTGCTGAATCTGGAAGGTGCAGCCCTCGGGCGACTCGGCTGGCTTGTAGTTGTCTCGCATGGCTCGGTCTTGGCCGGCGAAGAAGTCCTCGAGGCGCTCGACGGGGCTGGCGGGGACTCCGGCATTGATCAGCAGGCGGTAGGTGGTCCAGTCGTCCTGGGTCTGGGTCCATTGGGCGATGGCGGATTCGATGGCGTCCTCGTGGGCCTGGCGGCCGGCGAGGGATTCGAGTTCGATTCGCGAGGCCAGATCGGCGCGTCCCATGACGCGGCAGAGGTTGCGCCAGTCGTTGTCGTCGCGGCAGGCGATGGCGACCCAGCGGTCGTCGCCGACGACGTCGGGATTGCCCCCGGCGGAGGGGAAGACGCCGTGGGGCGACATGAAGGGCGAGCGGTTGCCCATGCGGGGGCGCTCGCGGCCTCCGTTGAGGGCTTCGATGAGTTCGGTGTCGAGCAACTGGACGGCGGTCTCGTACTGGGCGATCTCGAGGTAGCGGCCCTCGCCGGTGCGTTCGCGATGATCCAGCGCGGCCATCACCGAGGTCGAAAGGTAGTAGGGCACGGTGAAGTCGGTGTGGAGGGTGCCGAGACCGATCGGGGCCTTGCCGGGGAAGCCGGAGCGATGGGCGAGGCCGCACATGGCGACGATCCCGTTGCCGTACGAGCGCCACTCGGCGCGGGGGCCTTCGATGCCCATGACGGCGACGTTGCAGACGATGATGTCGGGCTTGATCTGGCGGAGGTCGTCATAGCCGATGCCCCAGCGGTCGAGGCGGTAGGGGGTGTAGTTGGAGGTGACGAGGTCGGCCTGTTGGGCGAGTTCGCGGACGGCCTCGATGCCTTCCTCGGTCTTGAGATTGAGCGTGACCGACTTCTTGCCGCCGGCGCAGTCGTTGAAGGTGCCGTTGGTGTTGATCGAGAACCGATCGGGCGGCTGCACGCCCCGGTAGCGGATTGGGTCGATGCGGGATTCGGATTCGATCTTTAGGACTTCCGCGCCGAGGTCGGAGAGCAGTCGGGTGCCGAGGGATCCGGCGATGGCCCAGGTGAAGTCGAGGACTCGGACGCCGTGGAGGGGTCGTCTGGGTGGTGGTGGTGATCCGTTGAAGAGGGTTGCAGCGCTCGGCGAGTGGGGACCCCCCCTCTGTCCCTGCGGGACATCTCCCCCCGCGGAGCGGGGGGAGAAAAGAGAGTCGGCGGATTTTGGGTCTTGATGAGAGGAACTGTCTTTCGTTGATGATGTTGGGTGCTCTAGGCCCCGCGTCGGGGCGCGGGGCATCGGAGTTGTGGAGAGGACTTCGTCGGTGTGTTCGCCGAGGGTTGGGGCTCGTTTGGCTGTTGGTTGTTGGCCTCGGGTTCGGATTGGGGAGCGGGGCAGGATGAGGCTGGTGTTGAGCTGGGGATGGTCGACGGATTGATAGTAGCCACGGGCGATCAGGTGCGGGTCCTGGGCGACTTCCTCGACGGTGTTGATGGGTAGCACGAGGAGTCCGAGTTCCTGGCCCTTGTCGTGCAGCTCATTGACGGTGAGGGCCTGGCAGAGACGGTCGATCCAGGGGATGATCTCGGGCTGGTGCTGCTCTCGCCAGAATTCGTCGTCCCAGTCGTCGCCGCGCAGCTCGCCTTCCTCGAGGCCGAGCACGTCGTCGACCCAGTTGACGAATCGGTACCAGTGGGGCGGATGGATCGTGAAGGAGAGCCAGTGGCCGTCCCTGGCGCGGAAGGTGACGCCGGAGCCGATCGGGATGTGGCGGCTGGGGGATGTGCCGTGCCAGGTCCACCAGTTGCCGCTTGCCGTCTGCAGCGTGGTGAAGGTGACGGCTTCCTGCATGCCGACGGTGATCCGGCCGACATCTCCACCTCGGCGGCGCTGCATGATCAGGGCCATCGCGGCCTCGGCCATGGCGATTGATCCCTGCTTGTGCGAGAGATTGCCGGCCGGGTAGACGGGCGGGTCCTCGGGATGCCCATTGAGCACAACGTGTCCGCCGGCGGCCATTGCAGTGAGGTCGGTCATCGGCTCGTCGGCGCCGCGGCGGAAGACGGCGTCGACGATCGGGATCTCGGACGACCATTCGCCGTTGCGGCCGCGTTCGAGCCAGTCGGCCAGCGCGCCCTGGGGCTCCAGCGGAGCGAGCAGGACATCGAACTGGGGCAGCAGCGACTCGATCCGCGTCCACGTAGCGGGGTCATCGAAATCGACGGAGACGGAGCGCTTGCCGGCGTTGTAGAGCAGATGAGCCCAGCCGCGCTCGACCCGGGGAGCGTCTCCGCTGATCGCCGGTTCGCGCATGCGCAGGTGGTCGCCGCGGGCGTCCTCGACGCGGACCACGTCGGCGCCGATGTCGGCGAGCATTCGCGAGCCGAGTGCGAGCGGTTCGTCGGTGAGATCGAGGATGTGGGTGTCGTTGAGCATTGGGTCAGGATAAGGGGCGGTCTGTCACTCACTAAACAACCCTGTTCTTGTGTTCTATCTGCGGCCGGCATACAGTCGAGCATCTAGCGCAACGGACCGCGCGCCTTCGAGCGCCGACCGGACTATGTCCGTCGGCGCTCATTTCTTTTGGAGGCGCAGATGGAATCTGCAGACCAGAGCACGGTCCCGGTTGGACCCGCAGCGGAACCGGATCCCGGCCCGGATGAGGCCACGGTGTTGCGCGAGGCGATGCTCGCGGCGATTGGTGATCTATCCGAGGACGAGCGAGATCGTCTCGGATCGACCCAGGAGCCGGAGGACATCGCTCAAGCCTGGCGCGACCTGATTGCCGAACGGGCGGCCCGCGAACGCGAGGCGACGGTTCGGACCGAGCTGACCCGCGAGTTCGAATCGCGCAGCCGGGCGGCGCAACCGCGTCCGACGGCCGGACTGCGCGGCGGCGCTCCGGCGGTGACGCCTGAGAGCGTCGCCGAGTGGACCGACTTCATCCACTCGAGCGATGGCGATTCGCAACTCCAACAGCGGCGGGCCCAGTTCGCGGACTGGCTCGCCAGGCACCCCGAGGCATGACGTTCATGCACGGGGAACGAGATTCCCGCATCCCACAGCCGCGGGAATCACGACCTAGAGAAAGGAACGAACAATGGCTGACACTCTGACGGCCAACATCTCGGCCTCGTATGGAGCGATGGTCGAGCGGACGATCGCGCAGATGCCGCAGTCGGCGCCGATGCTGTCGCTGGCTCGCAAGCTGATTGTGCCGAAGGGCGCGAACAGCGCGCAGATCCCGCGCGTGTCGAGCGTCTCGAGCGTGCAGACGCCAGAGGAAGGCGACGAACTGAGCACCACGTCCCGGTTCACGCTGGCGAGCAACACGATCTCGCCGACGCTGCGGGCCATCTATGTGCGGGTGCACATCCGGGCGATCAACTACTCGAAGGAGGACCTGGTCAAGCTGATCTCGGATGAGATGGCGCTTTCCCAGGGCCAGGACATCGATACCGATCTGACCGGCGAGTTCGCCAACTGGCACACCGACAACGATGTCGGCGTGAGCGGGGAGAAGCTGACCCTGGGCAAGCTCCGCGAGGCTCGGCGGATCCTGCAATCGGTGGTGCGCAAGAAGGGCGGGCCGCCGCGCGGCGACATCGTCACGGTGGTCTCGCCGATCGTGGCGGAGCACCTGCTGGAGGACATCGGCGCGAGCGGGGTCGGCAACGGCTCGAACTGGATTCCGGCCGGCATCTCCGAGCAGGTGCTTCGCCGCTTCCACATCTCGGAGATTCCGTTGATGGGCACGGCCGTCTTCGTCGACGGCTACATGGCGGCCGACGGCAGCGGCGACTACATCTGCTCGATGTACGGGACCGAGGCCCTGGTCTGGGCCTGCTCGATGGACTGGCAGATGTCGATCCACAACGAGGCGGAATGGCCGGGTCTGACGCTGCGGTCGCTGGCCGACTACCAGGCCGGGATCGCGGGTTTCAGTCACCACGGCAGCCAGATCACCGCGGACGGAGGCTAGGCGATGCCCCTGGACGACCGCGGACTGTGGTCGCCGGCCGACTTCTCCCGGCTGCGCTCCGAGAGCTTCTCGGCGCCGCGGCTGGGAGGCGGCCTTCGCGCCCGCCGCGCCCACCTGCGAACGCCCAAACGCGACCGGCATGGGCGTCCGTACCTGGGACGCGACCACGCGCTCCTGGGTCACGGCTTCCACGATGTCCGTGAGGCGGAGCGGCTGTTGCTCGACGCGGCCGACGAGCATGGGCTGTCGCACGATTCGGTCGCGATTGAGGCCGAACCCTGGCTCGAGACCGAGATCAACGCTGGTCTCGGTCCGAGCTGAGCAACCACTGCAAATACCACTGCAAACACCACTGAGACAGAGAAAGAAAGGAAGCCAACGGATGGCTACCAAGACGACCAGAACCACCAGGACGACCGGAAAGGAGACGGAGGCGTCGGCGGCGCCCCGGATCATGATCCAGCCGGGCGAGCGCGGCGTGCTGCTGAGTCACATCGAGTACCGCTGGGCCCGCAAGCAGGGTCTGGGCCTGAAGAACTACGACCTGGTCATGCGCCAACCCGAGGAGGCGAAGGACGAGGACAACGGCAGCCTCAACGCGGAGGTCTGGGTCCCGGTACCTGCGTCCAAGTACCTGAAGCATCGGGCCAATGGCTGGCGCGAGGCGGAGTCGCTCGAGGAACTGCCCGCCAATTGGCTGGATGACATCGGCGACCGCGATCCCTTCGAACCGGACAAGCCCGAGGAAGGCGGCGAGTGACGATGTCAAGACCAAACTTCTCGGGCCGACGGCGGCCGTCCGACTCTCCGGAGTCGGACGGTTGTCCGCCGGAGATACACAGCGGCGCGACCGAGGCGCTGTGGCAGTACCTGCGCCGGATCGAGAGCGGTCTCGACCAGATCGACGCCCGGATCGACCGGCTGTACGTCGCGCTGGGCGGCGGCACGGTGCTGCTCGCGGCGATCGGCCTGATCTCGGCCTTCGTGATCCGCGGGGGCTGACTCCCCACACTCCCCCGCCTGCGCGGGGGAGCAGCAAACACTGAAAGGAACGAAACATGACCGAACTGAAGACTCCGCCTGAGACGTCGGAGAACGACGTCAACCAGGGGCCCGACCCGCTCTGGCTGCCGCGCGGCAGCGTCCGCGCGGTGATCGCGCTCGGCGTGATCGGCGTCTGGGCGCTGCTCGAGACCGGCGCGGTCGGCGTGGAGGCGTCGGACGCCGTGCGCTCGATCGCGGTGGCGATTGCGGCCGGCTACGGACTCCTGCGCGCGCGGGACGGGAAGATGGGAGGCTCGGAATGAGCACCGCATCGATACCGTCCGCGCCTGACCTGGCCGGGATCAGCGGTCTGCCCGAGGGGGCGCGCACGATCTGGCGGCCGGCGCATCGCTCGAACTTCTACAGCGCGTCGTCGCGTCCGTACTCGGGCGCGGCGCGGCGGTTCGTGGCGATCTGTTACCACACGCCGGAGGAGCCGTGGGACGACAACGAGGTCACGCCGGCCTGGTTCGAGGACCCGCGAGCCAACGCCAGCACCAACTATTACGCCGACTCGGACGGCGATCTCTACCAGATGGTCCGCGACGAGGACTTCGCCTGGGCGCAGGGGGTCCGGCGCAAGGATCTGATCCTGCCGCGTCCCGCGTGGTGGCGCGACGAGTACGTCAGCTACAACGCCTGCATGCTCTCGATCGAAATCGAGGGCTATGCCCGAGAGATCGGAGAGACGTTCACGGTCGGCGGCCGGCAGTTTGAGACCGTCGCCGCCTGGTCGGCGTTCATCTGCCGCAAGTACGGCATTCCGATCGATCGGACGCACCACGTCGGCCACAGCGAGCTGACCCGTCAGAAGTCGGATCCGGGCAAGCACTTTCCCTGGTCGGCGCTGCTGACACGGGTGCGGGAGTTGTCGTCGGGCGATGTCGAGGGACGGTTGTTGGAGATCGAGCGTCGGTTGTCGGCGTTGGAATCGCACACACATGGGCTGCCTGTTCAAGGCGTGAACTGAGAGTCCGATGCCCCGCGCTCCGACGCGGGGCCCAGAGCAACCAAGGTCGCTCGGGCGAGGTGGTGCGCCTCTACTCGAGCAGCCCGAGCGGAACCCGAGCACGATGTCTGAGCTGAGGATGATGTCGGTGCTGCGCTCGGAGATCGAGGTCTGGGCCCCGTGTCAAGCACGGGGCATCGGAGGGAGAGGGAGAGGGACCCCCTCAGTCCCCGCATCAAGTGCGGGGCAGGCTGCTTCGCGACAGCTCCCCCTGCGAGGGCGAGATCGAAGTTGAGTTAGCTCCGGATCTTCTGGCCGGACATCAGGGCGACGGGGCGGAGCATGGGTGGGGGAGGCATGGCGGGGGCTGACGCTTCTCCGTTGGGGGCGAGCTGGGCGCCCCTGATGTCGGTCTGGGGTGTGAGGCGGACCTGCGGTATCGGCGTCTCGTGTCTGCGGATGGCGAGCCAGCCGAGGACTCCAATGCCGACGATGACGAAGGTGGCGAGAGCGACTCCGACGAGGACTTCGCGCTCACCCAGCATGTCGGCGAGGACACCTGCGGGGCCTCCGCTGACGGAGGAGATGCCCCAGGACATCATCGTGAACGCCGTGACGCGACCGAGGTAGGCCGACTCGGTGTTCATCACGATCTTGGCCTGGAGCAGCAGGGTCGGACCCTGCAGTCCGGGGCCGAGCAGCATCATCGAGGCGACCGCGACGCCATAGGTCTGGGCCTGCGACATGACCAGGTAGCCCAGACCCATGACGCCCATCAGGACGAAGATCAGGGGCCAGGACCAGCGCGACGTGGCCAGTCCGGCGACGCCGATGGCGAGCACCGCGCTGGCGATGCCGTTGACCGTCATCATCAGGCCCATGTCGGTCGATTGGCGGTCGAGGTGGTGCTCGAGCAGCGCCGGCGTCAGGACGCGGAACATGAAGCCGATCACGACCGTGGCCATGAACAGCAGGATCATCAGCCGCAGCGGCGGTCGTTGGGTGACGTAGCGGACGCCGTCGAGCAGATCGGACATCGGACTGCGCCGCTCGCCCTGTTGCGGCTTGCCCTTGTTCGGCATTACTGCCATCGAGAGCACGCCGACCGAGACCAGGACACCCATGACGACGTAGGTGCCGCCGCCGCCGGCCGCCGACTCCAGCAGCAGCGCGGCGATCATCGGCGCGACCGGCATCCCCCAACTGTGCGCGAGCTGATTGAGGGCGACGGCGTTACCGATCAGCCGGGGACCGACGATGTCGGCGGTGAAGGCATTGCGCGCCGGACCCATGAAGACAAAGGTCGCGCCGAGGATCAGCGTCAGGATGAACATCAACGGGAGGTTGACGAGGTCGAGCAGCAGCAGAACGCCGGTCAGGGCCAGCATCACCGCGCCGGCGCCCTGGCCGAGCACGATCAGGTGCTTGCGGTTGACCCGATCGGCGATCACCCCGCCCCAGGGGGAGCCAATCAGCATCGAGATGCCGGTGCCCATCGATACGAGTCCGACGGCCGAGTTCGTGCCGCCGAGATCGAAGGAGACGACCGACTGGGCGACGAACATCATCATGTAGGCGAGCGTCGCGAACAGCGTGCCGGCAAAGAGGATGCGGAACTGTGGGTGTTCGAGGGCGAGGAAGGTGTTCGCCCGCCAGCCCTGAATACTTCGCCTCATGCGAACAGTCTATGAGCGGGGCGGGTGGGTCGGTGGGGATGGCAAGCGGTGTGCCCCCCCCTCTGTCTCTACGAGACATCTCCCCCCGCTGAGGCGGGGGGAGAGGGAACCGGTCAGTTGTTGGGCTTCTGGCCGGACATCAGGGCGACGGGTCGGAGCATTGGCGGCGGGGGCATGAGCGGGCCGGTAGCTCCCGCGCCGTTGGCTGCGGCGGCGGCCGGGGTCGGTACGGGCGGGAGCAGCGGGTGATCGTCCTTGCGGATGGTGAGCCAGCCGAGGGTACCGAGGACGGCGACGGCGAATCCGGCGATGCCCATGATGGCGAAAACCTCGCGCTCGCCGATGGCGTCGGCGAGGACGCCGGCCGGTCCGGCGAAGACCATCTGAACTCCCCAGGCCATCATGGTGAAGGCCATGACCCGGCCGTAGTAGGCGGACTCGGTGTTGATCATGATCCGGGCCTGGAGGATCATCACCGGTCCCTGGAGGCCCGGTCCGAGAATCGCCATGCCGATCATCGCCTGGGTGAAGTCCTGAGCGGCGGCGAGCACGAGGTAGCCGAGGCCCAGCGATGCGACCAGGAGCAGAGTGATCGGCCAGGCCCACCGCGTCGTGGCGGCGCCGGCGACGAGGAAGGAGATGATCGCGGCGGCGATGCCGTTGACCAGGAAGAGTTGTCCCATGTCGGTGGTGGGACGATCGAGATGCTGGTCGAGGAAGGCCGGGGTGAGGATGCGGAAGAGGAAGCCGATCACGACCGTGCTGACGAACATGAGCAGCATCAGCCGCAGCGGCCGGCGCCTCCAGACGTAGCGTCCGCCGTCGACGATGTCGGCGATCACGCCCTGCCGCTGAGCGGCCGGCTGGTCGGCGCCGGGGCGTCGGCGGTTCGGCATCACTGCGACGGTGAACACGCCGACCGCGACCAGTGCGCCCATGACCAGATAGGTGCCTCCCGAGCCGGCGGCGGAATCCAGCAGCAAGGACGCGATGAAGGGTGAGAAGGGTTGGCCGAGCGTGTGCGAGAGCTGGCTCAGCACCATCGCGTTGCCGATTAGATGGGGACCGACGAGATCGGCGGTGAAGGCGTTGCGTGCCGGTCCCATGACGACGAAGGTGAAGCCCAGCAGCAACATGAGCAGGAACATCAGCGGCAGTGTCATCTGGCCGAGCAGGAGCAGGAGGCCGGTGATGGCCAGCATCGCCGCGCCGCCGCCCTGTCCGATGACGATCACCCACTTGCGGTTCATCCGATCGGCGATGACGCCGCCGAAGGGGGCGAGCAGCATCGCGATACCGACGCCGGTGCCGATGACGCCGACGGCGGTGTTGGTGCCGGACAGGTCGTAGGCGACGACTGACATCGCCAGGAACATCATCATGTAGGCGAAGGTGGCGAAGAGGGTGCCGACGAAGAGGATGCGGAAGTGGCCGTCCTCCAGGGCGGCAAAGGTGTGGTCTCGCCACGCCGAAAACGCGGAGATACTTCGCGTCATGCGAACAGCTTAAGGCTGGCCCCCTCACCCCGAACCCAGGAAGAGCGGACTAGGGCGTGTTCACACTAGGCTCATTCCACGCCGCCCCGTGCTTGCCTGCCCCTGGCTTGACCAGGGGCAGGCAAGCACGGGGCATCGGAAGGTGAGAGCTGGGTGTCGGAGGGAGGGCGACCCTGGGAGGTCGCCCCCCTTCACCCGCTACGCGGGAGCTTCCCCCCGAAGGGGGGAAGCGGGATAACGCGGTGGTGGCGTGGAGGGCATGGGTCGATAGGCTGGGTCGGTGAAGATTCCTGATCTCAACTGGCAGTCGTGGGTGCTGATCGCAATCGTCGGGGCGGTGATCGGCGCTGCGATCTGGGCATTCGGCGTTGACAAGCCGCCGCGCGTGACGCAGGTGGAGATCGCGCTGCGGAATGTCGACGAGCAGCGGGCGGAGCTGGGGGTGCGGGAGACCGATCACGAGGGCGCCGTGCGGTTCTATGAGGCGGACGGCGCGGATCTGGACTTCTCGCTGGTGAATCGGCCGCGCTCGATCTATACGGAACCCATAGTGCTGTCGAACGACACGGACAACGCGCCGAGCCGGGTGCGGATCACGATTCGCGGTCTATCGGATACGGAGATCAAGCTGGGGCTGCGGGGTCTGCGGCCGAATCGGACGTGGGACAGCACACGCTTCCCGCGTCCGGAGCCGATCACACTGGATGAGCTGCGCAGCGAGGACTGGTTCTACCTGTCGCCGCTGCCGCTGCGGATCACGTATCACCAGCCGCTTGTCGATATCGTGCGGCTGTTCGTCTACATCGCCGGAGCGTTCGGGGTGCTGTTCGCGTTTAGCTGGGTGATCTGGCGTCGGTGGCTCAGCTAGACAGGAGGCGCTGAAGGCCGGACAAGAACACTTGAAGGCTACGAGAGCGGTTGGTTTCGAGTTGCAGGAGCGGGCCGAGTCTTTCGGCAAGTTGCCTCTTGCGATGTCCGGTTAACTCCATGATTTGCATAGATGGTTGCTGGAGGCTATCTGGAGAGCGGAATCTCGCTTGGCTTCTCACTTGACGGAATCTGGGATAGAGTGCCGACAACGTGTCGGGATCGCCGAAGTACCAAGATTCAAGCTCATAGCAGACGATTCGTATGAGAACTTCATTTCTCCTGTGGTGAGGAATCGCAGAGGCAAGGTCACCTTTTCGATCGATACAGTCAGCCTTGTCTTTGTCGCATAGGACTACAAAACGAGTGCCAGGAGGCCAAGTCTTACGCAAGTTCGTTGCCACAAGTTGTCTCATGCTGTGATATCCGCCCGCGACGCGATAGACGATCTGAGTGTTGCTTGGAATGGGTAATCGCTCCCTTGCGCCTTCCAAGAAGGTGCGCATCGAGGGCTCTTCGATCAAGAAGACCAGGAGTGGCATCAGTCTGGATAAGCGCCATCGAACGCCCGAGACTTCCACATCCAGCCAAGTTTGTTGCCGTACTCATATTCTTCTACCAAGTCGGCTTCTTCGCTTGCACGGCGTACGCGTGCAACTCCATTTTCCTTGACTAACCAAAAGACCTCGTTTGGCCGAACGGCATCCAACAAATCAGTAGAATGGGTAGTGACGATGACTTGCCCACCGCTTCGCTCCGCGTATCCCCATAGCTCCTCGGCCAGCAGACCTAGCAGCGAATGGTACAACTGGTTCTCTGGTTCTTCGATGCACATCAGCGGATGCGGCTTAGGATCATGCAGCATCAAAAGGTAAGCCCACATCTTCAATGTGCCGTCAGATACTGACGCTGCGCTGAACGGCGCAGATACCCCGGCATTGGAGAACTGCAAAGCGACACGGCGATCGATAGTGTACTCAACGCTCACATCTGTGATCTCCGGAATACGCTTGCCCAGAGCATTTACAGCCTGGGCAAATTCTTCGGGGTGCTCGTCGTGGAGATATTTGGAAACCAGCGGCAAGTTGTCGCCGTGAATGGAGACATGCTCATCACGGCCCGCGGCCGCAGCCTGTCGAGCTTTCGACACTTGGATATCGGACAAATGGACGTTACTGAGAAACTCGTACAGATCGCTTGCGGCTTGGTAGTACATAAAGTCGTGCTGTGCCCGCGTTCGACGAAATGTCCTGGCCAAAGCCATAGGAGATCCAAGGAGTAATCGTCCTCGTTTCCACTCGTGATCGCGCACCTCTAACTCGAAATCAAGACTGTTGCCCTCACCATCGCTTGCAGTTTCTTCTTCAGGATGAGATGGAGCGAAATCGAACAGATTCGGTTGAACAGTGGACGATTGGATTCGCAGAAATTCTTGTTTGATCACCGGAATGCCGGAATCCAAGCCAAGCTTTAGACCATAAGTGAAGGCAGCCGGCTCTTCGGCACGGCGGCGATCCGTGCTGACGACCATCTCGATCTCGATGTGGCCTGTCCGGTCGCGGGTGCGTACCTCGTCGAAACCACCACGTCGGTCGATGGCGGCGCGAACATTCTCGCGCAGAGCGTCCTGGATGAAGGCGAAGAGGTCGATGAGGGTACTCTTGCCAGTTCCGTTGGGGCCAATGAACACTGCGAATGGTGGCAGGTCAGTCAGCGTCAAGTCCGCGAAGACGCCGAAGTTTCGCAGCCGCAGCTCGGTGATCCTCATAGGCTAAAGTCTAGTCGGCGCCGCCGACCTGGTAGATGGTTCGGTGGCGGAGGCGGGCGAGGTCCTGGCCGGACTCTGAGCTGATGGTGACGTCGAGCAGGCAGTACTCGTGCTGCTTGCGCCGGTAGCCGTCGGTGACGTGGCCGGAGACGATGAGCGTCTGGCCGGCGATGGCCGGGGCGAGCATCTGGATCTGGCTGCCGGCGTGGATTCCGGCCGGGTACTCGTAGGTGTGCTTGGTCAGGCGAACGCAGCGCCCGGCGATCCAGCCCGGGTGGAGTCGGGCGTCCTCTCCACGCCAGCGGGGATGGGGGTCGCGGGCGAAGTGGTCGGCGTACTCGGCGGCGTCCTCGATGGACATGGGGACGGCCATGGCGGGCAGGTCCTCGCCGATGGGCAGGTTCTCGGGGGTCAGGAAGATGGGTGGATCGGCGGGAGGCACGACGACTCGGTTGCGGGCGACGGCGAGGTCGGGGTAGAAGTCAGCCTGGCCGAGTCCGGCGGTGCCGGCGATGCAGACTTCGCCCTCGGCCTTGGCCATGGTGAACTCGACGTTGGTGTCGGTCGGCGTGACGCGGGTGGTGATTTGGTCGCCGGGGTAGACGGGTCGGCGGAGGCGGAAGTCGATCCAGCCGGAATCGAGCCAGTCTTCGCCGAGGGCTTCGATCAGGGCGGGAACGGCCCAGGAGTAGACGGTGACGCCTCCGACGAGGGCGCCCTGGAAGCCGAACCTCGCTGCGCCCTCGGTGGAGTGGATGATGTTGTCGATCTCGAGGGAGTCTTCGCCGTCGAGGAAGGCGGTGATCGAGCGTTCGATGGTTGGAGTGGTCATCTTGGAGTCCTGGGCTTGCTGGGGATTCACCCTCACCCTAACCCTCTCCCTCGAGGGAGAGGGGAACAGAATGGGAGGGGCGGTTGTCAGCGTGCCCCGACCTGGTAGATGGTCGGTTGGCGCATGCGGACCAGATCTCGGCCGTCCTCGGCGGTGACCGTCAGATCGATGACGGCATACTCGTGGCCTTTGCGTTCGTAGCCGGAGGCGAGGCGCCCGCTGACGAGCAGGGTCTGATCTGAGTGGACCGGGGCGAGGTGTTGGATCTGGCTGGAGGCGTGGATCGCGGTGTAGCGCCATGTGTGCGCGAGCAGCGCGTTGGCTCGTTGGGCGATCCAGCCCGGGTGGACTCGAGCGCTGGCTCCTTGCCAGAGCGGATCTGAATCGTGGGCCTTCTCGTCGGCGTAGCGGCCGGCTTCGGCCGCGCTCAGCGGTATCTCCATTGCCGGCAGGTCTTTACCGAGCGGCGCGAGGGTTCGGGTGATGAACGGTCGGTCTGCCGGTTGGGGCTGAGGTGTGCGATCGGTTGCGGTCGTGATCTCGGCGTTGAAGTCGGCGATTCCGAGTCCGGCGGTTCCGCGGACGGCGATCTCGCCGGTGTGCTTGGTCATGGTGAAGGCGACGGGGGACCCCCCTTCAGCCTTCGGCAGCTTCCCCCCAGAGGGGGGAAGCGGGGAAGAGGAGCTGGCATCTCCCCCCAGAGGCGAAAGCGCGGAAGGGGAGCCGGCATCGTCCTCCAACGGGGGAAGCTGAGAAGGGGCGCCGGCATCCCCTCCCAGCGGGGGGAGCGGGGCAACCCGCGTGGTGATGACCTCGTCCGGGTAGACGGGTTTGCGCAGTTGGAACTCGACCCAACCTTCGTTGAGCCAGGCTTCGCCGAGGGCTTCGACCAGTGCTGCGACTGACCAGGAGTAGATGGTTGTGCCGCCGACCAGCGGACCGGTGTAGCCGTAACGGGCGGCGCCGGCGGTTGAGTGGATGATGTTGTTGATCTCGAGCGAGTCGTCGCCGTCGAGGAAGGCGGTGATGGTTCGTTCGATGGTTGGGAGGGTGGTCATCAGATCACTCCGTCTGCCGAGAGTTGCTGCAGTTCTTCGTCGCTGACACCGAGCATGCCGCCGTAGATTTCATGGTTGTGCTCGCCGAGGGTTGGGGCACGGTGTTTGACGGCTCCGGGCGTCTTTGAGAGGCGGGGGACGATTCCGGGTTGGGCGAGGTCTCCGTGTTGTTCGGAGGGGACGTGGACGATCTGGTCGCGGGCGGCGTAGTGTTCATCAGCGACGATGTCGGAGGTGGCGTAGACCTTGGTGGCTGGGACTCCGTGCTTGTCGAGCAGGTGTTGGGCCTCTTCCAGCGTGAGCGATGCGATCCACTCGCCGACGATCGCGTGGATTGCTTCGTAGTTCTTGCGGCGGTCTCGGTGGATTTCGAAGCGTGGATCGGTGAGCAGGTCGGAGCGCTGCATGGCGGCGACCAGGCGCTCGAAGGTGCCCTGGGTGGTGGCGTTGATGATCAGGTGATGGCCGTCGGCGGTGGCGAACTGCTCGGCCGGGACGACGCCGGGCCAGTAGTTGCCTGATCGCTCTCGGTTCTGGCCGGTCATCTGGTACTGCGAGGCGTGGGTGCCGGACTGCTTCCAGATGGCTTCGTAGAGGGCGACGTCGACATCCTGGCCGACGCCGCCGTTGACGTCGCGGGCGCGCAGGGCCATCATCGTGCCCATTGCGGCGAAGACGCCGGCGCTGTAGTCGGCGACCATGTAGCCGGGCCGGACGGGCGGGCCGTCGGCCCAGCCGGTCTGATAGGTCATGCCGGCGAAGCCGAGGGCGACGCGGTCGAAGCCCGCTCGCTCTCGGTAGGGGCCGGTCTGTCCGTAGCCGGAGACGCGAGTCACGACGAGTCCGGGGTTGAGCTCGCGCAGCGAGTCGGGGGCGAGGTCCATCTTCTCGAGGGTGCCGGGTCGGAAGTTCTCGATCAGCACGTCGGCCTGCCGGCAGAGGCGTCGGAAGAGGTCTTTACCTCGGGGGTCGGCGAGGTTGCAGGTGACGCCGCGCTGCGAGCGGTTCTCCTGGACGTAGGAGATGGTGCCGTGGTTGGGTTCGCCGGTGTTGGGGCGTTCGACTTTGATCACGTCGGCGCCGAACTCGGCGAGCATGGTGGCGCAGTGGGGGGCGGCGAGGATTTGTCCGGCGTTGATGACGGTGATGCCGTCGAGGGGTGGTCGGAGTTGGTTGTCGGTAGTCATGGGAAGGAGGATACGAGCGGAAGAGCCTACGTTCCGCGCTCAAAGAGTGAGCGGGGCAGTCCGGAGTGATCAATGATCTTCATCAGCGTTCGGCGCTTGACAGCGCGGTGTAGGGGTACTGTCACACCTCGTTGACCCGATGGCTCCCGCTGTTTCATCGTCACATGGCTTCCTCGCTGCCGTTCAAACTCAAAGCCAGGACGCTCAAGGATTCGGATGATCTGACGGCCGGAAAGGACTCGAAGCCTAGCCTCCTGCGGCGCCGAGCAGGTCCGCGTTGATGGGCAGCGGTCTCGACTCAACCTCTTCGAGGCCTTCCATCAACTCTTCCTCAGTGAACTGAGAATAGGGGAAGTAAGACCCATCGAGTCTTGACCGTATCTCATCCTCGTCGGCACATTCCAAGGTCAGCTCGACAGCTCCAACCAACATGGCTCGGGCCTCGTCGATGGTGTCTCCCTGGCTCGCGACTCCTAACTCCGGGCACTCGGAGACATAGCCACCATCAACGTCCGAGAAGATGACTCCGGTCAAGTTCGACAGGTCGTTCATGGCGGCCTCCTGGGGGTGAGGGTATCAGGATGGTGGTTCGAGGATGGTGTCCGAGCTGTCGGCGGCGGCCCAGGGTCCTACGATTTGGAGAGCGTCCGCTTTGTGGCTTCTTCTGAGAGATGTGCGCCATGACTTACCAGTACGACCTTGGTTCTTACAGCAGGCCGATCACGACGAGCTCGTCGGAGGCTCAGGTTTGGTTTGACCGGGGGTTGGCGTGGACGTACGGGTTTAATCATGATGAGGCGGTGTTTTGCTTTGAGCGGGCGGTTGAGGCGGACCCGGACTGCGCGATGGCGCACTGGGGCGTGGCGTATGCGATTGGGCCGAACTACAACAAGCCGTGGGAGGCGTTTGGGCGGTCGGAGACGGTTCATGCGCTTGGTCGGGCTTACGACTCGGCGAGGCGCGCGGCGGAGTTGGCGCGTGGGGGCTCTGCGGCTGAGCGGGACCTGACGGCGGCTCTGCTGCGGCGGTATCCGTCGCGGGAGCCGATCGAGGACATGATGGTCTGGGTTGACGACTATACGGACGCGATGCGGGAGGTCTACGGGCGGCACTCGGACGACTCGGACGTGGCGTCGTTGTTTGCCGAGGCGATGATGAACCGGACTCCGTGGTCGCTGTGGGACCTGGCGACGGGGGCGCCGGCGAAGGGTGCGGACACGGTGGAGGCTCGGGAGGTGCTGGAGGGGGCGATGGCTCATTGCGAGCATTGCGGGGATGAGCCGCACGCCGGGTTGCTGCACATGTACATCCACTTGATGGAGATGTCGCCGTTTCCGCAGGAGGCGCTGGTCGCGGCGGACCGGCTGCGCGGTCTGGTCCCGGATTCGGGGCATCTGCAGCACATGGGGACGCACATTGATGTGCTGTGCGGGGACTATCTGAGTGTTGTGAACTGGAACGAGCGGGCGATCGAGGCGGACCGGCTGTTCGTGGAGGCTCGGGGTCCGTTCAACTTCTACACGATGTATCGGTGCCACAACTATCACTTCAAGATCTACGGTGCGATGTTCCTGGGTCAGTACGGTCCGGCGATTGAGACGGCGCGGGCGATGCAGGAGCAGATTCCGGAGGAGCTGCTGCGGATGGAATCGCCGAACATGGCGGACTGGCTGGAGTCGTTTGTACCGATCGAGCAGCATGTGATGGTTCGGTTTGGGAAATGGGAGGAGATCCTGGAGCAGCCGTTGCCCGAGGACCGAGAGTTGTATTGCGTGACCACGGCGACGATGCGTTATGCGCGGGCGGTGGCTCTGGCGACGCTGGGTCGGACGGAGGAGGCGGTGGCTGAGGCGGCGGAGTTTGATCGTGCGTATGAGCTTGTGCCGGAGAGTCGGTATCAGTTCAACAATCCGAGTCGGGACATCCTGGCGATTGCGCAGGAGATGATGCGCGGGGAGGCTGCGTATCGGCAGGGGGCGTTTGACGACGCCTTTGCTCACCTGCGGCGGGCGGTGGAGCTGGATGACCACCTGCACTACGACGAGCCGTGGGGTTGGATGCAGCCGGTTCGTCATGCGCTGGGGGCGCTGCTGCTGGAGCAGGGCCGGGTTGAGGAGGCGCTGGAGGTGTACCGGGCGGACCTGGGGTATGACTCGTCGGTGAGCCGGCCTCGGCAGCACCTGGACAATGTGTGGAGCCTGGCGGGGTACGTGGAGTGCCTGGAGCGGAGCGGTCGGGATGAGCTGGCCGGGGTGGCGCGACAGCGGCTTGACCTGGCGCGGGCTCGGGCTGATGTGCCGGTTCAGTCGTCGTGCTTCTGCCGGCTCGATCTTGAGGAGTGCTGCGATTAGCGGCGTCGGAGGTGGTCACCTGGGGTGACGGGCACGGCGGGGCTGAGGTCGGCTGGTCGCCAGAAAAAAAGAAAAAACGCGCTGGGTGAATCCCCAGGATTACAAGGGTTCCTCGGGTTCCTCGGGCAGTTCTTGCTCCGCGCTACAGCGGTCCGGGCCGGCCCCCTCCGCCCCACATAGGTGTGGGACAGCTCCCATAAGGGGGGAGGTTCCAATAGCGCCAGGGCGGTCGTAGAGGTCGCGGAGCTTGTGCCGGGCGTACTCGTAAGGGTTGGCTTCCTGGAGCAACTGCTGGGCGAGGCGGGCTCGGGCGGTGCCGGGCATGAGTTCCCGGACGAGGCCCTTGAGGGCTCGCAGGCGGACGTAGCCGGGGTTGGACTCGGCGGCGAGTCGGCTGAGTCGGTCGATGTGGGCTCGGAAGTGGAATGGGTTGGGCATGGTTGGCCTGCTTTCTGTGATCGTTTGTTCTATGGTAGGTGGAAGTGGGGGGCGTGGGGCGGGAGGGTCCGCTAAGGGGATGACAGAGGGGGGATCATGTGGGGGGACGGCTAGGCTCGTCACTCATCGCCTGCTGGTCGCTGGCAGCGGGGATTGCGTGCGATCCTAGTCGAACAGTGCTCGTGGGAGCCCCGACTGCGTGATGATTGACCTGAGCGTCTTCGGAGGGATGTCGCGATGCTGCGCCACCGAGACGTATCGGGTGATCCCGTCGACGACTCCTCGATATCTCCGATGACTGCCGCGCTGCCGGACCTGAACGAATCCCTCGCGCTCAAGGATCCGATTGACCTGACGTGCTGTGAGGACTCGCACGGTTAGCGCGCCGGCACGAAGGGAAGATCCACATTCACTTCAATCTTGGTTGACTCGACCAGTGTCGAGTCTTCCAACGGGTCGTCATCCGGGATGTCGCTTGTGGCCGACATCTGACCGCTGACGCGGAAGTCGTACTCCTCGGGCGTGATGTCCTCGAGCGTGAGTTCGATGGCCTCGACGAGCATTGCTCTGGCTTCGTCGATCGTGTCGCCACAGCTCGCGACGACCAACTCCGGGCAGACGGAGGAGTACCCGTCTGCTTCCTCGTAGATTTCTGCCGTGTAGCGGAGGGTCATGGGGTTGCCTTTAGGGGGTCAGGATATCAGGACGCGCTCTCGGGGATGACGGCTGCGGTGTCGCCCTGGGCGAGGGCTCGGTATTGATTGAGGACGAGGTGCTTGGTGAGGTAGTGGCCGAACTCTTTGCGCTCGTTCTTTTCGAGAACGGGGAACTGGTCGAGGATGTAGTCGGCGTCGTCCTCGGAGAGTCCGTAGAGGTGGAAGAAGAGGGCGTCGAGGCGAGCTCGGAGTTGTCGGCGCTCGGGCGGGTTCCAGATGAAGGGGTCGCCGTCATAGCCGAGGTCGCGGGCGAAGGGAGTGAGGTCGTAGGCGGTGTAGGTGAGGCGGAGGACGTGGTCTCGGACTAGCGGCTGAAACGGTTGCGCGATGCAGCCAAGTCGATACCTTTGGGGTTCTCTTTAAGAAACCCGAAAGGACGATTATGAGAACCCTCTTACCCTTGCTCGGCCTGCTGATAGCGATATCACTAGGGCTCCTAATCTTGTCGGCCCCTGTGGAGGCTGACGGCAACTGCGCCAGCCACTACCCCTACAAGGTCACGGATGGCCACTCTCGCAGTCACGACAGGGACAGGGATGGTGTGGGTTGTGAGGCGAATCCGCTCTGGCCTGGGACATCATCTAGCTCCACGGGATCTAGCTCGACTGGCTCCACTAGCTCTTTGTCTCGCAGTTACAACCGTGCCAACTGGGGCTACAACTCGAGCGTCGCTCGTGCGGCGCTGGGATGCTCCAGCACCGAGCATGTGGATCACATCGTCGCGCTCAGGGAAGCCTACGATTCAGGCGGCTCGACCTGGACATCGAGCCAAAAGAGACTGTTCGCCAATGACCAAGGCAATATGTGGTGTTTGGACGCCTCGCTCAATCGTTCGAAGTTGGATTACGACTCGGCTGAGTGGTCTGGTGGCACGTGCGAGCAACGCAAGGAGATCGCCAGGGTCACTGTCATTGTGAAGGCCCGTTAGGCGCTGACCATCGATCCAGCTGAGCAGGTAGCCATCGACATTGCTCAAGCCGCGCGGTGCGCAGCAGTGAGTGGGGCGGCGAACTCTCAGGCTGCCACGACCCCGACCAATCCTCAAAGATCGCGGGAAGCGCAGGCTGAAGCCGAGTTCGCCCTTGAGGTCAGAGTCGCCGCCCAGCGCCTTGGTGACGGGCGCATCGAGTTCGCGATCCAGTACCGCCTGCCGGACGGAACCTGGAGCGAACGCATCCTGCCCTCCGCCCGAAAGATGTCCGCTTCGGGTGCCATGGGAAGGTGGCTCGTGAGTTCGCCGGTCACGATTCCGTGAACCGATGCCCCTAATGGAATGGCCAATGTGAGGTTTCGTCGTCAGGCTGGATCGATTCGCGGTACCAACATCTAGCCGCCATGCCACGCAGGCTCAGCCTGTGCGGAGATCTCTTCGCCGGTTAGCAGGAATTCGGTCGCACCAGGCGAGGAGTCGCTAGTGTCGTGGATGAGGCTGGTTCTGATGGGCTGGTTCGAAGACGTCGGCGAGGCTGTCGTCTCGGCGGAGGGCCTAGTCTCGGACTGTGGCGCCTCTCGAGCAAGGCGCCACGCGCGACGTAAACTGGGTGGTGAGGGAGGCGTCATGGCCGATAGCGCTGTTCAGTCTGAGCGGGCCGATCCGCGAGCGCGGCTCGTGGATTTTGACGGCCTCGATTGGGATGAGTTTCCTCCGCTTGACGAGTGGACGGACGATCACTGGCGCGACGCCATCTTCGATAGTCCCGCGGTTATCCCGCCGGGCGAGCCGCATGCCGACTTCCGCCTGCTGCAGATTGACTTCCGCGAAATCGACCAGGAACGGTTTCCGCCGATCGGTCAGTGGTCGGACACGGAGTATGACCGGGCCGTCCGAGAGACGCGCGAGGCTCGAGCCTCGCGTGATGGCGTGCTGCCTAAGCGAACCTTTCGGGACGAGTCAGTTGAGCTCAGTTCCATTCCGATCGACGAGCGGCTTGCGCTGATCGACTTTCAGCTGCTTTGTCTCGACCAATTCCCGCCGATCGGTGAGTGGCATGAGGAACATTGGTGGCAAGCGATGATGGCCACGTACCTGGAATGGATGCAGCATCGGATCGAAGACGGCGAGGAAGAACTGATCAGCCTCGATGAGGCGTTCGGGGGCACTCTGGCTCGTGCTGACTGATGCCCGAGTACCGGGTTGAACTGCCGCGGAGGTACCAGCGGCGGATCGCTCGCCTTCCCGACCACGTGCAACGCCGCATTCAGGCTCGGCTGGAAGCCTTGCAGGCGGGCCGAACGCCTCGTTCCTGAAGGCGCTGAAGAATCGGCCTGAGTTGTCAATCCGAGTCGGTGAGTATCGCGTGTTGGTGATCCGGGATGATGTCCGCCGTGTGTTCACGGTCACCGGCGTGGATCATCGAGGGCGCGTCTACTGACTCGGATGCGAGAGGCGGCATATGGCTCTCGACTCCTTGGAGCAGTGGCTGGGTGCGATCGTTGGCGGAGATGAGTGAGACCTGAGGATGGTGCGGGGTTGGGTGCTCTGGGCCCCGCGTCGGGGCGCGGGGCAACGGAGGGGTCTTTGAGGCGCACATGTCGTTGTCTGGCAACACGGCTGTTCACCTTTGCCAGGGAGGGGCACCTGGGGTGTGCAGGTCGGGGTTTCGGGAGGGAGCGGGTCCCCGCACGGAGGCGGGGACTGCGGAATGTTACCCGCCGAGCCAGGTGGTGTTGGCGGTGGCGGCGATTTGTTCTCCGATGAGGAGGGATGCGGTGGCTCCGGGGCTGGGTGCGTTGAGGATGTGGATGAGGCGGTTCTGGTGGGCGATTTCGAAGTCGTCGGCGAGGGAGCCGTCGCGGCGGAGGGCCTGGGCTCGGACTCCGGCTCCTCCTCGGACGAGCTGATTGGGTTCGAGGTTGGGCATGAGGCGTTGGAGGGCGTTGACGAAGGCGGATTTGTTGGCGCTGCGCCAGACTTCTCCGAGGCCGGTTTGCCAGTGGTCGCGGGCGAGGCGGAGGAAGCCGGGCCAGGTGAGGGAGTCGGCGGCGTCGCGGATGTCGATGTCGCGCCAGCGGTAGCCTTCGCGCTTGAGGGCGAGGACGGCGTTGGGTCCGGCCTCGACGGTGCCGTCGAGTCGGCGGGTGAAGTGGACACCGAGGAAGGGGAAGGCGGGGTCGGGGACGGGATAGATGAGGTTGTTGAGCATGTGGCGGGCGGCGGGAACGAGGTCGTAGTACTCGCCGCGGAAGGGGACGATACGGAGGTCTCGGGCTTCGGGAGCGCCGGCGCGGCGGGCGATGCGGTCGGCCTGCAGTCCGGCGCAGTTGACGGCGTACTTCGCTCGGACGGTTCCGGTGGTGGTTGTGAGCCGGACGCCGTCGGGGTCGACTCGGACGGCGCCGACGCGGGACTTGAGGCGTACGGAGCCTCCGGCGGCTTCGAGGAGTTCGCGGTACTTTTCGCAGACGCCTCGGTAGTCGGCGATGCCGGTTGAGGGGATGTGGAGGGCGGCGACGCCGGCGGCGTTGGGCTCGAACTCGCGGAGTTCGTCGGGTCCGAGTTCGCGGATGCCGGGGACGCCGTTGGCGTCGCCTCGGCGGTGGAGTTCTCGCATGCGTTCGAGTTCGGATTCGTGGGTGGCGACGACGACCTTGCCGCAGCGCTCGGCGCCGATGTCGTGCTCGTCGCAGAAGGCGTACATGCGCTCTGCGCCGGCGACGGCCATGCGCGCCTTGGCGGAGCCGGGTCGGTAGTAGAGGCCGGAGTGGATGACGCCGGAGTTGTTGCCGCTCTGGTGCCGTCCGACGCCGGATTCCTGCTCGAGGGCGATGACTCGGAGGCCGTCATGTTTCGTGGCGAGGGCCATGGCGGTGGAGAGTCCGAGGATGCCGGCTCCGATGACGGCGACGTCGGCCATGTCGGTGGGGTGTTCAGGCATGGGGAGCCCCCCTCTGCCTTCGGCATCTCCCCCCAGAGGGGGGAGAGCAGGGAAAAGGGGCGGCGTCCAACAGCAGAGGGGGGAAGCGCAGAGTCCTAGACACGGGGTTTCTCGGGCGCTTGCACGCTCAGGTGGCCGGCGTCGGCAGGTTCGATGACTCGGGCGACGGGGGTGGCGATCACGCCTCGTCGTTGGAGTTCGTGGATGAGGTGTGGGGCTTCGATGATTCCGGCGGCGATGAGGAGGCCTCCGGAGGTCTGGGGGTCGAAGAGGAGGGCTTCCTCGAAGGTGGTGAGTTCTCGTTGCGCGTCGACGGTGAGGCGGGCTCCGTAGTAGTCCCGGTTGCGGGACTGTCCGCCTGAGCCGAATCCGGCGGCGACGGCCTCGGCGAGTCCGCCGAGGGCCGGGGCTGCTCCCAGGTCGATCTCGATCGCGGCGTTGCTGAGTTCGGCCATCTCGTGCAGGTGTCCGGCGAGGCCGAATCCGGTGACGTCGGCGATGGCGTGGATTCCCTGGGCGAGATCGGGGTCGGAGGCGGCTTCGGCGGCGTCTCGGTTGAGGGTCATCATCTGTGCTACGGCGGCGTTCCAGTGGTCATCGGAGACCGCGCCCTGCTGGTTGGCTCCGATCAGGACTCCGGTGCCGATCTCTTTGGTCAGGATGATGGTGTCGCCGGGCTGCGCGCCTCCGGTGGTGCGGATGAGGTGTCGGGCGACTTCTCCGGTGACGGCGAGGCCGTACTTGGGCTCTTCGTCGATGATCGTGTGTCCTCCGGCGATGACTGCGCCTGCTTCGCGGACCTTGTCGGCTCCGCCGCGGAGGACATCGGCGATGACATCGGGTGGGAGATTCTCGGGGAAGGCCGCGATGTTGAGGGCGAAGAGGACTCGGCCGCCCATGGCATAGACGTCGGACATGGCGTTGGCGGCGGCGATTGCGCCGAACTGGTGCGGGTCGTCGACGAGCGGGGCGAAGAAGTCGAGGGTCTGGACGAGGGCGCGCTGGTCGTCGATGGCGTAGACGGCGGCGTCGTCGGGGCGCGCGAGTCCGACGAGCAGCTCGGGGTGCTCGTCGGGCGGGAACTGGGGACCGAGATGGCTCAGCACGTGAGCCAGGCCTTCGGGGCCGAACTTGGAGCCTCAACCGCCGCAGCGGGCGAGGTCGGTGAGTCGGATAGCTCGGTTGTCGCGATCGGACATAACCGTTGAAGCCTACTCCGCCGGCTGCCAGACGCGCTCGAAGGAGATCGTCAGGCCCTCGCAGGGGGGATCGGCGGAGAGTTCGGCGGGATCTTGAAGCTCTTCGGGTTCGGCGTCGGGTCGGTAGACCCAGACGGTGCGGGAGAGCGGAGCGATGAGCCAGCCCAAGCGAGCGCCGTTTCGCATCCACACGTCCATCTTTTGCTGCTGGACGGAGAGTCGGTCGTTGGACGATTGCACTTCGATGACGAAATCTGGCACGACCTGCGGGTAGGGTCGCTCGCCCGAGCGGGCCCGTTCGGCCGTCTCCGGACTGAGCCAACCGGCGTCGGGCATGCGTAGGTTGTTGTCGGGAAGATGCAGCGTGGTACTTGGGATCAGCGTGCGGCCGTGGCGCGTTCGATTCCAAACGCTGATCTGCTCGATCAACTCCGCGGCGTGATCGTCGCTGTCATAGTCCGGACCAGGCGACACCAGCAACCTCCCTTGCGCATCCCGTTCCAGCTTGAGCCGTTCGTTGAGACTCGACAGTTCGCAGATCAGCTCATCGGTCAGACTGAGGTCGTCCGGGAAGACAATCGCGAGCTCGTCCCATCGTGTTGACGCGGATGGGCGCGCGGTGGACTCCTGGGGCGGGGCGGCGCTGCTTACCATGTCGCAAGCCTCCTCTACGTCATGATAGTGAGAGGCGGTCAGTGCGCATAGTACGTGCGTGCTAGTCAAGGGCAACGCAGGCTGACGCCAGCGAATGACGAGGAGCGAGGACATGGACGAGCACTGTTGGGTCGAAACGCCGTTGGGGACGATGTATCTGGCGATCAGCGATGGCGCGCTGCGAGAGGCGGGATTCGTCGAGACGTGGGCGAGGCCAGTCGTTGAGCCCGATGATGACACGTCGCAGGAGGGTCTTTCCGACGAAGCGCGGCGGGTTCGGGATGCGGTGGCCGCCTACTTTGAGGGCGATGTGGAGGCGATCGATGAGATTGAGATCGATCCGCAGGGCACGGAGTTCCAGGTAGCGGTCTGGCGTGCAATCCGGGAGGTTCCAGCGGGTCAGACGGTGTCGTATCAGGACATCGCGCGGGCGGTGGGCAAGCCGTCGGCGTATCGGGCGGTGGGAACGGCGACAGGGCGCAATCCGGTGGGGATCGCCGTACCCTGCCACAGGATCGTCCGATCGGACGGCGGGCTGGGCGGTTACGGCGGCGGTCTGCATCGCAAGGAGTGGTTCCTCGAGCACGAGCGCAGCCACATGACTGCCCAATGACAGCGGCCGACAACAAACGGTGTACACAAAGAACGGACACGACTCATGGCTTCAGCATCCGACCCGGCAGTTGCGCAGGCTCTGGCGAACGACCTGGTGATCGACATCACGACGATTGGGAGGTCGAGCGGCGAGCCCAAGCGCCTTGAGATCTGGTTCCACAACGTCGACGACCGCTACTACATCACGGGACGACCCGGTCCGAGGTCGTGGTACGCGAATGTGTTGGCGACTCCGGCGATCACGTTCCATTTCAAGGAGTCGACGGAGGCTGACCTTGAGGGTACGGCCCGAGCAGTCACTGATGCGGATGTGAAGCGGTCGTTTTTTCTCTCGGCGAAGAAGCTGAGCGAGTACATCAACGAGGACAACGTGCAGGAATGGGTTGACGGGTCGCCGTTGATCGAGGTGGTGTTCGACTGAGGCTGGTTCACATCATTGCCAAGCCGGAACTGTCGCATCGCTCAGCATTCGGGAAGTGCTCTGGACGGAGAGCGCCCGTGAGAAAGCTGGCGCGCGCGGGATTGTCGAGGACGACGTCGAGGATGCGATTCGCCGACAGCCGTTAGTGCGAGAGCAGAAATCGCGACTGGTGCAGAGCAACGAAGGCGTCTGGCGAGTCCGTCCGACCCGTGTGCTGGCAATCGGCCGCACGAGCCAAGGAGAAGTACTTACAATGGTCTTCGAGTTGCCGGATGAGCAAGGCCGCGCAGTCGCGGTAACGGCCTAGCACTCAGGGGAAAATGACATCGCCAGATACGCCCAGTACATCGGAGCGAGGTGAGATCGTCAGCGATCCGGACTTCGAGCAATACGATCCCAACGATTGGGCGGATGCCACGGTCGAGTTTGCCGACGAGTTGGCGTGGAGCTTTGAGGTGCGATTCAGCGCGGAAGAGTCTCAACGACTCCTTACAGCGCTTCGCCGCACTGATGAGGATGCGATTGGGTTCATTCATCGCGCCGCGATGGAGGCGGTCCACGCTTACGAGCAGCGCGAGGCCAGGGCAGTGTCAACGCCCGCCGTTGACTAACGGACCGCCAGGACGGCGATTTGGGTGAAGATGAAGAAGGGTTGATCGGAGTCTGCCCAGGTTGCCCAGCCTCTTGAGAGCTTTTGCAGCTCTTGTTGATCGGTGAGGCCGTACTCGAGGGCCTGGTCGGCGATTCCGCTGTAGAGGATTCGCTGCGACCAGGTTCGACCCCAGATTCTGGCTTCGTCGCCGTCCATGGCAACGACATTGGGGTGGATCTCGATGTCGGCGAACCCTGCGGCTCGGACCCAGGAGGGGAGGGTTCGGCCTGCGTCGGGCTCGGCGTTGTTGCGGTAGGCGACCTCGTGGTAGAGCCGGTTCCAGTCGAGGAACTCGGGGAACTTCGGGTGAGGAGACATGGTGGCGTAGTCGGCGTCGCGGACGGCGAGTCGTCCGCCGGGCTTGAGTACTCGGCGCATCTCGGTGATGGCGCGGACGGGATCGGTCAGGTGTTGGAGTAGTTGGTTGGCGTAGACGACGTCGAAGTCGGCGTCGGCGAAGTCGAGGTGGTAGACGTCGCCGGTGACGAAGTTGATGTTGTCGACGGCTTCCTCCTGCGCGTGAACTCGCGCGTGGTCCAGCACTTCTGGGGCAGCGTCGAGTCCGATTACTTCCCCGGGCGAGACGGCTCGGGCCAGGCCGGTGGTGATGGTCCCGGGTCCGCAGCCGACGTCGAGCAGGCGCAATCCGGGCTTGATCTGAGGCAAGAGGAACCAGGCCTCGACCTCGGCGCGGCGACGGGCGTGCGACTGTACGACCGACTCGTGGTGGCCGTGGGTGTAGCGGTCCTGGGGGGTCTCTGGCGCGTCAGGCATCCGGGAAACCGTCGACCAATCGGCTGAGGGTCTGGATTGCTCGCTCGGAGAGCGCCAACCGCAGGGCTGCGGCCCGGCCGTTGGGCGACATCTTACGCCAGGTGCGGCCGAGCGCCCGACGGAGCTGACGGTCGTCGAGGTCGTCCAGCAGCGGTTCGAGTTGGGTGTCGAGGAACACGAGCGAGAGCGCATCCTCAAGGGTCTGTGCGTCGGGGTCGCCGGCTTGCAGCAGGTCTGCCTTGGCGACCAGGGCAGCGACTCGGTCGACAGAGGGTCGCGGATAGCCGCAATCCTCGAGAATGGCTGCGGTCAGTTCGGCGTGGACTGAGTGGAGCGCGCGTCGCCAGCGCAGGTACGAGGTGCGGCCGGCGGGGAAGGTGGAGCGAGGGATCATCCAGCGACGGATGTGATGCGCGCGAGCCGCTAGGAGAAGTTCTTCGGTGGCGTCGGGATCGAGCTCGCGGACCCAGCGGGTCATCATCTCGGCGTGGGTCTGCTCCTTGCGTAGGGATTTGCCGTCGACGGTGAGCGTGTAGGGATCGTCGGCGTTGGCGGCGTCGATGGCGTCGATGGCGGTGTTGAAGCGTTCGGAAGCCAGGGTCATGGGGGTAGCGTATCGGCGGGCGGAGATCGCAGGGGCGATCCACCCCCTTTCAGTCGCTCCGCGACAGCTTCCCCCAAAGGGGGAAGCGGGAGATCATCCCGGCCTTGCTGAAGACCAGTCGGACGCAAATGCGTTGCAGACGTCAACTGCTCTTGAGAAGGTGACGCCTGGCTCTGATTTCATGTGCTGGATGAGGCGCTCAAGCATGGCGACTCGGCCGGGGCGGCCGATGATGTAGGGGTGCATGGTGAGAGTGAAGACTCCACCTCGGCGGTGGAGTTCGTCGAACGCGTCTCGCCAGGTGGATTCGACATGCTCGGGCGCGGCCTGGAGGCGGCGGCCGTCGGTGGGGGCGAAGACGAAGTAGGGGTAGTCGTCGAGGGCCCAGTGGATGGGGAGTTCGACGAGGGCCGCGTCTCCCGCGGAGACCCAATAGGGGGCGTCGGAGCCCATCAGGGAGGAGTCGTAACGGAATCCCCGCTCGGCCATGAGCTGCAGGGAGACATCGCTGAGTTCCCAGGACGGCGAGCGATAGCCGGCGACCGGTTCGCCGGTGAGGCCACGGAGGATGTCACTGCCCTTATCGAGCACTTCCGCCTCTTCCTCGGCTGAGAGTGTCGCGGGAGGCTCGTGCAAGTAGCCGTGGTGTCCGATTTCGTGTCCTGCGGCGGCGATCTGTTCGACCGTGGCGGGATTGCGCTCGGCGACCCAGCCGGGGATGTAGAACGATGCTGGGACCTCGGCGCGCTTAAGCGCGGTGAGGATGTGCGGCACGGCGACTGTGGGGCCGTAGTCGCCGAAGGACCGGGCTGATGGTCGGTGTTCGACTCTCGGGTCTCGGTTGATCATTCCGGAGGATCCGTCGACATCGAAGGAGAGGACGACGGTGCATTCGGCCGCGCCTTCGTCGGTGTCGGGAGACCAGAGGGCGGCTCCGCAGGCGGGGCAGAATCGGCGGTCGCCGTTCCATCCGCAGTGGGGGCAGTCGTGTGGCATCGTCCTGGTTTCCTGCCGACGAGGCTCCCTCCCTTCGGGAGAGCTGCCGCGAAAGGGGTGGAGGGGCCGGCGGTGAAGCGGACCCCCTCTGTCGCTCCGCGACATCTCCCCCAGAGTGGGAGACCTTACGGATGGCTAGGCGAAGTCGGTGATGGTGACGAAGCCTGTGGTCTGGAAGGTGGTCATTGAGTCGACGACTTCAGGGACCTGATCGATGGATATGGTCTCGGTCACAATCGTCTCGGGTTGGAGTTTTCCAGAGGCGACCATGTTGAGCATCGACGGGTAGTTCTGGTTAGGCAGGCCGAGGGAGCCCCGGAACTCGATCTCGGACATGGTGATGAAGTCGATGGGCAGTCCAACTTCTCCCGCCTCGTCGGCCGAGGTGATGCCGATCTGGACGTGAACGCCGCCCTTGCGCAGCGAGTTGACCGAGTTGAGCATCGTGGCCTTGATCCCGAGCGCGTCGACGGAGACGTCGGCGCCGCCATCGGTGATCTCGCGGACGCGAGTGGGGACGTCCGCCTCCAGCGCGTTGATCGTCTCGACCGCGCCCTGGGAGCGGGCGAGGGAGAGCTTGCCCTCCTCGAGGTCGACGGCGATCACTTGGGCGCCGAGCGATGCGGCGACCTGGACGGCCGAGAGGCCGATGCCGCCGCAGCCGTTGACCACGACCCAATCGCCACCCGAGACCTCGCCTCGGTCGGCGACGCCGTGGTAGGAGGTCATGAAGCGACAGCCCATGGCTGCGCCTGCCTCGAAGGAGACGTTGTCGGGCAGCGGGATGGCGTTGAAGTCGGCGTTGTAAATCGCTGCCTTCTGCGCGAATCCGCCTGCGAATCCACCCTGGGTGTCGCAGATGTTGGGCAGGCCGCTTCGGCAGATGTTGCAATTGCCGCAGCCGTTGTGGAAGGGGGTCAGCACGCGCTGGCCGGGGCGGATGTGTTCGACGTCGTCGCCGACCGCCTCGACGGTGCCGGCCCATTCGTGTCCGAGGACAACGGGCAGCGGCAGCTCGAAGCCGACCCAGGAAAGGTCGCCCTGCCAGAGGTGCCAGTCGGAGCGGCAAACGCCGCAGGCTTCGACGCGGACGAGTGCATCCTTGGGTCCGATCACCGGGTCGGGGAACTCCCGTACGACCAGTGGTTCACGGACGTTTTCCATCACGACGGCTTTCATCTGCTGTTCCTTCCTAGCTATCTGTCTGGAGAGATTGACAGGCAGGTTGTGCCTGCCATGCTACCCGTCAGCGACCGGCGTCGCCGTCGATTGCCGGGACCTACCTCAAGCCCATCGGCACGACGGACACACCTGCCGCAATCAAACGAATCGGTGCCTCACGGCCGATCACGATCCGCACCTCGCACAAGTCACCAGCCTGCAACGAGTCACCGAGCGACTCGAGCGGCCTGACCAACAGCAGAGGTCGTCGATCGTCGCCGTCGTCTGACATCGACTGCACGGCGTCGCCCAACCCGCCGACCTGAACCACCGAACCCTCCAATGCGCCGTCAAGCCCGTCCGACGTGATCCGTGCCGTCATACCTGTCTCCACCCGACGCGCGTCCTCGATCGATAGTCGCGACACCGCTGCAATGTTCCCCTGCGGTAAGTCAATCAACGCGCACGACACCGACAGTCCGCGCTCGACCGTACCGAACACCGCCCACAACAGCGCCGCGACGAGCGCGCAACCAAGCAGCAACAGCACGAACCACTCGTGCGGCGCCATAATCCGCAGCAGACTGTCGATCGGCTCCTTCCGACCTCGTCGCGCGAATGCCCCATCGCGAAACACCCGTCGACGCTCGGACATAGCCCGCAACCCTCTCACAGCGCGCAATCGCCAGTCAGAGCAGCAACAGATAACTCGCCCCCGACCCAGGAGAGGTCGCCCTGCCAGAGGTGCCAGTCGGGGCGGCAGACGCCGCAGGCTTCGACTCGGACCAGCGCATCTCTGGACCGATCACCGGATCGTCGAACTCACGGACGACGAGCGGCTGGCGGACGCTTTCCATCACGACGGCTTTCCTCAGGGGACTCCTTACCAGGGTCTGCGTTCACTCAAATCTGCTCAGAAGCTAGCAAATTGAAGGCTACTCACTTGATGGCGCGATCTCGCGGACGAGGTCGGAGTTTCACAGCTGCAATGGCTGCAATGGACCGACGCGGATTGACTCGGAAACCGAATAGGCGTTGAGTCCGGCGCGGAAGCTGACTTGGCGGCGGATGTCGGAGACTGGCAGCGCGAGGTCGGTCGGGTCGCTCTCGGCCTGGGACGTGACCAGGTGGGCAATCTGCTCGATGATCGGGCGCTGGGCGGTTCGCGCGCGCTGGCGGTCAAGGGGGATGACGTAGCGTCGGCCTCGCTCGACTTCTTGCCAGGTGTAGCGGTAGGACCAGCTATAGGTGAGGGTCTCGGCGTGGGAGTCCGTCAAGGGGACGACCGGCAGGCCGAGTTGCTGATCGAAGGCGAGGGCTTGCTCGATCTGGTCGAGTTCTCCGTGGAGGAAGTCGAGGAGAGGGTCTTCCGTTTGGGTCATTTTCTTGCTTCGCAAGGGAGTGCTTTTGGCCTGCTGAATTTTCACCCTCACCCTAACCCTCTCCCTCGAGGGGACCGGAGGGGAGAGCGAGGGGGTCTTGTTTGGTTTAGCGGAAGACGGGGTCTCGCTTTTCGAAGAAGGCGGCCATGCCTTCTTTGGCTTCTGGCCGGCGGGCGGCGTCGCAGATTTCGCGGGTTTCCCACTCCATCTGGGTTTCCAGGCCTTCGTTCCAGGAGTTGTGGTAGAGCCGCTTGGCTGCTCCGATTGACTCGGTGGGACCGGCGGCGAGCTGGGCGGCCAGGGCGTGGGCGGCGTCCTGCAATTCCTCGTCCGGGACGACCCGGTTGATCATGCCCCAGTCGAGCGCCTCCTGCGCGGAGAGCATGCGGTTGGTCAGGCAGAGTTCGAGCGAGCGTCGGAGTCCGACGAGCCGGGGGAGGAAGTAAGTGGAGGATCCGTCGGGAGTGAGGCCGATGCGCGAGTAGGCCATCGTGAAGCGTGATGACTCGCCGGCGAGGGCGAGGTCGCCGATCAGGGCGAGGCTCATCCCTGCTCCGGCGCAAGTGCCGTTGATCGCCGTGATCACGGGGGCGTCCATGCGGGTGAAGCGCGAGACGGCGGCGTGCAGGTAGGTGGTCATTTCTTTGACGTAGGTGGCCATCTCGGGTCCGACGGGCGGGAAGCCGCGCAGGTCTGCGCCGGTGCAGAAAAAACGGCCGGAGCCCCGGAAGACGACGGCGCGGACATCGGGATCGTCGTCGACGAGGATCGAGGCGTCCAACAGCTCCTTGCACATCTCCATTGAAAGCGAGTTGGCCGCCTCGGGCCGGTTGATCGTGATGGTCGCCACGCTGTCGGCGACCTCGTAGATGAGGGTGTTGTAGTCCGCCACGGTGCCAGTCCTTCGCTAGTGTTGGCTCACGCGAGCCGTATCAAGCGCAGGCTATCGCGAGTCCTGGAGGTGTCCGATGTCCAGCGAAACCGTCCGCATCCCGACAGGTGACGGCGATCTGTCTGCCTACCTGGCATTGCCAGAGGGCTCGGACGAGGTACATCCCGGTGTTCTCGTGCTGCACGAACTGTTTGGGCTCAATGACGACATCAGGCGGATTGCTCGGCGAATTGCTGATCACGGCTATGTCGCGCTGGCTCCTGATCTGTATTCGGTTGGTCCTCGCGCGAAGCCGATTTGCATCCGTCGCACGATGCGGGCGCTGCGCAGTGGCGAGGGCCGGGCGTTCGACGACATTGAGGCCGCTCGGAGCTGGCTGGCCGATCGTGAGGAGGTCGATGCATCGCGGATGGCGGTCGCCGGTTTCTGTCTGGGCGGCGGCTTCGCGATTCTGCACGCGGCTCGGTCGCCGATCGGCGCGGCGGCCAATTTCTACGGCGCGGTTCCGCGCGAGGCGGAGGCACTGGAGGGAATCTGTCCGGTGTTCGGCGCGTACGGCGAACGTGATCGAGTGTTCGTAGGGCAAGCGGAGCGGCTGCGCGGGCATCTGAGCGCGCTCGATGTGGAGCATGAGGTCAACGTCTATCCGGGGGCCGGGCACTCGTTTATGAACCGGTACCGGGGGCTGCAGTCGCTGCTGGTTCGCTTTTCGCCGATGTCGGTTGGTTATCACGAGGACTCGGCAGAAGCAGCCTGGGCAACAATGTTGGACTTCTTCGAGCAAAACCTGGACGGAACAACAGAGGCGTTCCGGACGTAACGTAAGAACGGGTCCGCATGAGTCTGCGGACAGTGAGAGGAACAGAGAATGAAGCTCAGGGCATTGCACATGACAACGGGCCGCCTGCTGGTGTTGTTGACGCTGGCGGCGGCGCTGTTGATCGCCGGTGCGCTTAGCGTGCGCGCCGACCAGGAGTACGATCTGAAGCTGGTCCCCAGTTCAGATCAGCAGTTAACCACGTTGACGATTGAGGGAGCAGCCTCGCGGACGGTTGCCTATGACGGCGCGGAGGCGAGATTCAGAGTGGTGGTTGAGCGTGATTCGGCGCTCGAGGCGCGCCAAGCGGGCGCCGTGGCGGTGAACGCAATCAGCGAGGCCGTCAATGCGAACTGCACGCCCGGCGAGCCGGAGGACGCCGATCACACTGCGGATCCCACGTGCATCTCGCCCAATGGACTACAGAATGTCGGTTTCCGGCTCGGTCAGGTCTGGGATTGGACCGAAGCAGGCCGGGTGCTGCGTGGCTGGGAGTACGAGTACCGCCTGAAAATCGCCATTCGCGGGACCGGGTTCGCCGGCGGACTTGTCGATCTGTTGATCCAAGCAGGAGCCGACGACCTGCAGTTCGACGGTCTCGACTTCACCGCCTCCGGTCGCGCCGAAGCGGAGCGGCTGGCCCTGCTCGACGCGATCGACGACGCGCAGGCTACCGCCGACTCGATTGCGGATCACATGGGCTACGAGATCGTGCGAGTCGTGGAGCTTAGCCCGATTGGCAGCCTGACGGCCTCGCGTGTCATTGAGGAAGCGGCTGAGGCTGCCTTTGCCGACGACGGGTTCGAACCAACGCCGGTGTTCTCCGGCAGCGAGTCGGTGCCCGCGAGGGTTCGGATGGTCTTTGAGCTGCGTCCGATGCCAGAGGTCGAGGAGTAGCCAGCGCGCGGTGTGGCTGATCTATTCGGCGGAATCTTCCATGTCCCGCGCCGACTCCAGGTTCCAGACGTACTCGAAGCTGATCGTCAGTCCTGGACAGACCGGCTCCGCAGAGAGTTCGTCGGGCCGTTCGACCATGTCGACGATCCCATCGGCCTGGTAGACGTAGACTGTCTCGCGCTCGGGGACGACGAGCCAGCCGAGCCGTGTGCCGCCGGCGATCCAGGCTGCCATCTTCCGTTGCTGGCTAGCGATCGTGTCGCTGCCCGAGCGGACTTCGATGACGAAATCGGGGCAGATCGGCTGGAAGGTCTCGCCGCGCTGTTCTTCGGTCATCGATGCTCGCCGCTGAGGACTGGTCCAGGCGGCGTCGGGCGCGGCGGTGTTGCCGTCGCCACGGGTATATCCGCCGCTCGATCCCGTGGTCACGCCTCCGACACCGCTGCGGACCCAGTTACGCAGTTGAGCTCCGAGTTCCATACATATCTCGTCGGCGTCGATTCCGGCGGGCGCCATGATCACCAGATCTCCGGTTGCGGTTCGCTCGAACTGCCAGGGTCTGTTGAGCACGCTGATCTGTTCGAGCAGTTTGTCCGATAGCGGTGTGTCTTCAGGGAAGCGCAGCAGCACAGGAAGATCGGTCGTGGAGAGGGCGATGTCGGGCCAAACATTTGGTGGTTTGACGACGGGCTTCGTCGGGGTCGAGACCATGACAATGCGCTTCCGTGGCGAACGCTATCCGGCGGCGGCTGCAGCCTCGGCGTCCTGGCGGACTTTCTGCGCCACGTGTTCGGGGACCTGGTCGTAGCGGTCGAACTGCCAGGAGAAGGTTCCCCGGCCTCCGGTCATTGATCGGAGGTCGGTGGCGTAGTGCAGGAACTCGGCCATCGGACCCTCTGCGATGACAACTGTGGAGTCGGGCGGGTCATCGGCCTGCTCCATGCCGAGTACACGGGCGCGGCGTGAGTTGAGATCGCTGATGACATCACCGGTGGACGATTCCGGCGCGGTGATCCTGAACGTCTGGATCGGCTCCAGCAGGATCGGACGCGCCGAGGAGACGCTTTCCTTGAGCGCCTGCGATGCGGCCAGCTTGAACGCCATCTCGGACGAGTCGACGTCGTGGTGTTTGCCGTCGTAGAGCGTGACGCGGAGATCGGTGAGCGGGAAGGTGCCACGCGGCAACGACTCCACGACTCCCTTCTCGACCGCAGGGATGTAGTTGCGAGGCACTGCGCCGCCGACGATCTCGTCGCTGAACTCGAATCCCGCTCCCCGAGGCTGGGGTTCCACCCGGAGTGCGACGCGCGCGTACTGTCCGCTGCCACCGGTCTGTTTCTTGTGCAGATACTCGGCCTGGCCCCTGGCCGTGACGGTCTCGCGGTAGGGCACGCGACGATCCTTGATGTCGACCTCGACGTGGAACTTGCTGGCCAACCGGCCGGCGGAGAGCTGCACGTGAGACTCGCTCAGGCCACTGAGAATCATCTCGCCAGAGTCGCGGTCGCGCTCGATCTGCAGCGTTGGATCGCCTTCGACCAATCTGGTGAGCGAGGGTCCGAGCTTGTCGACGTCGGCCTTGGTCCTGGGTTCAACCGCGGCGGCGAAGATTGGCGCCGGCATTTCGGGCGGAGGAATCAGCAGGCTCGAGCCCTTCTCACGCAGGGTGTTGAAGGTCGTGGTGTGCTGGAGCTTGGTCACGACGCCGATGTCGCCGGCCGACAGTTCAGGTACGCCGGATAGGGTCTTGCCGGTCGCACGGGAGAGGCCTGCGAGGCGCTCGTCTTCGCCGGTTTGGGCGTTATCGAGGTGAGCCTCTGAGGCGATGGAACCGGAGACGACCCGGAGGAAGGAGAGGCGCCCGACGAACTCGTCGGCCGTGGTCTTGAACACGAACGCGCCTGATGCGCCGTTGGCATCGATTCCATCGGCGATCGCGGGCGATTCCGATGGGTCAGGCAGCATGCCATTGATCAGGCCGAGCAGTTCGCTCGATCCGACGCCGGACACTGCCGACATCGGCAGCACCGGGGCGAGCGAGCCGGCGAGCATGGCTGCTTTGACGGCGGAGCGCAGGTCGTCTTCCTCGATCTGCTCGTCCTCCAGATAGAGCATCATCAAGTCTTCGTCGGCCTCGACGATCTGCTCGATCAGTCCCTCACGCCCATCAGCTTCTTCGTTGCCCAAGACATCGATCAGTTCGGTGAAGGATGACTCGGCGCCGTTGGGGAGGAAGAGGGGCTGGCACTCGGAGCCGAGAATCGACTGGACAGAGTCGAGCGCCTCGTCGAAGGACGAGTTGTCACGGTCCAGTCGCGAGATCACGACTGAGCGAGGAATGCCGCGCTTGCCGGCCATGCGCCAGACCGTCTCGGTCCCAACCTGCACGCCCGAGGAGGCGTCGACGACCACGATCACCGCGTCCACGACCGATAGCGAGGCCACGACCTCGCCGACGAAGTCGGCGTAGCCGGGCGTGTCGAGCAGATTGATCCGCGTGCCGTTGTGTTCGATCGAGACGAGCGAGGTCGAAATCGACATGCCGCGCTGCTGTTCCTCGGGGTCGTAGTCCGAGATCGTGTTGCCTTCCTCGACTCGTCCCAGTCTCGTCGTCACCCCGGTGGCGAAGGCGAGCGCCTCGACCAGCGTCGTCTTGCCTGCTCCCTGGTGCCCAACCACTGCCACATTGCGAACAGCCATGACGAAACCCTCCGAAGCTCACGGGCCAGATTGGCCTCAGGTTAACGGATGCACCAGCGGCTGAAGCGTGAAACTCAGACCTCGCTCGGAGAGGAGACGAAGCAGGCGGAGGAGGCCCGCTGGAGACTGGAGGAACCACAGGAACCCCCTCAGTCACTTCGTGACAGCTCCCGCAACGGGGAGCTCTTGATCGGCCCTAGACGGCGAGGTCGATGACTTCGAGCTCCGGCTGACCCCTGAGGCCCCGTCTGAGCCGCCAGACGATGTCTACCTGCGATCCGATCTCGGCCGCGGCTCCGCCCAGACGCCAGCCAACTGCGGACCAGCCATCGAGGTCCAGTCGCAGATGACTTCGGTCTGTGCCCATCGTCTTCGCTTGCCGGACGCCGACGCCGTTGCTGAGGAACGTCGGGGCCGGGTTGCCCTCGCCGAATGGCGCGAGTCGTTCGATCCAGCCCACGGTTTGACGTGTCATCGCGGACAACGGGACTTGGGCATCGATCTCAGTTCGTCCTTCCAGTGCCGCCCAGGCGCCTGCTTCGCCGGCGTCGAGTTGCGCCTGGGCGGCCTCGTTGAAGCGAGCCATCAGAGATCCAAGCCGAGACGGGTCGGCCGAAAAACCGGCCGCCATCATGTGCCCGCCGCCCCGGACGAGCAGCTCGCGCGACGCATCGAGCATTCGCACCAGGTCGAACCCGGCGGCGCTACGGCCGGAGGCTCTGGCTTCGCCATCAACCACCGACCAGACGAAGGCCGGCCGCGACCACTGGTCGGCGAGTCGGCCGGCGACGATCCCGACGATCCCGTGATGAATCTCCTCGCTGCCGACGAACAACACGAGCGGCGCCTGGCCTGAGGCGTCGAGCTGACGGCGGATTTGCTGTTCCGCGTCCGACATCGCGTCGGCTGTGAGCCGGCGACGCTCTTCGTTGAGCGTCTCGAGCCGGCCGGCCAGTTCCCTGGCTGCGCCCGGCTGCCGTTCCATCAGCATCTCCAGCGCCAGGGATGCATCGGCCAACCGTCCGGCGGCGTTGATTTTGGGCGCGAGCTGGAATCCGATCGTCTCTGTGTCGATCGGTCCGTTTCCCCGACGTCCCTTGAGTAGGGCGCGTAGACCGGGACGCTCAGTGGACCGCAAGGCTCGCAGGCCCTGATGAACGATCCAGCGGTTCTCGCCCTTTAGGGGTACAACATCGGCGACGGTCGACATCGCGGCCAGGTCGAGCCAGCGGTTGCGATCGGTGTCCGTCGAGAGGCGCTCGGCCAATGCTTGAGCGAACCGATAGGCCAAACCGCCCGTCGAGAGCGCTGAAAGCGGATGTCCCGATGGCGCCTGTTTCGGCGAGACGATGGCTGCGCCCTGCGGCATCGCCTCCGCCGGTTCGTGGTGGTCGAGCACCACTACGTCGAGGCCGTGCTGTTCCCTGGCCGATGCAATCTCATTCAGCGCGGTGATCCCGCAGTCGGCGGTGATCAGGACCCTGGCGCCGTCGGCCGCGAGCTGTCCGACGGCTTCGTCCTGCAAGCCATAACCCTCACGCTCGCGGTGGGGAATGAAGGGACGCGCGTCGACGCCGACCTCGCGCAGCGCTTCGGTCAGAATCGCCGTGCCGGTGATGCCGTCGACGTCGTAGTCGCCGTAGATCGCTACCGGTTCGTCGCGCGCGGCGGCCAAGACGATGCGCTCTATCGCCTCGTGCCAGTCGCCCAGGACCGACGGCTCGGCGGGCTGATACCACTCAGGATTCAGGAATTCCTGCGCTGCGGGCACGGTGTCGACCCCGCGCTGCCTCAATAGGCGTCCGACGAACGTGGGTGCGTCCAGGCCCTCAATCGGAGGCGCGTCGTGAGGCTCGGCGATCCGCCAGGTGCGGCCGAGCCAGCCGTCAGATCGCTCTCGCACCACGGTGCATCACCCGCCGGCTCAGGCCTCCCAGCGGCGGAAGACCAGACAGGCGTTGTGCCCGCCGAAGCCCATTGAGTTGGAAATCGCCACGCGCACGTCGCGTTCGCGGCAGACGTTGGGCGTGTAGTCGAGGTCGCAATCGGGATCGGGATTGTGGAGATTGATCGTGGGCGGGATGACGCCGCGGCGGATTGCCTCGACGGTGGCCAACGCCTCGACAGCGCCGGCCGCGCCGAGCAGATGGCCGGTCATCGACTTGGTCGACGAGATGGACAACGCGTAGGCCGCCTCCCCGAAGACGCTCTTGATCGCCATCGTCTCGAACTTGTCGTTTAGCGGCGTTGAAGTCCCGTGGGCGTTGACGTAGTCGACATCGGACGGCGCGATTCCGGCGCGTTCCAATGCGAGGGACATGGCCCGGGCTCCGCCGTCGCCGCCTTCGGCCGGCTGGGTGATGTGGTAGGCGTCGCCCACCGATCCATAGCCGCAGATCTCCGCGAGAATCTCTGCGCCTCGAGCCTTGGCGTGCTCGGCTCGTTCAAGCACCATGACGGCCGCGCCTTCGCCCATCACGAAGCCATCGCGTTCAGCATCGAAGGGGCGCGACGCCGTTTCCGGGTCGTCATTTCGCGAGGACAGAGCACGGGCCGAGGCGAAGCCTGCGACAGCCATTTCGCACAGAGGCGCCTCGGCGCCGCCGACGACGATCACTTCTGCTTCGTTGCGCAGAATGGTCTGCGCGGCGAGACCGAGCGCGTCGGCCGCCGAAGAGCAGGCAGACATCGGAGCAAGGTTGGGGCCGCGTGCCTGCAAGGCGATCGAGACCTGGCCCGAGGCCATGTTTGGCAGCATCATCGGCACGGCGAACGGTGAGACGCGATCGGGGCCGCGAGAGTCCAGGATCCGAAACTGTTCCTGGGTCGTAGCGATTCCCCCGATACCGGTGCCGATCATCACGCCAGCGCGATCCGAACCTTCGAAACCGCCTTCGAATCCGGCGTTGGCTGCCGCCTCGCGAGCCGCCACGATGGCAAACTGCGAATAGCGATCCATGCGCCGCGCGTCCTTGCGCGGCATATGGTCGTCGGGTCTCCAGTCGCTGACCTCGGCCGCAAATCGCACTGAGAGGCGTGAGGGGTCGAAGATGGATATGCCCTTCACACCGGAGCGGCCCGAGGCGAGCGAATTCCAGGTGTCCTCGGCCGTATCGCCGACCGCTGTGACCGCTCCCATCCCCGTCACCACGATGCGCTCATCCATATGGTCCCCCAAAGCTCAGTGCGCTCTCAGCCTACCCCGTCGCTGGGTCCGAAGGGTCCCGATGTGGTCAGGACCTAGATCAGTGGGTTGGGCACGGCAGGGCCGGGTTGTTGGTGAACCCGGCCGGCAGATCAGTGATTCGCGGCGTTAGCCGCCGGCAGCGGCCTGACCGTGGGAGTACCACTCCTCGGTCTCTTCGCCGGGCTCGGGCAGGACCATCCCGCCCTCCATCGTCCACTTCGCCGGGCCCTCGGTGATGCGACCGCTGAAGGCCTCAGGCGCTACGCCGGTGATCTCGCGGAACGCGCCTATGAGGTCGCTCAACAGTTCCGCCTTGACCTCTTCCGAGCGTCCGGCGCGGTTGCCGCCGTCTAGGAAGTACGGGGTTTCCCAGCGGTCATCGGCTTCGTCGAAGACTACGTGCACGAAGCTTCGCGGGGCACCAGTGTTGCCGCAGTGAATGTCGGTGAACGCTTTGGCCACGGCCGCTCGCTGGTCGTAGGGCACTGAGTCCTTGGGAACCACGCAACGGTAATACGGCATCTCAGACTTCCTCTCGCGAACCGGAACTTGGAGTCATGCTAGCTCACGCGCTTAGACATCGCGCGCTGAGACGACCAGCTCGTCGACGGTGCAGCCGCTGATTTCCATCCAGCAATCGCAGATTCGGCGCATGAAATCTTCTCGCACGTCCTGGGTTACACCGCCGACGATGCTGCCGCGCACCAGCGAGGTCGTGGAAGGCTCGCCGCCGCGGAAGCCGAAGCCGGATGGAATGTCGGAGAACGTGACGGGCACATCGTCCGGCGACTCGCCGAGTACGTCCTGTGTGATCTGCTGCAATGCGACGGCCAGTTCGACTCTCGTCTCTTCGCCGATCTGGCCTTCTTGCATGGTGCAGTTGAAGCTCACTCGCGACATGGGATCTCTCTTCCGTGTGCGTTACTTCCAGATTCGTTCCAGGCTGACTTCGAGGCCCTCGCAGACATCTTCGCCGCTGAGGCTGTCGGGTCGTTCCAGCTGCTCCGGCTCTGCGTCGGGTCGGTAGATCAAGACGACTTCCTGGTAGGGGTCAACGAGCCAGCCTAGCAACGCTCCGGCAGCTATCCATTCCCTCATCTCTTCTTGCTGAGCCGCGACATCCTGGGAAACGGGGACTACTTCGACGATCAGCTCCGGACACACCTCCAGGACCCCTTCGTCGGGATCCGCATCGCCCAGCCGTTCCTTGCTGATCCAGGCAACATCGGGTAGGCGGAGCGACGAGTCTTCTCGACGGACGTACAAGTCGGCGCCGCACACATGGCCGGCGCTTATCTGGCGGTTCCACAGACCGACGTCGATTCCAATCTCAAACGAACGCTCACTGCTGCGGAAGCCGACTCCTGTCATGATTACCAACTCTCCATCGGCAGTCAGCTCGAAGAGCCAACCATCATTGAGGCTGGAAAGCGCCAGCAGTGTCTCGTTGCTCGTGCTCCATGAAGATGGGATCTTGAGAGTGATCGGCGTAAGAGGCATGTCGGACGCCTCGCCTTGCACCGACGGTTTAGGCCTCGCAGGAGTTGTAACCATTGGTCAGCCTCCTCGCTCAAGGCTACAGATTGGTCCGGTTGGACGTTACTGCGGGCCGCCGAGTAGCCCTTCGAGCCCCCCGCCCAAGCCTCCGGCTCCCCCCAACTGTCCCAGGCTGCCCATGTCTCCGCCGCCACCCATGCCGAAGCCGCCGAGGGATGGGGATTCGACCGGCTCTTCGCCGGCCAGGGACCTGGAGGCCATCGCGAGCTGGTCGGCGACGTCGCCAGCAGTGACGCCGATCGTGCCGTGAACTCGCGCTGCCCGGTTGCCCGCGTCGCCGTGCAGGTAGACGCCCAGCGTGGCCGCATCGAATGGGGTCAGTCCCTGGGCGATGAGCGCGCCGATCGCTCCGCTCAACACGTCGCCGGTGCCTGCCGTCGCCAGGGCCGGCTGAGCGACCTCGGAAACGCGGGCTCGGTTGTCAGGTGTGGCAACGACAGTGTTTGCGCCCTTGAGCACGAGGTGGCAGTTCCAGTCGGACGCTCGATCCCGAGCCAGCGTGAGACGCTGCTGTTGAACATCATCGGTGCTCAGTCCGGTGAGCGTGCCCATCTCGCCGGGATGTGGTGTGAGCACGACTGGCGCGGCGGCGTTTGGCAAGGCTGATATGTCCTTCGCGAGGAGATTCAAGCCATCGGCGTCGACCACGATCCCCTGGACCGCGCCAACTTCGGGGGCAATCAAGAACTCGCGCACGAACTTGCCACTGTGTTCGTGCCGGCCGAAGCCGCAGCCGATCACGACCGCGTCGACGCCGGGCAGTTCGTCGCGCACCATCTCCCAGGCCGCAAAACCGGAGATCACGCCCTGGTCATATTCGGGCAAGGGCAGCAGCGTTGCTTCCGGCACCGCCGCGACCATCTGCTGCGCGATCGACTGGGGCGTGGCGATCGTGACCAGTCCTGCGCCGGCGCGATAGGCGCCGCGTGCGGCCAGGACCGCTGCGCCCGGATACCGGTCCGAGCCAGCGATCAGCAACACTCGGCCGAATGTGCCTTTGTGAGCGTTCGCCGGCCGATCGGGCAGCAGCGCCTTCGCGGCTCGACGTTCGAGCACCTCGGTTTGCAAGTCTTCGTCGAGGCCGGGCGGAATGCCGATCTCTACCTGCTGCACCGAGCCGGCGGCTGCCGCTCCCGGCTGCATGTACAACCCGACTTTGGGCGCGTGGAAGGTGACGGTTTCGTCTGCCGCCACGGTCAGTGGATCGAGCCGCCCGCTGTCGGCGTCGAGCCCGGTTGGCAGATCAACCGCGACCAGCTTGGGCTTTACGGTCCGCGATCGAACCGCCGCGAGGCGAACCATGATGTCGGCCAGGTCGCCCTCGATCGGACGAGAGGAACCTGTGCCGAGCAGGGCGTCGACGATCGCCTCCGCGCCGGACAGCAGGGCCTCCAACGCCTCGAAGTTGTCATCCTCTGAGACTGTACCGCAGGGCACACCCATCTCTACCGTCTGATTCCACTGCGGGTCGGTGCGCTCGCGTACGGCGTAGACGCGGACCTGCGCTCCCCACTCGAACAGGTGACGCGCGGCGACCAATCCGTCGCCGCCGTTGTTGCCTGGTCCGACCATCACGGCGATTCGCCGGTCTTCGAGTGAACCGAGCTGCATCCAGATCTCCTGGGCGACTGCGAGACCGGCGTTTTCCATCAGTGTGTCGGTCGAGACGCCCGCCGACTCGGCCCGACCTTCCAACTCCCGCATTTCGGCCGACGTCAACAGCTTCATCGTCGTTCTCCCTGTTCTTGGGACGCCTATGGGCGTTCACGCGGCTGCCCAACGGCGAAGGCGCAGACCATGTTCTTCTCATGAGTCAGGCTAATCTCGATCCGCTCAAGCCCGATCTCACGGGCGCGCTCACGAGCGCCGCCATGCAGGATCACGACCGGCTTGCCTCGAGCGTTGGCGAGGATCTCGATTTCCTTCCATTTCACGCCGCGCACGCCGGTGCCGAGGCACTTCATCACCGCTTCTTTTCCGGCGAAACGGACCGCCATTTCGGCTAACCGGTCGCCGCAGTAGTCGCGTTCCCGATCGGTCAGGATTCGGCGAGGGAAACGATCGGGATGGCGATTGAGCACGCTCTCGAAGCGCTCGAGGAGGAGCAGGTCTACGCCGCAGGTCAGGTCGCCGAACATCGATTCGCAGCCTATCAACGTGCTCGAGCAAGGACATCACGTTTGCGCCATGTTCCGTCCTGTTGGTCTGACATACCCTGAGCGCATGACAGCCACGATCATCGATGGCGCAGCCATCGCGGCCGGCATTCGCGAGGCGCTCACCCGGCAGGTCGAGGACATGATCGCGCGCGGTCTGTTGCCTCATCTTGCCGTGATCCTGGTCGGCGACAATCCTGCCTCTGCCTCGTATGTGCGAGGCAAGCAGCGGGCCGGCCAGGAAACAGGGATCAAGGTCGTCATCCATCGGATTGAAGCCGATCCCGATCCGTCGCAGACCGAGCGTCGAATTCGCGACCGGATCGATCTGCTCAACGCCGACTCTGATGTGCATGGCATCATCCTGCAGCTCCCGCTGCCGGAAGGAGTCGATTCTGACGCCCTGCTCGACCGGATCGACCCGCTCAAGGATGTCGACGGTCTGCACCCGACAAACCAGGGACGCATCCTCCAGGGGCGCGAGCGGTACCTGCCCGCGACACCTCACGGCGTTCAACAGCTTCTCGTCCGCAGCGGGGCCGATCCGGGCGGCAAGCGCGTCGTGATCGTCGGGCGCAGCCGGTTGGTGGGGATGCCGCTGGCCGCGATGCTCGCCCAGAAGCGGCAGGGCGCGAATGCAACAGTAACGATCTGTCACTCGAACACGGTGGATCTGCACTCGATCACGACCGAGGCCGACATCCTGGTCGCTGCTACGGGTCGGCCTCACACGATCACGGCGGACATGGTGCACAGGGGTGTGACCGTGATTGATGTGGGCGTCAATCGGGTTGATGACCCGACGCGGAAGCGCGGCTACCGACTGGTGGGGGATGTCGATTTCGAGTCAGTCTCCGAGGTCGCCGCGGCGATCACGCCGGTGCCCGGAGGGGTTGGTCCGATGACGGTCGCGATGCTGCTCAACAACGTGACCAGGGCAGCGCGGATATCGCAGCAGCGCTAGCGAACGGTTCTCGCCCTCAACCCCGACGTGGGGTCAGCACTCTGACCAGGAACAGACCGCTGAGCAGCACCAGCCCTCCGGCGATGCCGATCAACGGATACTCCCATGGGAACGGACCCGGGATCTCGAAGATTGGCCCGGAACGGCGCTGGCCCTGTCGGCGCTCAATCTCAGCCGTCCGTTCGGCGATCTGTTCTTCGGAGCGGCTTGCGGCAGTTGGCTCGGCCTGCGCGCTACGGTCATCAGACGCTTGCGCGGCCTGCTCTGTCTCCTGTTGTTGTGCCTGGTTGTCCTGGTCGTCCGACCCGCTCGCCGATTGTTGCGCACCATCCTCAGAGGCTTGACCTGTCGATTCATCGTCTCCCGCGACCTCGGGGCCCGATATGACCTCGTCTTCGATCGTGGTGGATCGATCGGATCCTTGCTCGCGGGGCCCAAGTCCAACGGACTCGCGCCACTGATTGTCAAGTTCGTCGCGGGTCAGTCCATAAACCTTGTCAAGCGCATCCTCAACCGACGAGCCTTCCTTGAAGGTCCGGAACAGCTCGTTCATCTTGTCGGCGCCGTACTCCTGGATCAGATACAGCACAACCGCCGCCGATTGGCCGTAGAAGATGTCGACGAAGCCGGGCCGGTTCGACGGCGACTCCATGCTGCGCAGCGACAGGACCTGATCGTTGTTGATCGCGAACTGCAACGCGCCGCCTCGCCGAGCGAGCCAGTCTCCCTCAGCGATCGTCGCCATGCCTTCGTCGAGCCAGGCCGGGAGGTCACCGTAGGGGCCTTCGCCGGCAAGCTTGGTGAGCACGTGGGTCAGCTCATGCCGCACGACCCAGCGGGACGGCTGATAGATGTGTACGAGGTCCGCGAGGACTCTCGTGCCCCCGGTGATCACCGATTCTTCAAAGCGCTCCGACTGGATTCGCTCAACCTGTCGCGCGTCCTCAGTGCTGGCCCAAACGTAGACCTTGATCGGAATCAGCTCATCGAGGCCGAGGAATGGCGAGATCTCCTCCAGCGCTTGGAGGCCTTCACGCAGCATCGTCTCGGCGACGCCTCGATCGTGGTACCAGGCGACCTCAAGGTCGCCCTCCTTGAGTGATTCCCATTCGAAGCGCGGATCCTCGTAGCGCCAGATCTGCGGTTCGGTCTCAAACGTCTCGCCGGAGGTGTAGACAAACTCCCAGCGCCACTCGAAGTCGGCGCCAGCCGGGATCCAGAGCTGCGAGTCCCGAGTCGGGAACTCGGCCCGAACCCGTGTGACGTCTCCCTGATTGAGTTCGGCCGCCTCGCGCGTCAGTGCTCCCTCGGGAAGAATCGTGTAGAGGAAGGTCGCCGATTCCACCTCGGCTGCGTCTGCAACCAGAGCCGTCACGACGACCGAGTCGGGCCATGAGTTTTCGAAGCGAGTGCCCTGAACGGTCGGCCCATCCTCGGCCGACTGCGCGCCGACCGGAAGCTGCGTCAGCGACGGCCAGGCAAGTGCGATCAGGGCAGTGAGGGCCAGCAGCCATCCCGCTCGTCTCATGCCAGCGCTCCTTCTCGGCGCGATTGTTGGCCGATCTGATGTTGCAGAGAGGCGCGGAGGAACTCGTCGATATCGCCATCGAGTACGCGATCGGCGTCCGAGGTCTCGAACTGGGTGCGCAGATCTTTGACCATGCGATAGGGCTGCAACACGTATGAGCGAATCTGATTGCCCCAGCCGGCTTCGATGTGGTCGCCGCGGATCGCCAACCGTTCTTCCTCGCGCTTCTGCTCCTCCAGCATCAGCAGCCGGGCTTCGAGAACCCGCATTGCCGACTCGCGGTTTCGACGCAACGACCGCTCGTTTTGACAGCTCACGACAAAACCTGTCGGCAGGTGCGTGATTCGCACCGCGGTGGAGTTCTTCTGGACATTTTGTCCACCATTGCCCGAGGCTCGGTAGACGTCAATCTTGATGTCGTCGTCGTCAATCTCAACTTCGGCAGCGCCTTCGGTCTCCGGCATAATCTCGACGCGGGCGAACGACGTATGACGGGCATGATTCTGGTCGAACGGCGAGATTCGCACGAGGCGGTGAACGCCGTGCTCGGAGCGCAGCCAGCCGTAGGCTCCGCCTCCCTCGGACTCGCCTTTGACTTCAAGCATTGCCGACTTCAAGCCAGCTTCTTCACCCTCGACCAGGTCGACGAGATCGACGTCGAACCCGGCCCGCTCCGCCCAGCGCTGGTACATGCGCAGCAGCATTTCGGTCCAGTCCTGCGAGTCGATGCCGCCCGATCCGGCATAGATCGAGATCACCGCAGAACGGTCATCGTACGGACCCGAGAAAGCCAACTCGAAAGCCTGTCGCTCGATCTCTTCGCCAATGGCGGCGGCCTCCGAGGACAGGTCCGCAGCCAGTTCCTCGTCGTCGGCCAGTTCAAGCAGTTCGACTGCCTCGTCGACGCGGGACTCCAGTCCGCGCCAGACCTGGATCGTCCGTTGGCGCGAGGCCATTCGTTTCATCACCGAACGTGCGCGATCCGCATCGTCCCAGAATCCCGTTGCGGTGGAGTCCGTCTCCAGCCGAGAGACTTCCGCCTCTACGCCGGGCAGGTCAAAGACGCTCCAGAACGTCGCTCAACTGCTCCGACAACGCCTCCAGCGTCTCGCGCAGGTCATCAACATCTGCCACAGCGCATCTCCACCATTGTCTGGGGTTACACGTTCGAGCGTACTACCGATTGGGCACGATCAGGCCGCCGGAGGTGCGTCTCATACCCTCGGGCGTCGCAGTGGCTTCTCTCGCACGACCAGCGGCTGCTGCGATCGGATCGATCGATACGGGCTCCCGCTGCTGAGTCGGCGGTTGCGGGGGTCGCCAGGATGTCGCCGAACCAGGCTGCGCCATCGGAGGATTGAGTTGCGCCTTCTCGGGATTGGCTTGCCAAAGACCGATGAACTCGACCATGTCCAACGGTTCGACCAATCCGGCTGCGAACAGTCGATCATCGATGAACAGCGCCGGCAGCGCGGTCACCCCGGATCGCGCACCGATCTCGGCGAACTCCTCGATCGCGAACACATCGGTCTGGAGCTTGGGCGACAACAACGTCGCTGCGCAGGCCGCGAGCGCAGCCTGTCCAGCCATTGGGTCGTGGGCAGAACCGAGCAACCGCAACCGCGTGGGCCGGCGAAGCTTGCTGAGGATTCGCTTCATCCTGGCCGAGGGCTTCGAGTGCCTCGTCGAGGCCAGAACCATGGCCCGGATCATCGCGACCAGCAGGTGGCCGTTCGGCGCTCCATAGAAGCGCAGCGGTCGATTCAGCTCTCCACGAATCAGGACACAGGGGACATCGACAATGTCGCGTCGTTTGACCTGATCCTGGGAGTCTTCATGCTCGTAGATCGTGAGCGAGATGTGATCGGATAGGTCGGCGATCTCTTCGTACAACTCTCTGGCAAGTTGGCAACTCGGCCGGTCGGGGCGTCCGGGAACCATCACCCGGCGCGGGCTCTGGTGGTAATACTCCAGCTTCAGCGGACCTTCAATGGCCTCGAACTGCTGCCGAATCTGCGCCCGCTCCGAACCTTCCAGCGCCATACCGCTCCTCGCTCTCGCCCTGTTACCAGCCTAGCGTTCAGCCCGTTCCATCCTGCACCACCCACTCGACCGCCGACCGCAACTCCGCCTCGGTCACCGCGCCCTCGAAGGCGTAGCGAATGACGCCGTCCGAATCGATGACGAAGACCCACGGCTCGGATGGCAGCCTCCATGCCGTGAATGCCACGGCCTCCACCAAGCGAGACGGATCGTCAGGATTCTGGAAGACCTCGACGTGAATCCCGTTCAGATCCGATGCGAACTCCCGCCATACGGCCTTGACTGCTTCCAGGACCGGCGCGCAGGTCTGCGAGTGACAAAAGGCTGGAGTTGCAAAGGCGATTAAGAGCGGCCGATCCTCTGCGAGCGCTTCGGCTATTGAGATCGCGTACAAGCCCGGCTCCGGGTCAGGATCCGAGGTGAGTTCGGACAGGGTCGCCACATCATCCCGAGTCCGGGAGTCGATAGACGATGCACGTTCTCCCACTCGTGGTGCGGCTTGTCGCTCGCGTACGGAAAATCGCAGCCGCACCGACTCCTCGCGATCGTCAGAGGACATGTCCAGCCGTACGCCCCAGAGGCCGGCCGAAGCCAGTTGGACCGGCACGACGTAGACGCCTCGTCCGATCGGCAAGGATCGATCAGAGACGCTGGCATTGGCGTGCCCGTGCGCGGCGATCTTCACCTCGGGGTCGTATGAGATGAACCTCGCGTACTGCACGGACCGCGGCGCTTCGCGATCTTCATCCAACGCGAACAAGGACACCCGCACCGTTGGCGGCTCGTCATCGCCGACGAGCCCGTCGAGACTGAAGGCGATTCGTTTGACGCCCACGGCAATGTCCTGTGTGGCGAGGATCGGCAGCCATTTTGCATCGGGATCGGACTGGGCTACGGTCCAGCCGTCGCTCTCATCGGGGACGGCGGAATGGTCGTTCTGAGTCCCGCTTCCACATGAGGCGGCGAGGACGGCGACCATCACGATGGTCAGAAGACCTTTTGTCAACAGAGTGTGAACACTCGACGTAACGAACAATCGGCGTCGGATTGACAAGACGCTCAAAAGTCGCTTGAATGTACGGTGCAACCGCATAGGCGCCTGATCAATTAGCGGGAGGCTTCCAGCCATGGCCTATTCCACCACGAACCGCCGTCACGAGACCTATTTTCTCCACGCGCGCGACATCGAGCTGAGGAATCACCACTCCCAGCGCATCTACTTCTTCGCCAAGTCGGAGAAGCCCGGAGCGATCGATGCCGTTCCGGAGGGCTACGAGATCGTCGAGAATCCGCGCACCGGATTGCCAGTTCTGCGCAAGGTCAAGGCGCACGCCGACGCAGCCGGCTGATCGCCTCCGGCCGCTTTTGATCGAACCCGCAGCCCGGCCCCGACCTGGGCGGCCTTGCGTGTTGTCCACAGATTTGGTGACTGTCCACGATCTGTCCACAGCTGATCTAGCCATTCGAGCCCGCTAGCTGCTCGATCGCCGCCTGATGCAACCCCTTGGTCGCACTGGCGAGCACTCGATCGCCGGACGAGAGCGTCAACGGAGAGCCCTGCCAGTCAGTCATCAGGCCGCCGGCGCCCTGAACGATCGGCACCAGCGCGAGATAGTCCCATGGTTTGAGTGACGCCTCACACACAATGTCCACAAATCCCGAAGCCAGTAGTCCGTAGGCGTAGCAGTCGACCCCGTATCGCACCCGCTCGAACGCAGCCGACAGCGTCTGCCATGCCTCGGCCGCGTCCGGCGGGAACATGTCCGGCGTTGTCGCGAAGCCGATCGACCTTGTCAGGTCATGCGTGGAGGACGTGTGGATAACGTGTGAATTGTGTGTAGATTGCCGAACGACTCCGGGATAACTCACACCCGCCCAGCGCTCCTGCAATATCGGTTGGTCAAGTACTCCCAGGAGCGGAACACCTTCATGGGCCAGTCCGATCAGCGTGCCGAACGTGGGTAATCCCGAGACAAACGCACCAGTTCCGTCGATCGGATCAATCACCCAGACCCATTCTGCGTCGGTCCGCTCGTTGCCGTACTCCTCGCCGATCACCCCATGCTGGGGGAACTGATCTGCGATTCGGGAACGAATCGCAGACTCGGCTCCGCGATCGGCCTGTGTGACCGGCGAGCCGTCGCTCTTGCGGTCGATCTGTAACTCGGTGCGAAACCAGGGTCGGATGATCTCGCCTGATACGTCGGCCAGTTCCTCCGCGAACTGGAGGTACATATCGGCCATCATCTCGCGAGGATCGGGCATGGATCCAGCCTATCTCGTGGAGGCGGTTTCCGACTGAGAATGACGCCCCTGGAGAACAGCGGCGGGACTGAGCGCCCATCTATATCGTCTATGACTGCATCCCGGTCGGGCGGCTGATAGATTGCAGTACTCGCAGGTGGACGAGGCGGTCGTCTGATCGCGAGGTTCCGATCTGACTCGGCATGTCAAATCGACCGCTCCCACCGCGGAAGGAACACTACATGTCAGACGACGCAAATGGCGTCAGCCAGTCAGCCGACCCGACTGGAAAAATCAACGTTGCGATTATCGGCGTCGGCAACTGCGCCTCATCGCTGGTACAGGGCGTCACCCACTATCAGAACGCCGAGGATGGTGACGATATCCCAGGGATCATGCACGCCGTACTTGGCGGCTACTCGATTTCCGATCTCAACTTCGTCGCCGCCTTTGACATCGACTCCCGCAAGGTCGGCCTGGACTTGTCGGAAGCCGTCTTTGCCGAGCCCAACAACACCGTGAAGTTCACCGACGTCCCGCACCTTGGCGTGCCGGTCGAGCGCGGCATGACCCACGACGGCCTGGGCAAATATCTCTCCGAAGTGATTGACAAGGCGCCCGGCTCCACGGTCGATGTCGCCCAGATTCTCAAAGACCGCGATGTCGATGTGGTCATCAACTACCTGCCGGTTGGCTCCGAGGAGGCAACCAAGTGGTACGTCGAGCAGGTGCTCGAAGCGGGGTGTGGATTCGTCAACTGCATTCCGGTGTTCATCGCCCGCGAGGAGTACTGGGCCAATCGCTTCCGGCGCGCCGGAGCGCCGATCGTCGGCGACGACATCAAGTCGCAGGTCGGCGCCACGATCGTCCATCGAGTGCTCTCGCGCCTGTTCCGCGACCGCGGCGTGCAAATCGATCGCACGTACCAGCTCAACTTCGGCGGCAACACCGACTTCTACAACATGCTCGAGCGTGAGCGTCTGGAGTCGAAGAAGATCAGCAAGACCAACGCTGTCACCTCGCAGATCGAGTACGAGATGCCGTCCGGCGATGTCCACGTTGGCCCGTCGGACCATGTTCCCTGGCTCGAAGATCGCAAGTGGTGTCACATCCGGATCGAAGGCACCACTTTCGGCGACGTGCCGCTGAACCTCGAACTCAAGCTGGAAGTCTGGGATTCGCCCAATTCCGCGGGTGTTGTGATCGATGCGGTGCGCTGCGCCAAGCTCGGCCTCGACCGTGGCCTCTCGGGGCCCCTGCTCGCTGCATCGGCATACTTCATGAAGTCCCCGCCCGAGCAATGGACCGATGACGTCGCCCGAGACTCGGTCGAAGCCTTCGCTCGGGGCGAATAGCGGAGCCAGAACGTCTCCCACGGCGGCGTGCCCGAAGGGGTGGAGGAGGTCCGACGAGCGGCCTCGATCGTTCATGCACCCCCTTGCTTTCGGCTATCAGACGCTGGGCCGTGTCGCTCGATCCCTGCCACGTCCTGCTGCATACGCAGCGGCCCGAAGGCTTATGGACGCGGCTTACGCGGCCTGGCCTCGAGGCCGGGCGACCGCCCGAGCCAATGCCGAGGTTGTGCTGCCGCACGTCGAATGGGACGGTGATGGGTCCTCTCTGGCACGAGCTCAGTTCCAGCGCTACGGCGAATACCTGGTCGACGCGGTCCGTCTCGATGAGTTGAGCCCGGCCGACTGTTACCAGGCGGTCGGCGGCGACGATCCTGCCTATGCGGATCAATGGCGACAGCTTGAGGGCTGGTATCAGCGACGCCCGATCCTCTTCGCGGTCATCCACTTCGGAAACTGGGACATCCTTGGAGGGGCTTTCAGCCACAGGATCGGCAGCTCGATGGTACTCGTCGACGACCTGGGCCATCCGACTCTGAATCGCGCCATTCAGCAGCAACGGGATCGCCTCGGTATGACGCCCGCCGTTGGACGTGGCGGAATGCGCCAGATCATTGAGCACCTCCGAGAAAACGGAACAGCCGCCATCCTGTTTGATCGCCCTCCAGGACTGAACGAGCAAACGGCTTCGGAGACCCTGTTTGGCCGGGGAGTCGAAATCCCGAACGAGATCCACCGGATCGCGGAGTCAACGAACGCCAAGCTCATCCCACTTGCAAGCATTCGAGACGGCCACAGGCTGAGCTTCACGCCAACCCTCGACCTGGACTACGAGTCCGGCCGTGGATTGCTTCCAGCATTCGAGCCGGTCTTGAGGTCGGCCCCCGATCAGTGGTACCAGTTCAGAGAGTTCTTCCGGGCGTGAGAACATAGCGGCATGCAAACTGCATATGCCCTGAGCACGCTGGTGTTGCTCGCTCGCTACCTGCCGCGACGGTGGCTGTATGCCCTTGCGGAGGCGGTCGCCTCTCTTGCTCTTCTGCTCCTCGAGCGTCGGCGGATCAGGATTCGCAACAACTTGCAGCGCATCCATCCCGAGCACTCGCCCGCGCAACTCAACCGCGACGCTGCTGAAGTGATCGCAGAGACCGCTCGGTACTACGTTGACCTCGCAGTCCTACCGTCGATTACTCCGCAACGAATCTTCGACCGCCATCTGCACGTTTCAGGCCTTGCCCACCTGCTAGACGCTCACAGATCGGGACGCGGGGTCGTGCTGACGACCGCGCATATCTCAAATCCGGAAGTCGCCGTCAAGGCGCTGGCCGCCCTCGATATTCAGGCCGTTGCGCTCGTCGAACAACTCGATGACCGTCTGCACCTGGAAACGGTCAATGCTTCACGCTCCGCGGCTGGAGTTGAGTTCCTTACCGCCACGCAAAGCGGCATCGCGACAGCCCTGCGGACCCTGCGCGCGGGTGGTGTTGTCTGCATCCTCTGGGATCGCGACCGTCAGGGCGGCGGGGCGTGTGTGCCCTTTTTTGGACGCCAGGCGCGATTCCCCGTGGGGGCGATCGACCTGGCTATCCGCGCGGATGCGGATGTGCTGCCCCTCTACGCCGTGAGGGGAGCGGGATCCGATCGCCTGCAGTTTGATGTCACCTTCCTGCCGCCCATGGAGTTGTTGATCACAGGCAACCGAGCCCTCGATACGCGAACCAACACCGCCAATCTGGCGAGGCTGTTCGAGCCGATCATCGAGCAACACGCGCACCTCTGGCGGGTTCCCGAGTCTCCCTGGGCACCTTGCCGAGATACGCCCTGGGACGATCCTCATCCGCGAGAGAATCAGGCCGAGGTCCAGTCATGACCGAACCGCTTGAGCCACTGGGACGCGCTGATCTGCAGATCCACACCGAGGAGTCGGACGGCATGGACGATGCCCTGACCATTCTTGACGCCGCTCATCGGCGGGGAGTGGACATCATCGCCGTCACCGACCATGACCAGACCCGCGGCGCGCAGCTTGCTCGCGAGACGGCTGCGCGAGCCAATCATCCAGTCGAGGTGATCGTCGGCAGCGAGGTGACGAGCCGCCATGGACATATCCTCGCGCTCTGGGTCGAGGAGCCGATCCCGTTCTTCCGTAGCGCGGCGGCGACGGTCGAGGCGATCTGGAGCCAGGGCGGCGTGGCGATCATCTCGCACCCCTGCGCCGTGATGCCGATCGCGCTCAACCTCGGTGACATCGATCGGCTCGTCCGCGATCTCGCGCCGGAACGTGCCGGCGTTCAACCACCGATCCTCGCCGTGGAGACTGCGAATCCGATCCCCTCAGCCCGCTGGCGGCGCAACAGAGTGGTCTCCGCCAACCGGAACTGGGGATTGCCTGTCACCGGCGGCTCCGATGCGCACTTCCATGAGCAAGTCGGCTCGGCCGTGACCACCTTCGAAGGTCAGGGCCAGGAGGCCCTAAGGGCAGCGTTGACCGCAGGAACAACAGTCGGCGAGCTGGGTAGCTATCCTCGGTTGCGCAAGATCGGGGCGGGACGGCTACTTCGTCAGCAATGGCGAGGGGTCAGCGCGACGCCTCGGGCGATTCTGCGACGCCGAATTGGCTCTGGGTGAGCGATCTGTTGTGCGAGTCGCTCATGTGCTGCCCTACAACCCGACACAGCCCGGCGGTGTCCAGACTCACACCATGGCACTGTCCCGGGCGCTGAGGGGGTTGGGTCACGAATCCGAGGTGTTTGCCCCGTCCCGAGCGGTGCGAGTCTCGCTTGGTGGAACGCGGGCCGACCTCGCGCTGGATCCACGCGATCTGTTCGACCTCCGTGATTTTCTGCGCCGTCCACACGATATCCTGCACACCCAGGAGCCTCTCCTGCCGTTGTTGGGTCCGCTGTCGCTGCTGCACCCTGATTCGGCGCCGACCGTTGTCACACTGCATTCCGCAGAACCTGTCGCCGAAAGGTTCTATCAGCGGACGCGGCCCTTTTCGCGATTGCTCCTCGGGCGCGCCGATGCAGTGATCTGCGCGAGCCAGGTTTCCCTCGAGGTTGCGGCGCCTGCTCTGCCGAATGACAGCGCAATCATCTTCCCCTGCCTCGATCTGTCGCCGTTTCGCAGCGTTCAGCCCAAGGCGGAGCCGAACACCATTGTGTTCGTCGGACGGGACGAGCCACGCAAGGGACTGCCCGTGTTGCTTGAGGCGCTCGAGCGGCTTCCGAATGTTCACCTGGTCGTGGCCGGCCCGGTCTCGGACCGGACGCGTTCGCTGGCGGGACCGAGGACTACCTTCCTGGGGCGCGTTCCGCACGATCAGATCCCGTCGCTGATGGCGACCGCCGCCGCTGCGGTGTTTCCGGCTCTGGGAGGGGAGGCGCTGGGCCTGGTTCTGGTCGAGGCGATGGCGGCGGGCGTACCGGTCGCCGCCTCGGATATCGATGGCTACCGGATCGCCTCAGGATTCGGTCGCGCGGCGCTGCTTTCGCCTCCCGGCGAGGCCGGAGCATTGGCGGAGAATCTGAGCCGCCTGCTTTCGGACCAACAACTCCGGTCGGACCTGATCGAGCGGGGTCGAGGGTCTGCGGCGCGATTCGATGCCCGGACGATCGCGGAGCAGCACCTTGACCTGTATCAATCCCTGTTGCCCGCGTAACCTGAGTCGGTGACCCCTCTTCGCCTTGCGTTGCTCCTTTTGTTGGCCGCCGTGGTTGGCGGCGGGGCGATCGGATGGATCGGTGCCGGCCGAGCGCTAGCGCAGGAGTTGGAATGGTCCGTCGCTGAGCGCGCCGAGCTGACGCTCTGGCACTCGCAAGGTCAGCTCCGCGCGGATGATCTTGCCGACCACGCGCAGGGCGCTTACGACCTTGTCAGCGATCTGATCGACGTTGACGTTGAGGCTCCGCTGGCGATTATCGTCTGGCCGGTCGGTGCGGATCCGAGCGACCCCGCATTGCTTCCGTCGGGAATCGAGGATCACGCGGATGTACGGCATGTGATGCGCAACTCGTCGGGAGATGTGCGCAACACGGTCGCGAACGCGCTGATCGACGCTGGAACAGGGGCTCACGCGGGCCAGGTGCCGATCTGGATGCGCGCTGCACTCGGCTTCTGGTCGGCTGGCCCGTTGCCCGGGTTCTATCTGCGGCGGGCGGGCTCGGTGGTGCTGTTTGATCACGAGGAGTACTACTCGCTCGATCAGCTGGAGATCGTGCCCACGACGTGGCAGTTCCAGGCGAAGTACTTCGGTCAGGCGGGCGGCATGCTGGCCTGGTTCATTCAGGACTGGGGCCCGGAGGCACTGGCCGAGCTGTTCCAGCGGGTCGGCGCCGGTGTGCCCTTCTATGAGGCGATCGAGCAGGTCTACGGCATCTCCGAGGACAGATTGATCGCCGAGTTTACGAAGAACGCGGAGCGGGCGCTCTTGCTCAACTGGCCCTATATCGAATCGCAGGACCCGCCCTTCTACGAGAATCTCAACATCAATCACATCCTGATCGTCGCGGCCGCGATCCCCAGCGTCATCCTGCTCTTCTTTATCGGGAAACGGCTGTTTTACGACTGACACTGTTCCGCCCGTACTCCCTGTGTAGAGTGAATCCACTGCGGACGCGTTCACTCGGGGAACTGCGTGTCACTCCTGCCTCACTCGATATCCCAGGACGTTTCCGAGCGCCTCGGACGGGCGGTGGCGCGGACGGGTTTGACGCCCAATGCGCTCACGGTGCTGGGACTCATGGGGATGGGCGGTGCGGCGACGCTGGCGGCCTACGGCAAGTTCTGGCAAGCCGGAATTGTGATGCTGGCGGCGGCGTTCTTTGACCTGCTCGACGGCGCGGTGGCGCGAGCGACGGACCGGGCTTCGGACTGGGGCGCGGTCTTCGACGCCGTCTCCGACCGTCTGGCCGACTTCGCGCTGCTGTTTGCGTTGCTGATCTGGTACACCGCCGCCGATCGCTTCGATCGCACGGCGATCGTGCTGATTGCCGTGTCACTGTTCGGCAGCATGATGGTCAGCTACACGCGATCCAAGGCGGGGGAGTTCGGGATCAGTATCCGCACGGGATTGGGCACGAGGCTCGAGCGAGTGCTGATCATGGCGATTGGCCTGTTGTCGGCTCAGATCATTCCGATCCTGTGGCTGCTTGCGGTGCTGACCAACCTCACGGCGCTGCAGCGGTGGTTCATCACCTGGCGCGCGATGAGAGAGATCGAGCAGGGAGCGTCGATGGTCAGCGATGGGCGAGAGCGGCCCGAAGATCCGCCGGACAGCCCGTTTGGCGGTACGGTCGGGGGCTGAGCCCCTTCCCCGAGACACGATGACCTGTCGGAGCGACGAGACGGGGCGGAGGCAGTCCCCCTCTGCGCTTGCATCAATAGCGGGGCAGGATTTCGGCATCTCCCCCCCAGAGGGGGGAGAGTGGGGCCACGTACGTCGACGAGAATGGCGTCGTGGACGAGCTAGGCGTTGGCTCGGACCAGTTCGACGATTTCGTTGACGGTTTCGTCGCGCCAGGAGGCCCATTCGTCCGAGGACTGGAGGTCTCGGTAGCCCTGACGGATGCGGGCGCGCATGTCGTCTTCCGACTCGCCCTCTTTGCGGCTGAACAGCTTCTGCATGTTGGCCATGTGCTCGTTGGCGACGGCCGGCCGCTCGATCCAGTGACCGATGTACTCGTGGTCCAGGGTGTAGATCACGGCGGTCGGGATCGACTCGTGCTGGCCGTCCTTGAGGAACTCGGACATGATGTCGTTGTTCTCGTCGCGAGCGAAGATGCGGATTTCCCAGCCGGCGGTCGCGGCGATCTCGGCGAGCACGGGCAGGCCGCGGTAGACGTCCGGGCACCAGTCCTCGCCAAGGACCAGCATCTTCAGTCGGGGCAGGGACTGCAGCGCTTCGCGTCCGTCTTCGGAGATCTGCCAGGCGCCCATGTTGCGGACGAAGCGCTCGACGTTGGCGTCGCCACGGGGCTCACCGCCCGGGGTCAGGCGCTGAAAGTTCTCTTCCGAGTTGATGAAGGCCAGGTACTGGTTCCAGGTCATGCCCGACTTGAACCGCTCCGGGGTCACCACTGATTCCTTCGTTGCTGTGGTCATGAGGTACTCCTTCGTGTCGTCGCGTGAACGCGAATCTGCTCTGAGGTAGTCAATCGCAGTCTAGCCCTGCACTGTGCGAGTTGCTTGTCTTTCGACTTTCTGTCGACGGCCGCTGCAGTCGGTCCCCGGTGCATCGACTCCAGACCAGGCAGGAGCGGGTCGGAGACGATGAAATCTCGCGCCGCGTGAGAGAATCTCCTGCTGTGGGCTGGGAATTCTTCCCGAGCGTGTCCGGATCTGTCTGAGTTTGTCCGGATCTCTCCAGAAGCTTCCCGATATTGCCGCCTTGAGTCCGAATGAGTCCGGGATGATCTGGTTTCCTCCGGATGGTGTGAGCGGTCACTTCGATTTCTGGCAGCTGAAGGCTCCTTCGCACACCATCTATCACATGCGCACAGACGTGTGGCTCAGGTGGAGGCTTGATTGAACGTGTTGGGTTGACGCCTATTGGCGCCCTAGTGCTCCTGGTGACAGGGGCAGGTGCACTCGTCCAGCGAGTAGCGCAGGACATCGACATAGGTGGCCTCGGCCAAATGCTCGGCCAGGTTGGGAGGCAGTCGGAGACCCTCGGTTGCGCCTGCCTGGGTGACCGATGCGTACGCATAGACCGCCATCGCGGCGGCCCGGTCGATCACATCGGCGATGTCGCTGCGTAACACGCCTTCTTCGCCAGCATGCCGTTCATCCAACGCCATATCTCACAGGTCTCCAGTGCCGTCGGGATGCGCTTAGGATACACCTGACCAAACGCGATCGATGCGGACGATTCTGGATGGGAGCGACCGATGGCACAGTTTGAGTTCGGCTGTCAGATTCCCGCCTGGCACTGGCACTGGGATGTCTCGGAGCTGCGGGACTGGGCCCAGGGAGTGGAGGCAATCGGCTGCGATTTCATCTCGATGGCCGACCACGTGATTTACGCCTACGCCCGCGACGACCGGCCGCAGACAGGTCCCTACACCGATGATGTGCATCAGCACGAGGTGCTGACGACGCTCGCCTGGCTGGCGGGGATCACGAGCCGGGTGGCCTTGCAGACGAACGTGCTGGTGCTGCCTCAGCGTGAGCCGGTGCTGGTAGCGAAGCAGGCGGCCGAGATCGACATCCTGTCGGGCGGTCGGATGCGGCTGGGCATCGGGATCGGCTGGCAGTGGCAGGAGTTCGACGCGCTCCAGGCCAACTTCCGGCAGCGGCCGAGCCGGATGGAGGAGTACATCCGGGTCCTGCGCGCCTGCTGGACGGAGGAACCGATCACCTTCAGCGGCCGCTACGTGAACATCGACCAGATGTCGGTGATGCCGAAGCCGGTCACTCCGGGCGGTCCGCCGATCTTGTTCGGCGGGCTCTCGAAGCCTGCGATCGAGCGCACGGCGCGTCTGGGCGACGGCTGGATCGCTCCGGTGCAGAGCAGCTTGGAGCAGCTTGCCCAGCTCTGCACGGACCTGCGGGCCGAGCTGGAGAAGAACGAGCGCGATCCCGACGAGTTCCCGATCCAGTGGCTGCCGCCGCTCGACGGCGACATGTCGAACACGCTGCGGATGCTCAGCGCGGCGCGGGATGCGGGGATCACGAGGCTGGGAATCGGGATGCCGAACTACGACCGGGAATTGTCGATCCCGGTGGATCAGTATCTGCAAACAATCGAGACGGCCTGGCGCGAGGTCTGGCCCGATGTGAAGGGCGGCTAGGGCCTGTTCACGGTAACTGCAGCGCGTCCCAGACGAGGGCGAGGTGGACGAAGCTGAGGAAGACGACATCCAGCTTGTCGTAGCGGGTGGCGACCCGGCGGAAGCGTTTGAGCCGGCAGAAGAAGCGCTCGACCTCGTTGCGGCGGCGGTAGAGGTCGCGGTCGTAGGGCCAGGATGGGTTGCGGTAGCTGGGCGGCGGGACGACGGGACGATAGCCCAGCTCGCGCGCCAGTTGGCGCGTCTGGTCGCCGTGATAGGCGCGATCCATGATCAGCGCCGGGTCGCCTGAGACCGGACCGAGTTGTCGCAAGAGGTCGCGACCAACCGGCGCGTCGCCCGCCTGACCAGGTGAGAGGCCGATGATCAGCGCGGTGCGCTCGTCGGCGACCAGCGCGTGCAACTTGCTGCTCAGGCCGCCGCGCGAACGGCCGATCGCCTGGCGCCCCTTTTTCGCAAGGCGCCCGCGCCATCGGCGTGCAGCTTGATGATCGTGCTGTCCAGCGACAGCGCGTCCAGTTCCAGCGCGGCCAGTTGGTCGCCTTGCAACTCGCTCACGACGCGCGCCAAGACGCCCGCCTTGGCCCAGCGGTTGAGCCGCATGTAGATCGTGTGCCAGGGGCCGAACTCGGCCGGCAGACCGCGCCAGGTGCAACCTTCCTTCGCGATGTAGAACAGCGCGTCCAGCACCTGGCGCTGGGGGACCGTCAACTTGCCGCGCGGCGTCGGCAGCAACGGCGCCACCCGCTCGTACTGAGCATCCGTCAATCTCATCTGGTCACCAAGCCGCGCCGCCGCACACTCACTCTGACAGGTCTAACCGCTACTGTGAACAGGCCCTAGCTGTCTGATCCAGCAGCGATCGGTTCCGGTGGCGACGCTACGGCGCAATCCTCGACGATCAGTTCGCGGCCAACGACGGCCAACGCACGTCGCACCGTCGTGATGTGGCTTCGATAGAGCGGATTGAGCAACTTTTCGACGGCCTGTTGGTCAAGCTCCAGACGCTCGGAGAGTTGCTCCGCTGTGACGCGTTGCTCTCGCATGGCGTTGTAGAGGGCCAACTTCGCAGCGACGGTTGGCGTCGTCGAGATCATCACTTCGCCGTCGCGCAACGGGCTGGGGGTCGGCAGTTCAAGTCCGTCATCGGTGTAGAAGGTCAGGGCAACGTCGAGGCAGTCCTGGGCCATCTCCAAGGCTTCGGCCCATGACCAGCCACATGAGTTAGCGCCGCGGATGTCGCGGAACGTGATCATGTATGCCTCACGACCCGTCGCTTCAAGCTCCTCGAGGTCGCGTTCAATGAGGCATGGGTATGCGTATCGCAAGGCTCAGAACTCCTTCGGCTCGATTCCAAGATCCTTCTGCATTGAGCGCAGCGTACCGGGGGCGATTTCTCCATGTGGGATCGTGGTCCAGTTAGGCCCCAAGTACAGCTTTGCGTGGCTTCCTTTGCCTTGGTCAGGCCTGAAATGGATATGCAACCGCCGCCTCCGAGCGTACCGCCTCGCCCGCCTGAGAAACTCCCGATCGTTCACTCGAGCTCGACCGGCTCCGACCAGACGACGCCTGCTGTCTTCAGGCGGTCGATTTCTTCTGGTGAGCGGCCGACCTCAGCGAGGATTTCGGATGTTTCCTGGCCGGCGAGGACTCCGGGGCCGTAGTCGGTTCGGCCTCCGGCCATCTTGGTCAGCGGACCCCAGCGGCGGACTTCGCCCAAGCGCCTGTGATTGGCGACCGGGCTGAACCCGTTGGCCAGGACGTGCTCGTCTTTCGAGAGGAACTCCCCGACCGGGCCGGCGTCGGCCTGGACGCAGCCGACTCCAACGGTGGTGAGGCGGGCTTCCCACTCGGCAGCGGGGGCCTGGGCGAAGACCTCGGCGATGGCGGCGGTCATGGCGGCCTCGTCGTCGGCGCTCTGCTCGGAGAGCTGCGGCGCGGCTTCGTTGCAGAAGGCTTCCCACTCCTCGCAGGTCGGCGCGGCGAAGAAGACCCAGCCGTCTGACGCTTCGTAGAGCCGATACCAGGGCGCCGTGCCGTAGAGCTCGCCGTCGACCTGGCGGCGCGCCGGCTTACCTTCGTACTGGAGGAAGTCGTCGCTGTTGGCGTAGGCATTGGCCGTCAGCATGTTGACGTAGATTTCCTGGCCGACGCCGTATCGACGCTGCGCGTAGAGACCGAGCAACGTAGCCGAGGCGACCAGCAGACCGGTGTTCGGATCGGGATTGGCCTCGTTCGCGCGCATCAACTGGCGCGAGGCCTCGCGGATTTCTTCGATCGTCTCGCAGCCGGCGGGCGGCATCGCTGAGCCGGCCTGGAACAGGGCTCCGCCGATCACCGCGCCGGGAATCGGGTGCGCGGAGGGACGACGGGCTCCGGGCGCGTCGGGTCCATAGCCATTTGCGGAGACCCAGACGATTTCGGGGTTGATCGCCCTGGCCGTCTCGTAGCCGATGCCGAGTCGGTCGGGCACGCCGGGGCGATAGTTATGCACGATGGCGTCTGCGCTTGCGATCAAGTCGGCGACGATCGCCTGGCCCTCGGGGTCCTTGAGGTCGATGCAGATGGATTCCTTGGCTGCATTGGTCTTGGAGGCCAGTAGACCTCGTAGTGGTCCGCCGCCCATGCCTCGGAACGGATCGCCGCCGATCGGCTCGACCTTGATCACGCGCGCGCCGAGATCGGCGAGCATCGAGACGCCGATTGGGGTGGCGATGATTGTTGCGAACTCCAGGATGGTGAAGCCGTCCAGCGGCTTGCCCGCAGGCGTGGCGCCATTCGGCGACGTCATCATCGGGACGTCGCCGTTGCGGGACCTCCATTTGAATCCGTTCGCCTCGCCGACCGCCGGCGCTGGACGAACGATCTCGGCCGGGGTCTCGCGCAGATGCGCGATCGGCCCGATCTGCTTGACCAGACCCAGCTCGGGATCTTCGATCTCTATGGTGTCGCCGTTGGCCGCCATATCGAGGTTGTCGACCGCGTCGTGGGTCGGCGTGAACGGCTCGGCGGCGACGTTGCCCTGGGCGCGGAAGATCTCCATCCACTCGTCGCAGGTCTTCTCCTGCATTCTCTCAAGGATGCGGTCGCGCATCTCCTCGGTGGCTTCCGGCGTCCACTCGGCCTGACCGCCCTGCCACTGCTCCTCCGCGAACAGCAGGGTCAGTTCTGCGGCGTCCATGAAGGCGTAGAAGAGGTGCTCAAGCAGGTTGCCGAGCTGGATCCAGCGGCCGTCGCGCGTCATCACCGGGTGATAGTTGAGCGTCGGCATGCCGCCGCCGATGTTGAAGACCTGCGGATAGACCTCGGGCTCGCGCTCCGAGAGCTGGGTCAACATGAGGAGCAGGAGGTCGAACGGCAACAGACCCTGGAGCAGCGAGGTCTCGACGATCTGTCCACGACCGCAGCGCTGACGCTCGATCAGCGCTGCCAGGATGCCTTGCACCGCGCCCTGGGACGCTCCGTGCGCACCGACCGGCACTGCCGCAAAACCAGGACCTTCGCGCAGGCGCTGTCCTGAGAAGGACAGCATCCGCCCCGACTTGGCTGAGACCAGCGCTTCGTAGGCCGCATACTCGGCGTACGGACCGGTCGGACCGAAACCGGTGATGGAGCAGAAGACCGCGGCTTCGTTCAGCGCCCGGATGTCGGAGTATTCCAGCCCGCGAGCCTGCGCCTGTGCGGGAGAGTCCGTCGAGACGACCACGTCTGCTTCGCGGATCAGTTCTTCCAGCCGCTCCCGATCCGCCACCACGTCCAGTTCCACCGAACGCTTGCCGCGAAGCCACATCGGCGCTGCTGCCAGAGAGCGCCAGGGGTCGCCGCCCGCCGGCTCGACCTTGACCACCTCAGCCCCGAAGTCGGCGAGGACCATGGTGGCGATGCCGCCGACCGACCCGGTCGACAGGTCCAGCACACGAGTATCGGTCAACGGAGGCGCCATGATCATCTCCCTCTAGGCACTCTTGGGCAGAGGATATAGGCCGTCCTTAGGCTGTGTGATCCAGCCTCCTCCAGAGCCTCACCGCAGGCTAAGATTCGCCAACCTGTTGAAATAAAGCTCGATGCACGGGCACAATAGCGGGAGCAACCAGAGCGAAGAGGATCCCTGCACCGCCAAGCACAGCGTCCTCTACCTACACAGGAACAGAACGATGACCGCGCTTTCTCCACCTATTGCCTATGAGTGGGATCTGATCGAGGACCTTCCTCAGGAGTGGAACAGCCTCTGCCGGGTTGACCTTCATGCCGTACACCGCCAATGGGTGGAGGATCGGTCCCTCATAAGGGATCAAGACAAACTCCGTAGATTTCAAGAACAACTCGCGCTCCAATGGGCCGTAGAAACCGGGATTATCGAGCGCCTCTACAAGATCGACAGAGGGGTAACCGTCCAAATCCTCCAAGCCGGCATGGAGGCTCTCGGCCAGTTCCATGCCCGTGGTCTGCTTACCGCCAATGCGCAGGCACTGATCAAGGACCAAAGAGAAGCCCTAGAAATGGTTATGGATTTGGTCGGCGGGGAACGAGTTCTTAACCCTGCCTACATGAAGGAACTCCATCATCGCCTGACCTTAAGCCAAGAGACTACTGAAGCCCTAGACCCCGCTGGAAATGAAGTCCAGATTCCACTTCTAAAGGGAGCTTGGAAGCGCAATCCTAACAATCCATTGCGTCCGGATGGCTCTATTCACCAATACTGCCCGCCGGAGTTCGTTCAAGACGAAATTGATCAGCTACTCAAGTGGCACACGACCCATGAGGCACTAGGAGTATGTCCAGAGGTTGAAGCGGCATGGCTACATCATCGCTTTACTCAGATCCACCCATTCCAGGATGGGAACGGTCGTGTCGCGCGAGCTCTAACAACGGCCATCTTCGTCAAAGCCGATTACCTGGTTCTTGTGATTCGTGACGAAGAACACCGAGAGCGCTACATTAGTGCTCTGGAATCAGCGGACTATGGGGATCTAAAGCCCCTAGTTGATCTCTTCGCGGATGTACAAATTTCTGACCTCGACGGAGCCATCTCTGCTCTCCGAGAGCTTCGCGGAGAGACTCTGGTAAGAGTTTCGGAGTCGATCGCCGAACGAGCGAAGCGTAGGATGGAAGCCTCGCAAAAGCAAGCTGCTGGCGTGATGGAAGAGCTTCAACAGGTCGCGGACGCGCGATTGCAGGAAGCCGCTGCCGAGATACAGCGGGCCTTCGGTAAGTCCGGTGTCAATGTACAAGCTGAGGTGCTCGGCGACGAAGATGACAAACGAGAATGGTGGTCTTGGCAGATTATCGATTCGGCTCGCCAGCACAACTATTTTGCCGAACTCGACAGGCCACGTCGTTGGGTTTCTCTAAGGCTAGCTCTTCCAGACATCGAGAAGCGCCAAGCCCGGTTAGTAGTCTCGTTCCATGCGGTCGGTAGATCTGCTGACTTGCACGCGGTGACGGCCTTTATCACTAATCCGCTTGAGGGTGGAGAGGATGACGAATCAAGACGCTGGGAGAGTAGGACCATTCCCGACTACGCCTTCAAGTTCGGTGCTGAGACCTCCAGGATCGATCAGATCGAAACTGCATTTCGCACTTGGCTGGACGAAATCGTCGAGAGCGGCCTCAGCGTTTGGGGAGAGCGTCTCTGACTCCAGATTCTCTCACCTAGCGTGGTTCGAGGAAATGGATTCGTCCCCTCAGTCCCTACTCCGGCGAGATTGGGAGCCAGCGGTTGTCCCATTCGGGGGCGAAGCTGAGGGCGCCGAGGTCGGTGTGGTCGGCGCGGTCGTAGGTGCGAATCTCTTCGTTGCTGAGCAGGTGGATTTGCTCGCCGATGGGGATGGCGCGGCGCGCTTCTCCGTGGACTCGGAGCGTCGACTCGTGGGTCAGGCCTTCGGCGGTCACCCGCACGCCGAAGAATGCGCCGTCGTGGTCCTGCCGCAGCCGCCAGTCGTTGGGGCCGACGGCAATCCAGGCGACGCCGTCCTGGTAGCGGAATGCCCGGTGGTCGGATTCGACCGGGCTGAAGGCGTCGTCGCCCAGCGGCAGCACGGTGAGCAGGGTCGGGTTGGCCGGGTCTGAGACGTCGAACAGCGACGCCTGCAGCCCGCGCTCCCAGCCGGTCTCGGGATCGGCGTCGCGGCCGATGCCGAGCAGCAGTCCGCCACTGAGGGTATGCAGGTACTTCGAGAAGCCCGGGATCTTCAGCTCGCCGAGCGTCTGCGGGTTGGTCGGGTCGGAGAGGTCGAGCACATAGAGCGGATCGGTCAGGCGAAACGTGACGACGTAGCCGACAGGGCCGGCGAAGCGGACCGATTTGATCTCCTCGGTCACGCCGAGTCCGCTGACCAGGCCGACCTGCTCCAATGACCCTTCATCGCGCTCGCCGACGGCTTCGAGCACGAAGACGTTGCTGACCGTGGGCCAGCGGTCCTGGATCGTGGTGGCGACGCGCAGGTAGCCGTCGTGCTCGGACATCGACCATTGCGAGAGCAGTTGGCCGCGCACCGAGCCGCTGCCGAAGTAGCTCGGCTGCAGCGGGTCGGAGATGTCGAAGCGGTGGATGTTCGTGTTCCACCACTGGCGGTCGGGGGTGGCCAGGTAGAGCGAACCGATCGAGGCGTAGACCGTGGGCTGGTCGCTCATCACGCCGACGCTGCCGCGCTCGGCGAGTCCATGGGCGAGATCGAAGGAGAGCATGAAGTTGAGGCCCTGCCGCCAGGGCGGCGCGTCGGAGCCGTCGGGCGCGAAGGTCTGGTCGCAAGCGAGGGCGTAGTCGGCCTCGTACTCTCCGCTGACGTGGTCCTGGAAGCCGAAGAGTGGATGCCAGAGACCGAGTTGGCTGTTGGCGATGACGGCCTCGTTGTACGCCTGCGCGTCGCGTTCCGCGTTGCGCTCCCAGCCGAAGTCCCAGGGGCCGACCCAGTGGTGGTACGACTGGTACCGCATCACGATGCGCGCCGCGCCGTTGACCAGTCGCGCCGAGACGAACTGGCCGTCGAGGTTCAGCTCGCGCAGCAGTCGGGGCGACGCGGCATTCCCGATGTCGATCTCAAGGATTTCGGACTGCGGCCGAATCCGTTCCGGGACCCACGACGGCCGGGCAATGTCGCCGACCTCGGGGAGGAACCGCGACACGGCGTCCTCGAGCTGGCGCACGACGATCGCCTTGCCGGCGCCAATCAGCAGCTCCTGGCGATGCGCCCAGTCCTGGAACTCGAGGCGTCCGACCTCCAGCGGCGGTCCATCCTTGGCAAGCTCGGCGATCAGCAGCGACTGCGGGCGCAGCACGTAGAGATACGCACCGTCGGTCTTGACGATGTCCGACTCGTCAACGCCTCGCTCCTGGACGTTGGTGCCGCTCTCGGAGATTTCGCCCTCGTCGGCGGGCGCGGATGACTCCGTCGTAGTGGCGGAATCGGCCGCTGCCACGTCCTCGGCGGCCTCTGCTTGCGCTTCCTCAATCTCGATGCCGTCTTCGTAGTAGCGCTCCTGCGTCTGCGAGCGTCGCGCCTGGTCCTGGTAGTGCGCCAGCAGATCGCCGCAGGACGCGAATCCTCGCAGCGCCCGCGCCTCAGCGGAGCCGGTGAAGACAATCAGGTTGGCCGCGATCAGCGCGGCAGCAAGGATCGGCGTCACGAGCAGCAGCCAGCGTCGGCGAGAGATAGGGAAGCGTGACACACGCGGCTCCGTTCCTGGAAAGAGCGATTGTCGCTCACTCTAGGATGACGAAGCCGCGCGCGAGTTTGTTCCCTGAGGGTTAGCCGCGAGGCAGGCCCAGACCTCGGGTGGCGATGATGTTTCGCTGGATCTCGCTGGTGCCGGCGGCGATGGTGCCGCTGACGCTGCTGACGTAGCTGCGGCTGAGGCGGCCTTCCAGGGCGGCGTAGGGACCGTCGGCCCAGACGTTGCCGCGCAGACCGAGCAGGTCCATGCCGGTCTTGGCGATCCGCTGGCCCAGCTCGGAGCCGAACAGCTTCGACATCGAGGCCTCGTGGTTGGCTACGACGCCGTGCTCCTGCATGTAGGCGATCCGGTAGGCCATCATCGTGCCGATCTCGACTTCGATGTGACGCTCGGCCAGTTCGTAGCGGGCGTTCGGGCGTTCGTCGACCAGGTGGCTGTTGTCCTGAGCGAACGCGGTGATCTCCTCGACCGTGCGGCGTCCGCCGGCGAACGCGCCGATGCCGCTGCGCTCGAAGTCGAGCGCGACCGCGAGGTGGTACCAGCCGCGGTTGACCTCGCCGACCACGTTGGTCTGCGGGACGCGAACGTCCTCGAAGAAGACCTCGTTGAAGCCGTGTCCGTCGGCCATGTTGATCAGCGGGCGGACGGTGACGCCGGGCGTGTCCATGCGCATCATGAACATCGTGATGCCCTTGTGCTTGGGCGCGTCGGGGTCGGTGCGTGCGGCGAGCCAACCCCAGTCGGAGACGTGCGCGCCGGAGGTCCAGATTTTCTGCCCGTTGATCACGTAGTCGTCACCGTCCTTGACGGCGCGGGTCTGCAGCGAGGCGAGGTCGGAGCCGGAGCCGGGCTCGGAGTAGAGCGTGCACCACCAGGTCTCGGCATCGGCGATGCCGGCGAGGTGCTCTTCCTTCTGCTCGTCCGTGCCATAGAGCATCAGCGAGGGTCCGACCCATTGGACGCCCATGTTGCCGCCCGCGCCGGGAGCGCGGTGGTAGGCCATCTCCTCGGACATGATCATCTGCTGCGAATGCGGCGCGTCGAGGCCGCCGTGTTCCTTGGGCCAGGCCATGGTCAGCCAGCGGCGCTTGGCCATCTCGCTCTGGAACGAGCGGGTGACCTGCATGATGTCCGCGTCATAGCCCTCGCCCTGCGGCTTCGAGCCCCAGTCGTCGGGCAGATTGTCGGAAATGAAGGTCTGCACTTCGTTGCGGAAGTCGACGATGGTTTGGTCTTCGCGATAGTCCATCTGCTGGATCCCCTCTGCGTCAGATACGCGCTGCCGGAACGATTCAAGTCTAACGCCTGTCGTGGAGATATCTGCCGCTCCGGCGCTGTTGATCGCTGGTAGTGTGACAAGGAGCGGGGTGAGCGGATAAGCCGGGCATGGGAAACGTGCCTCGACGGCGGCACCTGAGGACCAACGCGTGGCTGCCGGCACTGGTGTTGGCGGCGGCCTTGGCGATGAGCGGCTGCATCTTCGGAGGCGAGTCCGAACGGGATCTGTCCGAATATTTTCCGCCGCCCCCCGAGGACGGCGCTCCGCAATCCCAGGAACAGGCCTCCGGCACCGCCGTCGGCGATGGCGGCGCGGCGACGCAGGACGGCGCCGCCTACACGCCCCCACCCGAGGAGCTCGAGAACCTCGAGGTCGCGCCGCCCAGCGCCCGTTTCGCCGTGCAGAGTTTTTTTCATCTCATCGCAACCGGCGACCTGAGCGGGGCCTACCAGCGAACCTCGACCGAAACCCGAGAACGGATCTCGGCCGAGGCGTTCGAACAGCGTTACCGGGACGTTTGGGCCGAGGCCACGATCGGCGGCTTCTCCTGGGAGGTGATGCCCCAGGAAGATCAGAACTCGTCCTCACACGAGGTGCTCATTCGCTATCAGACTACCTTCTTCGGCGAGATCGAAGAAGTCATCCAGGCGCGCACGCTGCGTCAGCCGCACTGGGTCGTGGACTGGACTCCCGACCTCATGTTCAGCGGCCTCGGTTCGCCCGGCTACCTGATTAGCGCGCTGATCGAGACCCCGGCGCGCGGTCAGATCCTCGATCGCAACGGCGTGGTCCTCGCCGGCGAGACGGAGATCACGATTATCGGCGTGCACTGGGATTCAATCTCCGATGAAGAGTTCGTGCTCGACTTCTTTACTGATCGGGTCGGAATTGAGGAAGAGGAGGTTCGTGCGCGGATCTACCAGGATGTGCCCTCCTATCAGTTCATTCCGGTTGCCGTGCTGGCACTCGATACCTCAGCGGAGGTGATCGCGGAGTTTGAGCAGCTCGCGTCGCAAGGCATTCTGGTCACCCGACAGACTCGCCGCTTCTATCCCTTCGCCGATTCGGCCGCGCACGTGATTGGATATCTGCAGGAGATCAATCCGACCGAACTGGCCGAGTGGTTCGTCGAGGGCTACCGGGCCGGCGACATGGTCGGCCGCGACGGGATCGAGCAGAGCTTCGAGCGTACGCTGGCCGGTCGGCGTGGCGGCAGCCTGCTGATCGTCGATCCGATCGGCAGGCCGGTCCGGGAGATCTCGAACCGCCCGGCAATCGCCGGCGCCGATATCCGGCTGACGCTCGATATCAGAGTCCAGCAACTGGCCGAAACAGCCCTCGGCGAGCAACCCGGGGCCGTCGTGGCGATCGATCCGCGCAGCGGTCACGTCATGGCGATGGCCTCCTACCCGCGGATCGATCCGAACACGATCGTCGACGGGGTCACTCAGGAGGAGTACGAAACCTACTTTTTCGACCAACGCCAACCGTTCATCAATCGGGCGGTCGAGCAAGTCTATGCGCCAGGCTCCACCTTCAAGGTGGTCACGCTGGCGGCGGCGCTCGAAGGCGGCGGCTATGAGATCACTGACCACATCTCCTGCCCGGCGCGGTGGATGGAAGTCGGTGATCAGCCGTTGCGCAACTGGAAGGACGTTGACCAGGGGCGGATCACGCTCTCGCAGGCGTTGGCCGAATCGTGCAACACGGTCTTCTATGAGCTGGGCCTGAGTCTTGACCGGATCGACGAGCAGCTACTGCCTTCGGTCGCATCGGGGTTCGGGTTTGGACAATCGACAGGCATCGTCGGACTCAACGAGGAAGATGGCGTGAATCCGGGGCCCTCCTGGAAAGAGGCCCATGTGAACGAAGCGTGGTTCACGGGCGACACGCTCAACATGAGCATCGGGCAAGGTTTCGTCGCGGTCACCGTGCTCCAGATGGCGAATGCCTACGCCGCGCTTGCAACCAACGGTGTGGTCAGTACGCCGATCATCGCTCAGTCGATTGAACCCTCGGGTGCGCCGCCGCAACTGATCGAGCGACGTTCGATCAGCGTCCTGCCTGTATCGGCGGACACGCTGGAGCAACTCCAGGCGGCTCTGCGCACTACCGTCTCTCAGCCGTATGGGACCGGTTTCTACGTGTTTCGCGGCAGCGTTCTGCGGATCGCCGGCAAGTCAGGAACCGCAGAAGACCAGGTCGTTGAGCCCGAGGCCCTGGCGGATATCGACGACGAAGGGGCCGAGGAGCAGGCTGAAGAGATTGACGTCGAGCTGAATAGCGAGCGGTCGGAGGACGAGCAGACGCAAGAGGAGCAAGCAGAAGCGGAAGCGCAGGAGCCGGAACGGTACTTCACGCACGCCTGGTTCTCGGCTTGGACGAACTTCGAGGATCCGCGACTGGTGGTCACCGTGGTTCTGGACGACGGCAAGTCCGGCTCCGATGACGCCGGGCCAATCGTTCGGCAGGTTCTCGAGGGCACCATTCTGAACAACTGGGTACCCTGACCTAATGCGACGTTCCCGCTTTCGCCGTCTGGTTGAGCGTGCCCTGGACGAGATCCCCGAGGAGCTTGCCGAGCGGATGGACAACGTCGTCATCCTGTTGCGCAACCAGCCGACGGATGAGGAACGCCAATCCGTCGGACTCGGACCCCGGCAGACGTTATTGGGCCTGTATGTGGGCCAGCCGCTGACCAACCGCGGTTGGTACGGCGAGACCCTGCCCGACCGGATCATGATCTACCAACAGCCGATCGAGAGCATCTGCCGCAGCGAGGATGAGGTCGTCGAGCAGGTCCGCGAGACCGTGCTGCATGAAGTGGCGCATCACTTCGGCATCGATGACGACCGGCTGGACGAGATCGGCATCGCGCCGCCGCCCAGGAATCACGTTCGCGGCTCGGTCAACCTGACCGAGCGCCGGACGCCCTATCTCGAATAGCGGCGAAGCAGCCGCTCGACGGCCTCGGACACCAACACGTCGGCTCGTAGCATCGCTTCAACCACCGGCATCCCCGCAGGCGTTGACGCCTCGCCGTCCATCAGGCCGGACAGATCGACCGGGCCGTCGATCAACCCGGCGACCGCCAGGCAAGGCGCATTCGCCGTTGCCGCCAGTGAAGCAACCCCTGCGACGGTCTTGCCGTACGCGGACTGCGTGTCGAGCTTGCCCTCGCCGGTGATCACGAGGTCAGCCCCTGCGATTCGCTCAGCCAACCCGACCGCATCGGAGACGGCAGCGAATCCGGATTGCAGGGTCGCGCCGCAGAACGCCATCAGCCCCGCGCCGAGTCCTCCTGCTGCCCCGGCGCCGGGGATGTCGGCGACCTGCGCGCCGAGATCCCGCTCCAGGATGCCGCTGAAGTTGGCCAACGCTCGGTCGAGCTGGGCGACGCAAGCAGCGTCTGCGCCCTTCTGCGGTCCGTACACCGCGCTCGCTCCCTCCGGTCCAAGCAGGGGATTCTGCACGTCGCAGAGCACGGTGATCTCGACCTCGGCGAGTCGCGGGTCGAGGTGTTCGATCCGGATTCGGCCCAGCTTTGCGAGGGCCGCGCCGCCAGCGGGAAGGCGATCACCGGCCTCGTCGAGCAGCACTGCTCCGAGGGCTTCGGCCATGCCCGCGCCGCCGTCATTGGTCGCGCTGCCGCCGACGCCAATCAGAATCCGGTCAACTTCCGCGTCCAGTGCATGCCTGATCAGCTGGCCGGTGCCATACGTGGATGCTCGACGAGGATCGAGTTCATCCGCACCCAGCAATGTCAGTCCGGACGCCGCGGCCATCTCGATGACGGCGGTGCGACCGCTGTCGATTCTTCCCCAACGCGCGTCAACTGGAGCGCCGAGCGGGCCGTCAACACGCGCAATCGATATGCGGCCGCTGGCTGCGTGGACGATGGCTTCAACTGTGCCCGGACCGCCGTCTGCGACCGGAGCTCGGTCGATCGTCGCGTCGGGCATGACCTTAAGCACACCCTGTTGAATGGCGGCCGCGGCTTGCACCGCAGTCAAACTGCCCTTGAACTCCTGCGGCGCGATCAGGACGCGCATGACTCAGTCGCCCGTGCCGATGCCGAAAAACCGCAGGATGCCGATGATCATGATGGCCACGACGGCGAGCAGAATCGCGAGCCGAATACGCCGATAGACGGAGAGGAGGTTGCCGAGACTCAACAGCCCGCGCATGTACAACACGGCGATCAGCACAGCCAGAACCACGATGGCCAGAAGGATGCTCACCGCTCTATCGTACGCGCCGACGAGCCTTCCGAGGCTGTGCACCGAAGCCGCAGATCACACAGACGGTGCGCCGACCGTGTCTGGCGGTCGGACCAGCGCAGCGCGGGCAGACGGAACTGCCGCGTCGAGGGCGCGGCGATGAGGCTGGCGACGGCAGGCTGGGCCCCATCATCAAGGGCAGTTGCGCGCCCCGCACCATTGGAGCGATGGGGCCGGCGGCAGCTCTGCGAGGACTGGCGAATCTTGAGGCGCTGGTCGACATCGTCTCGCCTTGTACGCACGTTCTGTTTGATTTCAACGTAGGACGCGCGTACTGCGTTGTCAATATCTTCCGTTATGTGGGCAACAGATCAGGCCACCGCACGGCCGGCCGAAGGCCTTCAGCGTCCAGCAAAATCCTGGTGACCGGGAAGGGAGTGGCTACTGCTGATCTTCGGGCCGGTCGAGCCAGTCGACGAAGTCCCGCATCTTCTCATTCAACGTGTCGTAGCGGCCGCGGTCGGCAGCGACAAGAATGCTGACGAACAGAATGGCTAGACCGATCTCCACCATTTCGGACCCCCGTTGCCGTTTCTGTTGCCGCTCCAGTTACCGCCTCTGGTCAGTATCGTAGTTTGGCATGAGCGCGAGTGCATCTTCTGACCACTCTTCCCGCGTCCCTGTCGTGGCGACGCTGACCTTGGGCTGCAAACTCAACCAGGCCGAGACGCAGCAGGCGGCACGCGAGCTCCGACGGCACGGATGCCTGACCACCGACCGCCCCGCTCAGGCCGACGCCTACTTGATCAATACCTGCACAATCACCCACGTGGCCGACCGCAAGGCGCGGCGGCTGATCCGTCTGGCTCAGCGGCTGTCCCCCGACGCTCCGGTCATCGTGACCGGTTGTTATGCCGAGCGGGATGCGGACGGTCTGTCCGCGCTCGCCCAGGTACAGGTCGTCGGCAACGAGCGCAAGCACGACGCGGCGAACGCCGTGCTGTCGGCGCTCGATGGGCTCGCGCCCTCGACCAGTGGCGAGAACGGATCGAGCGGCAGGACGAGGGCGTTCATCAAGATCCAGGAGGGTTGCGACGATGTCTGCGCCTTTTGCATCGTCCCTTACGTCCGGGGACGGGAACGAGCCGTACCGATCGACGACGTCGTGGCTCTGGCCCAGGAGCGCGTCGAAGAGGGCGTCCAGGAGGTCGTGATGACCGGCACACAGCCGGGGGCCTACGGCCGCGACCGTGAAGATGGAACATCGGCGGCGGATCTGATTGAGGCGTTGCTGGCCCGAACGGATGCACCGCGGATTCGGTACTCATCGATCCAGCCCCAAGACATCACACCGCGGCTTCTGGCCTGCTGGGACGATTCGCGAATGTGCCGCCACTTTCACCTGGCGTTACAGAGTGGGTCCGACGATGTGCTCTCCCGCATGCGCCGCCGATACACCGCGTCTGAGTTTCGCGACGCCGTGACCCTGATTCGCGCCGCGGTTCCCGGGGCTTCGATCACGACCGACATCATCGCCGGCTTCCCGGGCGAAACCGACTCCGACCACCGGGCGACCGTCAGCCTGATGGACGAGCTTCGATTTACCGACGTTCACGTCTTCCCGTACTCAGCCCGCCCGCAGACGTCGGCGTCGCTGCTGCCGGACGATGCCCCGCCCGAGGTCAAGCGTGCGCGAGCCGCCGAGCTTCGAGCGCTCGGATCGGCCCACCGCCGCGAGGCGCTGTACGCTCGGGTAGGAGCCGTCGAATCGGTGCTGTTTGAGACTGCTGACTCCGGTCTCTCCGACACCTATCTGCCCGTCCAGATAACGGACGCGGGCGGCCTGACCAACCAGATTCGGGGGGTGAGCGTCGTCTCGGCTGAGGAAACCACGCTGGTCGGCGAGTTGCTGGGATGAATGCCGAGGAACAGCCGCCGCCTCCCGAGAATCTGCGCATGACCCTGGAAGCGCTGCTGCTCGTTGCCGAGGCGCCGCCCACGATCCGCATGCTGGCTCGGGCGACGGGTGCGTCCACGAGCGAGGTCGAGTCGGCCCTGTCGGCGATGGAGGCCGATGACTCCGGCGGGATCCGTCTGCGGCGGCACGAGGACACGTTCGCCCTGGTCTCTGCGCCCGAGGCGGCCCCATACGTTGAACGCCTGCTGGGGCTCGACACACCGCCGCGACTGTCGAAAGCGGCGCTGGAGACGCTGGCGGTCATCGCCTATCACCAGCCGGTCACCCGAGAGCAGATTGAGCGCGTGCGCGGTGTGGGCGCATCGGGCGTGATTCGCTCGCTTCGATCCCGCGACCTGATCGCGCCGAGCGGACGACTGGACACGCCCGGACAGCCGTTGCTTTGGAGCGTGACGCCGCGCTTCCTCGATCACTTTGGAATCAGTGCGCTCGACCAGTTGCCGCCGCTCGATCAGCTTGAGCCGCCGGCTGAACAGGCAGTGCTTCCGCTCGAACCGGGCGTCGAGCAATGACGTTCGTCACGGTGCTGACCGTCGAGTTGTTGATCTTCGAGTCTGCGTCGCTCAAGGAAAAACGAGCGGTCATTCGCCAGGTCATGCAGCGAACGCGAAACAAGTTCCCTGTGGCGGCGTCGGAGGTTGAGAGCCAGAACGATCCATCACGGGCGACCCTGGCCTTCGCAGCCATCGCGTCCGACTCACAGATTTCGCACGCAACTGCGCAGCGTGTGCTGGCGTTCATCGAGGATCTGCGCCTCGATTGCCAGGTTGGCACGGTATCGACAGAGACGATCGCCCTCTAGTCGATCACTTCGGCCCAGAGGTCGTGTCCCATCGCATCGACGATCTCGACCTGTCGGAACTCACCCGGCTCGGCTGTACCGAGAGCGAGGACGAGTCCGTCGACTTCGGCAGCCTCCCGGTAGGTGCGGCCGGCGATGATCGGATCGCCGTCTTCCGTCGTCTGTCCCGGCTCCGACTCCACCAGCAAGGGCAGTCGGCGGCCAACCTGGCGAGCGTTCTTCTGCGCCGAGACATCGGCGAGCAGGGTCATGAGCTGCTCGTGCCTGGCCTCCTTGATTGGATCGGGGATCTGACCTGCCATGTCTGCCGCCGGCGTACCGTTCTGCGGCGAGTAGACGAACGCGCCCGCGCGATCGAACTCCGCTTCGGCTGCGAAATCCCGCAGTTCATTGAACTCCGACTCCGACTCACCAGGAAAGCCGACGATGAACGTCGTGCGGATGGCGATGTCGGGCATCGAGGCGCGCAGACGGTCGAGCGTTCCACGGACCATGTCCATGTTGTGCGGCCGCTTCATCCGTCGCAGGACTGAGGGTGATCCGTGTTGCAGCGGGATGTCGAGGTAGTTGCAGATCTGCGGTGTGTTGGCCATCACCTCCACCAGAGATGGCGTCACGAAGCCGGGATACGCGTACATCAAGCGCAGCCAGTCAGCGCCCGATTCGGCCGCCAACCGCTCGAGCAAGCGGGCGAGACCGTTGGCGTCGCCCCATTCGGCGCCGTAGGCGGTGCTGTCCTGAGCGACCAGGACCACTTCACGCGCGCCTCGCGCCACCAGTTCCTGAGCCTCGCGAACCAAAGCGTCCGGCCGGGCGCTGCGGAACTGCCGACCCTTAATCCCGGGAATGTTGCAGAACGTGCACGGGCGCGCGCAGCCGTCGGAGATCTTGAGATACGCCGACGGCCCAACGCCAAGAGACGTCTCTGGAATGTCTCGCTCCGCCTCGACGGCGCCCGCGTGAGCGGCGATCTCCCGCCAGGCTTCGATCCCGAATGTGGCGTCGATGCCATCGATCGCGATGACTTGCTCTCGCTCAATCTGCGACCAACAACCGGTGACAACCACCTGCTGACCGGGCAGACGCTGGGCCCCAAGGGTCTCCGCTGCCTGACGCGACTCATCGCGGGCGTCGTCGATGAACCCACACGTGTTGAGGATGACCAGATCCGCCTGTTCTCGGTCCGGAACGGCTCGATGTCCCGACTGTTCCAGTGTGCGGGCAATCCGGTCCGAGTCTGTCGTGTTCTTCGGACAGCCGAGGGTCACGATCTGGTAGCGCATCAGCCGCCGCCGCTCGCTGAGTCGGAGGCAGCGCCGGGCCGCGGCCCGCGGCTCACCACAAGGGTGATCACGGCGTCTTCGACGGGCTGCACGCCAGCCGCCGGCGACTGCTCGAGCACAGTGCCAACGGGTGAATCGTCATAGATGGACACGACGACGTACGGCGCGTTGAGCAGTTTGACGTAGTTGATCGCCTCCCGCGAACTCAACGCCTTGAGATCCGGCAGCGCCTGGAAATCGGCGCTCAGCGAGCCGCCGGCCGTCGATTCCGCGAGCGTCTCGTCGAGCGTGTCAATGCCCGGCACGCTTCGCGTCTCTGCGACCGGCTCGACCTCGTCGCGCAGGCTCACCACCGCGACCACTGCAGCGATGATCACCAGAATCACGACGGCGGCGACCAGCCAGGGTCCGAGATGCAATCGGGATGGTCGCAGCTCTTCGCGAGGCCGACCGCTGCGTGCCAGAGACTGATACGACTCAACCGTCTCCTCGGAGAGTTGCAGTCCCTCTCCGGGCCCGCTCGGTTCGAATGGAAAACGCTCCAACAACGGACCCTCATCGAGTCCCAGGTACTGCGCGTAAGAGCTCAGAAATCCTCGAGCGAAGGGCGCGGCGGGCATCCGCCGCCAGTCCTCGGCCTCGAGCGCCTCAAGGTAGTGTCGAGCAATCCTCGTGGCCTGATGAGCCTGTGCGATCGAGCGGCCGCGGCGAATCCGGGCCTGGCGCAGTTCCTCGCCGATGCCGGTCAGATATCCGTCGCCTCGGCCCATCACGATCAAGCGTCCGGCAACACGGCGGTCTTGAGCACCGATGGATCCTCACGAGATGTGTAGGACTGATCGGCCTCCGAGAGCGCGAATCGATGCGACACGATGCGGTCGACTGCATCGAGCGTCGGCAGGATCGCCGCCGTGCGGCGGAATTGATCGGGCGTCGCGTTCTGAGTGCCAGTCAAGGAGACCTCGCGGTAGTGCAGGTCGTTGACATCGACGATGGCCGACGATTCCGGCGGGAAACCGGCGAAGAGATTTACACTGCTCTGCCGTCCGGCGACCTGCAAGGCGGCCTCGGTCAGACCATTGAGGCCGACCGAGACGATCACGACGTCACAACCGTTGCCACCCGTCGCTTCGTCGACAGTGGCTTTCAGTTCGTCCGGATCGCCGCTGCAGATGTGCGTCGCCCCGATCTGAGCGGCGGCGGCGCGTCGGACCTCAACCGGTTCCGAGACCACAATCTGCCCTGCGCCCAGCGCCCTGGCCAGCAGGACGTGCAGCAGTCCCATGGGGCCCGCGCCGAGCACGGCGACGCTGGCGCCGGCGCGAAATCGGCACGATTCGAGCGAGTTCAGCACGCAGGCCGTCGGCTCCGTCAGTGCGGCTCGGCCCCAGTCAGCGCCGTCTGCGAGCTTGACGGCGTGCCCCTGCGCGACCAATGAGGCCGGCAGCAGCACCTGTTCGGCCAGGCCGCCGTTGGCGTCGTAACCGAGCGTCCGCCGAGACGTGCAGCGGTTGCGCAACCCGCGGCGACAAAACTCGCAGCCGCCGCAGGAGATGATCGGGTAGACGGCGACGGCGTCGCCGAGGTGCAGGTCCGCGACACCCTCGCCGATGGCGATGACCTGACCAGCGAACTCGTGGCCTGGCACAACTCCGGGTTTGGCGTACTTCTCGCCCCGATAAACGCGCAGGTCGGAGGCGCAGACGCTGGCCGCTCCGACTTCAATGACTACTTCGCCGGGACCGGGTTGCGGAGACGGCAGATCGCCGACCCGTATCTCTCCGGGTCGGTCGAAGATCAATGCTCGCATGTGTGGGCCTATCGCCCCGGGAACCGCACGCTAGGTCCGAGCGGCCCCTTGCAGGCTCCGCTAAGGCGTTCGCGCCGGCTCGGGCGGACGGCTGCGCGGACGAAGCTCGACCTCGGGATTCCGCGATGAGTGGTACTGGCGCAGCAGACGCGACTTGCGGCGGGCTGCGGTGTTGGCATGGATCACGCCTCGCTGGGCCGCTCGATCAAGAGCGCTGACCGCGCGCCTGAGCGCGTCATCGGCGTCGGACCACTCCTGCGAATCGACGGCGTCGTCGATCGCATCGAGCGCATCGCGAACGCTGCTGCGAGCGAACGTCCGCACCGGCTTGTTGCGCATTCGCCGCTTCTGGCTCTGGCGCAGGTATTTGATGGCGGCAGCCTTGTTGGCCACGACAACTCCTCATGAACCCATCTTGTTCAATCGGACTCATCGTATCAGCCGATCCGCGAGTGTCCACCGCGGCCGCGACGCTGGCTGGCGATCAACTGCGGGGCAACGGACGCGGCGTGCATCTTCCGCCGCAGTTTGCGACAGTGAGCGAGTGAGCCTGAACTCCCCGGCCTCTTTGAGCGGACGCCTGTTTGGCAGCCGAAACACCGTGATCGGCGCGGTGCTGTTGATCGGCATCTCTTTCCTCGGTTCTCGATTGCTCGGCGTGGCGCGAACGTCGGTGATCGCCGACCAGTTCGGCACATCGGTCGAACTGGACGCTTTCTGGGTCGCGATGCGCCTGCCCGACCTCGTCTTCCAGTTGCTGGCCGGGGCCACGCTCGCCTCCGCGTTCATTCCGGTCTACGCGCGGGTGCTCCAGAATCGCGGCGAACGTTCCGCCTGGCGGCTGGCCAGCATCGTGCTCAACTGGGTGCTGCTCGGCACCATCGCGCTGTCGGCGGGCGTGTTCTTCGCCGCCGAGTGGGTCGTTCCCGCGCTGGCGCCGGGACTCGGCGAGGACTCCGGCCGTCAGAGCGAGATCGTCAATGACGCGGTGTTCCTGACCAGAGTCCTGCTGCTCTCGCCGATCCTGTTTTCCGTGAGCGGAATGCTGACCGGCATTCTGCATGCGCGGCGGCACTTTCTGCTGCCGGCCGTGTCTCCAATGCTCTACAACCTCGCCATCATCCTCGGCGCGTTGCTGCTGCCGGAGCAGTTGGGCGTCGAGGCGCTGGTCATCGGCGTCGTCGCCGGATCCGGGCTGCACCTGATGATCCAGTTGCCTGCCCTGTCGACGGCACTGCGCCGGACGGGCGGCGGTCTGGGCTTCCACTTCAATCTTGGCGACCTGGAGGCAAGGGAAGTCCTGCGCCTGATGGCGCCGCGCACGCTGGGTCTGGCCGCCGCCCAGATCAACCTGATCGTGCTCACCTTCTTCGGTTCGCTGGTCGGCGATTCGTCGATCTCCGCGCTCAACTTCGCCTGGCTCTTGCTAATGTTCCCCGTCGGCCTGTTCGGGATGTCTCTGGCCACCGCCGTGTTTCCCAGTTTGGCCGAACGCGCTGCTCTGGCGGGACCCAGCGCGGTCAACTCGATGGTCTCGCAGACCCTTCGATTCACCCTCTTCCTCGCCATTCCCGCCTCGGTCGGAATGCTGCTCTTGCGCGACTCGATCGTCAGCACGCTCCTTGAGCGCGGCGCGTTCGACTCCGTTGCCAGCGGACTGGTCGCGGACGCGCTGCTCTTCTATTCGATCGGCGTGTTCGCCCATGCGGCGATCGAAATCGTCTCTCGAGGCTTCTACGTGCTCGGCGACACGCGAACTCCGGTGGCGCTGGCAGTTTCCTCGATGTTGCTCAACATCATCCTCTCGGCGCTCCTGGTCGGCCCGCTGGAGCTGAAGGGGCTGGCCCTCGCCCTCACCATCTCCGCCATCGCCGAGTTTGTCCTGCTGACCCTGATGCTGAACGGTCGCTTGAATCGTCAACTGTTGTCAGGAGCCTTGTGGTGGTCGGTCCTGCGCACGATCGTCGCGACCGCGATCATGGGCCAACTCGTCTGGCTGTTGATCGAGGTCTTGTTCGGCCTCGACTTCGCCAGGGACTCGTGGATCACGTTGGCGCTTGGAGTGATAGGCGGTGGAGTGGTCTATCTCATAGTGAGTCTGATCCTGCGCCAGGACGAGGCCGAAGCGTTGATCCTGCGCGTCGAGTCTGTGGCCTCGCGTGCACTGCGCCGCTAGGGGCTTGATACCGCGCACAAGACGACAGGGCCGCCTCTGATAGAGTTGACCTTGTTCCGGCGCTGCCGACTCGGCGCTGATGGCCAGCTACCGACATCACCAACACGCCCGCCAACACATTGTGAGAAACCATGGCCTTGCAGGATCGCTCGATCGTTTGCCGCGACTGCGGACGCGATTTCGTCTTCACCTCCGGTGAGCAGGAGTTCTACCAGTCCAAGGGACTGCAGAACGACCCGGTCCGCTGCCCCGAGTGCCGCTCCGTGCGCAAGTCGATCCGCACCTCGCCCGAGGCCGAAGCAGGCTACGTGCGCTACGGCGGCGCTGCATCGTTTGGCGGCCGCACCCCCCGACAGATGCATCCGGCCGCCTGCGCCATGTGCGGCGACATGATCGAAGTCCCCTTCCTCCCGCGCGGCGACCGGCCGGTCTTCTGTACCACCGTCAAGCGGATCATGACCCTGGGCTACCAGATGGACGAGATCCAGCAGCGCTGGGGGACTCGACCCTGCCAGGTCGAGGGCATCAACCAGGACCTGCGCCGCGGCCTGATCCCGCCCAAACCGGGCGTCGAGATCCCGGACTTCGAACGCACTCGCTCGTAGGCTCATCAGCAAGCGAACGCCCGCAGAAGGGCGACCAGAAGGACAACATGGCAGACTCGCTGGCGCAGCGCTGGATGCGCCTGATCGGCGGTCAGGGCCGACCCACCGCTCGTCGGCCGAGCGACGCCGAAGTCGCCGACACGGTGTCCCGCTATCCCGAGCGCGCCGCTCAGGCGCTCGTCGATCAGTCCCGCCGCCGTGGACAAGCAGCGTCCGCCCGACAGGCGAGAGGCTGGATTAGCGAGCAGCTCAATGAAGCTGCCGAACTGCTCGACCAACCAACCCGCGACCGAATCGCCGAACTGGCCGATACGCAGATCGCGAAACGATTCCCCAAGGACTCATCCAACGATGGCCCAGACAGCTAACCAGTCGGCAACTGACGCCGCGCCAGACGAATCCGACTCTTCAACCCCCGCCCGCTCCAACCACTCCTTCCGGCCGGTCGGCTCGCTCATGCCCCACCGCGAACTCGAGCAGCGCATCCGCGAGTTCTGGCGCGAGCGGGACATCTTCCGACGCTCCGTCGAAGAGCGGCCCGAAGACGACATCTATTCCTTCTACGAGGGTCCGCCCACAGCCAATGGCACGCCCGGCGTCCACCACGTGCTCTCGCGCGTGTTCAAGGATCTCTTCCCGCGCTACCAGACGATGCGCGGCAAGCGCGTCCCGCGCAAAGGCGGCTGGGACACCCACGGACTGCCGGTCGAGATCGAGGTCGAGAAGACGCTCGGCCTGGACAGCAAACCAGCGATCGAGGAGTACGGCATCGCCGAATTCAACCGCCATTGCCGCGAATCGGTGATGGAGTACGTCCAGCAGTGGGAGGACATGACCGAACGGGTCGCGTTCTGGATCGACATGTCCGACGCCTACCGCACCTACACACCCGAGTACGTCGAGTCATGCTGGTGGATCTTCAAAACGCTCTGGGACGCAGGCCTGATCTACGAAGCCCGCCGAACCACGCCGCACTGCCCCCGCTGCGAAACATCCCTCTCCAGCCACGAACTCTCCCAGGGCATGCAGGACGGCGTCCGCGACCAGGCCGTCACCGTCCGCTTCCGCGCCCACAACGACTCCCTCCCCCAGCAGCTGCGCTGGGACGGCACAACCGATTTCCTCGCCTGGACCACCACACCCTGGACGCTGCCGGCCAACTCCGGCCTGGCCCTCAACGCCGACGAGACCTACGCCGTCGTCCAGATTTCACCCAACGAGCGCCTCATCCTCGCGCAACCACTCGTCGGCGCATCACTTGATGGTGTGATCGAGAACCAGACAATCGTCGCCACAGTGCCAGGGTCCGAGTTGGTCAACGTCACCTACGACGGCCTCTACGACCCCGACCGCTGGGGCGTGCCCACGTATCGCTTCGATGGCGCGCGCCTCGTCGAATGTCACGAGCAAGACGGCCCGCTGCCGCTGCGCAAAGTAGCCGCCGCCGGCTTCGTCGAGATGGAGAGCGGCACCGGCATCGTCCATATCGCGCCCGCCTTCGGCGAGGACGACTACCTGCTCGGCCGCGAGGTCGGCCTGCTCTTCCGCCAACCCGTCGACCTCGGCGGCCGCATCGTCGGCGATCCCGACGCGCCCGAAGCTCCCGCCTTCGCCGGCAAGTGGGTCAAAGACGCCGATTCGATGATCATGGACGACCTCGAATCGCGCGGACTCCTCCTGCGCAAGGACGTGTACGAGCACACCTACCCCTACTGCTGGCGCTGCGACACGCCGCTGCTCTACTACGCCAAGCCGAGCTGGTACATCGCCACCTCGCAGGCCAAGGACTCCCTGACCAGCTCCAACGCGGAGCTGATCCACTGGCATCCCGAACACACCGGAACCGGACGCTACGGCGACTGGCTCGCCAACAACGTCGACTGGGCCGTCAGCCGCGAGCGCTACTGGGGCACGCCGCTCCCCTTCTGGCGCTGCACCGAGTGCGGCGACGTCTCCTGCGTCGGCTCCTTCGACGAGCTGCGCGAGCGCGCCAGGGCGTTCACCGGCGTCGAGCCCGACCTCTCCGATCCGCATCGACCATTCGTCGACGAGATCGAGATCGGCTGCGACAAGTGCGGCGCTGCCGCGCGTCGTTGTCCCGAGGTCGCCGACGCCTGGTTCGACTCTGGAGCCATGCCCTACGCCCAGTGGCACTACCCATTCGAGAACCAGGACCGCTTCAACGAACGCTTCCCCGCCGACTTCATCTGTGAAGCCGTCGACCAGACCCGCGGCTGGTTCTACTCGCTCCACGCCGAAGCCGCCATGCTCCACCGAGCCGAGGCCGTGCCCGAGCCGATCTCGTTCCGCCACGTGATCTCGCTCGGACACATCCTCGACGAGAGCGGCGAGAAGATGTCCAAGTCCAAAGGCAACGTCGTCGACCCCTGGACCGTCCTCGACCAGAGCGGCGCCGACGCCCTGCGCTGGTACTGCTACGTCGCCTCCCCCGCCGGCAACCCGCGCCGCTTCTCACCCCGCCTGGTCGGCGAGGCCCAGCGCCGATTCCTGCACACGCTCTGGAACACCTACTCGTTCTTCGTCACCTACGCCAACATCGACGGCTGGCATCCCGATCCCAATCCGGACCCGCCAACCGTCGAACTGGACCGCTGGATCATCAGCGAACTGCACGCCCTGATCAGCCGAGTCACCGAAGCTCTCGACGACTACGACCCCACCGCCGCCGCACGTGAGATCGACGGCTTCGTCGACTCCCTCTCCAACTGGTACGTCCGCCGTAGCCGCCGCCGCTTCTGGTCTTCCGCGAGAGGCGGCGCCGCCGCCGACCTCGACGCCAAGCGCAGCGCCTACCAGACGCTGCACACCGTCCTCGTCACCCTGGCCAAACTGCTCGCCCCGATGACGCCCTACCTGGCCGAGGACATCTGGCGAAACCTGGCAGCGGAAGTCGATTCCGACGCCGCCGAGTCCGTCCACCTCGCCGACTGGCCCGTCGCCGATGCCTCGCTACTCGACGAGACCCTCAACCAGGAGATGCAGCTCGTCCAGCGAGTCGCCTCGCTCGGACGCTCCGCCCGCAGCGGAGCCGGGATCAGGGTCCGACAACCGCTGCCCGGAGTCAGCGTCGCCGTCCGATCGCCGCAGGATGCCGAGGCCGTCGAGCGCCACCGAGCCACGATCGCCGAGGAACTCAACGTCAAGACGGTCACCCTCGCCGACGCCCAGGCCGACTCCCGCCGCTACACGATCAAGCCCAACCTGCGCGTCCTCGGGCCGCGTCTGGGACCGAAGCTGCCCACGCTGCGATCGGCCCTCACTGATCTGGACCGTGACCTCGCCGCACACATCGCCAACGCCGCCGAGGCCGGACAGTCGATCGAGGTCGAGGGAGTCCTGCTCCAGCCAGGCGACTTACTGATCGAGGTCGACACCGACTCCACTGCCGACGCCGCCTCGGCCGAGGACGAGCGCTGCGCCGTGCAGCTCTCCACCGAGCTAACCGACGAACTCGTCGCCGAGGGCAAGGCCCGCGAGGTGATCAACCGGATCCAGGGCCTGCGCCGGGACTCCGGCCTCGACCCGGACGACCGCATCTCACTCCAGATGGCCTCCGAGGATCGCGAACTCAAGTCGGCTGTGTCAGAGTTCGAATCATTGATCGCGGCCGAGACCCTCGCCACCACCGTGTCCGTTGACGGCGCGGACCTGACCTCCAGCGAGCAACTCGGCCAGCATCACACCGAAGCGGAGATCGATGGCGCAGCAATCCTGCTGGCGCTCGAACGCGCCTAGCCGCCCACATTCCACGCTCCCCCCTCTGGGAGCAGATGCCGCTCTGTCCCGTTTCCTCCCCCCTGCGGGCGGAGATGCCGCTCCCTCCCATGTTCTCCCCCCTCTGGGCGGAGATGCCGTAGGCAGAGGGGGGCCGCCCGCCTCACTCCTCGCCGAGCCGCTCGCTGCGCTCCGCCGCTCGACGCTCCAGCCGCGCCGCCCGAGCCTCCTCGTCCGGCGCATTCGATGGAATCGGCCGATCATGGATCAACTGCCGAGCCGCCGCCTGGCGCACTCGCTCGCGCAGCGTCGTCGGCCCCACCTCCTGCTCCTCTTCGTCGTCGTAGTGGCCGTACATCACCCGAGGCCATTCCGCCGCGATCTCCGCGCCGAAGAGCAACACACACGCCGCCAGGTAGACAAAGAACAGCAACGCGATCGCCGCCCCCAGCGACCCGTAGATCGCGTCATAGTTGGAGAAGTTGCGCAGGTAGAAGGCGAACCCGTGCTTCAGCGCCTCGAACAGCAGAGCCCCGACCAACGCTCCGGCTACGACGTCCCGGATCCGCGTTGTCACACTCGGCACGACCTTGTAGATGATCGTGAACGTCGCCCAGGTCAGCAGGAACGGCAGCAACACCGTGACCAACCGAAAGAACCCGCTCGCCTCCGCCCCGAACGGACCCAGCGAGTCCGACACCGAGTCGGACACATCCGTGCCGACCTGCAGAACCGCCGTCGCCCCGATCGAAAGCGTCAGCAACCCGCCGACGCCCAGCACCAGCCCCAGGTCGACCAGCTTGCCGCGCACGAACGGCCTGCGGAACTCCAGGTCCCAGGCCGTATCCAGGCTGAACCGAAGCGCCGACATCATCCCCGTCGCCGCCCACAGCAGACCCAGCACGGACACAATCCCGAACGCCGACGCGCCGGTCGCAATCGGTTCGATCAGGTTCTCCAACTCCTCCTTACCCGCCCCTTCCTGCAGCGGCAGCAGCTCGAACAGCCCATCCACGACATCCTCGCGCAGACCGTCGTCGGTCAACAGCACGCCCGCGATCGAGACCAGCAAGAACGCCAGCGGAAACAGCGAGAAGAAGAAGTAGTACGACATCGACGCCGCAAGCTGCGGACAATGATCGTCCAGAAACTCCGACACCGACCGCTTCGCCAGCAACTGCAGATCAGTCCGCCACCAACCAAGATGCAGCACCAGCCACCGACGCCAGCGAGACCGGCGCTGTCGAAGCGACTCAACATCAATCGGCCAAGACCATCGCATGATCCCATTATCGGCCTAATTCTCTACTCTGCCCGCTCCGCGGATGGAGAAACCGCCCTCTCCCTCGTTCCGAATGAAGCTGCCGCTCACTCACTCGTTCTGGGGGGCTACGCCGCTCCTTCCCACTTTCCCCCTCCTTTGGTGGCAGATGCCGCTCCCTCCCATTTTCTCCCCCCTCTGGGGACAGATGCCGCTCCTTCCCATTCTCTCCCCCCTCTGGGGGCAGATGCCGCTCCCTCCCATTCTCTCCCCCCTCTGGGGGCAGATGCCGCTCCCTCCCATTTTCTCCCCCCTCTGGGGGGAGATGCCGAAGGCAGAGGGGGGCCGCCTCCACACCATGACTGACCGCCAACCGCGCCGAATCATCTGCAAACTCGGCACCAACCTGCTCACCTCCGGCACCGACCGCCTCGATCCCGCCGTCCTCGACGAGGTCGTCCGCCAGGTCGCCGAACTCCGCACCAGCGGCGCACAGGTCGCCGTCGTCACCTCCGGGGCCGTCACCGCCGGTCGAGCCCGCGTCGGCGCAACCCAGACCCGCTCCTCCGTCGGCGCCCGCCAGGCCCTCGCCGCCATCGGACAGGCCCAGCTCGTCCAGCGCTACGACTCGCTCCTCCAGCGCTACGGACTGACCGCCGCCCAGGCCCTGATCACCCGAGGCGACGTCACCGAGCGCCGTGGCTACCTCAACGTCCGCAACACCCTCCTCCGACTGCTCCAATACGGCGTCGTCCCAATCATCAACGAAAACGATGTCGTCGCCGACGAGGAACTGCGCGGCGGAGCCTTCGGCGAGAACGACGCCCTCTCCGCCCTGATCGCCAACCTGATCGACGCCGACCTGCTCATCCTGCTCAGCGACGTCGACGGCGTCTACGACAAAGATCCGCGCGCAAATCAGGACGCCAGGCTGATCGAAGTTCTGCGCAACCCCGCCTCGATGATGCAGGCCGCCGGCAGCGTCGACGAACGCAGCCGAGGCGGCATGCGAGCCAAGCTCGAGGCCGCCCGCCGAGCTTCGGCCGGCGGGACCGAGGTCGTCATCGCCTCCGGCCATGAACCGAACGTCATCAGCCGCATCGCCGGAGGCGAACGCCTCGGCACCCTCGTCCCCGCCGACACCACGATCCGCGACAGCCGCGAGCGCTGGCTCCTCGCCGGCCTCCACAACGGAGAAGGCATCGACCTCGATCAGGGAGCCGTCACCGCTCTCACCCGCCAGGGACGCAGCCTCCTCCCCGCCGGAATCACCAACGTCCGAGGCCAGTTCGAGCGCGGCGACGTCATCCAGCTCTACGACCAAAACGACATCCCCGTCGCCGTCGGAATCAGCAACTACTCCTCCGCCGAAACCGCAAAAATCCAGGGCAAGAAATCCTCCGAGATCGCCAGGGAGCTCGGCTACAGCTACGGCTCCGCCGTCGTCCACCGAAACAACCTCGCCCTCCTCCCCCAAACCGACTAACCCCCTCCCTCCTCCGATGCCCCGTGCTTGCCTGCCCCCGGCCTGACCGGGGGACACGGGGCCCAGAGCACCAAACCCCGCCAGGGCAACACCGTTCGCCTCACCGCAGACGACGCGACCCACCGATCCCAGTCCCCGCTTCATGCGGGGACCCGCTCCCTCCCCTCCATGTCCTGGGCAGCGCCCCGCCGCAGCCGTCCCGCCACACCCCTCCCCCGTTCCGATGCCCCGTGCTTGCCTGCCCCCGGCCTGACCGGGGGACACGGGGCCCAGAGCACCAAACCCCGCCAGGGCAACACCGTCCGCCTCACCGCAAACGACGCGACCCACCGATCCCAGTCCCCGCGTCCTGCGGGGACCCGCTCCCTCCCCGCCACGTCTGCGCCACACCCATTTCCCCTCCCCCGTCCGATGCCCCGTGCTTGACACGGGGCCCAGAGCAACCAACCCCGCCAGGGCAACACCCTCCGTCTCAGCAACAACGCCAGCCACACGATCCCACACCCCCTTCCGCCAACTCCGACACACCACATCAGAACACCCTTTCGCTACAGTGACCAGAACGTCCGTCCCAACACCCGAGAGGCCCCACCCCAATGCACATCACACCCAGACAACGCCGACGCAGCGTCCGGGCCCACTACCTCCGACAGCGAGGACAGTCGCTCAAG
>JAJDYG010000028.1 GCA_022822855.1 Dehalococcoidia bacterium
ATCGACGGGGTCAGAACAGCCCACGCCAATCACAACACCGCAACGGATCGTCGCCCCGTGCTTGACACGGGGCCCAGAGCAACCAGGTTCGTGCGCGAAATGACCCTGGCCTCACCTCGATCCTCGCGCGTGAGTCCGCCCACCCCACCATTGAGCTGAGCCAAGGATGAAGGCGTTGCTGCTCGCAAGCGCCGAGGTCTGGGCCCCGTGTCAAGCACGGGGCGACGCGGAATGAGGCTAGTGTGAACACGCCCTAGGGCGGCCGCGGAGCGTGGCGAAGCTCTCCGTGCGCGGGTTCGGTGTCTGCCTATCAACGCACGTTCCTCAGCCGGGGATCCAACGTGTCCCGCAGCCAGTCGCCGAACAGGTTCCCGGTCAGGGAGACCAGCAGAATCGCAATCCCCGGCATCCAGATCGGCCACCAGGCGATGGTCATGAAGTTCCGGCCCTCGGAGATCATCGCGCCCCACGACGGCGTGCCCGGCGCGACCCCGATGTTGAGGAAGCTCAGCGCCGCCTCGATCAGGATCACCGACGGCACATCCAGCGTTGCCATGATGACAATGGTGTTGACGATGTTGGGCAGCACATGGCGGAAGAGAATGCGCCGGTCGCTGGCCCCGCTGGCCCGCGCCGCGACGACGAACTCCTGCTCGCGCAGCGAGAGCACGTCCGCCCTGACCAACCGGGCGTAGCCGGACCAGCTGAAAATGATGATGATCAGGATCACGTTGAGCAGGCTGGCCCCAAAGACCACGGAAATCAGCAGTGCAAACAGGATCGCCGGCAGCGCCAACTGCACGTCGACGATCCGCATCAGGAAGCGATCCCACCAGCCCAATCGCCAACCGGCGAGCAGACCGCACAGCGTGCCAATCAGCGCCGACGCCGGGATGCAGGTCACCACCACTAACAGCGACACACGAGCGCCGTACATGACGCGCGACAGGATGTCGCGACCGAGGTTGTCGGTGCCGAGGGGGTGCGCCCAACTGCCCTCTGCCTGGAACGCCGGAGGAATCAACCGTTCCTGCAGAACAATCTGCTCCGGGTCATACGCCGACAACAGATCGGCGAATATCCCGGCCACGAGGAACGCGAGCAGGATAATGATCGCCGGCGCAAGCAGCGCCGCCTGCTGCCACGATCCGCCCAGCCGGACGCCACGCAGCAAGGAGGCCGGAGCCGCTGCCATCACCCGCGTCGCCATCAGCGAGTTCCCGCCCGAATTCGTGGATCAATGATTGGGTAGGACAGGTCAACCAGGATGTTGGCGACTACGATGCTGGTCGAGATGACCAGGATCCCGGCGATCATGACGGGGAAGTCCCCGACCAGGATCGTGTGCAGCATCAGCCGGCCGATGCCCGGCCAGGCGAAGACCTGCTCGACGATCACCGTGCCGGCGATCATGTAACCGACCTGGATCCCGAGGATGGTCGCGACCGGCAGGAGCGCGTGACGCAGCGCGTGGCGCCAGATGATCGTCGATTCGCGAAGCCCCTTCGCCCGCGCGGTGCGGACGAAGTCCGTGCCCATCACGTCGATCATGCCCGAGCGCGTCAGACGCATCGACACGGCCGAGGCCAGCAGACCGAGCGTGATCGTTGGCAGGACCAGATGCTCGACGCCGCCGCTGCCGCCGGTCGGCAACCAATCGAGTTGGACGGCGAAGAAGAAGATCAGGATCAGGCCCAACCAGAAGTTGGGGATGGCCTGCCCGAGCACGGCCAGGAGCCTCGCCGTCCAATCTGCCGGGGTCGCCCGTCTGAGCGCGGCGATGATCCCGAGCGGAATGCCCAGGACCAGCGAGAAGATGAGCGCCGCCGCGCCCAGCTGCAGGGTCTTCGATGCCCGAGTACTTACCTCGGACAATGCAGGGCGGGCGCTGATGAACGAGTTGCCAAGGTCGAGCTGGACGGCGTTCCACAAGAACCTGACGTACTGAATGCCGATCGGTCCACTCAGACCCAGCTGCTCCTTGAGCAACTCCTTCTCTTCCTGGGTCGTTTCGTCCGTGGTTAGGTACTCGACCGGGTTCCGCGCTAACCGCGAGACCAGGAACACAACCGAGATGACTACGAACACAACCAGGATCCCCTGCAGGAGGCGCGAAAACAGGATCGTCGAGACGCTCTGAGCACCCATGTCCGGCCTTCCCGCAGGGAGCGGTCGTTCCTAGGTCACGAGCGGCCGGATGCCCCAGAGACCGCCGTAGTCTCGCGAGTTGCCTTTCATGTCCCACTCGAGGTCGTCGCGCATCAGTCCGGTGGCGACCGTCTCGAAGAGGAACAGCCAGGAGGCGTTGGTGTAGATCCGTTCGGCCAGCTTGTTGATCGCAACCACCCGCTTCTCCGGATCGAACTCCGTTGCCTGCGCGTCGACCAGATCCTGAATGTCCGTGTCCGGGTACTCCGCCACCGAGAGCGTGCCGCCGATGGCGACCTCGGCCGCGATCACCTGGAACGGGTCCGGCGACTGGTTGGTGAAGTAGTAGTGCAGTCCCGGCACGTCGCGTTGCGCCATCCGCGCGCGGAAGTCGGGCAGCGGATCGAGCTGCAGGTTCGTGCGAATCCCGACCACATCGAGGTACTGCTGGACCGACAGGGCAATCTGGTCGGTTAGAGCGAAGAATCCCGCCGTGCCGTAGAAGTCCGACTCGAATCCCTCGCCGTAACCGGCCGCGTCCATCAGCTGCATCGCCTTCTCGACGTTGTATTCCATCGTCAGCGGACCCGACTGCTCGGGCTGCATCCCGCCCAGTTGGCGCGTGCCGATTCCGTACGCGCGCTGTTCGCGGCCGGTACCCAGCGTGGTGTAGATCGTCTCGACATCGACCGCGTGATTCATCGCCTGGCGGACACGCAGGTCGCGGTACGGATTGCTGCCGTCTTCGAACATCGGCACGATCGTGTTGGGGAAGATTGTGTGCGGACAGCAGCCCGGGTCGAAGAGCACCTCGAAGCCCGGCTCGTCGACAAACTCCTGCACCAGTTCCCATTCAAGCGATGGCGCCACGTCCGCCTCGCCGGCCTGGATGGCGGCCAGGCGCGCCACAGGCTCGGGCCGCACCGACTGGACGACTTCCTTGACCCACGGCTTGTGCTTCACGTTCAGGTTGTCGTAGCCGATCGGGTAGTCGTCGTTGCGCACGCTGCGGACTTCGATGTCCGGCTGGAAGGAAGTCAGTTTGAATGGTCCCGAGGCCAGCCCGTCGCGGTTGTAGCCGTCGTCGCCCAACTCTTCGATTCGGTGCCTCGGCACCAGCGGCATCGTCGTGCCGATGCTGTTCGGGGCCGTGACTTCGGTCTCCACCGGAATCCGGGTGGTCAGTTCGTCGATCGCGGTCACTTCCGCATTGACCTTGGCCACGATGTAGGCGACGCCCGACTCGTAGACGCCGCTGTCGTTGTACGCGGCATTGCCGGCCGCACGGTCGATCGAGAACTTAACATCTTCCGCGGTCATCGGAGTGCCGTCGTGCCAGGCATGGCCGGGGTTGAGGTGCATCAAGACGGCCGTGAAGTCCTCGATCCACTCGTAGTAGCCCACATGCGGCACGATCTCGCGGGTGACCAGGTCGTACTGCAGTAGCTGATCGAAGTGGAGCGGGCCGTTCCACTTGAGCGTGTAGTTGCCCGGTCCCTGCACATCGAGGCCGCCGACGGCATTGGGTACCGCGACGGTGACGGTGCGTTCCCAGTCGGTGTCGCCCTCTCGAGCCGAGTCGGCCGCAACAACTTCTTGCTGTTGTTGCTGTTGCATGGCCTGCTGCTCTTGTTGCTCGGACTGCTGCGCCTGGGCATCGGCCTGTTGCTGCTGCTGTGCTTGTTGCTGCTGCATCGCCTGCTGCTGTTGCTGCTGGTCTTGCTGCACCTGGGCAACGGCCTGCTGCTGGTCTTGCTGTTCCTGCGCTACCTGAGCTGCAGCGTCGTCGTCATCGTCGCCGCAGCCGACCAGGGCGAGTCCGGCCGCGCCGACCCCCGCCCGCCCGGATGCGCGCAAGAGCGCTCGCCGGCTCATCTTCGATCGGCGCATGCGCTGCCAGTAGTTTCGTTCGGTCATCGGTCACTCCAACTTGTACAGTCCGATTGCTGCTCGGACTCAGGATGGAGGGAGTATGCCTGCTACAGAATGTGTTTGCAACGGTCAAGAGATTCCTTCAGAGTCTGGAAGGAACCCTTCGGTCATCCAGTCAGGAGCTGCCTTCGACCTGGATGGTGACGATGTCCACGCCGTGGAACTTCTGGTGACGCAGCGCAGAAGTGTGGAACCGCAACAGGCGGAGAGAGATGTCCTCTGCCGTCGGGAGGGCGTCGGCCTCGGTCAGATAGGCAACCTGATCCTCGATGTTCTCCTGGTGCGTGGTCGCCACGAACTCCAGCTCGACCATGAGGGGTTGCGGTCTGGCGACGATGATCAGCCGGGTCGGACTCGATTCATCCGCTTGATCGTCCTCAAGGGTCAAGAGGCTGGAGAGCGTCTCCTCGCCTGCGGAGCGCAGCCGCAGCGTCGACGGTTCATCCCATTTCAGTCTGGACGCGAGGGCGGAGAGGTACTCATCGATCGCCGGTAGCGAGGCCATGTCCAGCGTCACTTCGAGCTTCGAACTGCGTGAACCCATCGCCTCGAGCAGCAGCGTCATCGCGATCGCGACGATCGCACCGATCGTCACACCATTGCCAATCAATCCGCCCAACTCTTCGCCAAGCAGGTCGCTCAGCAGCGGGTGTCCATGCAGCCCCAGTCCCAGCGCGCTGGCGAGTGCCACCACGAGCACGCGCCGCGGATCAAGTCCGTCGCGGAGGATCGTCTGCCAGCCGCTGACGAACAGCATTCCCATCGCGAGCATCAGGAAGGCGCCGAGCACTGGACCAGGGACCGAGAGCAGGAGCGCGGCAAACTTGGAAAAGAACGCCAGGACAACCGTGACCAGGGCGACGCCGATCCCGACTCGCCGGGCGGCGACGCCGGTGAGGCTCACCAGTGTGTTGCTGTAAGAAGCGTTGGACGCCGGCGGCAGGGTGGTGCTGAGACCGGCCAGCAACATGCCAATCCCGCTAGCGCTGACCAGGCCCTGGATTTGGCGGAAGTCAATCGCCCGAGGCCGTCGCCGGGCATTCTGCTGAATCACAACCCCGTCGCTGATGGTCTTGAGCGTGAACACCAGAGTGAGAATCGCGAAGGTAGGCAGCAGCGCCCAGAATTCCTTGCCGGGCGAGAGATCGAAGCCCAGGTCGGGCAACTCGGGAACACCGAACCAGGCGGCATTGGCGATTCGGTCGACTTCGAAGACGCCGAATGCCGCCGAGACGGCGCAGCCGACCACGATGCTGATCAGTGGAGCAATCAGCCGCCAACGGCCGCTGACCCGCAATGTCACGATCACGGAAGCCAACAGGGTTACGACGGCAATCACAGGGCCCGCGCTGACGGCTGCGTCGGGAGGCACGTTCTGGACACTGTTGAATGCGATCGGCAGGACGCTGACGGCGATCAGCATGGTCACCGTGCCGGACACCACCGGGGTAATGATGCGTCGCAGCGCCGGCAACCATCTGGCGAGCGCAATCTGGAGCAGGCTGCAGACGATCAACAGGCTCGCGAACGTCTCGGGCCCGGTTGCCTCAACTGTGGTCGCCAGGATGGCAAGGAAGATGGCCGACGACCACGAGAGCACAACGTGTCCCGTGCCAAACTGCCCAAGTCGGAAGACTTGCAGCGCCGTCATCGCGGCGCAGGTCAACATGCCGGCGAAGACGCCCCAGACGAGCCAGGTCTCATCGAGTCCCGCAGCCCGAAACCCGATGGCCACATTGAGCACCGTCGGCGCCAGGACGAGGGCGGCCCCCTGGAAGCCGACGATCAACGCAACGATCGGGGGGCAGGGCTCTTCCGGCTCGTATTGAATCGGCTGGTCGGCGCTGCGGCTGGTCAATGCTGATCCGAACGTCACATCGTTGCGTCTGGAAGTGTCGTAGTGGTCGGCGGCCTGTCAGTGAGGACCTGCCCGAGCTTCTGGGGTGTGAGGGTAACGGTGAGCGAGTCCCCGCCATGGCACAGAGGGACGCGAGCGGCTCCCGGAATGAACCGTGGCTCGGAAGGTAGTAGAGGCGCCTTCCCGCCTTCGGGGGGAGAGCGATTACTCTGGCCGCAGCATTCAATTCGCGTGGGGCAAGGAGAAAAGAGAGGGATGCACATGGAGTTCTGGAATTGGCGTGTATCCGAACCGACGGGCATCACAGAGTTCGCGCGCCGGTCCGAGGCGCAGGGCTGGGACGGGATTGGTCTGGGCGATTCCCAGAGCCTGACTGGCGATCCATACCTGTGTCTGGCCCTCGCGGCAACCGTCACGGACCGCTTGGGCCTCTCGACATCAGTCACCAACCCTGTCACACGCCACGCTTCGGTAGCTGCGACCTCTGCATTCGCCGTCCAGCGGCTGTCGCGGGGCCGGATGGTGCTCGGCATCGGCCGCGGCGACAGCGCGCTCGCTCACCTTGGCCGCGCACCTGCGCGCCTCGGCTGGTTCGAGACGTACCTCGAACACATCCAGACCTATCTCTCGGGCGGCGGCGTGCCGCTCGACGGATCCGGCATTCCGGACGAGGCAGCGCCGCCGGTGGAGCGTTTGAGTCTGGCGCGCGCACCCGAGAACAGCGCGATTCGCTGGGTTGATGATGGCTCGGATGAGCCGAAAGTACCTGTCGAAGTCGCGGCCACGGGCCCTCGTGTGATCGGCATCGCCACCCGACAGGCCGACCGGGTGATGCTCGCCGTCGGCGCCGATCCCAGGCGGGTCAGCTGGGGCATCGAGACGGCGCGCGCGGCAGCCCGAGAGGCGGGCAAGGACCCCGACAGCCTCAGCATTGGCGCCTACGTCAACGTGGTTTGCGACGACGATCCTGCCGTGGGCCGCGAACTCGGGCGTCCCTCAACCGGGCTGTTCGCAAGGTTCTCGGCCATGTACGGCGATGTGGCCGGACCGACCGACGAGAATCAGGATGAGGTCTTCCACGAGCTGCACAACCGCTACGACATGAACCTGCACGGGCGAGAGGGCGGACACCAGATCACGGCATTGACGGATGACTTCATGGACGGCTACGCGATCGTCGGTCCGGCCGACTACTGCGCCGAGAAGTTGGCGGAACTCGCACAGCTCGGAGTGACGAAGTTCGGCATCGTCGGTCCAGACTTCGTCAGGCCGACCGCCGAGGCCGAAGCGTCTGCCGCTCGGTTCACTGATGAAGTGTTGCCGCTGCTGCGAGACTGAGCGCGGAACAGCGCGTTCCGCGGGGACCAACTCCGGCGCGACGAGAGCAGGGAGGCGACCGATGGATGATTCGCTACTCCAACTCGAAGGAAAGTCGGCTTTCATCGTCGGGGGCGGCGAGGGCATCAGCCTGAGCACGGCGCGTCTGCTCGCAGAGGCAGGCTGCGGCGTCGCCGTCGCCGACATCAACGCCGAGCGAGCGATCCACGTGGCAGCCGAGGTCGATCTGCTCGGTCAACCATCCGTCTCCCTTGTCGGCGACATGCTTGACGACGTGCAGGCAGCGACCATCTTCGAGCGCGCCGAACAGGAACTCGGCGGTATCGACCTGCTGGTCACGATCATCGGCCAGGGGTCGTTCAATCCGATCACCGATATGACGACGGCGCAGTGGGATCGCGATCACCGGATGAACCTGCGCTACTTCTTCATCAACGCCCAACTGGTCGCCCGATCGATCATCGCGCGCGGCGTGCCCGGCAGCATTGTCTGCATCTCCTCGGTCGAAGGGGTGCAGTCGGCTCCCAATCACGCGTCCTACGGTGCGGCCAAGGCCGGTTTGATCAATCTCGTGCGCAGCATGGCGGTTGAGTTGGCGCCGCACAACATTCGCGTCAACTCGGTCGCTCCGGGCAGCATCGCAACGCCCCGGATTCCGGCATCTCCCGAGCGTGTCAAGCGAACCGCGGAGGGCCTGATTCCCTTCAAGCGGCTGGGCATGCCGGACGAGGTCGCCAAGGCTGTGTTGTTCCTGCTCTCCGATATGGCCAGCTACGTCACCGGACACACCTTGCTGGTCGATGGCGGCTGGATGTCCGCCAACACCATTGGCGTGCCTCCGATTCCAGAGGGAGGCGTGCTCGACGCCCGCAAGCGGGCGGACTGGACAGGTCTCGCTCGACAGGGCGAAATGAAACCTCAGGCCGGAGAGGTCTGATGGGCTCGCACCAGCTTGCCCGGTAGCGCCCCGGTCAGCTCGTCGTCCTCGAGGATTACTTCGCCGGCGCAGATCGTGGCGACATAGCCGGTCGGACGCTGCATGAACCGCTTCGCGCCCTCCGGCAGGTCGTAGACCATCTGCGGCGCGTCAGTGTCGAGCCGCTCGATGTCGATCACGTTCACGTCAGCCCGCTTGCCGACGACCAGCTCGCCACGGTCGGGCAGGTTGTAGAGGTCGGCGTTCGCGCCCGATTGCTTATGCACGATCGTTTCCAGGGGAACACGGTCGCCGCGAGTCCGGTCGCGGCCCCAGTAGGCCAGATTCCAGGAGACCATATGGGCGTCCGAGACCGCCGCCACGTGCGCGCCCGCGTCCGACAGGCCGTTGCGAGTCAGCGGGTGCATCATCAGCTCGCGCTGATAGTCGAAGTTGCCCTGTGAGTAGCCTTCCAGGTACACGAGCAGCAGCGTCGAGCCGTCGCCCTGGGTCATCAGGTCATAGAACGCCTCATCCGCCGACAACCCCTCGCGCTCGGCGTGAGCGGCGACGGAGCGGTCGTACTCAGGCTCGTAGACCGGAGGGTCGCCGAGCACGTAGACGGTCGCGGGCGACGCAAGCACCATCTCCAGCAGACCCGGCAGCAGATTGCCCGGCGTCGTGTCGACCAGGAACGGGTGGTCCTCGGCGCCCTCACCGTTGTTGCGCACATCGTTGGTCAGGTCCCAGTCGCTGGCCAGGATCCGGGCCTTGACCTCCGGGTCGCGCATCTTCTCCAGGCGCTCGGCCAGCGGCAACTGCTCAACCAACTCGCGGTACGCCAGGTTGAGCGTGTAGGGGTGAATCGATCCGTCGAGGTTCATCAGCAAGGTCGTGCCCCGACCTCGAACCTGCGGGAAGATCCGCACGCCGCGCTCCGTCGCCTCCTCAACGCTCTCCAGGCCTTCCTTCCAGCCCGCGCCGTTGGTGACCGAGCCCTCTCCGGAGAGGTAGGTGATCGTCAAATCGTGCTCGAGCGCCATGTTCTCGACCCACTCACGCTCGAACGGGCCGACCAACTGGAAGACGCCGCCTCCGCCCTGCTGGATGCCCTCGGCGACCGCTTCGAGCTCCGGGTACTGCGCGAGTGTGCCCGGGATCAGCTCGCCTTCCTTGGTCCGGTGAGCCAGCAGCCGGTTCGACGAGAAGCCGACCGCGCCCGCCTCGATTCCCTCACGCACCAGCCGGCGCATGTGCGCCAACTCCTCGTCCGTCGGCTGCACATCCTCGGCCCCGCGCGGACCCATCACGTAGGTCCGCAGCGCACAGTGCGGGAACTGAGCCGCGATGTCCATGACGCGCGGCTTGTCGTCGATCGCATCGAGGTACTCGGGGAACGATTCCCACTCCCACGTGATCCCGGCCGCCATCGCCGTCGCCGGGATGTCCTCCACCGCGTCCATCAGGTCCATCAGCCATTCGCGGTCGGTTTCGCGCACCGGCGCAAAGCCGACGCCGCAGTTACCCATCACCACGGTCGTCACGCCGTTGTAGCAGGACGGCGTCATGTACGGATCCCAGGACACCTGCGCGTCCATGTGCGTGTGAATGTCGATCCAGCCCGGAGTGACCAGCTTGCCCGAGGCGTCAATCTCTCGCCGCCCCTCACCAACGACTGCCTCGCCATCCCGCACGACGGCGGTAATCCGGTCCCCGTCAATCGCGATGTCCCCCACAAACTCGGGTGCACCCGTTCCGTCAACGATCCGTCCGTTGCGAATCACGATGTCATGCATTGGTCGTCTCCACGTTCTGGCCGCCGTGCTGCATGGCACGGCTCGGTGTTCACCGCTTGAGGATAAACACTTGCGCTAACGACGATTCGCTGTAAACCCGGGACCCCGGCCCTTTTCCCAGGTCATCTTCCGGGCCACATCCTCGTCGAAGTCGATGCCCCATCCTGGCTTCGTCGGCAGTTCCAGATGACCGTCGACGATCTCTAGCGGCCCTCCCCCGAGGTCGTCTTTCCAGGGCACATCGTCAATGTCGATCTCCATGATCCGCACATTGGGCACCGTCGCACACAGATGCAGCGCGTGCATCGTCGCCAGGTGCGAGTAGTAGTTGTGCGGAGCGCAGTTGAGCTCATAGCTCTCGGCCAACAACGCCACGTCTCGCGAGCGGGCGAAGCCTTGCCAGGGCACATCGATCATCACGTTGTCCATCGACCGATGCTCGAAGTACGGGCGGTAGTCGCGAATCGTGTAGAGGTTCTCTCCTGACGTGATCGGTACCGTCGTCTGGCGACGCACGTCGGCCAGCGCTTCCGGCTCATACATGTCGATCTCGACCCACATCATCTCCAGGTGCTCGAGCGACTGGCAGATCTGGCGAGCCACCAGCGGCGTGCAGTTGAAGTTCAGGTCGAGCGCGATTTGCACGTCGGCCCCGGCGCCTTTCTTCAGAGCGCCGATGTACTCGGGAATGTGCCGCAACAAGGACGGCACTGCGTTCCGGTCGATATTGCCGACGCCGCCCCATCCCGGCCCATAGACCCCCGTCGGATCGCCGGGGAACACGATGTTCGTCTTCAGCGCATGGAAGCCCTTGCCCTGGACCTCTTCGCCGAGGGCTGTGACATCCTCCATCGAGCGCAGCGGCGGCGCCCCAACGACCCACTCTGAGCCGTTGTCCCAGAGAATCTGGTCGTAGCTCCGCGCCCGTGACGACCCGCAGTGCGACCAGTAAATCATCTGCCGCTCACGCGTCGGCCCGCCGAACAACGAGTAGACCGGTACACCTAGCGCCTTGCCCTTGATGTCCCACAGCGCCAGCTCGACGCCGGCGATCGCTTTCGCCGCAATCCCGCCCGGCGACTGCCGCGCCAGCCGATACATATCCCAGTAGCGGGCCTCGACCGCCAGCGGATCGGCCCCGATCAGGATTGGCTCCATGTCAGTGATCGCGCCCACGATGCCGTACGGATTGCGTCCGTCCGACATCTCGCCGTAGCCGGTGATGCCGTCGGAGGTGCGCACTGCGACGAACTGCCAGGGCCGCCATCCGGCGTCGACAACGAATGTCTCAATCTCAGTGATCTTCATGAAGCGCTCTTTCCCTCTAGAACGACTCTAGTTCCGACCTGTCGAAAACCCCGGACCACGACCCTTCTCCCAGACCTTCTGCCGAGCCAGATCCTCATTCAGGTCGACGCCCCAGCCTGGCTTTGTCGGAAGCTCCAGGTGACCGTCCGCGATCTCAACCGGCCCGCCTGTCAGATCGTCCTTCCACGGCACGTCGTCGATATCGATCTCCATGATCCGAACATTCGGCACCGTCGCACAGAGATGGACCGCATGCATCGAAGCCAGATGCGAGTAGTAGTTGTGCGGCGCAACATTCAGCTCATAGCTCTCGGCCAGCAGTGCCACATCTCTGGATCGCGAGAACCCCTGCCAGCAGATGTCGACCATCACGTTGTCCATCGATCGGTGCTGGAAGAAGGGCAGGTAGTCGCGCACCGTGTACAGATTCTCCCCTGACGTAATCGGTACCGTCGTCTGACGCCGCACGTCGGCCAACGCCTCGGCGTCGTACATGTCGATCTCGACCCACATCATCTCCAGATCCTCCAGCGTCTGGCAGATCTGACGAGCCGCCAGCGGCGTGCAGTTGAAGTTGATATCCAGCGCAATCTGCACATCCGGACCCGCGCCTGCCTTCAGCGCGCCGATGTATTCGGGCACGTACCGCAACACCGCCGGCGTTGTGTTGCTGTCGATGTTCTCCACATCCTGCTGCATCCCGAACGTGCTCGCCGGGTCGCCCGGAAACGTGATGTTGGTCTTTAGCGCGTGGAAGCCTTTGTTCCGGACCTCTTCGCCGAGCGCCGTCACATCCTCCAACGTCCTCACCGGCGGCGCTCCGACAACCCAATCATCGCCGTTATGCCAGAGAATGTTGCCATACTGCTTGGCCCGCGTGCTCACACAGTGCGACCAGTAGATCAACTGACGGTCCCTGGTCGGACCACCAAACAGCGAGTACACCGGAACCCCAAGCGCCTTCCCCTTGATATCCCACAGAGCTAACTCAATCCCAGCAATTGCTTTCGCCACAACCCCGCCCGGAGACTGCCGAGCTAGGGCCTGTTCACAGTAGTTGAAGCGCGTCCCAGATCAGGGCCAGGTGGACGAAGCTGAGGAAGATGAGGTCGAGCTTGTCGTAGCGGGTGGCGATCCGGCGGAAGCGTTTGAGCCGGCAGAAGAAGCGCTCGACCTCG
>JAJDYG010000006.1 GCA_022822855.1 Dehalococcoidia bacterium
CCCAGTCCCCGATTCATTCGGGGACCCGCTCCCTCCCCTCCCTCCCCATCCCGATGCCCCGTGCTTGACACGGGGCCCAGAGCACCCAACCCCGCCAGGGCAACACCGTCCGCCTCACCTCAACCACCCCGCACCCACGCCCTCCCAGGCCCCGATTCATTCAGGAGTCCGCTCCCTCTCCCTCCCTCTCCCTCCCTCTCCGATGCCCCGTGCCCCGACACGGGGCCCAGACCTCGACCTCCGACCGAAGCGCCAACCTCCATCTCACCTCAGCCACCACGCACCTCCGCCCTCCCAGTCCCCGACTTGTTCGGGGACCCGCTCCTTCCCATCCCGATGCCCCGTGCTTGACACGGGGCCCAGAGCAACCACCCCCGCCACGGCAACACCGTCCGCCTCACCTCAGACACCACGCTCCTCCGCCCTCCCAGTCCCCGACTTGTTCGGGGACCCGCTCCTCCCCATCCCGATGCCCCGTGCTTGACACGGGGCCCAGAGCACCCAACCCCGCCAGGGCAACACCGTCCATCTCACCTCCGCCACCACGCACCTCCGCCCTCACAGTCCCCGACTTGTTCGGGGACCCGCTCCTCCCCATTCCGATGCCCCGTGCCCCGACACGGGGCCCAGAGCACCCAACCCCGCCAGGGCAACACCGTCCGCCTCACCTCAGACACCCCGCACCTCCGCCCTCCCAGTCCCCGATTCATTCGGGGACCCGCTCCCTTTCCTGTCATGCCCGCGGCCATCTCGCACCACCGCCTTTCCTCCTTCCGATGCCCCGTGCTTGCCTGCCCCTGGCTTGACCAGGGGACACGGGGCCCAGAGCACCCAACCCCGCCAGGGCAACACCGTCCGCCTCAGCAGCAACCCCAGCCACGCCATCCCCCCTTCCGCCAACCACGACACACCACATCAGAACACCCTTTCGCTACACTCGCCAGAACACACGTGCCCCTCGCGAAAGGCCGCCCCATGCGCATCACCCCCAAACAACGCCGACGCGCCACCCGAGTCCACTACCTCCGCCAACACGGACAGTCGCTCAAGCAGATCGCCGAGACCGTCAACGTCTCCCTCGCCACCGTCCGCTCCGACCTCAAGCTCGTCGAGGCCCACTGGGCCAGCATCGCCTCAGCCGTCGCCGACGACCTCCTGCTCGAGTCGCTCTTCCTGCTCAAGACGCGTCTCTCCATCGCGATCGCACACGACTATGTCGCCGACAACGCCAAGCGCCTCACCCCCGTCGAGTACCTCCGAGCCCGAGACGCCCAGGAAACCCAGCTCAACGCCCTCGCCCGAGAGATCCGCAGAACCACCCACGAGGTCCAGCGCCGAGCCGATCAGCGACCCGACCAGCCCGAGCTCTACGACGAAGAACCCCAAGAATCAGCAGAAACCACCACAAAACTTTCACAAATTGAACCCTCCAATTCGACGATCTCCAGCCCAGAGCAGGAGATCGTCCCATCTGAGGCCAAAACAGAAAAAATCCCCGCAGAACCCGACCTCGACCCCCTGATCGCCGAAGCCGTCCAACACTTTCCCCACCTCGAGGGCCAGTCCCCCGAGCAAATCCTCCACTTCCTCGACCAGATCACCACCCCCGAAACCCAGGACAAGGACACGCCAACCCCCATCTACGCCGAAGCCGCCGGCTAACCTCCCCATTCCCAGCCCCCGACCCGTTCGGAGGCCCGTTCCCTCCTGACCCGCTCTCTTCGAGGAGGCCTGCGCGTAGTCCCATTTCCTCCCCCTTTGGGGGAGGTGCCCCGTAGGGGCGGAGGGGGCCCGCCGAGGGTGGTACCCACTTCCGTCTCACCTCAGCCTTCCCCCCCAGTCCCCGATTCATTCGGGGACCCGCTCCCTCCCCTCGACCAGACCGAAGAAAGAAGACCCTACTCAACATCAATGCAATCCAGCAGGATCTTCCCGAAGTTCCGATTCTCCGCCATGTACTGATGCGCCTCAGCCGCCTGGCTCAGCGGAAACACCGAGTCGATCACCGGCTTCATATCCCCGTTGACGATCGCCGGCTCGAGATGCTGCTGATAGTCGCGCGTGATCTCGGCCCGGTCGATCAACGGCCGCGAGCGCATCACGGTGCCGTGAATTCGAAGCCGCTTTTGCATCAACATCCCCAGGTTGGTCTCGGCCACGGCCCCGCCCATCAGCCCGACCAGAACCAGCCGCCCGGCCATCGACAACGAGCGCAGGTTTTTCTCCCAGTAGTCGCGGCCGATCACGTCGAGGATCACGTTGACGCCCTGTCCGTCGGTCTGTTCCCGGATGACCTCGGCGAAATCCTGCTCGCGATAGTTGATCGTCATATCCGCGCCCAACTCCCGCGCCCGTTCGCACTTCTCCTCGGAGCCAGCGGTGATCCAGACCTCCGCCCCGATCAACCTGGCGATCTGGATCGCCGCGATGCCGACGCCGCTGCCGCCCGCATGGATCAGGATGCGTTCACCGGGCAGCGTCTCGCCCAGCGTGCGCACGGCCGTGTTGGCGGTGAAGAAAACCTCCGGAATCGAGGCCGCCTCGTGATACGTGAGTTCATCTGGGATCGGCATCGCCAGCGACTGATGCAGCGTCGCCATCTCGGCGTAGCCGCCTCCGCCCGAGAGTCCGTACACTCGGTCGCCAACCGACAATCCTCGGACCTGCGAACCGACCTCGATCACTTCGCCGGCCAGTTCGAGACCGAGAATCGCCGAGGCTCCATGCTGCGCCGGGTAGTTGCCCATCCGCTGCATCATGTCCGCGCGGTTGAGCGCACTGGCGTGGACTCGAAGCAGCACCTCCTCGTCGCTGGGTTGCGGGTCCGGAACCTCGTCCAGACGCAGGGAGTCGGCCGTCTTGCCCGGCGGGTCAACAACGATGGCTTTCATCGCTCATATCCTCTGTCAGTAGTGAGTGGGTGTTCGGAGATCAGGGTAGTCGCGTGTATGTGATTGGCACCGCAGGCCACGTCGACCACGGCAAGAGCGCGCTGGTCCAGGCGCTGTCGGGGATCGATCCCGACCGTTGGGCCGAGGAGAAGGCGCGCGGACTGACCATTGACCTCGGCTTCGCCTGGTGCGAACTGCCCTCGGGCCGCGCCGTCAGCATCATCGACGTGCCCGGCCACGAGCGCTTCATCAAGAACATGCTCGCCGGAGTCGGCGGGATCAACCTGGCCCTGCTCGTGATCGCGGCCGACGAGGGGGTCATGCCGCAGACCCGCGAACACCTCGACATCCTCGACCTGCTCGACATCGACCGCGGCCTCGTCGCCTTGACCAAGGTCGACCTGGTCGATGAGGAGTGGATCGCGCTGGTCGGGGAAGAGATCGAGGGGTTGCTGGAGGGAACCGCGCTCGCCGGATCGCAGATCGCTCCCGTCTCGGCGCTGACCGGAGCGGGCATCGAAGAACTGCGCGGGCTGATCGATGAGCAGATCGACGATTTGCCCCCGGTACCAAACCAGGGCCGCCCTCGCATGCCGATCGACCGCTCGTTCTCAATCTCCGGTTTCGGCGCAGTCGTCACCGGCACATTGCTGGACGGCGAGCTGTCCATCGGCGATCCGGTGGTGATCGAGCCGGGCGGGATTGAATGCCGCGTGCGGGGGCTGCAATCGCATGAACAGTCGCTCGACACGGCGCCGCCCGGCGCTCGCACCGCAGTCAATCTGAGCGGCGTCTCGGCCAAGGACCTTGAGCGCGGCATGATCCTCACCTCGCCCGGCTGGCTGGCCCCGACCGCGGCGGTCGACATCCGTCTGCGCGCGGTCCCCGGCGCCTCGAAGCCGCTGCCGCACAACGCGACTCGGACGCTGCATGTCGGCGCGGACGAAGTCCAGGCCCGCGTCAGGCTGCTCGAAGGCGACTCGCTCTCGCCCGGCGATTCAAGCTGGGCCCAGCTCCGCCTCGATCGCCCGATCGCCGCAGCGCGCGGCGATCACTTCGTGCTTCGCTCGGCCGACTCCACAATCGCCGGCGGTCGAATCGTCGATACGCGTCCGCGCCGGCACCATCGCAACGACGCCTCAACCCTGGAAGCCTTGCAGCGCCTGCTGGACGGCTCGCCCGACGACACGTTGCTCACCGTGCTCCAGCGCATGGAGCCGGTTCGCTGGGATGAGCTCGTCGCACGCAGTGAACTCGCGCCCGACGAAGCCCAGGCCGCCATTGAGCGACAGATCGCCGATGGCTCGGCGCTCGTACTGGACGAGGGCGGATTATCGGACTCGGCAATCTTGATGTCAGGACCCGGACTCGGAGCGCTGGCCGCCCGAGCCGAAGCGACGGTAACCGATTATGTCAACCAGTTTCCGCTTCGAGCCGGCCTGCCCAGAGAAGACCTGCGCAGCCGAGTCAACCTGCCCCAGCGAGCATTCGCGTACCTACAACAATCCCTCACCGAATCGGGCCGGCTGATCGTCAACGAAGGCTCGTTCGACCTCCCAGCTCGAAGCGTGGCCCTGACCGAAGAACAACAAGCACAGGTCGATCGCCTGCTGCCTCGATTGGCGGAGCAGGGCGTCCGTCCGGACACCGACCCGACTCTCGATCCGGAACTCCTCGAGTACCTCGAAGCGCAGCATCTAGTCGTTCGCCTGACCGGCGGCGTCAACCTCGACCGCCAGGTGTACGACCGCATGGTCGCCGAGACTCAAGCGCTGCTGGAGCAGCAGGAGCGCGCGACGCTCGCCGACGTGCGCGACCGGCTGGGTACGAGCCGCAAGGTCGCGCAGGCCTTCCTCGAACACCTGGACACGAATCGGGTCACCCGCCGCGTCGGCGATGCGCGAGTCCTGCGGCGTGGTTAGGCGCGGCGTTCGACTCGGCGGACGACCCGGCGCTCGCCGCCGCGGCGCAGCAGGCGCGGCAGCGTGCCTTCCTGCCAGAGGAAGACGATCTGGCTGGCGACGGCGATCGACGAGTACGTGCCCGCCACGGTTCCGATGAACAGCACGATCACGAACGGCCGGATCGTGACGCCGCCAATCAGCAGCAGCGCGAGCAAAGCGAGCACGACCGTGATCGAAGTGTTGAGCGAGCGCCCCAGCGACTGCGTGATCGCCGCGTTCACGACCCGGCGGAAGTCTTCGCGCGGATCGAGCAGCAGGTTCTCGCGGATCCGGTCGAAGACGACAATCGTGTCGTTGACGCTGTACCCGATGATCGCGAGCAGCGCGGTCACGAACATCGCATTGACTTCGAGGCCCGCGATCTGCCCGCCGATCGCGAATGCGCCGGCGACGATCGTGACGTCGTGCAGCAAGGCGACGATCGCGGCAGAACCGTAGAGCACGGGGTTGGGCAATCGGCGGAAGGCGAGCGAGATGTAGATCAGGATGGCGACCGCGGCGACGGCCAGCGCGACGCCCGCGTCGCGCGCAATCTCCACCGAGAGCGTCCCTGAGACCGACGAGCTTTGCAGCACGACGATGGGGCCAATCTCACTGCGCAGCGCTTCATTGATCCGCTGACGCAGGCGCTCGAGGTCGCCGTCGGACGGCTGCTCGACGCGCATGCGGAAGGCGGAGTCGGCAGTGGCCTGGATCCTCGCCCCGCCGAGCCCGATCGTCTCCAAGGCCGCGCGAACGTCGTCCTGCGTGGCGCTGCCGGGGAACCAGAACTCCGTCCGAATCTCGGACTCATCGACATCGACCGCCAGGCTGACGCTGGCCGGCAACGAGGCTCCGACCGCTCGTCCGACCTGATCGGCGAGGGCCAATCCGTCGTCGAGCGACGGCGCGCTGAGCGATCCGATCACCGCTATTGCACCATCGTCCGCCTCGACCACGCTCAGAGACACGCCCTCGGGCGCTTCCTCGGAATCCGGAATTCCGGCCACCGCATCCTCGACATCGGCGATGTCGGTGTCGCCGAGGAACCGGACCTCGGTCTCGAGGCCGCCGGCGAAGTCGAGGCCGGCCTCAAACTGCCAGAGCGCGAGGCCGATCAGCGAGGGCACGATCATCAGCAGCGAGATCACGGCGTAGACGCGGCGGCGGCCGACGAAGTCGATCATGCGCTCGCGCCTCCCTCGCCGCTGCCGGCTGCGCCGGCGGTGCCGGCTCGCGGGCGGACCGTCATCTGGCGAACGCCGAAGGGGCGCAGGCCACGGATCCAACCAGTGCTGACGGCGATGGTCATGAAGTTGCGGGTCACGAAGATCACCGTGACGAAGCTGAATCCCGTGCCGACCAGCAGGGCCAGGGCGAACGACTTGATCAGGTTCTGATTGAGCGCGTCGGCAAACAGCCAGAGGATCGCGACCGTGATGATCGTGGAGACGTTACCGTCGCGGATCGCCGGCCAGGCGCGCGCCCAGGCGGTCTCGACCGCGCCGGAGAGACTGCGTCCCAGCCGTAGCTCCTCCTTGAGCCGCTCGAAGATCAGCACATTGCCGTCGACGGCGAAACCGATCGAGAGAACGAGTCCGGCGACGCCGGCGAGGGTGAGCGTGATCGGCACCAGCTTGAAGGTCGCCATGACGCCGGCGGCGTAGACGATCAAGGCCAGCGCCGCGACGACGCCCGGCACGCGGTAGTAGATCATCATGAAGACGACGATCGCGACGAAGGCGACGACGCCTGCCTGGACCGTGTCGATCACCGAGTCTTCACCGAGCGTCGCGGCGACCTCTGTGCTCTGCAGGACGCGCAGATTGATCGGCAAGGCACCGGCGCGAAGCTGGCGGCGCAGGGTGATGGCGTCTTCCTCGGAGAGTCCGTTGATGATCCCGCTGTCAGAGATGACGGCGTTGACGGAGGGGCTGGAGATCAGGCGGCCGTCAACGAAGATGCCGAGCAGTCCGCGGCTCTCGAACAGGCGGCGGGTGATCTGCTCCATCAGGCGCGCGCCCTCGTCTTCGAACTCGAAGGTCAACGCCGGGTCGCCGGCCTGGTCGAGGGTTCGCGAGATCGAATTGGCGATCAGATGCCGACCAGTGAGCTGCACGGTCGCGCCCTCTGCGTTGATCCCGTTGGCCGGCAGCCAGCGCAGGCCATCGGCGATGATCACGTCCTCGTCGGGAGGCGGAATGAAGTACGGGTCCGCACGGCGCACGAATCGGTCGTCGTCCTGGGGCAGCGTCGTGTCCCAGACGTCGTCAATCGCGGCGCCGATTTGCAGGCGGTCGAGCGGGCGCTGCGGCTGCGGCTGGGCCGGGTCGATCGAGCGGAACTCGAGCAGCGCGGTCGAGCCGACGAGATCGGATGCTTCGTCGGCATCGACGCCGGGGATCTGGGCGTTGATCCGGTCGGTGCCGACGACGGTGACCTCGGCCTCGGAGATGCCGAAGCCGTTGACTCGCTCCTCGATCACGCGCTGAGATTCGGCGACCGCTTCCTCCAACGAGGCGTCATCGACGTCAAGGGGTAGGACGATCTCGGCGATGCTGCCGGGCAGCGGCAGGTCGTAGGCGTCTTCCTCGAGGTCGGCCAGGGCCGGGTTGAGGCTGATGATCTGCTGGAGCTCTACGCCTTCGCGTTCGAGGAACTGGTTGAGCGATTCTCCGCGACGGACCGGTGCGGCTTCGCCGGAGACCTCGAGCGTGATCGAGACGCCGCCGGCGAGGTCGAGTCCTAAACGAAACTCATTGCGTTCCCAATCGCCAACCGTGACGCCGCCGCCCTCGGGCCAGGGGATGAAGCTGGGCAGGTAGCGGTCGGGGTTGCCGGGCCAGGCGGACGCGATCGCGAATGCGGTCAGGATCAGGATGACCGCGAAAATGTATGCGTCGCGGAACTTGAAGCGTCGGATGAAGTCCATTGCCGACTGCATTGCCGAATGTGCCGCCCATCAGCCGCTGGCGAGCGCCACCGAAACCGGTCGGCGCCTAGTGAGTCGCATAGCGAGTGCCCTGCGAGTGTTCTGCGCACTCTATCCCGCTTATGTCGGTTCAGCATAGGCAGGTAGGCGGTTGTGTTCAGCCAAGGCTGTCGCCGTGAATCAATCCTCCCGTTCTTCGTCTTCGCCCTCATCGAAGAGCTCCGCGCTACTGATTCGCTCCTCGACGGCGCCGGTTCGAGCCCGCACGACGACATTCTCCGACAACCTCAGGAGAACAACCATCGGGCCGTCCTCGGGTGTCTCGACGCCCTCGACTTCTGCGATCAGTCCGCCACGGGTGAGCACGGTGTCCCCGACCCGGAGCTCGTTGAGGTCGCGCTGGCGGCGACGCTCCTCCGAGCGCGTTGGGCGAATGAAAAAAAGGTAGAACAACGCCACGACGAGCAGGGTGATCAGGATGACTTCGGTCATGCGGCATTACTCCCGGTGGCGGTTCAAGCTGGTGGCGTTGTGAGGCTGGGTTGCCCGTAGAGGAATCCGTTATGTCGAGTGTATTGGTGGTTGGTCAGGAATTTTGTCCGGGGGCGATATTGCCGCAGGACCAGTGTTTTACGGCAGATCGCGTGGTCAGACTGGAAGGTTTTGGTAAGTCCTGGAAGGTCTTGGAAGGGCGAGGAGGCTCGGACTTGTTCGGATTTGTTCGGATATCGACGACCCTGGCGCAGCCTTCGTTGGACCTGGACGCGGTCTGAGTTCTGTGGGACAACAGGAGCAGGCATGACGGGTTTCGTTTGCGGCGATGGGCCTCAGTACAGGCGTACTGTGTTAGGGGTCGGAGGTCAAGTGGCTCGGTGACACCCTCCGGCCCTGGGCGAGCCGGCGGGCCAACTCGCACGCCTCGTCGACGCCTGTGATCTCTCCGACGGCGGCGGCCTCGTCAATCTTCGCACGGATTTCGCCGACGAGCGGACCGGGCGGCAGACCGGTGGCTTCCATGATCGCATGGCCATCGAGGATCCGTCCGCCTCGCGTTGGACGCCTCGGTTGCCAGGCGAGGATCCGCGCGACGTGTGCCGCGTATCCACGCCAGCGGGGGAGCAACGCTTCGGCTCCCGCGGTTGCGAGCGAGTCCGCGAGGAACAGCCAGCAGAGCGGAGTCGCCGCGTCGCCGAGCGCGGTATGGAATCGGTGCAAGGCGCGATCGGTTGGCGGCTTGCCGGGTGAGTTCACCTGCCCCGGGCGAAGGTGCTGCTCAATCAGCAGTTCGACCTGGTTGATCGTCCTGGTGGGCACTCTCAAGGCGGCCAGGCGAGCCCGGGCCAGCTCTGCGCCCACCTCGGAGTGCCCGAAGAAATGGGTCGATCCGTCTGCGTCGACCGTGCGGGTCTGCGGCTTGCCGATGTCGTGCAGCAGCGTCGCCAGACGCAGCGGCAGACGCCAACTGTCGAGCGACGCGCGAATCGCAGGAGTGTTCAACAGTGGACCTAGCTCGTTCCAGATAGCGAACGGCCGCCTCCCGCGCGGCGCAGCCGGACAGGTCAGTCGAGTGATCCAGCGAACGGCGTCGATCTGGTGCCAGAAGACGTCGCGCCGGTGGACAGGGCGTTGGTCGACGCCTCGGCCAACGGCCAGCTCGGGCAGGATTTGATCCAGCAGTCCACTCTGTTCGAGACGTCTGAGCGCCCAGGGAAGTCTCTCGCTGAGGATGATCCGCTGGAGTTCTTCCCACTGCCGCTCCGCTGCCGAGTTGTTGATCAGGCCGGCGTCACGCTTGATCGCCGAGCGCAGCTCGGCGTTGGGACGCCACTCTCGTTCCGATTCCAGTCGGACGGCGCGCAACATACGCAGCGGGTCGTCGCGGAATCCGTCGTCGGAGACGAGGCGCAGGATTCGCCGATCGATGTCGTCGCGGCCGCCAAAGGGATCGAGCAGGGATGAGCACAAGTCGCCACGGCGGAACTCGGCGAGCGGCACGGCCATCGCGTTGACGGTGAAGTCTCGGCGGCGCAGGTCGCGCTCGATGTCGTTGTCGGGTAGCTCCCAGATGTCGATCTGACCATCGGCGAGGGGAATCCGCCAGATGTCGAAGTGGGCGCTGATCCTCGCGGCGGGGGCGTGCAACGCTTCGGCGGCTTGGCGAGCCCAGATCTCGGCGTGGACGACGGCGAGGTCGATGTCTATGCGGCCGCCCCCCTCTGCCTTCGGCATCTCCCCCCGCTTCGCGGGGGGAGATGGGAAATGTTGCGACACCTCCCGCCGCTGAACGTCGGCCAGCGCGTCGCGAACGGCTCCGCCGACAACCCAGACCCCGTCCGTGTCCAGCGCCGACAGCGCGTCAGTCAGCATCGACATCTTCGTCGTCGTCCTCGGACTCCTCGTCGTCCTCGACCATCTCGTCCAGCGTCCAGAGTTGATCGAGAGAGGGCACGTGGTCGATGTAGACGCGTCCGTTGATGTGGTCGATCTCGTGCTCGAGGCACTGGGCCAGGAGATCATCCTCGGCGCGGACCCGGATCTCTCGACCGGACAGATCCTGCGCCTTGGCCAGAACGCGGGTTGATCGGGTGACGCGCCCTCGATATCCGGGCACGCTGAGGCAACCTTCGATCAGCTCGCGCTCGCCGCTGCGCTTGACGACCTCGGGATTGACCATCACGAACGGCCGCTCGCCAGGCATGCCGATGACGACGACGCGCAGGCCAAAGCCGATCTGCGGCGCGGCGATGCCGACGCCGTGGGCCGCGTTCATTGAGTCGATCATGTCGGCCACGAGGGAGCGTAGCGAGGCGTCGAAGTTGCGCACGCGCTTGGCCGGCGTGCGCAGGACGGCCGCGTCTCGGGGCAGCGTCGTGATCTGATGAACGGCCATCGGCCCCTGGTTCAGTCCAGTCAGTCGAGGGTGGGATGCGGTTGGCTGAGTTGCTCTTCGGCGCGCTGTTCGCGGTCGCGATTGACGGCGTCGGCGATCTCGGGATGCGACAGGGCCAGGATGCGTCCGGCGAGCAGCGCGGCGTTGACCGCGCCGGTCCGGCCGATCGCGACCGTGGCGACGGGCACGCCACGCGGCATCTGGGCCATCGAGAGGAGCGAGTCGAGGCCGTCGGTGGCCCAGCCCTTGACCGGCACGCCGATCACGGGGATCGGCGTCTTGGCGGCCACCGCTCCGGGCAGCGCCGCCGCGCCGCCGGCGGCGGCGATGATCACTTCGATGCCGCGACCCTGAGCCTCGGCTGCGTAGTCGGCTGTCTCGTCGGGCGTGCGGTGCGCCGAGAGCACCCGAGCTTCCCAGGAGATGCCCAACGACTCGAGCGTTGAGGCCGTGTTCTTGATCGTGTCCCAGTCCGAGTGCGAACCCATCATCACACCGACCAACGGTCCGTCCGTCATAGGGTCAATTTCCTGTTCTTTGCTTGGGCTGGCTGGTCAGATCACAAGATACCCCCGTGTAATCTGCGGCTATGACGACCACTATGCCTTCGAACGTGCAGATTCCCGCCTACGACCCTTCCGAGATTGAGCCGCGCTGGCGCGAACGCTGGGAGATCGACGGACTCTACCGAGTCGACGACGACGATCCTCGCCCGCCATATTTTTTTCTCACCATGCTTCCGTACACCAGCGGCGACCTGCACATCGGCCACTGGTACGCGATGGCGCCCTCGGATGTGGCCGCCCGCTGGCATCGGATGCAGGGCAAGAACGTGCTCTTCCCACTGGGCTTCGACGCGTTCGGTCTGCCGGCTGAGAACGCGGCGATCAACAACAACACGCATCCGAAGCAGTGGACCTACGCCAACGTCGAGGCCATGACCCGCCAACTCAAGACGATGGGGGCGTCGTTCGACTGGAGCCGCGAGTTCTCGACCTCTGATCCCGAGTACTACCGCTGGACGCAGTGGTGGTTCCTCAAGCTCTACGAGCACGGTCTGGCCTATCGCAGCCTGGCCGACTGCAACTTTTGTCCCGGCTGCGCCACGATCCTGGCCAACGAGCAGGTCAACCGCAACGACGACGGCATCGGCGTCTGCGAGCGCTGCGAGTCGATCGTCGAAGCGAAGCAGATGGAACAGTGGATGTTCCGCACGACGGCTTACGCCGACGAGTTGTTGAACTTCGACGGAATCGACTACCCGGAGCCGATCAAGCTGATGCAGCGCAACTGGATCGGTCGCTCGGAGGGCGCGGAGATTTCCTTCCCGCTGGGCCGCGAGGTCGCAGGCGAGGACCGGATCACGGTCTTTACGACCCGTCCCGACACGCTGTTCGGCTGCACCTTCATGGTGCTCGCACCCGAGCATCCGCTGGTCGCCGAACTGACGACGGACGACTGCCGCGCCGATGTCGAGGCATACATCGAGCAGGCGCGCCGGCAGAACGAGATTGAGCGGCAGTCGACGACCCGCGAGAAGACCGGCGTCTTCACCGGCGCGTACACGAAGCATCCGTTCACCGGCGAGGACATCCAGATCTGGATCGCCGACTATGTGCTGCTCAGCTACGGCACCGGCGCGGTGATGGGCGTTCCGGCGCACGACGAGCGCGACTTCGCCTTTGCCTCCGAGCGCGGGATTCCGATTCCGGTTGTCATCGCTCCGCCAGACTGGGACGGCAACGACCTCGACGACGCGTACACCGGTCCCGGCAAGATGGTGAACTCGGGGCGCTTTGACGGGACCGACTGGCAGGACGGCAAACTGGCGGTCGCCGATGCGCTCGATGAGATGGGTCTCGGCGGACGCACGGTCTCCTATCGGCTGCGCGACTGGCTGATCTCCCGTCAGCGCTACTGGGGCGCTCCGATCCCGATGATCTATTGCGAGTCCTGCGGCATCGTGCCGGTGCCCGACGATCAGTTGCCGGTGCTGCTGCCCGACGACGCCGAGTTCCTGCCGACAGGGGCATCGCCGCTGGAGCGGCATGAGGGCTTCGTCAATGCGGACTGTCCCGAGTGCGGTGAGGCGGCGCGTCGTGAGACCGACACGATGGACACGTTCATGTGCTCCAACTGGTACATGTACCGCTACGTCGACCCGCACAACTACCACGCGCCGATCAATCCGGGCCTGGCGCGTCAGTGGCTACCGATCGATACCTACACCGGCGGTGCCGAGCACGCGGTGATGCACCTCTTCTACGCTCGCTTCTTCGCCAAGGCGGCGCGCGACATGGGGATCCTGGAAATCGACGAGCCGTTTGCGCGGCTGTTCAACCAGGGCACGATCACCAAGGACGGCTTCAAGATGTCGAAGTCGCGGGGCAACGTGGTCAATCCGGACGAGTGGGTGGAGCGCTACGGCGCAGACACGGTCCGGCTCTACCTGATGTTCCTGGGACCGTGGGAGGCCGGCGGCGACTGGGACGACAGCGGCATTTCCGGTCAGTGGCGCTGGCTCAACCGAGTCTGGAACCTGGCCATGGGCGATGTTGACGCCGGTGGTGGCTCGGCCGACGCCATCCGTCGGGCGACGCACGCGATGATCGGCAAGGTCTCGGACGACATCGAGCGCTTCCGCTTCAACACGATGATCGCGGCCATGATGGAGTTCACGAACGAGCTGCAGAGCATCCGCGAGCAGGGTCCGGTCGACTCCGACGCCTGGCGCGACGCGATCGAGGCCCTGCTGCTCTGCCTGGCTCCGTCGGCGCCGCACATCACCGAGGAGTTGTGGCAGCGGACCGGTCACGGCGGTTCGGTCCACGAACAACGATGGCCCGAGTACGACGAATCGCTGGCTCAGGCCGAGACGGTGACCGTCGTGGTCCAGGTCAACGGGAAGCTGCGCGAGAAGCTGGCGCTGGCTCCGGGATCATCGCAAGAAGAGGCGGAGTCGGCGGCGCGCGGGTCGTCGCGGGTCGCTGATCAACTCGATGGCAAGACCCTGCGTCGCGTGATCTGGGTGCCAGACAAGCTGCTCAACTTCGTCGCCAACTGACGTTTCCGGTCGCCCGGGTAGGCGCATGGTCCAACTCCGACTCCCGGCTTACGAAGGTCCGCTCGATCTCCTGCTTGAACTGATTGAGTCGCGCAAGCTCGATATCTCGGAGCTGTCGCTGGCGCAGGTCGCCGACCAATACCTCGCGCAGGTCGCGTTGATGTCGTCGCCTGAGGGCGTCATCAGCCGGGAGCAGGCGGATGCGCTCGCGGCGTTCATCAGCATCGGTGGTCGGCTGGTCCTGCTGAAAGCGCGTCAACTGCTGCCGGCGGCCGAGGAGTCGTCCGAGGATGAGGAGTCGGCGAACGATGCGCGCGAACTTGTTGAGATGGCGAAGGCCTACAAGCTGTACCGGGACGGTATCGCTGACCTCGGTCGGCGAGATCGCGAACGGCTGCGCTCTTACGAGCCGCTCGCCGCGCCGCCGATCGACCAGCCGTTGCCTGTTGGGATGTCGGACAGCCTGACACTGGAAGCGCTGGCGCGGATTGCGCAGGAAGTCCTTGATCGGGCGGCGGAGCGCGAGGCGCACCGGGAGATCGCCCATGACGCGGCGATCGAGCGGGAACGCATCACCGTCCGCGAGCGCGCGGCCGATCTTCGGGCTCGACTGATGAGTGGGCACGTGCTCTCATTCCGCTCCTGGATATCGGCGGCCGAATCTCGGCTGGAGCTGATCGTCTCGTTCATGGCGGTGCTGGAGCTGCACAAATCGCTCGCGATTGAGCTTGAGCAACAGGAAGACTTCTCCGACATCCTGATCACGGCGTTGGCCGATGCGCCGGACTCGGCCTGGGCGCCAGCGGACGCGTCGTCGTTCGATGAGTAGCCGGGATCTGCTCGGGTCTGCTGATACGCTGAGCCACGATTCCCCTGCCGGATGACTTCTTGAAGGGCCATTACACGTGGTGACTGAGCTGGCTCGCTCGGAGCTGCGTCGGGCGGCGCTCGGTCGGCCGACCGCCCTCACGATCGGCGTGTTTGACGGCGTCCATCGCGGCCATCAGATCGTGCTCAAGCACGTCGTCGAGAGCGCCCGACGGGACGGCTTGGCTTCTGCGGCGATCACGTTCCACCCGCATCCTCGGCAGGTGCTCCGACCCGATCTGACGACCGAGTACGTCAACTCGCTGGAGGATCGACTCTCACTGATCATGCAGACCGGCCTCGACAGCGTGGCGACCGTCTCGTTCACTTCGGAGTTCTCACTCACCGATGCCGGCGATTTCGTTCGGATGTTGGTCGAGGAGTTTCAACTCGCTCGGCTGATCATCGGTGAAGACTTCGCTCTCGGCCGGCAGCGCGGCGGTGACCCGGAGACGCTCAAGGCGCTTGGGCGGGAACTCGGGTACGAAGTCGAAGTGATCGAGCTGTTGACCGGCGACTCGGCCGACAAGGTGTCTTCGACCGAGATCAGAACTGCGCTGGGCGATGGAGACGTGCGACTGGTCGGCGACCTGCTGGGCAGGCGTTACTCGCTGCACGGTCCGGTGGTAGTCGGATTCGAGCGCGGCCGTTCGATCGGCTTCGCGACCGCCAACGTCGCCATCGGCAACGACCGTGCGATTCCCGCGCCCGGCGTCTACGCAACGATCGCTCACCTGGCGACCGGTCCTGCACCCTCGGTCACGAACATCGGCGTCCGGCCAACCTTCGATGATGGCGGCGGGCTCTCGATCGAGTGCCACATCATCGACTTCGACGAGGACATCTACGGAACCGACCTGCGCGTCGAGTTCGTCGAGCGGCTGCGGGGCGAGCGCAAGTTCGACGGCATCGACGCCTTGGTCAAGCAGATCGGCAAGGATCGCGACGCCGCACGCGACCTCCTGGCCAACATCTCCATCGGAGCGAGCGAAACATAGCCATGAGTGACCAAATCCCACCCGAGATCGCCGCCGAGGTCGAGCGTCAGCATGCGTTGATCATGCGCGGCACGTCCTACGGCGACGAAGGCACGCGGCGTGTCATGGACCGAGAACTGCGAGTGCGACTGACCGAGTCGTTGGTCGAAGACCGCCCGCTGCGCGTCTATCTCGGTGTCGACCCGACATCGCCCGACCTGCACATTGGCCACTGCGTGACGCTGCGCAAGCTGGCCCTGTTCCAGCAGCTCGGACACCAGTCGATCCTGCTGATCGGTGACTTCACCGGCCTCGTCGGCGACCCGTCCGACAAGGACTCGTTGCGTCCGATGCAGGCCGCAGAAATCCTCAACCGCAACGCCGAAACGTACCGGGACCAGGCCTTCAAGCTGCTCGACCCTGTCAAAACGGAGGTCAGACGCAACAGCGAGTGGCTGGGCGAAATGTCGTTCGGCGACGTCGTGCATCTGGCGTCGAACTTCACCGTTCAGCAGTTCACTGCCCGCGACACATTCAAGAACCGCATCGACGCCGAGCAACCCGTCTACGTCCACGAATTCATGTACGGCCTGATGCAGGGCTACGACGCCGTTGCCCTCGAGGCCGATGTCCAGCTCGGCGGCACCGACCAGACCTTCAACATCATGTGCGGCCGCACCCTGCAGGAGCGGCAGGAACAGAATCCGCAGGTAGCCGTCCTCACCCCGATCCTCGTCGGCACCGACGGCAACCTGCGCATGTCCAAGAGCACTGGAAACTACATCGGCATCGACGAGCCGCCCAACACCCAGTACGGCAAGGCCATGTCGATCCCCGACGACGCCATCGTCCGCTTCTTTGACTACGGCACCAACCTCGCCGACGACGAAGTCGACCGGATCGAAACGGAACTGAACTCAGGCAAGCTCAAACCAATGGAAGCCAAGCGCCGCCTGGCCCGCTCGATCGTCGCCGAATGGCACGGCGATGAAGCGGCGCAGGCCGCCGAGGATCAGTGGACGAGCGTGTTCTCCAAACGCGGTGTACCCGATGAAATGCCAGAAGTGGCCATCGATTTCGGAACGGAAGAAGAGATTGATGCCCCGATTATGAATCTCATCCAAGAGGTTGGCGCGGCACCGAGCGCTGCTGTTGCCCGCCGCCTCATCAAGCAAGGAGCAGTTCGCGTCGATAATGTCGTGATCAAAGAATCACATGCATGGGTCAAGAAGGACGCAGTTCTCCGAGTCGGCCGCCGCAAGTGGTACCGAATCGTGCCAAGGTAGGGCTCGCCATGGGAATCTTCAGTCAACCGATCGAGATCAGCGACCTCAGCGGGCAACACTCAGTTGCGATTGACGCCGTGGTCGATACAGGCGCGTTCTATTCGATTCTTCCCAGCTATCTGCTTCAGGAGTTGGGTGTCGAGCCAATCGACCGAATCACGTTTCGACTAGCAGACAATCAGCCGATCGAAATGGACATCGGTCACGCGTGGATCACGCTCGGAGGTCGTCGCCGCATCACGACTGTGGCGTTCGGCAGCGATACTGGACAACTCCTTCTTGGCGCGTTGACGCTGGAGGGCCTGGAGCTCGCCGTCGATCCTCATGGCCAGCGCCTCGTCCCCATTGAGCACTTGCCCGTCTAGCCCACCCATTACCCTCCGACCACAACCATCGGAGGCCCTCATGACCGTCACCCTCGACCGGCTCGACCGCGCGACCTCACGTCACCTGCTCTCACACCTGAGCCGCTGAGGCTCTTGCTAGCCCTCGATAGACTTCTGGTATGGGCACATTCACTTACCCGATCGAAATCACGGACCTCGACGAACGCTCCTCCGGTGAGATCGAGGCTCTGGTCGACACGGGTGCGTCCTACACAGCGCTTCCCGGTCGATTCCTCCGAGAGCTAGGCGTCGAAACGATTGGCACCAGACGGTTGCTCCTCGCAGACGGAAGCCGAGTCGACACGGACTACGGCCGCGCCTGGGCGACGATCGACGGCGAACGCGAAGTGACGATCGTGTTCTTCGGTCGGGATGACGGTCCCGCATTGCTGGGCGCGTACACGCTTGAGGGCCTGGCGCTCGCCGTCGATCCGGGCGCGAAGCAGCTGGTCCCCGCAGCCATGATCATGTACTGAATCCCACCCACTACCCTCCGACCACAACCATCGGAGGCCCCCAATGACCGTCACCCTCGACTGGCTCGGCTGCGCGACGTTCCGACTCCAGGTCGACGACACCGTGATCATGCTCGACGCCTACATCGACCGCGTCCCGCTCGCGCCCGACGTCGGTCTGACCGCCGCCGACATCTCCCGCGCCGACGCCGTCCTAGTGGGACACTCCCACTTCGACCACATCGCCGGAGCCGAGGTGATCGCCGCCAACACCGGCGCGCCCGTGATCGGCTCCAACGAGTCCGCCCGCGTGCTACTTGAGGCCGGCATCTCTGAGGACCAGCTGCTCCGCTCGCAGGGCGGCGAGCGCCACCGCATCGCCAAAGACATCACCGTCGAGGTCTTCCCCAGCCTGCATTCCTGCATCTGGACGACCGGCTCCTGGGATCCCGGCAAGGTCGTCCTCGGACAATACGGACTAACCGAGGAGGAACGCTGGGGCAACCGAGGCTCTATCGACATCGGCGGCTCGCTGGGCGAACGATCTCAGGACCTCGGTCCAGACGCGCAGACCCAGATGATGGACCACGTCGCCACCTGCCTCGGTTCCAACGACACCGGAGGCGCCCTCGCCTACCTGATCGACACGCCCTACGGTTCAATCTTCTACCACGACACCTCCGGCTGCTGGACCGGCGTCGTCCAGAACATGCGACCCGACGTGGGCATCGTCGCGATGGCCGGACGACCCAACATCGATGGCGAACCGATCCAGGGCTCCCTCGCCCAGTTCGTCGGCCGCATGTCCGACATGCTCCGCGCGCCGCGGATCGTGCTCGGCCATCACGACGACTGGATGCCGCCGATGACCCACGACATGACCGGCCCCGACTCGCTCGCCCCGGTCAAGAACGAGCTCAACCACGTTGCGCCGCGCTCCGAGCTGCTCGACATCCCGCTCGGCGGACGGATCGGCCTCTACTGATGCCCACGCGCCAGCCAAAGTTCGGCCTGATCTACGACTTCCGCAATCCGCCCCAGTGGCGCAAGCCCTGGGCCCAGTTCTACGACGAAATCCTTGACGAAATCGTCTACGCCGAGCAGCTCGGCTACGACCACATCTGGATCACCGAGCACCACTTCATCGACGACGGCTACACGCCCTCCGTGCTGCCCATCGCCGCCGCCATCGCCCGCCTGACCACCCGAGTCCGGATCGGCACCTGGGTCCTGCTGCTCCCCCTGCACAACGCGATCCGCGTCGCCGAGGACGCCGCCACCGTCGACATCCTCTCCAACGGCCGGCTCGACCTCGGCGTGGGCCTTGGCTACAAGGTCGAGGAGTTCGACGGATTCGGCGTCAACCGACGCCACCGAGCCTCGATCATGGACGAGTCCCTCGAGATCATCACGCGCACCATGGCCGGCGAATCCGTCACGATCGACGGCCGCCACTACCAGGTTAAGGACGTCCAGGTCACGCCGCCGCCGATTCAGCAACCCTTCCCGCTCTGGGTCGGCGCCCGCTCCGAGGCAGCCGCCCGGCGCGCTGCCCGCTTCCGCGCCAACCTGATGATCGTCGCCGACCGACCCGTCTACGACGCCTGGGCCGACGCTCTCCGCGAACAGGGCGGCGACCCCGCCGACTTCGATGTCCTGCTCTCCGCCGGTGGCTACGTCTCCGACGACCCTGAAGCGCTCTGGGAAGAGCTCAAGCCGCACCAACGCTACCTGCGCGACACCTACGGCAAGTGGTACAACGACGCCTCCGACCTCGGCGAGCAGGACCCGCTCGGCCAGTTCTTGCACCACACCGACGAGGACCTCCGCGCCCGCTTCGTCGCCGGCACGCCCGACGAGGTCGCCGCCGCCATCGAGCGCACCCTCGACTGGATCCCCGCCGACCACATCATCACCTCGCCGGTCCCGCCCGGGGCCTCGCGCGACCTCGCCCGGCGCAGCATCGAACTGTTCGCCCGCGAAGTCATCCCGCGCTTTCGGTAACATGGCGATGCAATCCGGAGCAGCGATCCAGCGCAACTACAGGACGGGGAGGGCGAGATGAAGGTCAAGATCGACACGAGCCTCTGCGAGGGCCACGCCAAGTGCATGGAAGCCACCGAAGTCGTCTTCGAGGTCCGCGACGACGACCTCTCCCACGTTCTCGTCGACACCGTTCCCCCCGAAGAGGAAGCCAACGTCACCCGAGCCGTCCGGACGTGTCCGAGAGCGGCGATCTCGGTGGAGGACTGAGCTACGTCATACACACGTTCTTGGTGGACTACACTTCTGGCATGGCCGATCCAGCGCTTATGACAATCGGAGGTGATTCTGACCAGTGCTCGCCTCCATCGGAGTCTCCTAATGGAGGAGCAACAGACGAGCGTCGCTCCTTGCATGGTCGGTTCGCCTCGCGACTGATTGTTAACCCGGAATTGACTCGCAAGATCGTCTCCCACCAGGGGAACAAGACCGAACCAGGATTCCGCTGGTTGAAGTACAAGGAGAGTTTCTCGCACACCCTTGTCGAGCGCTGCCTTGATGCGACGAACCCAGCTGCCGTGCTCGATCCGTTCGCTGGCCTGGGCACCGTGCCTCTCATCGCCTCTGGCCGTGGAAAAAGTGCCCGCGGCATCGAGATCAGCCCGGTGGGTGTGGAGGCAGGGCAAGCCATTGCCACTGCTGCCAACGGCTTGGCCAGGGCCGACTTCGACGAAGCTGCCAGGGACTTGCAGAAATTCATCTCCTCCAAAGAAGATCCCCAGCCTGAATTCGAGTTTCCCCATGTGCGAATCACGGAGAAGGCATTCTCCGAGCGCACGGAGCGGTCCCTAGCCCTTGCGCGCCAATACCTCGCGAATGTTGACGACCCATCGCTCAAATCGATGCTCAATCTCGCCTGTCTAAGCGTACTTGAACAGATCAGCTACACCCGCAAAGACGGACAGTACCTGCGATGGGACAATCGCTCAGGTCGCACCCTTCGCGCCCGGCTAAACAAAGGTCCGATCCCATCGCTTACCGAAGCCCTTTCAGAACGGTGCGGGGAGATTTCCGACGACATTTTGCCACTAAAGCAGAAATTTGGCGGAGGCCGCCCAAGTCTCTTGGTCGGTTCTTGCTTAGAGCTCTTGCGGCGATTGGACGACGGTTCGTGCGATATGGTCCTAACGTCTCCACCATACGCCAATCGCTACGATTACACCCGCACATACGCGCTAGAACTCGCATGGCTTGGATTCGATCAAACCAAGTTCGCTTCCCTCAGGCAACGAATGTTGTCAGCCACCGTCGAAAACCACTCTAAACGTGCCGAGTTGTGGAAACGATATAACGGAGACCTAACCATTAGCGCAGCTCAAACCATATATGAGCAACAGGGGGCATTACATGAACTTCTCGATACTCTACGCGATGTTGAAGGTCAACTAGGTAACCGTCATGTGATTCGCCTGTTGGAGGGCTACTTCTTCGAAATGGCACTTGTGATTACAGAGCTTGGTCGCATCATCCGACCAGGCGGCACGGTCGTTATGGTGAACGACAATGTGCGCTATCACGGCGAAGAAGTGCCTGTAGATCTGATTCTGAGTGACTTCGCCGAAAGTGTCGGCTTTCGATGCGAACGCATCGACGTATTGCCCCGTGGCAAAGGCAACGCGAGCCAACAGATGGGTCGCTTCGGGCGCAAGGAGATACGCAAATGTGTCTACTGGTGGAAGCGAACAAATGTCGCATCTTGACGACGCCATTTGGCGTTCGACTCTGATCGAAGAGCGAATACGCCAACGGGCAGACGTTGCGCTGCGAATTTGGCTGGAAGAGTACTCCGGACAACTCGACTACTCTCCGATAGGCGCCCTTATGATCAGCGAAAGAGCATGGAAGCATGTCACCGATAGTGGTCTCAGTCCTCGGATGGTGTTCGCACATCCAACACTGCTGCAAGAGAATCCACGGGCTTCCGCGTACTACAGAGGCATCTCTCTATTGTCGCAAAAGCGCGTCTCTGATCTGGCCACTTCAATCGCTAGCTGGGAGAACCCTGACAAGCGGCCGCGAGTCACTGAGGAGAGGGCCACGGAGGTCGCTTGTCTCTACAACACAGTTATATCGTCTATTGTCGAAGGCACGACTGACTGGACACTTGAGAACGGCTATCGGAACATCATTGCGACCATGGGGATTAGATTGGATGGTTCATTTCGAAATGTGGTTGGTGCAGATGCGGAGCGGATGATTAAGGACAGAATAGGCGAATGGCTTGAACACAACGAGCTTATCGATTCGTACCAGGTTGATCATCGTACCTACGAACTTCCAAACAGCTACCGCGTCCGCTTTTCCTCTGAACCTGACATCGAGTTTCGCCAGGTGACAGGTGGTAAGGAAGTCGTCGTGGCGACTATCGAGATAAAGGGAGGCAAGGATCCAGCGGGGGCGCTAGAGAGGCTCGGTGCCATTCAGAAGAGCTTCGAAAACACGCCACCAGGATGCACTAACATGCTTATCGCCGGAGTAATCACCCCTGAGATGAATACCCGTCTCAACGAATTGGGCATTCTAAAGCGATATCTGCTCGATGATCTCCGGCGGAGTGCTGAGGAATGGGCAGACTTTCTGAACGAAGTCTTCCACCACACTGTCCGAATCACTGATGCCCCAATCACCGAAGAAAACCTGCAAGAGCAACCAGGTAGCTGAGGCGAGCCAGCCGTTGCCGATTATCTCCATCGACCTGATCCGACGCAAGCTCGCCCGAGAACCGCAGATCCACGGCGGCAAGAAGTCCCGCGTCGTATTCACCGTTGACGGCGAGAAGTCGGTCCCCCGCGACGATCGATCCTGATCCCTACCGAACCGTCACCACGATCTTCACCGGCTCGCCCTCCGACACGTTCACCCGCCAACCCCAGACATCGAAGTCCGCGAAAGTGTGAAAGTCGCGGCGCGGGGAGTACTGCTTGCCGGAATCGTCCACCACAGCGATCACCAGGTCCTCAAAGTCATGGGGGCCGGTGTTGCGTAGTTTGAAGTAGTGGGTTGAAAGCCATAGCCGCTGTTCGCGGGCTGAGAGGCCTGGACAGTCCTGCCTGGGGAAGAAGCGAACCAGGAGAAGTTCGATGCCTTCGGGCGCCTCCAGTTCCCATTCTGCGTCGGAGAGCGGGGCTGCGGGCCGACGTGGCTCTATGCAGATCGCTTCCGGAGCGCGTCTGGCGAGATACTCCACAATGAAGATCTTGTCGCCGAAGTCGCAGACTTCGGGTCGGTGACCGTCCTCATCGTAGACACGCCAGATGTCAGGGTTATCTACGCTTGATGCGTAGACGGCGTAGTGCTGCTCCCCCCGCTCGGTGGGGTGGACGCTACAGACCCTGCCGCTGAACTGTGGCTGCACCGGGCCAGCATAGAGCGGCCGGTCAAGCGCGGCGGCCATCCCGAACGCCGGCGGACCGCGATCCTCGAACTGCGGCCGCTCGACCCGGCCGCGCATCTCGGCCAGCGACGCAGCGACCGTCTCCGCCCGCAGCAAGTCGTCTCCCCCGATCGAGATGCCCAGCAACTGGCCGGTACACAGGTCGATTAGCGGCGCGCCGTGACGGCTAATGCCCGTGGGCTCAACTCGCAGCACCCGCTCGGTCATCGCGCTCACGGTCAGAATCGACAGGTGGAATCGCTCCGCGTTGCCGGCCGGATACGAGAGCAAGTGGACGTTTGAGCCGATCAAGTCCTCATCGGTTGCGCCGATCACAGCCGCACGCCCCAGGTCGACCTCAACCTCCGTATCGAAGAGTTCAACCAGTGCCAGGTCGTTGCGCGGATCAGCCGCGACCCGAACAACCGCATGCGAGGTCTCGCCGCGCGAGACGACACCCCACGGCGCGCCGTCCGGAGTGCGCGCTCCGTTGACCAGGAACTGACGCTGCCCCACGTAGACGGCGGTTCCGCTGCCGGCCAGCGAGTTGAATTGCCAGCCGAACAGGCCGCCCGGATCGCGGTAGGCGCAGGACAGCACCGGCCCACTGACCTGCTCGGGCAGCGGTGTCAGCTCAATCGGAACGTCCGCAGTCCACGAGATCGGCGGCGACTCCCGCCATCGTCCGACCGCTCCCGGATACGCGAGGACCCCGCCGTCGGCAGGACAGAGATTCTCGCCGCCAGCCCACAGACATGCTCGTACCGCACCGCTCTGACTATCGATCCGCACGGCGATCTGCGCGCGCTGCTCCAGCTCGACCCGCACAGGTTCGCCAGGGATCTGGGCCCCGGCAGCCTCGAACGGAAGCAGCAATCGCTCAGCTCCGATCGCGAGACGCAAGGCAATCGGATCGAAGTCCGCCGGCGCAGTCCACTCCTGCCAGAAGCTGGTCACCGGCCCGTCCGGACCGCCGGTCAAGCTCCGATACGACTTGCCCTGCCACGGCCCAACCACCAGAGATCCATCCGCACCGACCAAGGTCGCTCCAAGGTCGCCCCCCTCGGCCTGCGGTTCGTCGAACACGACCAGCAGCGAATAGCGCCTCAGCTCCGGACACTCCGGCCCGAGACCGTGAGTGATCAACCTGACCCCGCCAAGTGTCCGCGGATCATCGAGCAACACCGTGTCGACGAAGGCAATCTCATCGCCCGAGCAGTCCGCCGGAACACCCGCGACTGGTCCAATCGACTCCAGCGCGGCGATGTACGTGCGCCCGTTGTCAAAGTCCTCCGGACCGTCCGCGCCGCAGACGCCGACCTGCCGCCACCCCGTCCGCTCCAGGTCCGCCCGAACCCCTGCCTCGTCCGCAATCCCCGACACGCCGATCCACCAGTCGCCGTCCACCTCGGAGCAGTCGACCTCTTGCGGAGGCTCGGGGCCGTAGTGCCAGATCAGCCGGTCGGCGGCGCGCAAGGTCTTGGGCAGCGATTCGGGCAGCCGAGGCGAGACCGGCCATTGCTCGTTGATCCGCCGCAGCGACGTTTGCAGCGCGCGGCCCGAGTGCGTGTACGCCCAGGTGGAGCTACCTGCCCAGAGCACGCCGATCACATCGCCGCAGGCGTCAACCATCGGCCCGCCGCTGTTGCCGCCCCGGATCGCGCTGCTGGTCTGGATGTTGTCGTCCCAGACCTGGATCACCGTGCCTCCCCCAGAGAACGTCAACGCCTCGCCGCCGGGATAGCCGACCACGAAGACCGGCTGCCCCACATCTTCCTGAGTCGGCGCTCGCAACCGCATCACGGGAACGTCGCTGACCAGCTCCGTTGTTACGACCTCCAGCAGCGCCAGATCAAACTGCGGGTCTGATCCGAGCACCACCGCACCGATCGTCCGCTCCCCGTGAATCAGCGAGACAAACGGCGGACGCCGCTCAACCACATGATGCGCCGTGATGAATCGCCCGCCGCCGATGTGAAACGCCGTGCCAAACGATCGCGTGGTCTCCACCTTCCACGTGGCCGACAGCATGCGCTCGGCATCGAAGTTGCACGTCGGTTGGGAAGCCACGCCGCTCTGGCCTCGCGCCGAGTAGACGATTTCCTCTGGGTCGACCCGCGTGGACCACTCGACCTCGCTACTGGTGATCCATCGATCTGTCCGAGCGTGGTCCGGCCGGACGTATCTCGCTTCCGGACACAGCACCTGACCGTCGCCGGTTCTCAGACAGAGTTCGAGTCGCCCCTGCTCGTCGACCCGAGTCAGGATCTGCCCGCTCAGCTCGTATCCCGGTTCAACAGCGGGCGGACCCTGCGCACCGATCGAGTTTGCAATCAGAAACGCGGACACGCCGAGCAGCACGACCACTGCAACCGAGAGGACTCTGGCGAACCTGTTGGGGAACTGCATCCCCCTCAGCGTATGTGACTCCTACGGGCCTACAGCGCCCGGTAGCGAACCATTTGACGCTTGATCCCTCCGACGTGAAGCGAACTGGGAACCATCTCCGGCTCCCCCGCCAACTCGAGGTTCGGCAGAATCGGCAGCAGCGCGTGGAAGATCGAGCGCATCTCCCAGCGAGCCAGGTTCGCACCCAGACAGAAGTGCTCGCCGTAGCCGCCGAACGCGAAGTGATCGTTCGGGTCGCGCCTGATGTCGAACTTGTAGGGGTCGGGGAAGACCTCTTCGTCGCGGTTCGCCGACGGATACCACATCACGATCGAGTCGCCCTTGCGCAGCGTCTTGCCGCGCAGCTCCAGGTCTTCCGTCACGGTCCGCTGGAACTGGATCACGATCGACGTCCAGCGCAGAATCTCTTCAACCGCCGACGGAATCAGCTCTGGGTTCGCAACCAAGTCGTCGAGCTGGTCGCGATGATCGAGCAGCGCCTTGATCCCACCCGTGATCGAGTTGCGCGTCGTCTCGTTGCCCGCGCCGATCAGCAGCCGGAAATAGGAGGAAATCTCGCGCGGCGTCAGATGCTCGCCGCCGACCTCGGCCCGCATCAGATCGCTGAGCAGGTCGTCGCCCAGCCCGTTCGCCTCGCGCTCGCGCACCAGACCCTCGTTGTAGACGTTGAACTCCAGGTTCACCCGACGGATCGTCTGCTCGCGATCCTCGCCGGGCAGCCGGAACTCCGGGTCGGCCGCGCCGCCCGCTGTCTCTGTCCAGTGGAAGATCTGGCCCCAGTCGTCCTCGGGCACGCCCGCCATGTCGCAGATCGCCGCCACCGGCAGCAAGGCCGAGACCTCATGCACCACGTCGAGCGCGCTCGTCTTGCCGCGCTCGGCAAAGTCGGCCACGATCCGGTCCGCGAACGTCGAGATGTAGTTCTCCGACATCTCCTCGAAGTGATCCTCGAGCTTGCGCATCATCCGCGGCGTGAAGTGATGCGCCACCAACCGCCGATGCTCGCGATGCTCCGGCGGGTCCATGAAGATGAAGTCCGGCGGCTCCGAGGGATGCCCGCCGTAGCGGTTCGCGTTGACCTCGCGCCCGCGCTCGGTGATCCCGATCGAGTCGTGATCGTTCATCCGCAAGAGCTGCGTGTTCGAGAACAGCTCCGGATGCGACGAGATGTAGCGGATGTCGGCGTGCTTGCTGATCGCCCAGAACGGCTCGAAGTTCGGCCGCTGATACCAGTAGACCGGAGCCTCCCGGCGCAGGATGTCCCAGGCCTCCCACGGATAGCCATGCTCCACGTAGAGCGACGTATCGGTGATATCCAGAGTGTCAAGCGTCAGCGCGGGTCGTTCAGCGGTAACCATTCCAAACCTCCATGGCGATCCCGGGTTCAGGCATCACCAAGAAGATACTTGTTCAAGCCGCCGAAGTGAACGCTATGCCGGCCGGTAGCGCACCATCTGACGCTTGATCCCGCCCACATGCAGGAAGCCGATCACGTGCTCCGGCTCCGCCGTCAGTTCAAGCTGAGGCAAGATCGGACGCAGCGCGTGGAAGATCGATCGCATCTCCCACCGAGCCAGGTTGGCGCCCAGGCAGAAGTGCTCGCCGTAGCCGCCGAACGCGAAGTGATCGTTGGGATCGCGCAGAATGTCGAACTTGTACGGATCCTCGAACACGTCCTCGTCCCGGTTCGCCGACGGATACCACAGCACGACCGACTCGCCCTTGCGAATCGTCTGACCGCGCAGCTCGACGTCCTCGATCGCCGTCCGCTGGAACTGGATCACGATCGACGTCCAGCGCAAGATCTCCTCCACCGCCGACGGCACCAGCGACGCATCATCGACCAGCATCCGCATCTGCTCCGGATGATCGATCAGCGCCTTGACCCCGCCCGAGATCGAGTTGCGCGTCGTCTCGTTCCCCGCCGCGAGTAGCAGCACGAAGTAGCCGTGAATCTCGCCCGGAGTCAGCTTGCGTCCGTCGACCTCGGCCCGCAGCAGATCGCTGAGCAGGTCGTCGCCGAGATTCCGCTTGCGCTCCTCGATCAGGGTGTTGTTGTAGTGGAACCACTCCACCGAGATCCGCTGACTCGCCTGGCTCGCCGTCTCGCCCGGCAGCCGGTACTCGGGATCCTCAGCCCCGACCAGCACTTCCGTCCACTCGAAGATCTGATCCCAGTCCTCCTCCGGCACCCCGCCCATCGAGCAGATCGCCGCCACTGGCAGCTTCGCCGACAGCTCATGCACCACGTCCACCGCCGACGTCGATCCCCGCTCGGCGAAGTCGGCCACCACCTTGTCCGCGAAGTCCGACACATAGTTCTCCGCCATGTGAGCGAAGTGATCCTCCAGCATCTTCATCATCCGCGGAGTGAAGTGCCGGGCGACCAGGCTGCGATGCTGCCGATGCTCCGGCGGGTCCATGTAGATGAAGTCGGGCGGGTCGTCGGCGTGCCCGCCCGTCCGGTTCACCCCGGCCTCACGCTGCCGTTGAGCCGTCGCCAGCTTCGACGCCTTGTTCAAGCGCAGCATCTGCGTGTTCGAGAACAACTCAGGATGCGACGAGATGAAGCGGATATCCGCATGCTTCGTGATCGCCCAGAACGGCTCAAAGCCGGGCCGCTGATACCAGTAGACCGGAGCCTCCTGCCGCAGCAAATCCCACTCCGCCCACGGATACCCATGATCGCGGTACCGATCCGAATCCGTGATGTCCAGTGAGTCAAGCGTCAGTCGGGGCGGCTCGGCGATAACCATGAAAGTCCTCCACTCCAATTCACCAAAATGCTAGCCCAATCAACCCAACCCCTCCCTTCCGATCCCCCGCGCCCCGACGCGGGGCCCAGACCACCCAAACCCCGCCACGGCAACACCCTCCGCCTCAGCAACAACCTCACCCTCCCATTCCCCTCCCAGTCCCCGATTCATTCGGGGACCCGCCCCCTCCCCAACTCCGACAACCCCGCCACACTCTCAGCACACCCGTTCACATACCATCAAACCCGTCAGACACCAACGGAAAGAGACCCACCAATGTCTGCAGCAACCATGGGCGCAGTCGTCGCCCGACGACACAACCCGCCCCTCAAGCTCAAGGCCAACGCCATCGTCGGCAGGCTCCAGCACTTCGCCACCAACGGACCCGCCTACGTCCAGTTCCAGGCCACCCGATCCCTGGCCCGCATCGTCGGACTCTTCGACAAGGCCAGCGACGCCCTCAAGGAGCTCGGAATCAACCGTTCGAGCGACCAGACCGAATCCAAGGAGTCCGAGCAGCCCGGCAAGTCCGGAAAGTCCGGCTCAGGCGTACTCATCACCAGCCCGGACCAGGTAACCAAGGAAGACGATGACTACCTATAATCCCGAACGTCGCGTGCTGCGCGCCAATATCCGGCGCCTGCACGACGACCGAAGTTTTTTCCCGACCGATCGCCAGCGCGAACTCTATCGCGCCTTGGTTGACGCGGCCCCTCAACCCGATGCACCACAGGCCTCGGGTCTCTCGCTCGTGGGCTACGGCGGAGCCATGGGCGGCGGCAAGACCCGCGCCCTCGTCGAACTCGCCATCGACGCCGCTCTCCTCTTCCCCGGCAACAACATCCTCGTCGCCCGACACAACTTCACCGACCTCGCCACCACCACCATGGCCGACTTCTTCCGCTACTGCCCGGCCGGTCTGATCAGCAAGCGCCGCCAGTCCCCCACTCACTCCGTCGAGATCGCCGCCCCCGATCAGCACGAGCCCTCCACCATCCACTTCCGTCACCTCTCCGACTGGACCGGACTCGGGTCCCAGCAGTACGGCGCCGTCCTCATCGACGAAGCGGGCCAGGTCGAGTCCGAAGCCGCCCAGATGCTCGTCACCCGCCTGCGCCATCCCGCCCAGCCTCAGCCCTGGTTCATCGCCGCCTCCAACCCTTACCCCGGTTGGTTCGAGCGCTGGTTCGTCAAACGCGAACTCCCCGAGCACGCCCTCGAGCGGGCCGACGTCCGCCTCAAGTTCATCCAGGCCCGGATCGAGGACAACCCCCACCTCCCCTCCAACTACGCCGACACCCAGCGCGCCGTCCTCCCGCCCGACTGGGTCGACCGCTTCGTCGAGGGCCGCTTCGACGCCTTCCTCGGACAGATCTATCCCGCATTCGACCCCAACATCCACTGCTGGGACAGCCCCCTGCCCGTCTTCAGCCGCTACATCGGCGGACTCGACTTCGGCGCGGAGTCCGAAACTGGACACTTCACCGCCGGCATCGTCGCCGGACTCCACTTCCCCTACGGCGACCCGCGCCACGCCGCGAGACCCGGCTCCTTCCTCGACCGCGACAGCATCATGCGCCCCGACCCTGTGACCGGCGAGATCGACCTCAGCGGCCCCGATCCGTCGCACTTTGACCCCTCGAACCATGACCCGGATGACCCTGACGATCAGGACGACCCGCATCAACCCACCCTCATCCGCGTCGCCGAATTCGAGCAGCGCGGTCCCGGCGTCACCCGCCGACTCGAACAGTGGATGAAGCGCTGCCGCCGGCAGTTCGGACCCATCACCTGGTGCGCCGACCGCTCACAGTCCGCCTGGATCTCCCACCTCGCCCGCAGCGGACTGCCAATCCGCCCCAGCCAGGGCGGGCCCGGCTCCGTCCACGTCGGCATCGCCCTGGTCCAGCAGCAACTCGACCCCGACAACCCGCGCTCCTTCTACATCCCATCGCTCACCCAGTTCCCCCTCCGCATGCGCGACTACCGCTGGAGCCAGCGCCACGATTACAACCCCGAGCCGCACCGCAAGAACGACGACCTCCTCGACGCCGACCGCTATCTCCACGAACTCGCCAATCTCTCCCCTCAAGGCGGACGGGGCCGTCGCTCGCGCCTGGTGCGCATCGTCGCCCCTCCTCCTCTGGGCCGCCCCTCGGAGCCGCCCAACCATTCAACCCCCAAAGGCCCTCCCACCTTCAGGGGCATACCCGTCGCCCCCAGCCGCGACAAGCCCTGGATCATCCACAGGCACGGCCGCGACTCCTACGAAATCATCTACCCGGACGACGATTACACTGACCCCCGTTAAGCGTGGAGCTGACAGTTGAGTCGAGAGTTGAGCTGAGAGGAACGCCGCAATGGCCGAAGTCATGCGACCCGACGGGACCACCATCCACTACGAGGTGTTCGGCGAGAACAACGGCGGCACCCCCCTCCTGCTCTTCGCGCCCGGAGGCGTCAACTCCCAGATCGGCTTCTGGCGACGCTCGATCATCAACCCCATCGAGGCCTTCTCCGACGAGTTCACCGTCATCGGCATGGACCAGCGCCACTGCGGAAAGAGCAAGACCGCGCTCGAACCCTTCAACTACGAGAAGGCCATGCTCGACCAGATCGCCGTGCTCAACGACCTCGACATCCCCCGTGCCCACGTCATGGGCGGCTGCATCGGCTGCGCCTACGCACTGCGCATCGCCGATCAGGCCCCCGCCCGCGTCGCAGGCGTCATCATGCAGGACCCCGTCGGACTCGACGAGACCAACTCGCCCGAGACCTTCTACGAGATGTTCAACCCCACCATCCGCCTCTGCCGCGCCGAAGGCCTCGAAGCCGTGATCGAGTCCGCCCAGCGCGATCCGATCTTCATGCAGAACAACGAAGCCGGACCCTTCGCCCAGCGAATCCACGACGAACCGCTCTTCGCCGACGCCCTCAGAACCCTCCGCCGCGAAACCTACATCGCCCTCGTCGTCGAGTTCCGCGACGGCATGTGGCCCATGGGCTCCCCCTACTTCGCCGTCAACGAGGTCGCCGTCGGCCGGACCTACTCCCCCATGCTCGTCATCCCCGGAGCCGACCCCTTCCACCCAACCGGTATCGGCCACCGAATCTGCAACGAAGCCCCCAACGCCCGCTGCCTGCCCGTCGACGCCCGAGCCCCCGAAAAACTCCCCGACACCCTGGACGCCATCCGCCAATTCATGCGCGACCACGGCCAATGACCCGCTCACCCTCAGCCCTCCCAGCCCCCGATTCATTCGGGGGCCCGCTCCCCGTCCCCTCCGATGCCCCGCACTTGACGCGGGGCCCGTCGCAAGGGGTCCTCTCCAGTCCCCGATTTATTCGGGGACCCGCTCCCTCCCCCTCCGATGCCCCGCGCCCCGACGCGGGGCCCAGAGCAACCATCTCCGCCACGGCAACACCGCCCGCCTCAGCACCCTCCCCTCTTCTCCCCCCGCTCCCTCCCTTTTCTCCCCCCGCTCCGCGGGGGGAGATGCCGAAGGCAGAGGGGGGTCCCCTCCCACGCCTGGGCAGAGGGGAGCTCCCACACGCCCGCCGACCGCCGCAAACTTGACATACAGTCAGAACAACGCGCGCGATCAAGCCAAGGGAGCTACCCCATGCAGTACGAGATCCTCCACCGACCCTCCTACGCCCTCGCCCAGATCCAACTCGCCTCCGGAGAACAGCTCCAGGCCGAGGCCGGAGCGATGGTCTCCATGTCCGCCAGCGTCTCGATCGAGACCGGTATGCGCGGCGGACTGCTCGGCGGACTCAAACGCTCCGTCCTCGGCGGCGAGAGTTTCTTCATCAACACCTTCACCGCCGAACAGTCCGGTGAGGTCACCATCGCCCCCGGACTGCCCGGCGACATCCAGGCCATCGAGATGACCGGCAACTCCGTCCTCGTCCAGTCCGGCTCCTTCCTCGCCGCTACCACCGACATCGAGGTCGACACCTCCTGGGGCGGAGCCAAGAGCTTCTTCTCCGGTGAAGGATTAATCCTGCTGCGCTGTAGCGGCCACGGCCTGCTCTTCCTCTCCAGCTACGGAGCGATCCACCTCAAGGAACTCAACATCGGCGAGCAGTACACCGTAGACACCGGCCACATGGTCGCCTTCGACGACTCCGTCAAGTACAGCGTCGGTCGCTCCGGCGGCTGGAAGACCACCCTCCTCTCCGGAGAAGGCCTCGTCTGCAAGCTCGAAGGCCCTGGCCGCTTCTACATGCAAACCCGAAGCCAGGACGCCTTCCTCAACTGGCTCCTCCCCCACATCCCCAAGCAGTGAGGAGACCAACCAACCCATCCCTGTCCCGATTCATTCGGGGACCCGCTCGGCCCCAGTCCCCGACTTGTTCGGGGACCCGCTCGCCACTCGGCTGGCTCGAACCAACCCCGTCCTACCCTGCCCCGATGGACTGGATCGAGTTCGTCGCCCTGATCGGAGTCGGCATCGCGGTCGGCGTTTACGCCACCGCCGTCGGCGCAGGCGGAGGCTTCCTCTTCGCCCCCGTTCTGCTCACCAGGCACGCCGAGGCCAGCCCCGCCGAAGTCGCGCTCGCCTCCATGTGCCTCGTCCTCGCCAGCTCCGGCCTCGCCGCCGCGAGACTCGCCAGGGAGAAGCGGATCGACTACCGAGCCGTCGGCATGGCCGCCGCCATCGCCGTCCCCGCCGGCCTGGTCGGCGCAACCGGCACCGCCCAGTTGCCCCGGGAGATCTTCGCCGCCGGCTTCGCCGCCCTCCTCGCACTGCTCGGCGCATACCTCATCTGGCGTCCCACCGGCGACGCCGGCACCCTCGGCCGGCGCGGTTGGCGCAGAATGATCCGCGACCGCCGCGGCGAGCTCTACCTCTACTGGATCCCCGTCCGCCGCTCCCTCGCCGTGATCGGCGTCACATCGATCCTGACCTCACTCGCCGGCATCGGCGGCGGACTCTTCTTCGCCACCATCACCATCCGCGTGATGCGAATGCCGGCCTGGCTGGGCGTCCCTGCCTCCCACGCCATCGTCAGCAGCATCGCCGCCGTCGTGGTCATCTACCACACGGCGACGCAGCACTTCGGCGACCCCCTCGCCGACGTGCCGCCGCTGCTGATCGGGGCGATGATCGCCAACCCGATCGGCCTGATGGTCGCCTCGAGGATCCGCGAGTCCTGGCTCTCGCGCCTGCTCGCCTTCGGCATGTTGGTCGTCGCCGTCAGGGTTGCGTTCGAAGCCTTCTAGCCAACTGGTCGGCTAGCCAGCCGGGTCGATGTCGACCGACCAGCCCCGGCCAAGCTCGATCCGGGACAGGAGCGCAACCGGATCGTCGCCCTTGAGCAACACCTGCCGGCGCCACTGGCCCCGCCGCCTGGCCGGACTCGCGGGCGCAGGACCGAACACCTCGGCCACCGCTCCGGCCGTGCGGCTGCGCAGCGCAGTCAACTCGGCAACCGCCCGCGCCGCCTCGGCGTCGGCCTCGACGCTGGTTGATCGCGATACGGTGAGACGCGCCAGCCGGCCGTACGGCGGATAGTCCAACTGCGACCGCATCCGCATCTCCGGCTCATAGAACGCGTCATAGTCATGCGCCGCCGCAGCCGCGACCGCGAAGTGATCTGGAGAGTAGGTCTGGATAATCACCCGCCCGCCGAGCGATCCGCGGCCGGCGCGACCGGCAACCTGCGACAGCAACTGGAAGGTCCGCTCCGACGCCGTGTACTCCGACTCGCGCAGCGATAGATCAGCGTTGACCACGCCCGCCACCGTCACCCGAGGCAGGTCCAGCCCCTTCGCAATCATCTGCGTACCAATCAACACCCGCGACCGCCCGGCGGCAAACTCCTCCAGCAACGCCTCATGCGACCCGCTCGCCGCCGACGTGTCCCGGTCCCACCGGGTAATCGGAACATCGCCCCAGCGCCGCCGCACCTCAGCCTCAAGCTGCGCCGTACCGAAACTCATCGCCCCGACGCGCTCGTCGAAGCAGGCCGGACAGCGAACCGGCGTCGCCTGCCGCTCGCCGCACTCGTGGCACTGCAGGTACGGCCCCGGCCGATGCAGCGTCATCGCCACCGAGCAGCGTTCGCACTCCACCGCCGCACCGCAGGCCCGGCAGACCAGCGCCGACATCCCGCGCCGGTTGAGGAACAGCAGCACCTGCTCGTCGCGCAGCAGCGCGTCCGAGATCGCCGCGTCCAGCTCGCGGCTGAAGACCGAGCGCACGCCGGCCGCCAGCTCCTCGCGCATGTCGACGACATCGACGACCGGCTGCGGAATCGTCACCGGGCCGTCGCCTCCCGACTGCACCCGCTCGGTCAACCTCAGCAGCCGCTCCTGCCCCGCCCGGGCGCGCGCCATCGAGACCACGTCCGGCGTCGCCGAACCCAGCACCGTCGTCGCGCCCCACGAGCGCGCGATCTCCCGCGCCACATCGGTCGCCCGGTATCGAGGCGCCGGGTCCTGCTGCTTATAGGTCCACTCATGCTCCTCATCGACGACGACCAACGCCAGATCACGAACCGGACCGAACAGGGCCGACCGCGCGCCAATCAGGATCCGCTTCTCGCCCGAGTACACCTGCCGCCACTGTTCCCGCGCCTCCCCGCGCGTCAACCGCGAGTGCCGCACCGCGACCTGGCCGGGGGAGCGCGCCTCGAACCGGGCAATCGTCTGCGGCGCCAGCGCGATCTCGGGCACCAGCACCATCACTCCGCCGCCGGAGTCCAGCGCCCGTTGCGTCGCTTCGAGGTAGACCTCGGTCTTGCCGCTGCCGGTCACCCCGTGCAGCAGGAACGTCTCGCCGCCGACCGCGTCGAGGGCCGACACGATCGCCTCAACCGCCTCCGTCTGCGCGCCGCTCAGACGGGGCGCGGCGATGGCTTCGCTCGGCTCAACCGGCACAGGCTCGGTCTGCCGCTTGACGTAACCCCGAGCCTCCAGCGCGTCCACATCCGCCTTCGTCGCGCCGCTAGCGCGCCTCGCTGCTGTCTCCTCCAGCTCGCCCGTTTCCAGCAGACGCAGCAGAGTGAGCTGACGGCGCTCGGCCGACGTCCGCCTGAGCGAGTCGGCGGCCGCCTGCGCCTGCTCGGCGTCGATCGCGAGTCGGACGACATCGCCGTCGCGGGCCGCCATGCTGGTCAAGGCGAGCCATCGCGCCAACGCCGGCCCGCCGCCGATCACGCGAGCCGCGTCGTCGAGATCGAGCGGCTTCTCGATCAGCCGCAGCAGCAGACTGGCCGGACGCGAGGCCTTACTCATCGGCCAGTGTGCGATCACTTGTCGAAGCTGCTGAGTTGTTATGTCACTTATCAGCCGCTTCGGCAGCTTTGGCCTGGACGGAACCAACGAGCGGAAGCCGTCCGCGTTGCCGCGCGGCCTCGACGGGGCGCCCGGTGGCAGGAAGAGCGCGACGCAGGCCGAGATCGGCGCAAGATAGCGCGATGCGATCCAGTCGGCCAGTTCCAGTTGCCGTTGCGAAAGCAGCGGCTCCGGATCGAGCAGACGCTCGATCTCACGCGGGTCAACCACTTCGGAGCCGGTCGACACCTCAAGCACGATCCCGATGGCCCACTGCGTCCGCCAGGGGACGACGACCGACATGCCGCGTCGCAGTTCCATGCCGACCGGAACGGCATACGTGAACGCGCCCCGCTGCGGACTGCCGTTGAGGACTGCGACCTGCGCGAATCGATCGGTCATCTCAAATGGGTCCAGGTGGTAGCGTCCAATCGAAGCATGCCACTTGCCCAACGACGAACCAAGCGACGAAGGGGAGCGCCCGATGTCCACTGATGTGCCCGATCGGGTCAGCGAGCAGCCGTTCGATGGTATTCGGGTGGTCGAGTTCGGGCAGTTCGTCGCCGTGCCGTTCGCTGCGCAACTGCTCTCGGAGGGCGGCGCGGAGGTGATCAAGATCGAGGCGCTGGAGGGCGATCCGACGCGCCGCCTGGCGCAGCTCGCGCCGATGGAATCGCGCATCTACCTGTCCCGCAACCGGGGCAAACGTTCGCTGCCCCTGCATCTCCGACACGAGCAGGCGCCGGCGATTATCGACGCGCTGCTGGGTCGAGCCGATGTCGCGCTGATGAACTTCCGCCCCGGCCTGGCCGCTCAGATCGGGCTCGACGCCGACACACTGCGAGCGAAGTATCCGCGGCTGGTCATTGCCACCGTGACGCCGTTCGGCCGCTACGGGCCGGACGCCGGTCTGGCCGGGATGGACATCGTCGTCCAGGCGCGCAGCGGCCTGATGGTCGCCAACGGCCGCGAGGGAGACGGCCGGCCCTTAAGCGGCGACCCGGTCAGCGCCGACTACATGGCGGCGATGTCGCTCGCCTTCGGCATCGCTTCGGCCCTCTACCGCCGCACGACGACGGGACAGGGCGCCGAAGTCCACGCCTCGCTGATGCAGGCCGCAATGACGCTGAACAACAACCAGATGCTGCGGGTGGAGTCGGCCGACGGCCCAATCCACGACGAGTCGCGCCGGGATTTGGCGGAGATGCGCTCGCGAGGCGCTCCATACGCCGAGCAGCGGATGGCCCAACCCTCGGCCCGCGCGCGGATCATGGCCGACATCTACTTCCGTACCTACACGACCTCGGACGGTTGGCTGGCTGTCGCCTGCGGCAGCACCCGCTTGCGCGCCGCCTTCAGCCTGGCGATCGGGCTGGAGGACGAATACACCGGCGACGATCCGAATCATCATCCCGAGCACTACGAACGCCTGCGCGAGGCAGCGGAAGAGATCATGCTGGCGCGCCCGACCAGCGACTGGGAGTCGGTGCTCGCCAAGGCCGGCGTGCCGGCCTCAAGGGTCCTGATGCCGTTCGAGATCCTCGACGATCCGCAGGTCACCGCCAACAACATGCTCTACGACCTCGATCATCCCCAGATCGGACCGGTCAGAATCCTCGCCCCGCCGGTCGCCCTGGACCAGGACGGCTTCCAGCAGCCGCCCGCGACCAGGCCGTTCGCCAGCGAGACTCGTGAGATCCTCGGCGAGTTGGGCTTCGACGCATCGGAGATCGACGGGTTCGTCGACGAAGGCGTGACCCGAGACTCAATCTGACAGCTTGCGCATCTGGGGGAAGAGGATCACGTCGCGGATTGACTGCGAGTTGGTCATCAGCATCGCCAGCCGATCCATGCCCATGCCCAGCCCCCCGGTCGGCGGCATCCCGTGCTCCAAAGCAACGATGAAGTCCTCGTCCAGCAGCTCGGCTTCGTCGTCGCCGGCGGCCTTCAGCCGCAACTGCTCCTCGAAGCGCTCGCGCTGGTCAACCGGATCGTTGAGCTCGGTGTAGGCGTTGGCCAACTCCCAGCCGCCGACGAACAGCTCAAAGCGCTCGACCAGCGTGTCGTCGTACTCGGTCCGCTTGGCCAACGGGGAGATCGCGAGCGGATAGTCGAGCAGGTAGGTCGGCTGCTGCAGGTGCGGCTCGACGCGCTCGGAGACGAGTTCGTCGAAGAGCTTGCCCCAACCAGCATCGGGCGGAATGCCGACCCCGTTCTCGCGCAAGAGACCCTCCATCGCTTCGACAGTCGGGTAGTCGCGGAAGTCGACGCCGACATGCTCGCGCACTGCGTCGACCATGGTGATTCGCTCGAAGGGCGGGGTGAAATCGATCTCGCCGTCTCGCCAGGGCAGCTTCGTTGAACCGATGACCTCGGTTGCGATGTAGGACAGCGCCGACTCGACCATCTCGGCGACGCCGTGGTAGTCGGTGTAGGCCTCGTAGCTCTCGAGCATGGTGAACTCGGGGTTCCAGCGATTGCCGATGCCCTCGTTACGGAAGATTCGGCCGATCTCGTAGACCTTGTCGAACCCACCGACGATGAGGCGCTTGAGATGCAGCTCTAGCGCGATCCGTAGCTGGCGGGGCTCGTCGAGCGCGTTCAGGTGGGTGAGGAATGGTCGGGCGGCAGCGCCTCCAGCCTCGGATTGGAGGACCGGGGTTTCGACCTCGAGGAAGCCGCGGTCGTCCATGAAGCGGCGCATCGCCGAGACGATCCGGGAGCGCGTGCGGAGGACTTGCTTCGCTTCGTCGTTGGCGATCAGGTCGAGGTAGCGCTGTCTATAGCGAGTCTCGATGTCCTGCAGGCCGTGGTACTTCTCGGGCGGGGGGCGCAGAGTCTTGCCCAGCATTGAGATTGCATCAGCCTGGACGGAGATTTCGCCTCGGCGGGAGCGGATCAGTGGACCCGAGGCTTCGAGGAAGTCGCCAAGATCGAACGTGTCCAGCAGGCTCCAGGAGTCTCCCAGCGCGCGCCTGCTGGCGAGAATCTGAATCTGACTGGAGTCGTCTTCCAGGTCGATGAATGCGATCCGGCCCATATTGCGTAGTCCGGCGATCCGGCCGGCGACGGTGACCTGGGGCCCGTCGGTCTCGGGCGCTTGCAGTTCGTGGGCAACGAAGATGTCGATCGCTTCGCCGATGGGGTGGGTTCGGCCGGTGCGCGCGGGATACGGGTCGATTCCGTCGGTGCGCAGCGAGTCGGCCTTCGCCTGGCGTTCGGTGATGATCTCGCGGAGGTAACGAGTCTCGGAGCCGGTGGATCTGGTTTCGGTCATCTCAGTACGTCTCTCAGGCTGCGGCCTCCTGCCGCTGAGCCGGAGACCGCACTTGATTAGGAAATTGCCTTGACCTTGAACTTGCGCACGCCGGTCGGCGTCGCGACTTCCACCGTGTCGCCGACCTTTGCGCCGAGCAAGGCCTTGCCGACCGGCGACTCGTCGGAGAGGAATCCGTTCTTGGGGTCGACCTCGGCCGGACCGACGATCCGGTAGTTGACATCAGTGCGCTTGGGCATCGGCCGTACCGTCACCGTCGAGCCGAGGCGGACGATGTCGGAGCCCTGGATCTCCTGCTCGTCGATGACCTCGGCCGATGAGATGACCGCCTCGATCTCTAGAATTCGACCCTCGATGAAGGCCTGTTCATTCTTGGTCTCGCCGCCCTCGCCCTCGTCGCGGGCACCGGGCGAATCCTCGCGCGATTGCTGGATCAACTCCGCCGCTTCGCGGCGACGTTCCTTCAGCGTGACCAGCTCGTCGCGCAAGCGTTGCAGACCTGCCGCCGTGATTGGCACCGACCGTCTGAGTACCACGAGACCTGCCTGACCGCTCGATCCTACGTGAAGTCGAACAACTTTATGGCAGGCTACGATAGCACCCAACCCTGAGATTTCCGTCTCCTCTGTGGAGACCTCCATGTACCTCCATGTAACGTGCGTCACACTTTCACAATCGTCGTCGCTTCAGCATTGATTGGCGCGATCTGCGGTGCAGTGATCGCCTCGGTGTTCTCCTCCCGTCACGAGACTTCGCAGGAAGAACTCGATGCGTCGGTCACCGCTGCCGTCGAAGGCGCACTGGGTCCAGCCCTGGAAGAGGCGATGCAGCGTTCTTCGGCCGAGTTGGCTGTACAGCTTGAGAATGAAGTATCGGATCAGCAGGGACGAGTCGCCCAGATCTACAGCGAGGTTTCGAAGTCGGTAGTGATTATCGACGCAGAGGGTCCGGAGCGGACGAACGAGGAAGGCATCGTCGTCGTGCCCGCGGCCTTGGCCACAGGCTTCGTGCTTGACCGCCAGGGGCACATCATCACCGCGGCACATGTGTTGGAGGAGATGACCAGCTTCAGGGTCATCCTGCCGAATGGGGAACGGCTGCCGGCAGAGCGGCTGGGTGACGACCGTCCGTTTTCCGACGTGGCTGTGCTGCGAATTGACGTGGAGAATCTTGAGGAAGGTCTGGTTGTGCCAGACTTCGGCAGTTCACAGACCGTCCGAACCGGTGAGACCGTGGTGGCATTTGGCAATACGATCCTGGGAGAGGAGATCGCGATCAGCGTTGGCATCGTGAGCGATCCCGATACGACGTTTTTCCGCGAACGCTATGAGCAAGACAACCTCATCCAAACCGATGCAGCGCTCAATCACGGCAACTCCGGCGGCGTGCTGGTCGACCTTGACGGCCATGTTGTCGGTATGACTGCGATGATCGCGCGCGAAACGCGCGACGGCGAATTTGTCGATGGCGTTGGCTTCGCGATCCAGATCGACGCCGTTCTCGAAGTGGCACGGGAGATCGCCGCGAACGGTTTCTTTCCACGGCCAACATTCGGGGTAGTGAATGAGCGTCTCCTAACGCCGACGGCAGCGGCGCAACTCGACCTGGAAGTGACGGAGGGTTCGTTTCTGATCGAAATCAAACGGTCGGGAGCGTTCGCGCGCGCCGGCATACGGCCAGGAGACGTGCTCCGCGAACTCAATGGCATCAGGATCAACGCTGAGACGCCCTATCTCAATGCCCTGGCCACGCTTGAGCCGAATGTTCCTATATCCGTCCATATTCACCGCGGAGGCGAAGAGTACCGCCTCAGCATCGCACCCGACTTGCGCGCGCCATGACGACCCCAGGGGGCAGCGACTGGCAACCGCGTCCGGTACGCCGGATCGGCGCGCCACCGCCTGAGCCGACGCGGCGCAGCCGGCGCGCTCGGCGACCTCCGGCAGCCGCGCCATTCGATCCGCCACCTGATCCGCCAGCGCCGCCCGTTCCTGAACCGCCAGCCCGGGTTCGGCAGCCGGGAGGTCCAACCGGCAACGTACCTTCGGGAGCAAACCAACCGGGTGGCCGCGGGTTGGGCATCTTTCTCGTCCTGCTCATTGCAGCGCTGCTTGTCGCAGCGGTGATCGTGCTGTTCTTTGAACCGGGATTGATCGACACCAGTTTCAATACCAACGAAAGCACGGCCGAGGTCAGCGACGCAGACGGGACCCCGGTCATCTCAACGACCACTTTCGACGCCCGCCTTATGCAGCAGGTACCGCCGATCCCCGATGTCCTCGGCGTGGCGTCGCCGATCTACGAGCTGCGGGCGGCGGAAGGCCGGATTGGTCCGTTCGAGTTCACGCTGCGCTTGACGAATCCGACCCAGGACTCGAGGAATCTCGGCGCGTACACGTGGAACGGCGAGGATTGGGTGCGGGTAGGCGACGCCGTGCCGACCAGCGACGGAGTGTCGGCGCGTATCACGCTGAGCGATGTGCCCGATAACCTGGCGATTCTTCGCCGGCTCCAGTTCCGCGACGTGATCGCGGCGCGGGTTCCGCGCGGCGAGGAGCCTCAGTCGATCCTCGCCGGATCCCTGACGATCCTTCATCCCGACGGCTGGCAGCCTGGCGCCGATGGGTCGTTGCTTGGTCTGGTCGACTTGCCGACTCCCGTGATCGCTCAGAACATCTGGCCGACGGTCTATGCGGACCCTGACCAGGCGGAACTGGTCAACGACATCCTGGCCTCGGATGACCTACGCCGCCAACACATCGCCAACATCCAGCATGCCATCCAGAGCGGGCAGCACGATGGCGTCGACATCCACTATCTGAATGTCTCGCCAGCGCTTCGCTCGCAGTTCACTTCCTTCATCAGTGAACTCGCAGATCGGCTGCATCGAGACGACCGCGGCGTGTCGGTCCACATTCCAATCAATGCCTCCGGTGGAATCGGCGAGGGCGCCTATGACTTGTCTCAGTTGGGCGCTTCGGCAGATTTCATTGTGATTGAGCCGCCCCTCGATCCGACGGTTTACCAGTCATCGATCGACGCCTCGCTGCCCACATTGTTGGAGCGGATCGAACCGAACAAACTGTTGCTGGCTCTGCAATCCAATGCCGTGGTTCGCACAGCCTCGGGATTCACCGAGATCACGCAGCGCGAAGCCCTGGGCATCGCGTCGATGCTGAGCATCCGCGAGCCTGGCCCCTACCTGCCCGGCACTCGAGTGACTCTGCAGGGCAACTCGATCATGCTGGACAACCTGGCCGGGGGGATTCGCTGGGACAATGTCAATCACGTCACGACGTTCACTTATCCGGATCAGACGGGCTCGGCCGTAACGATCTGGATCCACAATCGATTCAGTGCGGCGTTTCAGTTGAAGGTTGTTTCGGACAGGGGCCTGGGCGGCATCTACGTCAGCAACGCAGGCGCGGGCAAGGAACAAGACCAGGGAGCCAATGCCAATCTCTGGCCCGCGATCGCTGCATTCTTTGAGTCGGGAATTCCCGATCTGCGATTGCCAAACGCAATCCTCTTCGATCCCGTCTTCAGCGTTGAGGACGGCGCACTCTCGGGCAACAGCGGCAGCGGCTGGCAGTTCTGGGATCTGCCGACCGAACCCGGCGACTATCGCGCTCAGCTTGTGGTGTCGGACGGCGATGTTCGCGTCGGTCACGTGATCACCGTCCCTGTCCGAGCAGGAGAGGCCGAATAGTGGCGTCCGCTCAACCACGGGTCGTAGGAGGCATACTGGCGGGCAGACGACTGCGGTCGCCGGCGAATGGCACCAGGCCGGCGACGGCCGTCCTTCGCGCGGCGATCTTCGACCGACCGGCGATTGGCGAAATCGTCGAGGATGCTCGCGTGCTCGATCTCTATGCCGGCGCCGGTTACCTGGGGATCGAAGCGCTGAGCCGCGGCGCGGCCAGCGTCGATTTTGTTGAGCGCAACGGGCCTGCCTGCGCAGTGATTCGGCGGAACCTCGACGCGCTTGGACTGACCGAGCAGGCGCGCGTGCATCGGCTGCCGGTCGAACGTTGCTTCTCGCGGATTCCGCTGGACCCAGATCTGATCTTCATCGACCCGCCATATCGAGTTGATGCGCTCCCTGTGATCGAGACGTTCGTCGAGCGCGCCACGCTCTCCGATGGAACCCTGGCGGTCTGGCGACGGCTGACCAGAGCATCGGGCGGTGTAGCGCCGCCGCCGGAACGGATCGGTGGGCTAGTGCGGATCGATCAACGGCGCTATGGTGACGGCGCTATCGACACGTATCGCGCGGAGGCCCAGACATGACGATCGCGCTCTATCCCGGCGGCTTCGACCCCATCACCAACGGCCATCTCGACATCGTGCAGCGCGCGGCGGGCATGTTCGACGAGGTCGTCATGGCGATCTATCCGCGCTCGAGCGAGACGTTCGACGTTGACGAGCGGCTGGGGTTGATCGAAGGGGCGACGAAACATTGCCCCAACGTTCGCGCCGCCAAGTTCACGGGGCTCGTGGTCAATTTCGCCGACGATGTCGGCGCAAGCGTCCTGGTGCGCGGTATTCGTGCGGTGACCGGCTTCGAGGCAGAGTTCGATATGGCCTTGATGAACAAGAAGATGGCGCCGCACATCGAATCGGTCTTCCTGATGTCCGGCCATGAGCATCTGTTCATCTCTGCCAGCCGGATTCGCGAACTCGCCTCACTCAGGCATCCGGTCGACGATCTGGTGCCGCCCAACGTCGCGGAGGCGCTGGTCGAGAAGTACGGTCCGCCTCTTCGCTCGTGAGTTGAGTCGGGTTCACCCGCTTTCCCGCTCCTGCGCTACAGTCGACTCAGGCGGGACTCTGGGCCGGAGTTCATCATCGATCTCCTCGAACTGATTGACCAGATCGAAGCGGCTGTTCTGGCCGGTCGACGCAGCCGATTCGGTTCCGGCTGGACGGTTGACCGCGAGCAACTGCTCGACCTGATCGACCGACTGCGTATGGCCGCGCCGGCATCGGCTGATCAGGCTCAGCGACTGCTTGAGGAGCGCGAACGCCTGCTGCAACACACTCAGGAAGAAGCCGCGATTCTCGCGCAGCAGGCGCGCCAAGATGCCGAGCAGCAGATTTCGGTTCACGAACTGGTGCAGGCTGCGGAGGCGCGGGCGCAGAACATCGTCGATCAGGCGCACCACTCAGCGACCGAGACGATCACTCGGGCGAACCAGGAGGCTGCGGCCGTGCGTGGGCAGGCTACGACCGAAGCGGTGTCGCAGGCGCTGGAAGCCGATCGTTACTCGCTTGAGATGCTGCGACGTCTGAACGATCAACTGCGGACGATGCAGACCTCGGTGACAGGCGCGGTCGATCAGCTCGAACTCAAAGTCGAACAGGGGGAGCATTCCCAGGCTGTCGACCAACGCGACGAAGCTGCACGGCGAGCGCTCACGAATGAGCTCTGATCTCGCCTAGTCGTTGTGTCTGCGCACGGCCCTGTAGCGACGCGGGCTCGACTCGGCGAGATTGCCGCGGCGAGCGCGGCAATCTCGGAGCGGTGCGTGCTAGTCAGCGACCGCTGCCAACTGGGGCTGCGGGGCGAGAGGATGTCCGACTGCCTCTCCGACACGCTCGAGGGAGCGCATCAGGCTGTCGAAGTTCTCGAGCGTCAATGACTGCGGGCCATCCGACAAGGCGTGATCGGGATTCGGGTGAACCTCGACCATCAGACCGTCGGCGCCGACCGCCATCGAGGCGCGGGCCATGGGCTCGACCAGGTACCAGTGACCAGTGCCGTGGGCCGGGTCGCTGACGATCGGTAGATGGCTGAGCCGCTTCACGACGGGAATCGCCGAAAGGTCGAGCGTGTTGCGGGTGGCGGTCTCGAAGGTGCGGATTCCGCGCTCACAGAGGATGACATCGCGGTTGCCCTTGGCCATGATGTACTCAGCCGCGAGCAGCCACTCATCGATCGTGGCTGAGAGGCCGCGCTTGAGCATGACCGGCTTGCGGGCCAGTCCGACTTCATCCAGGAGCATGAAGTTCTGCATGTTGCGGGTGCCGATCTGGAGGATGTCGGCGTAGCGAGCGACCAGTTCGACGTCGCGAGCTTCCATGACCTCTGTGATCACGGGCAAGCCCGTTGCCTCGCGGGCGGCCGCGAGATGCTGGAGGCCTTCTTCACCAAGCCCCCGGAAAGCGTATGGCGAGGTGCGCGGCTTGAATGCGCCGCCGCGCAGGATCTGGGCGCCGGACGCTGCGACGGCCCTGGCGGTCGTCACCATGTGCTCTTCGTTCTCGATCGAGCACGGTCCGGCCATGACGACCATCGTCCCGTTACCGATCTTGACGCCGCCGACGTCGATGACGGTGTCTTCCTTCTGGAACTCGCGGCCCGTGAGCTTGTAGGGACGGGAGATCGCGATGACCTCGTCGACGCCGCTCATGCGGCCCATCTGAGCGCGGATGTCGGGGTCGCCGATCACGCCTACTGCACCAATCACGACTCGTTCCTTCCCCGGTGAGAGATGGCCGTCGAGATTGAACTCCTTCAGTCGCGCGAGGACGCCCCGAACCTGCTCGTCGGTGGCGCCCATTCTCATGACAATCAGCATGTCGTTACCTTCTCGCTCGCTAGCTGTCCTCGTCGGAGCTTCCACTGAATCTTCTCAGGAGATCCCCGACTGAACGCGTTGGTTCTGTGTTAACCGTTAAGTCTGTTCGCAACACCCTGGCTCCGCGCAGGTAGACGTGCTGGACCTGGTTCTGCCTGAGCGGAGTGTTGACATGCACCAGAATCCGCAAACAGGATGGCAAGGAACCAGGCACCTGCATTTCGTGCCCGCACATCAGGGCGGCGTGGCTCCACTTGAAGGTGAGCCGCGCCGCGACGGCCGGGAACTCGGCGTTGAGGTCCGGAGTGGTCGTAAACCAGACCGAGGCCACTTCGCTCGACTCGATGTCGTTGCGGGCGATCATCTCTGCCAGCAACTCTTCGGTGGCTTCGATGATGTCGACGCGCGTGTTGGCCTCGACGGTCGTTGCGCCGCGGATGCCGCGCAGGCGCCAGACAGGCTCGGTATCGCGTGTAGCCATCGTCAGGTGCTCAGCAGTTCCCGATAGGTGATGGGACGAGGTGGGTGCGTGGGTGTTGCAAGCGTGTTGCAGGGGGTGCGATCAGCGAACAGACGACTCTCGTCGGCACGCGATCTAGCGACCGGCCTCAAAGATGCCGGCCGCGGAGATATAGACGCAGCTGACGAACATCGGAACCAGTGGCTTGCGAGTGCCCATTCGCTTGTCTATTCGCTCCGGCGGCCAGTGACCACCTCAAGATATCGCTCAACGGCCTCAGCGCGGCCGTCCGGCGGCGCCGACGCAATCGTCGTGGTCAGCGCTGAACCGATGATAGCAGCGGGCACCAATGTTCCGACCTGCTCGACGTGCTCGCGCCGGCTGATACCGAAACCGACTGCCAACGGCGTGTCAGTCTGTGCGCGGACCCGGCCGACGAAGGCTTCGAAATCTGCCGCGACCTGATCGCGGGCTCCGGTCACACCGGTCAACGAAACCAGGTAGATGAACCCAGACGCACGTTCAGCGACAGCAGCAATTCTCTCCTCGGTCGAGGTTGGAGCGAGCAGATAGATCATTGCCAACCCGTGGCGAGCGAGGACTTCGCGGGCTGCATCGGACTCGTCTACGGGCAGGTCAACTACGATCAAACCGTCGGCCCCGGCCTCGGCGGCGCGCCTTGCGAGCGCTTCCATCGGCTCTCCAACGGCCTCGCCAGGCTGTTCCGTCTCGTCGTCGGTCGAGCAGCCGACCGACAGGAACGGATTGAGATAGCCCATCAGCGTGATTGGGACCTCCGGGGCGGCCTCGCGGGCAGTACGAACGGCTTCGAGCGCGGTGTCAAGCGAAGCTCCGGCGGCCAGCGCGACGGTGTACGCGTCCTGGTGGGCCGGCCCATCGGCGATCGGATCGGAGAATGGGACACCGATCTCGAAGCCTCCAGCCCCGCCGCGGATGGCGGCTCGAACGAGTTCAGGGGTTTCTTCGGGCGTCGGGAATCCCGCCGTGAGGAAGGGGAAGACGAGCGGACCATCGCCGCTTGCCGCCGCAGCAGCGAAGGCCCTCCGATACCGCTTTCCGAGATCAGCCATTCCGCCCCCTCAACCGAGTTGCTGCACCAGCGTCGCCGAAAACCCGATTACGTTGAAGCCGCAATGCGCCAATGATGCGGCAGTCAGCGATTCCGTCCGCAGGTAGACGACGCCCAGAACCACTCCGGCGATTGCAAACGGGATCAGACTGCCGAGATCGGCATGGAGTGCGGAGAAGACCGCGGCCGAGATGAGGAATGCCGGGATCAGCCCCCAGTGGGGTTTGAGACCACCGAGGACAAAGCCGCGCGCGAAGGCTTCCTCGTAGATCGGTGCGCAGACGATGACCAGGATGCCCAGCGCGATCATGACGGAGGTGTGGACGAAGAGCCGGTCGTCGTCGATGGTCGACTGCGGTTCGAGCGCATCCACACCGATCGCGCTAACGATGCTGGTGTAGACGAAGAGCACGGCGTAGATGGCCAGGAGACCTCCGACGGCCCAGATGACATCGGTCGATTTCGGTCGCCGCCAGGCGACGGCAGCAGATTGTCCTCGCCGCCGCATGATCCAGATTGGCAGGGCGAACCAGCCGACCAGGCCTGCGATCCCCTGTCCGATCACGAAGATCAGGAGGCCGGTTTCGCTGAATGCCTCGCCTCCATCGATCTCGGTGACGATTGCGGTGGTCAAGACGACGACGAGCAGCCAGGCGACGGTGCAGAGCAGACCCCAGGCGACGAGTCTGAGGCCGGCCAATCCTCGATCTCCAGCTTTGTCCGGCGCTTCCCGGTGTCCAGTGCTCTGAGGTTGCACCACGATCAGGGCTCACGCGACTCCAGCGCGTCGCGGACGATTTCTACGTCTTTGTCGCCGCGGCCGGAGAGGCCGAGGAGGATGATTTCGTCGGGGCTCATCTCGGGCGCGATCTTCGCGGCGTAGGCGATAGCGTGGGCGGTCTCCAGGGCTGGGATGATGCCTTCGGTCTCGGAGAGCAGCTTGAGTCCGTCCAGCGCTTCGTCATCGGTGACGGAAACATACTCGGCCCGCTCGGTGAGCATCAGCCAGGCGTGTTCCGGTCCAACTCCGGGATAGTCGAGTCCGGCGGAGATTGAGTGCGCCTCTGTGATTTGCCCGTGTTCGTCCTGCAGGACGTAGGTCCTCGTGCCGTGCAGCACGCCGGGCGAGCCGCCGGACAGCGTGGCGGCGTGCCGAGCATCCAGACCCTCGCCTGCGGCTTCGACGCCGATCAGCCGGACCGGGTCGTCGATCAGGGGGTGGAAGAGTCCGATGGCGTTGCTCCCGCCGCCGACGCAGGCGATCGCGACGTCGGGCAGCTTGCCGGTCTTCTCTTGCAGTTGATCTCGCGCTTCGCGGCCGATGCAGGATTGCAGCTCGCGCACGATGACCGGATAGGGGTGCGGCCCGATCGCGCTGCCGATCAGGTAGTGGGTCGTGCGGACATTGGTGACCCAGTCGCGGATCGCCTCGTTGATGGCATCTTTGAGCGTCCGGGCTCCTGACTTGACGGGGACAACCTCGGCGCCGAGCAGCCCCATGCGGAAGACGTTGAGGGCCTGCCGGCGGACATCCTCCTCGCCCATGTAAACGATGCACTCGATCCCAAATCGAGCACAAGCGGTTGCGGTGGCGACGCCGTGTTGGCCTGCGCCGGTCTCGGCGATGATCCGCGGCTTGCCCATGCGTCTGGCGAGCAGCACCTGACCCAGCGCGTTGTTGATCTTGTGGGCGCCGGTGTGGGCGAGGTCTTCCCGTTTGAGCCAGATCTGCGCGCCGCCGAGTTGCTCCGTGAGACGCTCGGCATAGGTCAGCGGGGTCTCGCGACCCACGTAGTCGCGCAGCATCTCGTCGAGTTCGGCGCGGAACTCGGGATCTTCCTGGGCGGCCGTCCAGGCCTCTTCCAGTTCCGCCAGAGCCGGCATCAGCGTCTCGGGCGCGAACTGGCCGCCGAACGGTCCGAAGGCTCCACTCTCTCTCGTCACGACGCATCCTCGCCTTTCGCCGCAGCGATGAACGCGCGGATTTTCTCTCGATCTTTGACCCCATCGGTTTCGACGCCGGATGAGACATCTACTCCCCAGGGTCGAACGAGGCCGACCGCCTCGCCGACGTTGTCCGGGTTGAGGCCGCCGGCAAGCAGAAACGGAGACGCTTGAGCGACCTCCGCCGCGAGGGTCCAGTCGAAGGACTGTCCCATGCCGCCGCCCTGCTTTGAATGCGGCTCCAAGTGGGTGACGGTGTTCGGGGCTCGCTCGATCTCGCGGAGTACGGCTCGAGCGTCCATTCCCGCTTCTACGTGCACTGCGCGGACCACGGCTCGCCGGACGCGACCGGCCAGGGCCGGGTGTTCGCCCCCGCTGAGCTGGACCATGTCCAGATCGACCCGGTCGAGCACGCGCTCGATTTCGTCGATGGATTGTCGGGCGAAGACGCCGACGAGCAGAGGCCGGCCGGCGGCGCGACGCTCGCGCTCGATCGTTCCGGTGTTCGACTCCAGGATCTCGACGCGCGGACCGAGTTCCCTGCGGACCGCTCGGGCGACCCTCATGTCGATCCGCCTGGGGGCGTCGGCGAAGATCATGCCGATCGCGTCGGCGCCGGCCTCGCGCGCCCACTCGGCGTGTTCGACGGCGCGCACTGAGCAGATCTTGACGAAGGTCATCGTCCCAGCAGCTCTCGAGCCTTGGCGTGCGGGTCGGCGGCTGAGGACAGCGCCTCGCCGATCAGGACGGCGTTGACGCCGCAGGCTTGCATTCGCTTCATGTCCGCTCGGGTTCGCACGCCGCTGGCGGCGACGACGGGGATCGAGGCCGGAATCCTGTCTCTGAGTCGTTCCGTCGTGCCCAGATCTTCTTCGAAGGTGTGCAGGTTTCGGTTGTTGATGCCGATCGCGGCGGCGCCGGCGTCGAGCGCCATCTGGGTCTCGGCTTCGTCGGTGACTTCGACGAAGGCGGTCAGACCGAACTCGTCTCCGGCATGAGTGAGGATCCTGAGTTCGGCGGCATCGAGCGTCTTCGCGATGAGGAGGTAGGCGTCGGCACCCAGCGCTGCGGCTTCGGCGACCTGGTAGGGATCGACGTGGAACTCCTTGCGCAGGAGGGGCAGGCCGCTTCCGTTGAGCGCGCTGGCGGCTTCGCAGAGGTCGTTGTCGGTGGCGAAGAAGGCGGGCGAGGTGAGGACGGACACGGCGATTGCGCCGATGTCGCGGTAGGTGTTGGCCAGCTCCGACGGCACGAGGTCGGGGGCGAACATTCCCTTGGAGGGGGAGCCTCGCTTGATCTCGGCCATGAGGCCGACGCCCGGTTGGTTGAGGGCGGCGATGAAGTCGTTGCTTCCCGAGCGAGCGAGCGCGCGTTCTCGCAGTTCGTGGATCGATACGGTCTGCTGTCGGGCGGCGACGGCGTCTCGAGTTTGGGCGACGATGCGTTCCAGTACGGATGGCATTATGTCGCCTTTGTCGCTTCGGTCTCGTCGACGAAGTCCTGAGAGCGTTCCACCCACAATTCCAGCTTACGCAGGGCTCGCTGATCGTCGATGCACTCGGCGGCTCGGCTGACGCCCTCGGAGAGGGTTGGGACTTCCTCGGCGGCGAGCAGTCCGGCGGCGGCGTTAAGCGTGACGAATCCGGTCAGCGCGGAGGTCTTACCGCCCAGGACTTCACGCATCATGGTCGCCGATGCCTCAGCGGTGTCGCCGCCTCGCACGGCGGCGAGCGGTACCGGGCGAATCTGGAAATCCTGGGGCGAGACGGTGAACTTGGTGAGCACTTCGCCGTCGACCTGCCAGCAGGTCGTCTCGCCCTCGGGCGAGATTTCGTCCAGGCCTTCATGTCCGTGGACGACGAGGCCGCGGCGGACGCCGAGCCGTCCGAGCGCCGTGGCCATTAGCGGTCCCAGTTCGGGTCGGGCGACGCCGATCAGCTGGTGGGAGGCTCGGGCGGGATTGGTCAGCGGGCCGAGGATGTTGAACACGGTTCGGACGCCGATGCGACGACGGATGGGGGCGACGAATCGCATGGCGGGGTGAAATGCCTGGGCGAAGAGGAAGCCGAAGCCGACCTCGCGGATGAGTTGCGCTGCTTGATCGGGGTTGACGCTGATCTGTCCGCCCAGGGCCTCGAGGACATCGGCGCTGCCGACGCTGGATGACATGGCTCGATTGCCGTGCTTGGCTACCGGCACGCCGCATCCGGCGAGGACGAATCCTGCCGCCGTGGAGGAGTTGAAGGTGTGCTTGCCGGAGCCGCCGGTGCCGGCGGTGTCGGCGAGGCGGGGTAAGTCGGACAGGTCGACTCGCAGCGCGTGTTCGCGCATCGCGCGGGCGAGGCCGACGACCTCATCGACCGATTCGCCCTTCATACGGAGGCCAGTGAGCAAGGCGGATGCCTGGATTTCGTCGGCTTCGCCGGACATCAAGGCGTCCATCGCCGCCGATGCTTCGGCGTCGCTGAGGCTGCGTTGCTCGTCGATCACGGCACCGAGTGCCGCGCTGAGATCTCCACTAGCCACTGTTGAAGGCCTCGGACTGGTCGAGGAAGTTCTGCAGGATCGCGTGACCGGTCTTGGTGCGGATCGATTCGGGATGGAACTGCACGCCCTCGATGGGGTACTCGGTGTGACGCATGCCCATCAGAACCCTGCCGCTGCCGTCGAGCCGTTCACACCAGGCGGTGGGGACGATTTCGTCCGGCAGCGTATCCGGCTCGACGATCAGTGAGTGGTAGCGCGTCGCCTCGATTGGGTTGGGCAATCCGTCGAACACGCCTGTGCCGTCGTGGTCGATCGAAGACACCTTGCCGTGCATGATCTCGCCCGCCGGACCGACGGTGGCTCCGAAGGCAGCTCCGATCGCCTGGTGTCCCAGGCAGACTCCGAGCGTGGGGATCGTCGGGCTGAAGCGCTGGAGCACCGGCACGCTGACGCCGGCCTCGGCCGGAGTCTTCGGACCGGGCGAGATCACGATCCGGCGCGGCTCGAGCGCTTCGATTTCGTCGAGCGTGATCCGGTCGTTGCGATGCACGACGACATCTGCGCCGAGTTCGCTGAGGTACTGGTACAGGTTGTAGGTGAAGGAGTCGTAGTTGTCGATCAGTAACGTATCAACCGCCATCTTGGGCAGCCTCCCGTTCTCTGAGGATGCGCGCCAGGGTGCGGTAACCCTCGACGGCGCGGGGGAATCCGCAGTAGGGCGCGGCGGTGGCCATGACGCCCTGGAGTTCGGTCTCGGTCACGCCGTGGTTGAGGGCGCCGGGGATGTGGAACTGCAGCTCTTCGGTCTTGTTCAGTGCGACCAGGATCGAGACGACGACCAGCGAGCGGTCGCGGCGCGAGAGCTGCGAGCGGGACCAGAGGTCGCCGAAGGCAAACTCGAAGGCGAGCTTGCCGACCGGCCCGATCCTCTCCATTCCGGCCAGGGCCTCCGCCGGATCCTGGGCTTCCTCGCGTCCGTTGAGGGTTCGCATCACGTCAACCGCGTCGCGGTGGCGCTGGTCGTCATCCTTGTAGTCTGCCGGCGGAATCTGGTAGGGCTCGCCGTCGGCCTTGCTCCAGGCCTCGACGAGGACGTTGATCATCTCGTTGCCGGCTGGAAACCCGGAGTAACCGGCGATCTGGAGCGCGATTTCGGTCATCTCTTCGCGAGTCACGCCGTTGGCGGGAGCGAAGCTGGCGTGGAACTGAACTGCTTGCAGGCGCTCAAGCGCGCCCAGCATGGCCAGCGCGGCGATATTGCGGTCGCGGCGGGAGAGTTCGTCGCCCTGCCAGACCTGGCCGAAGATGTAGTCGACGACGTAGCTGCCGAATGCTCCGGTGCGTTGCTCGGCGGCGGCGGCGAAACCGAGCGGCTGACCGGTCATCTCTGCCAACAACTCACTGCCCGCCTTGCGTCGTTCCGCGTGAGTCGTCATCTCAGTTCCTCATTTCAGCTTGCGCTCGTCGGCGCGTCATCTTGCGCTCGTTGGCGCGCATTCTAGGCAGGCGGCCCTAGTCTCGAAGCCGCTGCAGGATGCGGCCGGCGTCGGCAGCGCGAGGCAGGCCGCAGAAGGCTGAGGCGATCGCGATCACGCCGTCCAGTTCGTCCCAGGCGCAGCCGAGTCGATGGGCGGTCCTGAGATCCGACTCCAGTTCGCGTTCACGACCCATGGCGAGATGCATCGCCAGGACGACCAGCGCGCGGTCTCTGGGCGACAGCACCTTGCGGTTCCAGATGTCGCCCCACGACCAGTCAACGGTCAGGCGCCCGACGGATCCGAGTTGCCGTTGAGCATCGTCGGCGATGTTGGCTGGGTCGATGCGTCGGCCGGTCAGGGCCTCGGAGACCTCGGCGGCGTCGCGGCGGCGCTGCTCGTCATCTTTGCCGATGGCCGAGTCGGGCGTGAATGGCTCGCCGGAAGCGGCCCAGTCGGAGAGGACTCGGGTGAGCGCGAGATTGCCGAAGGGGAACCCGCACTCGACGGTGAGCTGGACGCAGACCTCGACGATTTCGTCGCGGCTCAGTCCATTGCGTTCACCGATTGCGGCGTTGAAGGCGAAGCCGTCGACCTGCATCAGCGCGCCGGCGGCCGCCATCGCGGCCAGGCTGCGGTCGCGGCGGGAGAGCAGGCCGTCCTGCCAGATGTCGCCCCAGATGTGATCGACGAGGTAGGAGCCGAATGGACCCATTCGAGACTCGATTGTTTCGGCGAAGTTCTCCTGATCGGTGAGCTCGGCGAGGATGGCATCGCCCGCCGCGCGCCGTTCAAGGTGTGTCCGGTTGGGGACGGTGGGCGACGACGGTGATGACGGCTCTCTGAACAGGTCGTCCAGGGTTGCGTCGTCGTCAAAGTCCCAGCCCGAGTCGCGCCGTTCGAGCACGGTTGAGAGCAGCTCGGCCTGGTGATCGGGCAACTCCGCGACGGCGGCGGTGATATCCCACCATTCCATGGCGTCGAACGGATTGGTCTCGTCCTCGGGCGCGCCTTCGATCGACTCCTCGACGGTGACGACGTAGGCGTTGTGGACGGAGTGCCGGCCAGTGGACGGTTCCTCGCCGTAGACGGTGTGGGCGTATCCGGCTCGGATTCGTTGGCGGAGTAGATGCTCGAAGAGGCGCGGGACTGTGTCGTCCGGCTCCTCGCTGAGCGGCGTGACGTCGCCGGGCAACCACCAGCGTCCGGGCCAGAGCGCTTCGTGCTGGCGGCGTCGCAACAGCAACACGCGTCCGGCATCGTCGAAGACGACACCGTAGCCGATGATCAGGGACTCCGGCATCAGTAGCCCCGTGATCCGCCGGAGGCTGCGCCGGCGCGCGAGCGTTCTTCGGCCAGGTCGAGCGCGGTGAACATGCCCATCGCCTTGTTCACGGTTTCCTCGAACTCGGAGGTCGGCTTGGAGTCGTAGACGATCCCACCGCCGGCCTGCACAGAGGCAACGCCGTCCTGCATGATGATCGTGCGGATGGTGATGGCGGTCTCCATGTTGCCGCCGAAGCCGAAGTAGCCCAAGGCGCCGGCGTAGGGTCCGCGCTGGTCCTCTTCGAGCTCGGAGATGATCTCCATGGCGCGGATCTTGGGCGCGCCGGAGACCGTGCCGGCGGGGAAGGTGGCGCGGACGGCGTCGAAGGAGGTTGCGCCGTCGGCCAGGTCCGCTTCGACGTGCGAGACGAGGTGCATGACGTGGCTGTAGCGCTCGACGTCGAGTTCCTGCGTCACGCGGACCGTGCCGGGCTTGGCGACTCGGCCGATGTCGTTGCGGCCGAGGTCGAGCAGCATGACGTGCTCGGCGATCTCTTTCTCGTCGGCGCGGAGTTCGGCCTCGAGCGCTCGATCCTCGTCGTCATCCAGGCCGCGGCGTCGGGTGCCGGCGATCGGGTGGGTTGAGACCTTGCCGTCTTCGACGATCACGAGCAGCTCGGGAGAGGTTCCGACGATCTGGTGATCGTCCATCTCGAGGTAGTAGGTGTAGGGCGACGGGTTGACCGTGCGCAGGGTGCGGTAGACGTTGAAGGGGTGGACGAAGGTGTCGCGCGAGAAGCGCTGAGAGTAGACGCACTGGATGATGTCGCCGGCTATGACGTAGTCGATGATCTGCTTGACATCCGAGAAGTACGCCTCGCGCTCCATGTTGGAGCGAATGGCGGCGGAGTGGCCGGACGGTTCCGGCGCGTCGGTGGGCGGGATCGGCGGGCCGGACTGGAGCCGCTCGACGAGTTGGTCGATGCGAAACTCGGCGGCTCGATAGGCGGAGTCGACATCGCCGTCGAGTCGGGCGTGAGTGACGACCTTGATCACGTGCTTGAGGTGATCGAAGAGCAGCACGGTGTCGACGAACTGGAAGAGCGCCTCGGGCAGGCCGTGCGGATCGGAATCGGCGGGCTGGACGCGAGGTTCGAAGTGTCGGATCGACTCGTAGGAGAGGTAGCCGACCGCGCCGCCGTGAAATGGCGGCAGGTCGGGGTTGGTGACGAGGTCGAAGCGATCGAGTTCGGCTTCGATCTCGTTGAGCGGATCGACTGCTCCGCCTGAGGGGGCGCGGAAGATGCGGTAGGGCTCGGTGCCGATGAAGGAGTAGCGGCTGGGGCGCTCGCCGCCCTCGACCGACTCGAGCAGGAAGGAGTAGGCGCCGCGCTTGACTTTGAGGAAGGCGGAGACGGGAGTTTCGAGGTCGGCGAGGACTTCCCGGTAGATGGCGGCGTAGTTGCCGCTGCCGGACGCGCGCGCGTCGGCGGCGAGTTGTTTGAACTCCTCCAGGCTGGGAGTCGTTTGGCCAGATGAGGGCATGAGCAGGAACTCCAAGGATCAGGGGCGGCTACGGATTCGAACAGTGCGCCCCGAGGCGTTGCGAATCAGAAGTCGCGTCGCCAGACCCCTTGCCCGCCCGAGGTGTGACATTGGGCCGAGGGACGGGTTCGCGTCCTCGGTGCAGTTCCAATGGCCAGATCGCTGATCGGCATGGTCGGCCTCGTGCGGTTCGGTTCCTGCGTGGATGGTACGGGAGATGGAGTCGTTGTCAAAGGTTGGAGGCGACAGAGTCTGAGGTGAGGCTGACGATGTCGCCGCGCGCGACGCTCGAGGTCTGGGCCCCGTGTCAAGCACGGGGCATCGGATCATCACGGGTCATCCCGCTGGGCGCGTTCCGCTTCAATCGCTTTGACGAGTTGGTGGGCGGCGGCGTGGTGCCCGTCGTCGTTGTTGACGATGACGAGGTCGAACCAGTCGGCTTCGGCCATCTCGTCCCGGGCCTCGGCGAGGCGGGCGGCGATTTCGGCCTCGGTTTCGGCGGCGCGGGCGCGCATTCGGCGTTCGAGGGAGTCGATATCGGGGGCGGTGACGAAGACGAGCAGCGGCGAGGGCAGGTTGGCCTTGAGGGTGCGTGCGCCCTCGACATCGGTGCGCAGGATTGGGGTCCGGCCCTGGCTGAGCAAGTCCTCGACGGCGGCCCTTGGCACACCGCTGCGGTGGCCGTAGATGTTGACGTGTTCGAGGAAGGCGTCCTCGGCGATCCAACGCTCGAACTCGTCGTCGCTGAGGAAGACGTGGTGGACGCCCTCGATCTCTCCGGGCCGCGGCGCTCGGGTCTTGGCGGTGGCGACTTTCGAGAGCGAGGGGTCGAGGGCGAGGGCTTCCTCGATCACCGTGTCCTTGCCCGCGCCGGAGGGTCCGGAGATCACGACCACGAGCGGAGCGGGGTCGGACCGTGAGCCAGTTTGGGACATATCAGGTCGGGACACGGCGCAACTGGTTGAGGTCGCTCCAGAATGTGGGATAGGAGATGTCGACGGCGGAGGCGCCGCGAATGGTGGTCGGCCCGGACTCGGTGTCCGAAGCGAGGGCGGCGACGGCGGCGGCCATGGCGAGGCGATGGTCGCCGTGGGAATCGACTGTCGCGCCACGCGGGTTTCCGCCGACGATGCGCATGCCGTCGCGCCAGTCCTCGACCTCTACGCCCATGGCGGTGAGCATGGCCGAGGTCGTCGCGATCCGGTCTGACTCCTTGACGCGCAGCTCTTCGGCATCGTGAATCTCGGTGACGCCTTCGGCGAAGGCGGCGGCGACGGCGAGCGCGGGCAGCTCGTCCAACGAGGTCACGATCAGATCGCCGTCGATCCGAGTTCCGTAGAGCGTGGAACTTCGCACGGTGACGTCGGCGACGGGCTCGCCGGAGACGTCGCGGCGATTGGTGATCTCGACGGCGGCGCCCATCGATTTGAGCACATCGACGACGCCGCTGCGCCGGGGATTGAGGCCGACGCCGGGCAGGGTGACTTCGGAGTCGGGAATCAGGGTGGCCGCGATCATCCAGAATGCGGCTGCGCTAATGTCAGCGGGCACCTGAACGTCGGAGGTTTGCAGTTCCGCTCCGGGGACGACGCGGATGGTCTCGCCATCGACATCGATGTCCGCTCCCATGGCGGTGAGCATGCGCTCGGTGTGATCGCGAGATGGTCCGGGTTCGACGATCCGGCTCGGCCGGTCGGCGCGCAGCGCGGCGAAGACGATGCAGCTCTTGACCTGTGCGCTGGCGACGCCGATGTCGCCGTCGAATCCGCGCAGCGCCCGATCGGAGCCGTCGATCCAGAAGGGCGCGGTTCGGTCTTGGGAGACGGAAGCTCCCATCTGGCCGAGCGGATCGAGGACGCGACGCATGGGGCGCTGGCGCAGCGACTCGTCGCCGTCGAACCTGCTGCGGAAGGGCAGGCCTGCGGCGACCCCGCTGAGCAGCCGGATCGAGGTTCCGCTGTTGCCGCAATCGAGCAGGCCGGCAGCCACGTGAAAGGCATCCTGGCCCGGGCTTCGGACGACGACGCGGTCATCGTTCTGCTCGAACTCGACGCCCCACTGGCGGAGACAGGCCATGGTTGAGCGGCAGTCGGCGCTGTCGAGCAGGCCGGTGATTTCGGCCTCGCCCCTGGCGAGGGCGTTGCAGATCAGGGCTCGGTGGGAAATGGACTTGTCGCCGGGGACGAGCAACTCGCCTCGCAGCGGGCCGCTCGGCTCGACGATCATGCGGTCGCTCATCGTCTCGGGATCTCCTTAGCCGCGTCCCCAGCGGCGACCGCGCGATGCGCGTTGCTTCTCCTGCTCCTCGCTCCGCTTGGTCATCTTGCGGACGCGGTCGTAGAGGCGCGGGCTGATCAGGAGGGCGGCCATCTGCGAGGTGGCGTCGGGGATGTCGGGCTGCGCGCCAGCGTCGGGGTCCATGTCGTCGCCGCCGAGGAACTTGGCGTGGTTGATCTGCGCGGCCGAGTACTCGCGGAACACGTCTTCCTCTTCCTCGTCGAGGAGGTTTCGGACGCGGTTCAGCTCGAGGACGAAGCGGTCGATCCAGTGCTGGACCTGCTCCTTGTTGGTCACGGCGATCTCGGTGGTGGTGCTGGGATCGCCGGAGTTGTAGGCGGTCATCGAGCGGAAGGTCTCACCGGCGGCGCGGCCGAAGTCGGGCCAGCCGTCGGAGGAACGCAGCATGGTGAACAGGGCGGAGGACACGACCAGCGGCAGGTGGGAGACGCCGGCGAGGACGTAGTCGTGCTCTTCGGCGCTGAGGAAATGGGGCGATGCGCCGAGTTCGCGGACCATGCCGAGGACCGACTTGACCGCGCTGTCGGAGGCCGAGGCCGAGGGGCTGAGGAACCAGCGCTTGCCGCGGAAGAGGTCGGCGCTGGCGTTGTCGATGCCGAAGGCGGAGGCGTCGCCGGCCATTGGGTGTCCACCGATGAAGGAGACGCCGTTGGGCAGGTGCTTGCCGGCCCAGTCTTCGATCTTGACCTTGGAGGCGGCGGTGTCGGTCACCGCGGCTCCGCGGCCGAGCGCGGGGGCGATCTCTTCCAGCAGTTCGGAGGTCGCGGCGGGCGGGGTCGCGAGGATGACGAGTCCTGCGCCATCGACCGCTTCGCGGGGATTGCCGACGATCTGGTCGACGGCGTCCTGCTTGTCGGCGGCGCGGCGGGCGGCTCGCCAGTCGTCGAAGCCGACGACTTCGGTGTCGCGCAGCTTGGCCGCGCGCAACCCCATGCCGATCGAGCCACCGATGTAGCCCAGACCAATAATCGCAATGCGCGCCACGCACACCTCCTGTCCGTCCGTCTGTCGATGCGCCTCGTGCAACCGCCGGCCGGCACACGCAGGGGCGGCGGGCTGAGGCGCGGATCCGACTGCAGTTGTCGCCCACAGTATCGCAGCGCGGAGGCTGGAGGGTCCGTGATAGAGTCGGAACGCGCCTCGGGCGGGGCCGATGGGCTGATGTTGAGAGTGGACGGGTCCAGGTTCAAGCGAGGCCGCCGGCGGCGGTTGCTGCTCTGGTTGGCGCTCGGGCTGGTGGTGTTGATTGCGGCGTTGCTCGGGGTGTTGGCGCCTCGAGGGGCGACGACGATCGAGATCTGGAGCGGGGCGGAGGCGGCTCCGACGAGTTGTCGGTACAGCGGCGGCGGTCCTCCGTTCACGGTGGAGTCGTTTGAAGCGGCCGAGTCGCGGCAGCTGTATCTGAACACGCTGCGGTTGGCGGCGTCGAACGAGCTCTTCCCAAGTGACGAGGACTTCCGGTTGCCGACGCTGTCGGTTGGGGTTGATCGGGTCGAGGTTCCCTCGCAGGCGATTCCTCTGCAGGTTCTTTATGCGATCGCCTGGGAGGAGAGCAAGATCGCGCAGGCGGCGTACGAGGTGGATTGGGGCACGCTGGGTCCGGTGAAGCTGTCGTTCGACTGCGGGTACGGAATCATGCAGATCACGAGCAGCGTCAACAACGACGGCGGGCTGCCTTCGCGGTATGAGGCGTTGGTGACGACCCACTTTGCTTACAACATTGCGGCCGGCGCGCGGATCCTGGCGGAGAAGTGGAACGAGTCCTTCTATCCGATCGTCGGCGCGCATGATCCGAGGTACGTCGAATCGTGGTACTACGCGCTGTGGGCGTACAACGGCTGGGCAGGGATTAACCATCCCGAGGATCCGAGGAAGCATCCGGGGCGCGGGATCTACGGCTGCGACGGCGAGCGGCGGGAGCAGTTCACGTACCAGGAACGAGTGCTGGGCTGCGTGATCAATCCGCCGATGGTGCAGGGGCGGCGGCTGTGGGAGCCGTTGGCGATCTCGCTGCCGAACCTGGCCGAACTGACCCGGGAAGGGATGCCGTTGGACCTGGACGTGTTCTATTCCGGTCTGAATGCGATGTACGTGGAGATCGACGCCTCGGGTCCGTTTGAAGAGATGAACATGCCGCTGCCGGCGGGGTCGCAGGCGCGACCGGCCGGGAGAGATCCGTCTGCGGCGGCGACGCGGGCGCAGATCCTGGGCCAACCGGCGGCGCGTCTGGACGAGCGGACCCTGGAGATCACGTCGTCGGAGCTGGCGTCGGGCGATGTGCCGCTGCTGATTCACAATGACGGATCGGGACTGCTGGCCTGGCGGGTGGTCGATGCACCGAGCTGGCTGGAAACGAACGTGAGCGCCGGGGTGGCGCTGGGGAATGGGTATGGCTACGCGCCGGCGCCGTCGCGGCTGCGGATCTCGGCGGCGGCTGGGGGGGTGCCGGAGGGGTCGCATCGGGGGCGGATCCGGTTGGAGTTTCACTACCCGGACGGGAGCGCCGAGGTGCGGGAGGTCGCCATATCATTGGACAAGCGCGGGGCCGCCTTCTACGAGGCCGGGCGCCCGCAGAGCTGACCCCCCGTAGCTCAACCGGACAGAGCGACGGACTTCTAATCCGTAGGCTGGAGGTTCGAGTCCTCCCGGGGGGACCAGGTCATTTCCGTCGCCAACGGGTTGTTACTTGCCGGGGAGCGCGGCCAGCTTCTCCAGCGCCCTGACCTGGCCGAGTTGGTCGTTGTTTCTGTCGGCGGCATCGAACTGTCGGGTGAGGCGCAGGACCTCGGCTTCGATGTCGGGCGGGAGGCCCCCTCTGTCACTCCGTGACATCTCCCCCAGAGGGGGAGAGTTGGAAGGTTGCCGTGACCTCACCGCATCGAATGCGGGGCGGGCTTCCCCCGGAGGGGGAGAGTTGGAATGTTGGGGATGGCAGTGTTTGCGCTTTTGGCCGCTTCCGCAGGGGCAGGGTCTGTTGCGTCCGGTGTTGCGGGGCAGGTTGGCTGTGTCGTCTTTCAGGTTTTCGGGGAAACTTTTTTCTGGGGCCTCCGACGGGCTGACCTCCTGTGTTTTCTGCGGGATCGCGGCCTTTGGGCTTTCAGGTTTTTTCAGGTTTTTCCGGGTTTCCACGGGGTCGGCGAGTTCGTGGTCCGGGTAGTCGGCGAGTTCGATCTCGATGACCTCGCCGCTGCCGGGGCGGGCGTCGGGCGGGAGTTCGCGGAGGAGCAGGCGGAGTTCGCGATTGGCGGCGTTGAGGCTCTGGGCGTTGAGGGCCTGGATGCGAATGAACTCGTCAATGGTGATTCTGGATTCCGGGCCAGGTGGTTTCCAGTTGATGAGCTGGCCGATGCGGCGGTTGACGCGGGTGATCTGTTGGAGGAGCAGGTCGTGCCGGGTGGCGCGGGCGAAGTCGTCCCAGTTGGTCTCGAGCAGGCGCAGGTCGTCGTGGACGGTGGCGACGGAGACCTTGAGCTTGTCGGCGATGTACTCGAGGGTGTGTCCGTTCTGTCGGAGTTGGTGCTCGCGCTGCATGCGCCGGCGTCGCCTGGGTGAGATGTTCATTGTGCCGCACTCCTGTTCTCTGTAGAACGTTAGCGCGGTTTGGAGGCGGTTGGTGTGTCGAGGTTTGCGGAGTGGGCAAGAGAGACCAACACGTTTCCATGAAACAAGCAGGCCGACGATGCCACCTTCAGCGCTCCGGCCTAGGCATCGAAGATCAAGACACGGCTCTGCTCAGCCGCACCTGGCAAAAGCCAGCTCCATCACCGCGTCCAAAAGGGGAGCGCTCTCTCCGCCTGATCCCGTCTACTCATTCCCCAACGCCCCGTTTTCTTCTGGCAGCACATACTCGCACTGTGCTTCCTGCACTTCATCACCGGTAACTAATGGGTTGTCCCAATCCCACTCCTTGTTCTTGAATTTTGGACCCCTCGGCCCTATCAGGCCCAGCCCCAGATCCCGCTTCCAGTCGCCCCAGCGCCCCGGCCAATCAAGCCACAGTTGATTTTCCATTAGCCGAAGTTCGTATGTCTCCCGACTCTCGTTGGTACTCCTTTCGACATCCTCAAATTCCCATTCATTACCATTTCCTTCCGCATCATCATCAGGCTTACCTTCTCGATCCTTTACTCCAGGGTTCAAATAAGAGGCGTGGCTGTGTCTCGCCACGTAAACGACAGGGCGCTCGCTCTTACCCAACGAACAGTCCGACCATCTAGTCACCGTGCCATGAGCAGCGTAATCGAGCCACAAAGGACTAATAGCATCAATGAGAACCATTGCATCGCGGCCCCTAAAGATAAGCTGAATTCCCTCCCAATCTCCTTCATGCTTGTTTGCAGCCGAATTGTACACGTAGAACATCCAGTATTGGATAGCAGTCAGTTCTCCTTCTTCGCTGTGCTCGACTGGAACAACCCGGGCATAGACCACTTTCTTGTATCTGGCTTGTGCACCTTGCTGATCTTCCGTCTCTACCCACCAAGCGTCATGATCACCATTATCTATGTTTAGCTCCAGATAGGTCTGGTTCATAACGGAATCTCCATACTCTAAAGAAAGATTGCGCAACGTTTCTGGCTTGACAGGCTTTTCGGCAAGCACGTCATCCGACTCAAAGGCGATTATGCCCCATTCAGTCTTTCGGTACTTCAAGTCGGCATTCTCCAGCATTGCCTCCACTTCGACAGGGAAGTACTTCTCGCCGTCGTTGAATTTCAGCGTCGGCGCGTAACGCTCGGCGATGGCGACGGCGGTTCTTTGGATGCGAATAAAGAAGCTGCCGACTAACTGAATGGGCCCCGCGGCAGAGCCGGGGCCGTCCGCGTCGTACATCACAACGACAGCGACGGCTGGCTGGCTCCCGTCATCAACTGTCGGCACGAACAGATCGACGAACTGAGGAGTCTGACGTCCATTGGAGTAGACCGGTCTTCGGCCCTCGCTGAAGGTCTCTGTTCTGCTCAGAATGTCGCGTTCTACCAGCAGTTTGACGCGGACCAGGTATGCCGTTGCTTCGGTGTTCACATCCGGCACGTCCGTCAAGCCGACGCGTACCCGCAGGGTGGTGCCCGGTGTCAGAACTGTGGACGGCGGCAGGTCATTGCCGTCTGTGTCTACGAACGCGAGGATTGCCTGTGGCAATGCGGGATCAGGTGCTGAATCGCTCCCATCACCTGCCTCAACCGAACGGGGATTCAGCGCGATCCATGTCGCCACTGCGAGGACGGCGACCAAGAAGGTCAGCGAGAGTCTTCTAGTTCCCCCCTTTGTCCGTTCTGGCATTGCGTTCACTCCTGTGCCTGCTTCCATACGGCAACTGAAGGTAACGGGGTGCGATCCACGAATATTGATCTCCGCCAAAGGGCTGGACAAGGAGCAAGAGCTCGAACGAGTCGGAGATTGGGTTGAGTCTCGCCGAGCTCGTGTATTGGTTGGAGTGCTTTTGGTCTGCTGCCGGACCCTCACCCTAACCCTCTCCCAGAGGGAGAGGGGATCGGAGGCCCGCTGGCTCCAAGGGCGAGGAGATTGATGAGGGGCTACTGGGCGTAGACGCCGGCTCCGGGGCCTTCGGCGGTGGCCCAGAACTTTTCGCTGATCTGGTCGATCAGGTCGATGAGTTCCTGGCCCTTGGCGACGTCGTTGGTCTTCTTGGCTTCGCCGGCGACCTTGGTGGCGTTCCACATGAGCTCGTGGATGGACGCGTCGGCCTCGAGGTGGTGAGGCTTGAAGAAGTCGGTCCAGAGGACCCAGAGGTGGCGCTTGACCTCCTCGGCGCGCTGTTCCTTGACGACGAGGCAGCGGGCCTTGAAGTCGTGGTCGTCGGAGTCGTTGTACTTCTCCATCGACTTGAGGACGGACATGGCCTCGATCTTGGCCTGGGCGGGGTCGTAGACGCCGCAGGGGAGGTCGCAGTGTGCGGAAGCGGTTTCGAAGAAGGACATTCGGTGCTCCTAGAGGGATTGATCGCTGTTCTGATGCAGTTTGAGGCTATCGAGTGCCGTGATGTTGGGCAACCGGTGAGGCAGTCCTGGCGTTGCGGGGAGCCCCCCTCTGTCGCTCCGCGACATCTCCCCCCGCTGCGCGGGGGGAGAAGGGGAATTGGGGGGAAGCGGGGATCGATCAGTTGAGGGTGATCACGCCGCAGGCGATGCGGGCGCCTGCTCCGGGGTCTGCGCCGTAGCTGTCGGGGGCTGCGTGGACGATGATTGCGGAGCCGTCGGCGTCGAAGAGGGTCGTTGTGCCGGCGCCGAGGGTGGCGTCGACCGTGTACTGGTCGGCGTTGGCGGTGCCGTCAGAGTGGGCGTAGATGTTGACCGTGTCGCCGGGGTGGTGGCCTCCCTCGTGCAGCACTCCGTGACCGATGCCGGTCGGGTCGTAGTGGCCGCCGGCAGCGGAGAAGTCGGGATCGCAGGAGCCTGTTTCGTGGATGTGGAATCCGTGCCAACCCTCGGGTACGCCGGTCAGGCGCGCCTGGATCAGGAGACCGCGCGGACCCTGGATGATGGTGACGGTTCCCATCGATCCGCCGTCGGGGCCGCGCATTTCGGCGGTCGCGGTTGCGCCGACGGCTGCGGGGTCGATTGCTTCCTCGGTCTGGAGGTGGATGGTCGAGCTGGATCGCCAGCGGCCGGGTTCGGAGTCGGCGGCGAGGAATCGCTCTCGGGGGAGGATTTGTTCGCCCCAGGCGTGGTCGGCGTTCTGGACCTGGAGTGCGACTTCGGTCGATCCGTTGTCGGTGTTGCGGGCGAGGATTCGGATGCCCTGGCTGCTCTCGTCGGATCCGCCGGCGGTCATGACAGCGGTCAACGCGGCGGCGAGCAATGCCAGGAGCCCGATGGCCATGAGGCTGAATCGGCTGAAGTTTGAGATGCGTGGACGGTGCATAGGAACCTCACTTATGTCTATGGGATAGGACGATAGGCAGGGTATCGAACATTGCGGTTTGGGTGGGCGCTGGGGAGCCCCCCTCTGTCGCTCCGCGACATCTCCCCCCGCTTCGCGGGGGGAGAAGAAGAGACGGGGCTATTGACGCTTAGTCGGCGCGGGTTCGGGCTCGGAGGGCGAGGGCGGCGATGGTGAGGGTGAACACGCTGAACCCGGCGAGGGAGACGAAGGCCCAGTGGAGGGCGGGCGGATCCTTGGTCTGAGGCAGGCCGTCGTCGCCGAAGAGGATCTGGCCGCCCTCGGTCACGGGCCAGGCGTAGCCCTCCATGACGAGGCCTCGCATACCTTCCATGATGTAGGTGACGGGGTTGATCGTGGCGATGATGCGGAGCCAGTCGTCGAAGACAGCGAGCGGGGCGAAGGCGGGAGCCATGAAGAGCAGGGGGAAGAAGAGCAGGAATCCGGCCTGGGCGGCCTGAGCGTTGCCGGTGCGCATTGCGATAAAGATGCCGATGCCGCTGTAGGCGCCGCCGAAGAGTCCGGCGATGACCAGGATGAGGATGGCTCCGCCGACGCCCGCGGCCATGCCGGAGCCGGCGACCAGCGCGGCGATCAGCATGATCGAAGCGAAAAAGATGGCGCGCACTGCGTCGGCCCAGACGCGGCCGATGATCAGCGACCAGCGCGAGGCGGGAGTGAGGAGGAGCTTGTCGAAGTAGCCGCGCTCCATGTCGAGGACGATCGCGATCCCGGAGGCTGAGGAGGAGCCGGCCACTGCCTGCAGCACGGCGACCGGGAGCTGGAAGGCGAGGTAGTTGTCGACGCCGAAGCCGCGCTCGGAGAAGTTGGCGATCGCGCCGGTGGAGACGGCGAGGAAAAAGAGGGGGATGAAGATGTTGGTGATCTCGACGCCGGGTTGGCGCAGAGACTCACGGATGGCCCGCATGGCGAGATAGCGCGCGTCGGTGAGGACTCGGAGAGGTCCAGAGTCTCTGGAAGCCGAGGTTTGGGGTTCGCCGGATGCCTGCGCCGCGCTCATGCGCCTGCCCCCGGTGTTGGCTGACCGGCCTGTTCGCCGGGCTCGATCCGGTGTCCGGTGGCCTTGAAGAAGACGTCGTCGAGGGTGGCGCGGGCGAGGCGGAGGCCGCTGAAGGGCAGACCTTCATCATCGAGGGAGCGAACGACGCGGGGCAGCGTGTCGTGCCCGCTCTTCGTGTAGACAGCGATGCCCTCGTTGAAGTCCCACTGTGCATCCTCGACGTTGGGCAGGGGCAGCAGAGCGCTGACAGCTTGCTGCTGGGCTCGTTCGTCGCCCTCGACCTGGACGTAGATCACGTCGGCGGAGACGGTTGCCTTGAGTTCGTCTGGCGTGCCCTGCTGGACGATCTCGCCAGCGTCGAGGATGGCGATCTCGTCGCAGAGTTGGTCCGCCTCCTCGAGATACTGGGTGGTGAGGAAGAACGTGACCCGGTCCTCTCGGTTGAGCCGCTGAATGTACTCCCAGAGGTTCTGGCGGGAGACCGGGTCGAGGCCGGTGGTTGGTTCGTCGAGGAAGATGATCGAGGGCGAGTGGACGAGGGCGGAAGCGAGGTCGAGGCGTCGCTGCATGCCGCCGGAGTATCCGCCAATGCGGCGGTCGGCGTCCTCGGTCAGGTCGACGACATCGAGCAGGTGAGCGACGCGATCTTCGATCTGTCCTCGGGGGACGTTGTAGAGCCGCGACTGCAGCCTGAGCAGTTCGCGTCCGGTCTGGAGGATGTCGAGTCCAGCGTCCTGCAGGGCGACGCCGACGGCGCGTCTGACCTGACGATCCTGGGTGAGGACGTTGAAGCCGGCCACGCTCGCCTCTCCGGCGGTCGGGCGGAGGAGCGTGGTGAGCATGCGGACCGTTGTCGACTTGCCGCTGCCGTTCTGACCGAGAAAGCCGAAGACCTGTCCGGGGCGAACCCGCAGATCGATGCCGTTGACGGCGTGGATGTCGCCGAAGTGCTTGACCAAGCCCTGTGCTTCGATCGCCAGTCCCGCATCGCGCTCATGCTGGGGCGCGGACGCGGCGAGCTGCTCAAACAGGCGTTCGGCAACGGTAGGAGATCGTTGGGACATCAGCCGGAGCGTATCTGTTCAGGTGGTCGAAGTGGGAAACATCGCCAGTTCGACGACCCGAACATGACATCTACTTCACACGTCAGACCGGTCGGAAGACGGGAATCGGGTAGGAGTCGTCTCCGGACTGCTCCTCGAACTCGACCTTGACCCGCTGGCCGATGTGGATATCGGTCACGGGATTGTCGACGCCGACGACGGTGCTCATCATGCGGAAGCCTTCATCGAGATCGATGTAGGCGACGGCGTATGCGCCGAGCTCCTGGAAGCCGGGCATGCGGTTCTGTCGGACGACGGAGTAGGTGTAGACGGTGCCGAGGCCGGAGGAGACGTTCCAGCTCAGCTCGCGGTCGCCGGTGACGGTCGAGTGTCCGCGGGGGTAGAAGACGACGTTGCCGTCGGGATCGGTCTGGTAGCGCAGCTCGCCTTCCTTGCAGCCGTCCCAGAAGTGCTGGGTGTCGGGCTCTGGGAAGCTGGGTTGTGGTCGGTTGGCCATGTTGGTGTTGCCTTTCGTTGGGGGGGAGCCCCCCTCTGCCTTCGGCATCTCCCCCCGCTTCGCGGGGGGAGAGGGGTAATGGGGTTCGGCGGCTTCCCCGGAAAGGAGGAAGCGAGAAAGCTAGTCAGCGGCGAGGATGACGGTGCCGCCGGTGTGGGTTCCTCCGAGGAGGCCTCCGTTGCCGTGGGCGACGGCGAGTTTGGCTCCGTCGACCTGGCTGGTGGATTCGCCGCGGAGTTGGCGGACGGATTCGAGCAGGAGGAAGAGTCCGCGCATGCCGGGGTGGTTGGAGGAGAGTCCACCGCCATCGGTGTTGAGGGTCAGACCGGGCTGGTCGAAGGCGAGGTGACCGTCCTCGATGAACTGGCCGACTTCGCCCTTGGCGCAGAAGCCGAGATCTTCAAGCATGACGGCGACGGTGATGCTGAACGAGTCGTAGATCATGGCGATGTCGATCTCGTCGGGCGTCACGCCGGCCTGTCCGTAGGCCGCCGGGGCGCTCTGGGCACCGGCGGAGGTCGTGATGTCGCCGCCGTTCTCGCGGTACTTGGTGGCTTCGCCGGCGCCGATGATCCATACGGGTTTCTTCTTGATGTCTCGCGCGATCTCGGGCGAGACGAAGACGGCCGCGCCGCCGCCGTCGGAGATCATGCAGCACTCGAGCAGATGCAGCGGGTCGGCGATGATCCGCGACTCGAGCACGTCTTCGACCGTGATCTCATCGACCTTGACGAACTGCAGATCGGTCATCGCCTTGACGGCCTCGGGGTTGCGCATCGCGTGCTTGCGCGTGGCGACGGAGATCTGGGCGAGCTGTTCGGTGGTGGTGCCGTACTCGTGCATGTGCCGATGGGCGACCATGGCGTAGTTGCTGATCAGGGTTCCGCCGTAGGGCGCTTCCATGTTTTGCTGCCAGGAGGCTCCGCCGCGGCCCATGCCGCCGGTGCCGATCGGCACGCGCATTGAGGCTGCGGTCGAGCCGTAGGTCGTGACGGCAACGTTGCAGCGTCCGGCGGCGATGTCGCGCAAGGCGTGGGAGGCGTGGAACTCGTAAGAGGAACCGCCGACCTGGGTCGTGTCGAGCAATCGAGGCTTGATCCCGAGGTAGGCCGCGAGGCCGAGACCGCCGCCGCCTTCGCCGTCGAGCGCGTCGTAGAGACCGTCAACGTCGCCCCAGTCGAGGCCGGCGTCGTCGAGCGCGCGCTTCATCGAATCGGCTTTGATCTGCATGGAAGAGACGCCCGGGGCGACTCTCAAGGGATATTCGTGGATGCCGGCAATCGCCGCCAATCGTTCCTGTGCCATCTCACAACCTTTCAGCGTCCTCGGACGCAATACGCTGAGCGTCCTCAGATGCAAGCCCGATCAGGCTAGCGCCGATTCCAGCTCAGGCGTAGCCTGCCTGCATGCGCATTGGGCTGATTTCCGACACTCATCTCCCGCAACTGCTGCACTCCATGGACGATCTGGGGCCGGAGACCGGAGAAGCGTTGGCCGGCGTCGACTTGATCCTGCACGGCGGCGACATCACGGTGCCGGCGGTGCTGGACTGGTGCGAGCAGTTCGCGCCGGTGCTCGCGGTGCGGGGCAATAACGACATTTTCGACGACCCTCGGTTGACCGAGCACCAGTTCCTCGACGTCGAGGGATTCCGCATCGGCCTCGCGCATGAGCTGCGGCCAGAGTCGCGGCCGATCGGGGAGATCCTGGCGGCCTCGCTCGACGATGAGTGGGTGGATGTCTTGATCGGCGGGGATACGCATGTCGAGCGGCTTGAGTATCGGGACGATGTCCTGCTGATCAATCCGGGCAGTCCGTCGCTGCCGCATCACCTGTCGACCAGGCTTGGGGCGATCGGAATGCTGACGGTCACGCCTCATCGGCTGGAGGCGGAGATCGTTGCGCTGGGTCCGTCTGAGGGACATCGCAACCCTTCCCGGCCTCAGCACGTGGTCGTGGAGTACGGCCATGTCGTGGAGGCATCGCTAGACGGGCAGTCGATCACGCCTGACGAATTCCTGAAGGCGCCGCACGAGCGCGTCGTCTTCCCAGTCCGGTCGAACGGAGCCTGAGATGGATCTGCAACTGCGGGGCAAGCGAGCGCTGGTCACCGGCGGCAGCCGGGGGATCGGCAAGGCGATCGCGCGAGTGCTGGTCGAAGAGGGCTGCGACGTCGTCATCTCGGCTCGCGACCCGGAGCGTCTGGCTGCGGCGGCGGATGAGGTGGGCGCGAAGGGTTGGTTTAGCTGCGAGATGTCGGATGACGACTCGGTGGAGTCGATGGTCTCGGGCGCGGCGGAGGCGCTGGGCGGACTGGACATCCTGGTCAACAATGCGGCCTCGCCGGGCAGCGTGCATGGTCCGATGAAGCTAGCCGACCTGACGGCGGATCACGCACTCGCGGATTTGCAGGTCAAGGTGCTTGGTTACCTGCGCTGCTCTCGGGCGGCTGCGCCGTACATGCAGGCGAACGGTTGGGGACGGATCGTCAATGTGTCGGGCCTGGCCGCTCGGGGCAGCGGAAACACGGTGGGATCGATCCGCAATGTCTCGGTTGCGGCGATGACGAAGAACTTGGCGGACGAGCTGGGTCCGGATGGGATCAATGTGACCGTGGTGCATCCGGGGCTGACCCGGACTGAGGCGACGCCTGATCGGATCGCTCAGATTGCCGAGTCGAATGGGATTTCGCTGGAGGAGGCTGAGGCGCGGATGGCGTCGGGCAACTCGGTGCGGACGATCATTGACTCGGACGACATCGCGAACATCGTGGCGTTCCTGGCCTCGCCGAAGTCGATTGCGATCACGGGCGACACGATCGCGGCTGGGGGCGGGGTTGGTCGGGGGATACACTACTAGTCCCCGAACCGCTCATTCCCGCTACCCCTCCAGTATCGGCAAGCGGCGCAGAATCTCAGCGACGTTGCTCTTCGTTTCTGCGATGTCGGTCTTGATCTCGTCGACATTCACTTTGAGCTGGGCGATGTCGAGTTGCATCGCGTCGAGTATGGTCAGTCGACCATCGACCGCTTGGATATCTGCTCGCAGGGCATCGGCTACCTGTTCTGCGAGCTCTGGGTGGTCGTGCGCCATGACCATCGCAGCTCTCCCCACACCGTTGTTCTAGACGCTGTACGAGCAACATAGCAGGGAATGTGGCACGACGTGCGCCACACAGTGTTCCATGCCCTCGATCGCTGGCCTGCGCGAAATCCGCAGTTAGTGCGTGTGCGGTCGATAAAGAGGTCCGAGGAACGGCTACGGTTTGGCGATGCAGAAAGAGCGAGCGGATAGTGAGACCTGCCTGCGCAAGCATTACTGGAACAGCCGGCTACAGAATGCGGTATTCGTGCGGGCGTCTGAGGAGTTCGTAGTAGGGGGTGACGGTCCAGCCGGGTGGGTTGACGGCGTCGATTCGCTCTCGGTCCTCATCGGTGATGGTGACGTTGTCGGCGCCGAGGTTGTCTTCCAGTTGTTCCATGGTTCTGGGGCCGATGATCGGGCTAGTGACGCCTGGCTGTTGCTCGCACCAGGCGAGGGCGAGCTGTGAGAGAGTGCAGCCTTTCTCCTGGGCGATCGGCGTGAGTCCCTCGATGACGTCGAAGACGCCGTCGGTGACCCGTTGCTGTTGACGCGGATTCAATGCGTATCGACCGTCCTCCGGCAACGGTTCGCCCCGTTGGTAGCGGCCGCTGAGTAGTCCGCCGCCCAACGGCCCCCAGGGGATCACGGCGATGCCGAAGGTGCGCGCCGTGGGCAAGAGCTCGCTCTCGACCCGGCGGTCGAGCAGGTTGTAGGCGGGCTGCTCGCAGACGACCCGGTTCAGGCCGAGCTCTTTGGCGACCCAGAGCGACTCGACCAGCTCCCAACCGCCGAAGTTGCTGGTGCCGATGTAGCGAATCTTGCCGTCGCGGACCAGGTCGTCGAGCGCTCGCAGCGTCTCGTCGATCGGGATGTCGGGCTGGGGCCGGTGGAGCTGGTAGAGGTCGATGTAGTCGGTCTGCAGGCGGCGCAGACTGGCATCGCACTGCTCGACGATGTGCCGCCGGCTGTTGCCTCGGGCGTTGGGATCCTCGGCGTCCATCTGGCCGTGGACCTTGGTCGCGAGGACGACGTTGTGCCGCTGTCCGTTGCGCTTCAGCGCCTCGCCGGTGATTTCCTCGCTGCGGCCCAGGGCGTAGACATTGGCCGTGTCGAGGAAGTTGATCCCGGCGTCGAGAGCGCGGTCGATGATCGCGTAGGACTCTTCCGGCTCGGTGCGCCGGCCGAACATCATGCAGCCGAGGCAGAGGCTGGAGACCTGCACGCCGGTGCGTCCGAGTGGTCTGATTTCCATCGCTCGTCTCCTCGCTGTTATCCCGAGACCGCTGCCGCTTTGACCAGGTTTCGCATGAGTCGGATGGCTTCGTCGTGAGGCACTCGACCGACTCCGCAACTGGTGGAGACTAACAACCGGTTGGCTGGAATCACGTCCACGAGTTGCTCGATCTTCTGGCGTAGCTCGCCGACTGGCGCGGGTTTGGACTTCACGTCGGCGATGCCTGCGATGATCTCCATGCTTTGCGGTAGCTCGACCAGCAGACCGTATTCTTCCCACTGGCCCGAGTAGGAGCACTCGACGTGGACGCGGTCGACGATGCCCTCGAGTCGTTGGATGAACGGGATCAGGGAGCGGAGATTCTGCACTTCAATCGACGGCTTGCGGGCGATGTCGCCGAGGCAGAAGTGGATCGTTCTGGTGATCCCTGCGGCCGGCTCCAGCGGCTCGCTGACCAGCGGGAGCAGCGAGTCCGCCGAGCGGCTCTCTGAGACGAGACCGATTGCCTCGCCGGGAGCGTCGAGTTGGATTTCGCTGAGGCCGTTCTCGACCATATTTGCGATCTCGTCCTGGACGACCTCGATCAGGTCGCCCAAATGGCCGGACTCGTCAAGGCCCTCGCCCGCGACGAATCCTCCGCCGATGGTCAGCGGCGAGGGGACTGAGGCTTTGTCTAGCCGCGGTTCAATCTCCCGTTCCCGTCGCCAGGCTTTGGCGTGGCCGGTGCCTCTGGGCGCGGTGACCTTACCGGCCACGCGATAGCGTCCGACGCCCTGCTGACCTTTGGAGGTGATTCGCGGGGCCAGTGTTTCGAGGCCGTCGAGGCGGGGCGGAATGTGGTGGAGGAAGTCAGGAGCGAAGACTTCGCCGCCCATGATCTGGTCGAGTCCACAGGCGATCTGCTCGTCCATGGCGATCCGGGCTGCAGTCTGCAGGACGCCGTTGGCTTCTTCGTCGGATAGCTCGCCAGCGTAGTAACGCTTGAGTTCCAGCCGCTGTCCGAAGGGGATCGGCCAGGAACCGACGACGGTGGTGCGAATGGCCATGGCGGACTCCTCACTCAGTCGGGGTCAGCGTAGACGCGGAAACCATAGTCGTTGTAGCGGTAGCTGGGCGACAGGCTGGAGCGGGCGCTGACGCGGGTGAATTTGATCCGGTGCCGCCAAGAGCCGCCTCGGCTGGCGCGTCGCGTGCCGGTCTCGGGGCCTGCTGGCGCCTGCTCGGGCGAAGCGGTGTAGTAGCTGCGGTCGTACCAGTCGGAGCACCATTCGTGCACGTTGTCGGCCATGCAGTAGAGGCCGAAGCCGTTGCGGCAGGCGTCGAATGGCACATGCGGGTGTTCGGCGAGCGCGACCGATCCTCTTCGCGCGTCCTCTGGCCAAGCGGCGGAAGCCTCGGGCCAGTCGGCGTCGGCGATGCCGCCGCGAGCGGCGTACTCGCGCTCGGCCTCGGTGGGTAGGCGGAAGCGCGTCCCGCTCTGTTCGGACAGCCACTCACAGTAGGCGAGGGCATCATGCCAGGAGATACCGACGACCGGCGCTTCGGGAGTGTGGAAGTTGTCCTGAGACCAGAATGGCGGCGGCGAGGCGTCGGTCTGGTCAACGAATTCCCTGTACTGCTCGTTGCTGACCGGGCGCTCGGCAGCGCGGAAAGGGGCGAGGGTGACGAGATGGGCGGGACGTTCGTCGCGTCGCTGGTTGTCGGCGCCCATGACGAACACGCCGCCGGGAAGCGCTGTCAATCCGCAGTCCGTTGACGCCTGAACTATCGACATGGGCGCATGGTATCTCCGCTCTGACCTGCGTTTAGACTGGGTAGACCCGCTGAAGCGACTATGGGAAGGTTGGTTTCATGGGATTGCTGGACGGACGCAAGGCGCTGGTCACAGGTTCGAGCCGCGGGATCGGGGCGGACATCGCACGCGGCCTGGCTGCTCATGGAGCGGCGGTCGCGGTTGCAGCGCGGTCGGATGAGGCCTCGCCCGACCCGCGATTGCCAGGCACGATCCGGACCGTGGCGGAGGAGATTCGCCAGGCGGGTGGACACGCCGTGCCGGTCCAGCTCGACGTTCGCGACCCGGAGTCAATCGTCCGTGCGATCGACACGACCGCCTCGGAGCTGGGCGGACTCGACATCCTGATCAACAACGCCGCCGTGCTCGTGCCGGGCACGCTGGAGTCGGTCCAAGACCGGCATATCGACCTGATCTGGCAACTTGACCTGCGCGGTCCGGTCTTGCTGGCCAAGTACGCCGTCGAGCACATGAAGGACGGCGGCGGCGACATCATCAACATCTCCTCGGGCGCAGCTGATTTTCCCGGACCCGGTCCGTACGACGAGGTGCGCGAGGGTGGCCAGTTCTACGGCATGGTCAAGGCGGGGCTCGAGCGAATCACCCAGGGTTGGGCGATGGAACTGCAGCAGTACCAGATCGCCTGCAACGTCCTCACGCTTCGCTACCTGATTAAGACCCCCGGCCATTGGTACGCGCTGACCACGCCCGACAAGCCGCAGACCGAGTTCGAGTCGGCAGACTGGATGGCTCGGGCCAGCGTCTGGATCGCCTCTCAGCCGGCGACCTACACGGGCAACATCGTTGACGATCGCGAGATGCGGGACATCCTCGCGGACCTCTAGAGGGCTTTGCCATGGCGGACACCGGTCCTGATCTGATTTACGAGAAATTCGATCACTACGCCGTCTTGACGATGAATCGGCCGCACCGGCTGAACGCACTGGGCGGCGATCTGCGGCGACTGATGCGAGAAGCGGTCGAGGACCTGGAGTCGGACCCCAACATGCGCGCCGCGATCCTGACCGGCGCGGGTAGAGCGTTCTCGGCGGGCGCCGACCTCAAGGAAATGAACGAAGGCAATCAGCGGCGGCAGGGGTTGCGTAACACGATGGGTTACGACCTCGATGAGTCGATGCCCTTTGCCCGCGCCCGGAAGCCGTTCATCGCCGCGATCAACGGCCTCTGCATTGCCGGCGGACTCGAACGCGCTCTGGATTGTGATATCCGGATTGCTTCGACCGAGTCGTTCTTCGGCCTGTTCGAGGTCAAGCGTGGGATCATGCCCGGTTACGCCATCCACCACCTGGCGCGGATGCTGCCGATGGGCGACGCGCTCTACATCATGCTGACGGCGGACCGGGTCTCTCCGGAAGACGCGCTGCGGATGGGCCTGATTCGAGAGATCCTCGAACCAGACGCGCTGATGCCCCGCGCCGTCGAAATCGCAGAGATGATCGCCGCCAACGCGCCCCTGGCGGTCGAAGGCACGAAGTTCATGGCGCAGCAATGGCGGCAGTTGCAGATCGACGAGTCCTACCGGGTCGGTCAGTGGGTCAGCCGGACGGTGCTCAACTCCGAGGACGCCAAGGAGGGCCCGCGCGCCTTCGTCGAGAAACGCCCGCCGAACTGGATCGGGCGCTGATGACCTTCCACACCCAACACTAGGCACAACACGATTGAATGACCGGCAACGGTCGCATCGCCCGGCTGCCCCTAGCAGCCGGAATAGCGCTATGCGCGGTTGGGGTTCTGGTCTCGATACACGTGGCGTTATCTCAAGCGGCGCCAACGGTTGTTTCGGCGAGCGTCAGCGGGATGACCCTCACGATCACGTTCTCGGAGGCGCTGACATCCGACAGTAGCGCGGTCGCTTCAGATTTCACGGTCAAGCTCGGCGAAGAGTCTCGAACGGTATCGTCCGCGTCGATCGCCGGATCGGCCGTAACGCTCACGTTGATGGAGTCGGTTCCGGATGTCGATTGCACCGACGAGAACGTCGAGGTCAGCTACTCGGCGACCGGCTCCACGCTGACTGGCAGCGGCGGCGGCGCCGTGGCGGACTTCGAAGGTCAGTCTGTCACGAACAGCACCGACGATCCGCCTGCGATCGAGTCAGTAGAGACTGATGAGACCGGACGTTATGTCTACGTGACGTTCTGCGAGGGCATCTCTGCGGGGCAGAACGGGTTCCTCACCATCGAGGCCTTCTCTGTATCTATCGACGGCAGCGCTCACGTCGTCAACAACATCTTGATTAGATCTGCCGCTCCGACACGACTCGAGATTCAACTGGGCAGCAAGCCGGTGATTGAGGAGGGGGACGCGGTCACGCTCGCATACGACAGCGATGAGGCTACCGATGGCGATCCTCCCCAGGACTCGGATCAGGGCAACCAGCTGGTTGAGAGCTGGTCGGCGCGGACGGTGACCAACAACGTGGACAGTCCGCCCAGCCTCGTCTCCGTCACTGCGCTGTGGGACGAGATCACGCTCACTTACAGTGAAGCGCTCAACGAATCGAGTGTCCCCGACAAGTCGGCCTTCACGATCAGCAAGACCCCGTACGAAGTAGAGATCACTGCGGTCGACGTGTCGGGAAAGACGGTGACCCTCACGACCTCGTTCGTCATTCGCGCCGACCTCTCTACCGAGTTCCAGTTGCGCTACCGGGCGCCCGATGTCTCGCCTTTGCAGCAGGCGGACGGCGCCAAGGACGCCGCCGACTTCTCCGGTCAAACCGTCGTTAGCTCGACGCCTACGAGCAAGCCGGTGTTTCAGAGCGCCGCCGTCGATGGCGCCACGCTGACGATCACGTTCGACCTGCCGCTCAAGGCAGTCGCTCCGGCCAGCGCGTTCAGCGTCGGCGGGGTTACCGGAATCAGCGTGAGTTCGACCAGTTATGACGACGAGACCGTCACCCTCACGCTCTCCGCCGCCGTCATGGCGGGCGACACGGTGACCATCTCTTACACGAAGCCAAGCAGCTCGCCGCGCATTGAAGCGCGCAACCTCACAGACGCCGACAGTTTCAGCGCCAAGCCGGTGACCAACAATACGGTCGCTCCCGCCCCGGCGTTCTCGTCGGCAACCATCAACGCCGCCGGCGACACACTCACGATCACGATGAGCATGAACCTGCTCGCGACTGCCGCCGGCACGCCTGCCGCGAGCGCCTTCGCGATCAGCGGGGGCAGCGCCGCGGCCAGCGGCGTCGCGGTCAGCGGCGAGACCGTCACGCTCACACTCTCGCCCCAGGCTGACGCCGGCGACGCCATCACGATCGCCTACACGAAGCCGACCGACGCCAACGCCGGCAGGCTCCAGTCGCTGACCGGCGGACACCTTGTCGGGTCGTGGAGCGCCCAGACAGTGACCAACAGTGCGGACGGCAAGCCGCGGCCGGTGTCCGCTGCGGTCGATGGATCGTCGCTCAGCATCACGTTCGATCGCGCGTTGGACGCGGCGTCGAAGCCGGCGGCGTCCGCATTCACGCTCGGCGGAACTAGCGTGGCCGTCTCATCCGTCGGGATCTCCGGTTCGACCGCGACGCTCACGCTGAGCGCCAGCGTTGCGTACAACGACACGGTCACGGTCGACTACACCAAGCCGGACAGCGGCGGCTTCAAGCGCGCCGGCAAGGACATCTTCGCCGAGGGATTTTCGGCCCTGGGTGTGACGAACAACACGCCCGATCCTCGGCCGGCGTTCGTGTCGGCGGCGATCAACACGGCGGGCGACCAGCTCACGATCATGATGAGCAAGGATCTGCTCACGACCGCCGCAGGGACGCCCGACAAGAGCGCGTTCAGCATCGCGGGCGGATCGGCCGGCGTCGCCTCTGTCGCGGTGAGCGGAAAGATCGTGACGCTCGCGTTGTCGCCACCGGCCGATGTCGGCGACACGATCACGGTGGGGTACAGCCAACCGACCGAGTCCGGCGCAGGCAGACTCCAGTCGCAGAGCGACGGGCACCTGGTCGAGACATGGAGCGCGCAGTCGGTGACCAACCACGCGGACGGCGTGCCGAGGTTGGTCTCGGCGACGGTGAACCGCGATTCGATGGCGCTGCGCTTCGATCGCGCGCTGGATGAGGATGTCAAGCCGCCGACCGCCGATTTCAGCATCGCGCCGATGGGGATCTCGGTGAGCGAGGTGTCGATCGACGGCGAAGTAGTGACGCTCAGTCTGTCGAAAGCGGTGGCGCATGGCGATGCGGTGACGGTGTCGTATTCGGCGTCGGACTCGGTGACGCTGAAACGCGACGGCCTCGCGTTGAGCGTCGGCGCTTTCGGGGGGTTCGAGGTGAAGAATGACACGCCGGAACCGTTGGTGACCTCGGTCATCGGGGACGGGCCGTCGATCGTGGTGGCATTTTCGAAGCGGCTGGATACGACGTCTACGCCAGCGGCTTCTGCGTTCTCGCTTGGAGCAAGAGAGCCTGACGTCAGCCGCGTGACGGTCGGCTCGACGACGGTCAGCCTGGCGCTAGGGGAAGCTCTGAGTGAGGTCGGTGAGTACACGTTGACGTACAGCGCGCCGATGAACTCACCCTTGCAGGAGTCCGAGGGCGCCGCGATTCCGGACTTCACGGAGGCAGTCACCAACAACACCGACGTTGCGCCAACGGTCGACACCGTGGTCGGCGATGAGACGACGCTGACCATCACATTCGATCAGGCGTTGGACGCGACCGCCAGCATTGAGGTCTCCTACTTCAGCCTGACCGGTGACTTCGAGCGAACGCTCACCGCTGTTGAGATCGATGGTTCATCGGTGTCGCTCACGCTCTCATCCGCGCTGAAGGAGGATGAAGCAGCGTCGGTGACGTACACGAAGCCCGGCCAAGGTGGAATCGGCGATTCAAGCGGAAATCGTACTGATTCGTTTGACATGGCCATTGACAATCAGACAGATACCGCGCCTAATCCGATCCTGGGCCAGGTTGACGACGACACCATCACGATCTTGCTGGATCAGGAGTTGTACGCCGATCCTCGGTTTGGTCTGAAGGACGGGTATCCGACCGAGCACTTCACGTTGAGCGGCACGGACGCGACGATCGACTTCGTGCTCGTCTCCAATGGTGGGCCAGAGGGTGTCGGCAAGATCCAGATCACTCTGTCTCGAACAATCCGAGCAGACGAGACGCTCTCGATCACCTACCTGCCTACGTCGGGCTCGATCCGGATCAGAGACGACGACGCCGGGAAACAGCGCGCGCAGATCAACAGCTACCAGTTGCAGTATCTGGACAACGATCCGCCTGTCGTCGTGTCTGCATCGCTCGATGGAGAGTCGCTAAACGTCACATTCGACGAGGCCATTGAAGCTGATTCTCAGACCCTCTCCGCCGCATTCGAGCTGTCGCCAGAGGGACCTGCGGTGGAGTCGCTGTCTGTGACTGCGAGGGTGCTGACTCTGGGTCTCGCAACTCGAGCTGAAGAGGACAAGGAGTACACCCTCAGATATACGCCGCCCGCGTCGGACGGTCTGAGCGACCAAAATGGCAACCTGTCGGGCGCATTCATCGTCTCCGTAGATAACGTCACCGACTATGCGCCGTTCCCGATACTCATGCAGACCGACGTTGCTGGCGAGCGTGTGGACATCACGTTCGATCAGCGGATCGATCCCGAGGACAGCATCGATCCGTCGCTGTTCAGTTTGGAACCGAGTGCAGATCTGCACTCGGTCGTCATCGATCCGGACGAAATGAGCGGCACTCGTCTGCGCTTGATTCTGACGGGAGGCAGCCGGATCGCTGAAGGCGTCTCGCTTCGGCTCAGCTATCAGCGACCCGAGGAGGGTGGGCTCCGCGACGACGATGCCGGCAATCTCGTCGAGTCATTCAGTGGCGAGGTGGACAACCTCGTTGACGTCGCTCCGGCAGTCGAGCGAGCGACGGTCGACAGGGACATTCTGACGATTGAGTTCGATCAGGAGCTGAATCCTGACCATGTCCCACCGGCGAATTGTGATGGGTTTGAAATGCCAGAGGATCGAGCGGCCTGCCACGAGGATCCCACCATCTTGTGGTTCGAAGTGTCTCGTGACGTGACCGAAGTGCTGGAAGTGGATTCGGTGACGCTCAGCGGCTCGACGGTGACGATTCTGCTCGCGGAACCTGTCGCGAAGACTGATGGGATCCGCGTCGCTTACTCCCGCAAGTCGCTGGAGGGGAGCCGGTTCAATCTGCGCGACACATCGTCTCCCGGCAACCACGTCGGGACGTTCGATCCCCTGCTTGTATCGAATCTGACAGCCGCCGCAGCGGTGCGGGCCGACCTTGTTCGTGTGGAGCCTGACCGGATCCGCGTCGAGTTTGATGCTGAACTCTCAAGCGATGGTTCCGAGATCGCATCGATGATCTCGGTGCTCGCTGCAGGGGTTTCGGTCCCGGTTCAGTCGGCGCAGACAAACGGCTCGTTGTTGGATCTTCGCCTCATCGACCAGATTGGCGAGTGCGCCGATGTCTCCATTGCCTACGCGCCGGAAGAATCTTCACTGCTTGATGCCGATGCGCGTCAAGTCGTTGGTTTCGAGCTTGAGGTCTTCAATCTGATCGACGCCGTCTGGGGGCTGAAATGCGTCTTGTCCGATGGTGGAGCGCTGCAGTTGGCTTTTGCTGATCCTGAACTCCTGAACAAGCCCGGCTCTCGCTGGCTGCTGACCGTCAACGATCAAGAACGGGACGTGCGTGCGGTGGTTGACGGTGAAAGGATCCATCTCCACCCGGAGACGTCGGTCTGTGAAGGCGATCGTTTGTGGATCGAGCACTCGTCGGAAGGGTCTGATCAACGATTCGAGCTTCGGCGAGCGATCACGGTGGCGGCACCCTGCGCCGTATCGGCGTCGGCCGACGGCGTGAGGCTGAACGTGGCGTTCGACAATCCGCTGGACCAGGCGACTCCGGATCCCTCGGAGTTCTCGGTCAGTGGGAACGCCTCAGTGGTGGCGATCGAGGGCGTGTTCCCAGAGTCGCTGGACCTGCGGCTCTCGGCGCCGGGTCTGCGAGCCGGGGAACAGGCGCAACTGACCTACAACGGCGACAGTCTGTTGGGCGGCGGCTTGACAGTCGGTCCGTTCACTGTCCCGATCCGCGACATGACCGGGCCGCCGCAATGGGTCTCGGCATTCGGAATCAACACATCGATCTTTCTGAACTTCGACCAGCCGCTGATCGCCAGATCCGTCCCAGCCTCTCGATTCATCGTGTCGATTCCCGGGATCGAGCTTGAGGTGAAGTCCGTTTCGGTCAGCGGCAGCTCCGTGTACCTGGAGCTGTCGGAGTCGCTGCCTGACGACCCTGACCTGTTCGGGCTGATTTATCTCGCTCGGGATCGGGGCCTGGCTGGACTGACCGGCGCGAGAGTCGAGAACTCCGTCTTCATCGTGCAGAACTACACGGAGACTCGGCCGACGGTGGCGTCGGCTGAGGTCGATTCGCTGGAGGTCGTCCTGACCTTCGATCAGCCGGTCTTCGCGAACGGCGCCAGCGCGGCAGACTTCTCGGTCATCGCCGGGCGCAGGACGATCGGGATCGAGTCGCTCGGTTGGTCATCGGAGCGCTTGACGATCAGGCTGAGCGAGCGGGTTACTTCCCTGGACGCGGTGTGGGTGAGCTACGCGCCAGCAGCAGGCCGAGAGGTGCGAGACTCGTCGAACCTAGGGCTGGAGCCATTCGACTTGCGGGCCGAGAACCGGACAGCCGAGCCGTCTTCCGTCTCGCAGCGAGTCGAAGATGCGAAGTTGAGAGCAGGCGGCGGTGAGACCACGGTGGAGCGGGAGCTGGCTCGCGGCTTCGCGGCGGATGACGGGATTCGGTTCGGTCTGGACGGCAGCGAAGGGAGGAGGACGGTGGTACGCGGGGACATGAGGGCGACGGTTGATATCGGTCAAGGGGGCGGGGGCTCAGCGAGGATCGATGTCGCGCGGATCGATGAGCTGGAGAGCATGCTGGCCCACGTTGAGTCGGCACCGGCCTCCTGCTGGGACGCGGACGACGCGTCCACAAGCGCGGCCTGGTGGATTGGAGTCAGCGACCGACGAGGCGTGCCGTCCGACCTGAGCTTGCGGATTTCGATGGTCGGGATCGGCTCCGGGTTCCAGCCCAGGAGCGCCTGTGTGCTGGACCTGAGGAGCGGCGAGTGGAGCTTCCTCGGCGCAGACGGGCGACTGACGGGTCCGGCGCTACTCCTGATACGTGAGGCGCCGCCGATGTTCAACTGGGATCGACTGCCTCTCGCAGGGTGACTTCGCCGGCGATGAAGGCTCGCTGCTGACCGTCGGCCGTGTTGACGATCAATGCGCCGGCGTCATCGACGCCGACGGCTCGGCCGTCGATCGTCTCGCCTGTGGCCAGCGTGACGGTGACATCCTTGTTCAACGTGTTGAGGCGCGATGTCCAGGTCTCGTGCAGTTCCTCCGACCCGGCCTGTTGGTAGCGCCGCTCGAAGGCGTTGATCAGGGCGGCCAAGACGGGCTCGCGCGGCCGGCGCTCGCCGAGTTCGATCATCAGGCTGGTGGCGGGCCGGTCGATCTGGGTGGCCCAGGGCGCGGGATCGAAGTTGACGTTGAGGCCGATGCCGATCAGCGCGTAGCTCGGCTGACCCTCGCTCCAATCGGCCTCGATCAGAATGCCGCCCATCTTGCGGTGCTCCATCTGGATGTCGTTTGGCCACTTGATCGTCGGCTGGAGCGACGTGGTCTCGCGCACGGCGTCGGTCGTGGCGACGGGACTGATGATGCTGAGCCGCTTGAGCTCTTCGATGGATGGTCGGACGATCAACGTCGTGTGGATGCTCTGGCCGGGCGGCGAAACCCAGATGCGGCCCTTGGTGCCTCGTCCGGCGGTTTGCTCGTCGGCGACGACGACGGTGCCGTGTGGTGCGTCTTCCTCGGCGAGGCGGCGGGCGTCGTCCATGGTGGATGTGGTCTGGACGAGATAGTGAAGGGTCTGTCCGAACCCGGTGGTGGTGAGCAGGGATTGGACGAGGTCGATATCGAGGCGTTGGTCGGGCGGGAGGAGATCGTGGTGGGTCATGGGGCGAGGCTAGCGAGTTAAACGGTACGACCCCGAGCTGGGCGGCTCGGGGTCGTTGTGGTTCGCCCAAGTGACCGGGCGACGTTTGGTCTCAGCGACTAGGAGGCGCCCACCTCCACTGCGCTGCGTCGTCGGTACCTGGGCGATCGTTGACTATGTCCCAAGTTGCATCACCTCCTTTCCTGCCTCAGAGGCTAGCACGGATGTGGAGGTGATGGCCACCGCTAGAGCGCCGAGGTCACCTCTCGGACGGAGTCTTCGACGATGGTGAGGATCTCGTCGACCTCTGCCTCGCTGGCGACCAGGGGCGGCGCGAGGAGGTAGCCGTCGTTACGGACTCGGCTGATCAGGCCTCGGCTCTGGCAGGCTTTGAGGAGCTTGGCTCCCATCGCGTCCTCGGCGGGGAAGGCTTCGTCGGTCTCGGGGTCCTTGAGGATGTCGAAGCCGCACATGAAGCCGAGGCCTCGGACGTTGCCGATGTGGGGGTTCTCGGTCAGGCGCTGGAGGCCGGAGAGAAGCTGGTCGCCTCGGGCGGCGGCGTTCTCGACCAGGTTTTCGTCCTCGAAGATCTGCAGGTTGCGCAGACCGACAGCGGCGCCGGTGGCGTGGCCGGAGTTGGTGTAGGCGTGCATGAACTTGCCGGGGCCGTCGGTGATGGTCTCGTGGACTTCCTTCGACCAGATGGCTGCGCCCATCGGCACGTAACCGGAAGTGATCGCCTTGGCGATCGACATCATGTCGGGCTGGACGTCGAAGTGCTCCAGGGCGAACCACTTGCCGGTGCGGCCGAAGCCCGTGATCACCTCGTCGGCAACGAGCAGAACCTCGTAACGGTCGCAGACTTCGCGGAGGCGGGGGAAGTAGTCGTCGGGCGGTGGGTAGACGCCGCCCGCGCCCTGAACGGGCTCGGCGATCACGGCGGCGACCGTATCCGGGCCTTCCTTCTCGATGGTGGCGACGATGTTGTCGATCATCAGGTTGCCGCTGTCGATCCGTCCGCCGCCGGTCGGGGTGACATCGGGTGTGGTTGCGTTGATGATGTCCGGCACGGGACGGCCGAACTGTGGCTTGAAGACCTGCATCCCGGTCGCGGCGGTCATCGCGACCGTATTGCCGTGGTAGGCCTCGACGCGGGTGATGATCTTCTGCTTTTCGGGGCGGCCCTTCTGGATCCAGTAGAAGCGGGCGGCCTTGACGTTGGTCTCGTTCGACTCGGAGCCGGAGTTGGTGAAGTAGACCGCCTGCATATTGTCGTAGGCGAGTTCGATCACCTTCTTGGCCAGGCGGATGGCGGGTTCGTTGGTGTAACCCTCGTAGGAGTTGGAGAAGCCCAGTTTCGACATCTGTTCCAGGGCGGCCTGTCCCAGTTCCTCGCGACCGTGACCGACGGCGACGTTCCAGAGAGCGGACAGGCCGTCGATGTAGCGCTTGCCGTCGGCTCCGTAGATGTAGACGCCCTCTCCGCGCTCGAACATGACCGGCTCCTGATGGAAGTCGGGATGGAAGAGCGGGTGCACCCAGTGATTGAGGTCGTCCTCAACGAGCGCGCGGTATTGGGCGTTGTCCATTGGTGGGCTCCCGGGGGATTCAGCAGGTCTCTGGCGGCAGAGTATGCGCTGGACGGTTACTGAGATAGGCGAGCAGTAGGCAGATTGTTGAGACTGTTCAGTGCGGCGCGAGTGACCAGGCGGTCGTCCCATGGTTCGGTTCGGTCGGCGTAGATCAGGGTCGGCTCAGCGCCCTTGCCGGCGATCAGGACGAGGTCGTCGGGCTGGGCGAGCGACAGTGCTCGCTCGATCGCCCGGCGGCGATCGGGTTGCTCGTCGAGTGATCGTCCGCCGGACTCGACGAAGTGGCTCGCGATCTCCCTGACCATGTCGACCGGATCTTCTGAGCGTGGATTCTCGTTCGTGATCACGGTGTGGTCGGCGTACTGGGCTGCGGCGGCGGCCATGCTGGACTTGCGGATCGGATCACGTTCGCCGGCGACGCCGAAGACGAGGATCAGCCGTCCGCTGACGTGCGGTTTCAGGGTCTGCAGGGCGAGATCGAGGGCCGGGCCGGTGGCGGCGGCGTCGACGATCACGGTGAACGGTTGGCCTTCGTCAATGGACTCCATTCGTCCGGGGACGGGGCGGAGGTCGTTGAGCGCGGCCTGCATCGCGACCGGTCCGACGCCCAGGCTCCAGGCGGCGCCGGCGGCGAGAGCAGCGTTGCCGAGGTTGTATGCGCCGGGGAGCGGCAGTCGAGCGCCGAGCGCGCCGGCGGGGGTGACAACTCGGATGTCCGAGCCTCGAGCGTCCTGCGACGAGGCGAGGATGCTGACGTCGGCGGTGGTATCGGGGGTTGCGGTAACGATCGTGGTGCGCTGGTGGTGGGCAGCGGCGATGGTTGCGTTGAGCGGATCGTCGGCTCGGACGACGGCGGTCGGCGGAGTGGGGAGCCCCCCTCTGCCTTCGGCATCTCCCCCCGCTTCGCGGGGGGAGAGGGGATGAGCGGTTCCCCCCGTAGCGCGGGAGGAGAGAATTGACTGGTGAGCATCGAGAGATTGGAAGAGCTTGAGTTTCGCCGCGAGGTATTGCTCTCGCGTTTCGTGGAAATCGAGGTGGTCGTCGGAGAGCCCGGTGAAGACGGCGACCTGAGCGTTGATCTGGTCGGCTCGGTGAAGCTCGAGGGCGTGGGAGCTGACCTCGAGAACGGCGTGGGTGTCTCCGGCGGCGACCATCTCGGCGAGCCTGGTCTGAATGAAGTCGGCCTCGGGCGTTGTTTCACCGGTCTCGTTGCGGCTCCACTCGGCTCCGACCTGGAACTCGACCCCGTTCAGCAGACCGGTCCGGTGTCCGGCGGCGCTGAGCATGGCGTGAGTGAGGTAGGTCGTGGTGGACTTGCCGTCGGTGCCTGTGACTCCGACCACGGTCAGTTTGCGGGCGGGGTAGTCGTGGAAAGCGGCGGCGATCTGAGGGAGGGCTGCGCGGGTGTCGTCGACGCTGACAAGGGCAATCTCCGGATGATCGTCGGCGATCGGCTGCCAGAGCTGTCTGCGGTCAGTCTGGACGATGAGCGCGGCGGCGCCGTTCTCGACGGCCGATTGCAGATAGCTGTGGCCGTCGACGGAGAATCCGGGGATCGCGACGAACAGACTGTCGCGGGTAACGGCGCGGGAGTCCCGTGTGACGCCGCTGACGAGGGTGTCCAGCAACCGACCGTCATTGGACAGTGAGATCGAACCGACCACTTCGCGGAGCGCCTTGCTCGTCATACGGTCGCTTTCACTCTGGATCACTCTGGAGTGGCGTGAATTGCCAGGCCGCCTGTAAGCCGGGTTCTGTGCCCAATCCGGCTGATCGCTCAGCGCATCGGGTGGCGGCCATCCATCTGGGACGACGGTTACCCGCCGCCTCGTGCGACCTACCCGGAGACGGCCCGGGACGAGCCATCGCCTCCCTATTTGGTCTTGCTCCGGGCGGGGCTTGCTCAGCCGGCCGGTCACCCGACCGCTGGTGCGCTCTTACCGCACCATCTCACCCTTACCGCCGTGCGCCAGAGAAAAAAACTCGTGGCGAACGGGTAGGCGGTGTGTTTCTGTGCGCTTTCCGTCAGCTCACGCTGCCTGGGAGTTACCCAGCGCCCTGTCCCGTGGAGCCCGGACTTTCCTCGACCCCCGGCAGGGTCAGACCCGGCCGAAGACCGCGACCGCCCGGCGGCCTGGCGAGATTCACTTTATCGCGGTCGCCGCCGTCTTTGGTTGTGCGTGCCGATGTTGGACGGAAGATCCCCAGCCCCCGACTTGTTCGGGAGCCCGCCCCCCTCCCGGCGACTTGAAACCGACTGGCAGCCGCGGAGGGACCGAGCGGGTCCCCGAATAAATCGGGGACTGGGATGTCGGAGGGTGAGATTCAGCGGCGGTCGAGGGCTTCGTTGGCCATGGCGTCAGCGCGCTGGTTGAGGTGGCGGCGGACGTGGGTGGGCTGGAAGGAATCGAGCTCGTCGATCAGCGCCGAGAGTTGCTCGTAGAGCGGCTTGAGCTGCTTGTTCTTGACTCGGTAGCGGCCTTCGAGCTGGCGCACAATGAGTTCGGAGTCGAGGCGCAGTTCCAGCTCCGTCGCGCCTCGCTCGAGGGCCGCCTCGACGGCGGCGATGGCACCGTGGTACTCGGCCACGTTGTTGGTGGCTCGGCCGATTGGATTGCCCCAGGCGTCGAGTTCCGAACCGTCGGGATCGCAGAGGACGGCTCCGTAGGCGGCGGGCCCGGGATTGCCGCGCGACGCGCCATCGGCGTAGGCGATGAGGTGCATGAGGGTGAGGTTAGCGGTGCTCTCGGAGAGAGACGCGTGACGTCGGGGAGCCCCCCTCTGTCACTCCGTGACATCTCCACCCGCTTCGCGGGGGAGAAAACAGAAATGGGACCAGCACTGCCCGATGAGCGGGGCCTCGAGTGAATCGGAGACTGGGGATGGGACAGTCAGGCCTTGAGCTGGGTGGTGACGGAGTGGTCGAAGACGATGACTCGATCGACGAGTTGCTCGATCAGGTCTCGTTGCTGGGGGAAGTTGAGGGTTTCCCACTCTTCGCGGATTCGCTGCAGACGCTGGTCTCGGCGGCGGCGACGGTCGGCTTCTCTGTCCTGGGCCTGGGCTCGGCTCTTGATCGCGGCGAGGTCGGCGCTGGCCGACTCCCATTCGGCGATGATGTCTGCGCCTGCTTCGTGCAGGGCCGAGGGCGGCGGATCTCCGGCGGCGGCGTCCTCGAGCAATTGGGCGAGCTTGCGGTCGATCGCCCGCAGCCTCGCCTCGGCGGTGGAGACGGCGACCGCTGTCTCGGCGGCGAGCGCGGTCTCATCCTTGCCGATGTTGAGCACGGCGCTCTCTCCGCCCTGCCGCTCGCCGCGGATGTGGGCGAGGACCTCGGCCTCCAGCTCGTCGGCGCGACGGGTGTGGTACGCCCCGACCGACTGATTGGTTCGAGCCTCGGACTGGTAGTAGCGGTAGGTCGCGGCGGCCGTTTCGCCGCTGGCCTTGCGCCACTGCTGGCGTCGGGTGACGCCGATCATCCGGGTCTGGTCTTCACCGCACCAGACCAGTCCGGCGAGCAGGAAATCGGAGGGATGGCTGACTCCGGTGGCCGTGCGCCGCTGGGCCATCTGCTGCGCGACGGCCTCGAAATCCGGTTCGGAGACGATCGCTTCGTGGTTGCCGGGCACGCTGACGCCGAGCTTGTCGTAGCGGCCGATGTAGACCGGATTGCGCAGCAGGTCTCGGATCGTGACCATGCTCCAGTTGCGACCGCGCCGGGTCTGGTAGCCCTCTTCGTTCAATCGCTGCGCGATTCTCCTGATCCCGAGTCCGTCGTGCAGGCAGAGGTTGAAGATCCGGCGGACGACGGTCGCCTCCTGCTCCTCAAGCTCATAGCGGCCGTCGCCGCCGACCTTGTAGCCGTAGGGCGGACGTCCGATCGCCTGTCCCAGCCGGGCCCGCTCCTGGAGGCGCTCACGACGGCGGTCCGCATCAGTGTCGGGATCGCTGTGTACGCGCCAGAGATCGATCAGCGACGACTCATCGATCGGCCCGTCGGAGAGCGACACCAGTTGCACGCCTCGGGCGCGCAACTGGAGGACAGTGCGCACGGCCTGCGTGGCGTCGTGGCCGAGATTGGCGAAGCTCTGCGTGACAACGAAGGTGAAGCCGCGCGCTTCCTCGTTGAGATGACGGAGGAGTTGGGTCAGCCCGGCGCGTTCGCGTCCGTGGGAGGTGGCGGCGTCGAGAAACGTCGCGGTCGGCTCGAAGCCGTGCTGCTGGCAGTAGGCGAGGAAGTTGGCGTTCTGCTCGACCAGCGAGGGGAGCTGTTGGGATGCCGCGGGCGTCGCCGGTCGACCGTCCAGATCGTATCTGGTCGGGTGGTCGACGGGCAGGCTGAGATATCCGATGGCTCGCACAAAACGATGCTATGCCGTCGGGTTCGGCGTGACTAGGTGACGCGCAGCAAGCATCCACAGGATGGGCATTCGACCGCCCGCGATCCGCGGCGCGCCCTGGTCACGACGATGGTCGGCAGCGTGAGCCGGCACCCGGCGCAAACGCCGCCGGCGACGGTAGCGACGACCTGCGGACGGCGGCGGCGGTACTGGTCATAGGTGGCCAGATCGTCCTGGCTGAGCCTGTCTCGCAAGACCTCCACCTGGCGGGAGAACTCGTCGACGCGCTCCTGCACGCCATCCCGTTCGACCTGCAGCTCGGACTGCCGGGCGTTCCAGACGTCGAGCGCGTCGGTCCGCAACTGCTTCAACCAGGCGCCGGCCTCGTGCGCCATCTGCGCGTCGTAGCTGGCTCGAGTCTCGGCCTCGGCCAGCGGCGGCAACTGCTGGCGCTGGGAATAGAGATCGCGCTGCAGTTCCTCGAGCGTGCGGTGATCGGTGATCGAGCCGGAGTAGAGGCGGTTGTCAGTGACTTCGATCCGGCGTTGAGCGGTCTGAACGATGGCGTGGGCCTCGCGCACACCCTGATCGGCCTGGCGCGCGGCCTCTTCCTGGGCTTCGATTTCGGCTTCAAGCTGCTCGATGAACGGCGGATCGGAAATCTGGTCGAGAACGGCCTGGAGTTCCCGCTTGGCCTGATCGCGCTGGATGTCGATTTCCTGGAGTTGCTGCAGCCCTTCAAGGTCCATGGGTGGGGCTCGTTTTCGTACCTGGGGCCGACGGGGGCCAAGGGGGAAAGCGCCGTTCGCGATGCTTGATTGATCGAGTGTATGCCTGACGACTGGGATAGCCAACAGCGAACGCTCAGGCGACGAGCCCAGGAAGCGTCCGCTGATAGGCTGACCGCACCATGACTGCCGAGGGTGGGGCCGCAAGTACGGCGAGTACGCCGGTCCGACGCACGACTTCACTGCTGATCAACGTCTCGACCCTGCTTCAGGAGCCGATCGGATCGCTGAGGCGGTTCGACGTTGACCGCGCTCGCGGCGCGGGCCTGAGCGGCGAGGTGAGCGGATCGTTGCGTCTGTTGCGAACCGATCAGTCCGTGCTGGCGACGGCGTCGCTCAGCACGGCGGTCGGCGATGTCTGCGGCGGCTGCCTGGAAGAGATCGAGCTGCAGCTTGAGTTGAGCTTCGACGAGGAGTTCTGGCCCGCGATGGACGCCTTCTCCGGCATCGCGATCGAACCTCCGCCGGAGCGCGTGGGGTTTTCTGTCATCGACGGACAGATCGATCTGTCGGAGGCCGTGCGACAATATGTAGATATGGGACGTCCGATGAGTCCGCGCTGCGGCTCGGATTGCCCGGGACTGGACACAAGCGCGTCAACAGAACCGCCGGTGGACGCTCGCTGGGCGGCGCTGTCGGCGTTGAAAATTGACTCAGAGGGAGACTGAACCGATGCCACCGCTTCCAAAGCGAAAGTACGCGAAGACTCGACAGCGGCTGCGCCGCCAGCACCACGCGGTGCAGCGGCCGAAGCTGGTCACCTGCCCCGAGTGCAACGAGACCCACCAGGCCCATCGCATCTGCTGGGCTTGCGGGAAGTATCGCGGCCGCACGGTGATCGAGCTGGAGGACTAGCGGTGACCGACAGTTCGTCGGAGTCTGCGACCGCCCCAGCAACTGCATGGCTCTTCCCCGGCCAGGGTGCGCAGGAAGTCGGCATGGGCCGCGATCTGCACGACGCCTTCCCAGAAGCGCGGCAGATCTTCGAGGAGGCGGACGAGGCGCTGGGTCGTTCCCTTTCGAGCGTGATCTTCGAGGGCCCCGACGAGGTGCTCCGCCAGACGGTCAACACGCAGCCGGGCATTCTGGTCACGTCGCTCGCCGCCTGGCGAGCCGCGACCGTCGCCGGACACGAAGCGCTGGACGGCGAGCCGGTCTGCGCGGCGGGACACAGCATGGGCGAGTATTCCGCCCTGGTCGCCGCCGGATCGCTGAGCGTCTCGGAGGCGGTCCGGCTGGTCGCCAGGCGCGGCGAGCTGATGCAGGCGGCCGGCGAGCAGAATCCCGGAACGCTGGCCGCTGTGCTGGGCATGGCAGAAGAGGATGTGCAGGCGGTCTGCGAGGAAGCCGGGGCCGAAGTCTGCAACCTGAACGCAACCGGACAGATCGTGATCGGCGGCGCGGTGCCCGCTGTCGAGCGAGCGGCGGCGCTGGCCGAAGAGCGCGGCGCGCGGCGCGTGGTCATGCTCAACGTCGGCGGCGCGTTTCACACGTCGCTGATGGCGCCCGCGTCCGAGGCGATGGCCCCGATCATCGGCGAGGCGGAGGTCTCCGATCCGAGGACGCCGGTGATCGGCAACGTCGCGGCCGAGCCGCTGGCCACAGCCGACGATGTCCGCGCCGACCTGACCGCCCAGATTCGCCGTCCGGTCCGTTGGGAAGACACGGTCAAGAGAATGCACGAGATGGGCGTGACCCGTTACGTCGAGATGGGGCCGGGCAAGGTTCTGACCGGTCTGGTCCGCACGACGCTGCGTCCGCTCAAGCTGCCGACCTCGCCGACCCTGGTCAACATCAGCGATCGGGAGAGCGTTGGCGGCTAGCGGCAGACAGCGTTCGATGCCGCGGATCCGTCCCGACGCCGAGGACAACGCCAGGGTGCGCGCCTTCTGCGCGCTGTTCGAGGCCGAGTTCGGCGTCAGGCCGGCGACAACAGCGCTGCAACGGTCGCACGAAGATGTGCCCATGTCGGAGGACAAGGCGCAGCGCGCGGCAACGCTCGTCGGCGGGGTAATCAGCCGCCGCGAGGAGCTCGATGCGCTGATCGCGGAGCTGGCCGATCGGTTGCCCTTCGATCAGATCGCGTTGGTGGACTTGACAGTTCTGCGGATTGCGCTGTTTGAGATGCTCTTCGATAATGGCGCGGTACGCCCGAACACCGCGGCTCGACATGCCGTGTCGCTGGCGAAGCGTTTCGGAGACGATGGCAGTCGACGATTCGTGAGCGGCGTCCTGGGCACGGTCACACGGAACCGTCTGCAGGCTGGGACTGCGGAGTAGCCGGAGGAAGCAGAATGGCCCTGTTTGATCGAATCAAGGACATCATCGTCGACCAGCTGTCGGCGGACCCCGACGATGTGAACCCGGAAGCGTCGTTCGTCGACGACCTGGGCGCGGACTCGCTCGACCTGGTCGAGCTGATCATGTCGTTCGAGGACGAGTTCCGCGACGAAGTGCCCGACCTGGAGATCTCGGACGAGGACGCCGAAGGAATCGGCACGGTGCAGGACGCGATCGACTTCCTCGTCTCCAAGGGCGTCTCGGACGACTGACGCCAATTCCCCAACTCCGTCATACCCGCGCTTGCCGCAGGTATCTCGTCCCCTTCTCTTTTCTCCCCCCTCTGGGGGGAGATGTCACGGAGTAGCCTGCCCCGCACTTGATGCGGGGACAGAGGGGGGCGCCCGCTACGCCTCCTCCAAACAGCACCGCCGTTACGGTGACCGCGCCCTGCCGAGACGGCGATCCCCCTGTAATCGGGTACGCTGACTGCCGATGAACATCTTTGGCGTCGGTATTCCAGAAATCCTGGTCGTCCTGCTGCTCGCGGCAGTGATCTTCGGGCCGGGCAAGCTGCCCGAGATCGCGGGTCAGTTCGGCCGCGCGATCCGCGAGCTCCGCGAGTATGCCCGAGACTTCCGCGACGAGTACCTGACCGATTTCGAAGAGGTCCGCGAGGAGTTGATCGAACAGCGCTTCGAGCTGCAGCAGATCGACGCGGATATCCGAGCCGACCTTGAACAGGCCGAAGCCGACGTCCGAGGCGCGGTGCGCGACGCCGAAGTGATGACCGAGGAAGCGATCGAGGCGGCGCGAGACGGCGGGACCGCAGAGGCATCGACGGCCGGCTCCGCGACGGCGACCGCTGACCGCTCGGACGAGCAGGCAGCGGAGCAGCGGCAGGTCAGGCGCGTGCGACGACGCCGACCCGTCGTCAGGCCGCGCCGGGTGGCGGCGGCCGCCTCCGCCGGCGGCGATGAGGATGTCGCCGAGACGAGCGAACCGGCACGGCCATCGAACGTGATCTCTCTGAACCGGCGACGCCGCGAACTCGATCGCGATGCGCAGTAACCGGTCCGTCATGCTGTTGAACTTCCTGGGTCGGATTGAAGACTGATGGCATCTCGATCCGTACCGACGCCGTCAGAATTGCCGGAGCCGCCCGAGCTAGCGGAACTGGATGTCGTCGAGGAACTCGATGTCATCGCCGACGGCGCGGGCGATGATCTGCCGCCGGGCATGCCCCCGGGGGAACCGCCGGAACACCCGGAAGGCGCGGAACTCACGCTCGGCGAGCATCTCAACGAGATCCGCCAGCGGCTGACCGTCGCCGTGCTGACCATGGTGCTGACGACCGTGTTTGCGCTCGTCTTCGCTTCGACGATCCTCGAGTTCCTGCTCGAACCGGGCCGCGAGGCGCTGCCCGAGTTCCGCCCGATCTACACCGAGCTGCTCGGCTTCATCGGCGCCTACATCAAGATTTCGCTGATGCTCGGCCTGGCCGGGGCGATGCCGGTGATCGTCTACCAGATCTACGCCTTCATTCACCCGGGCCTGACTCGGGCCGAGCAGAAGTGGGTGATGCCGATCGTCGGCATGGCGACGATCGCCTTCGCCTGCGGCGGCGCGTTCGCGTTCTTCATCGGCTGGCCGCCGGCGCTCTCCTTCCTGCTCAACTTCGGCCAGGACATCGCCGACCCGCAAGTCAGAATCAACAACTACATCGACATGCTCACCCGCTTCGTGATCTGGACGGGGATCGTGTTCGAGCTACCGCTCTTCCTGATGGGCCTGGGCGCGATCGGGCTGGTCACCTCGAAGAAGCTGCTCGGCATGTGGCGCTGGGCGATCATCGGCTCGTTCCTGCTGGCCGCGCTGATCACGCCATCGATTGACCCGGTCACACAGACATTCGTCGCCGTGCCCACGATGGGCCTCTACGTCCTCGGTGTGGTGCTGGTCCGCATCGTCGAGAACCGCACCGTGATCCCGGTGATCGAGTCCGACCTCGATGACGAAGACGACGAGGCAGAAGGTCAGCCCGCCTAACCCCCGCCGATGTCCCGGCCCCTCCGATGCCCGTGCTTGACACGGGGCCCAGAGCAACCAAGTCCATTCGCGAGATGACGGTCGCCTCAGCTCGACGCTCCCGCGCGAGTCTCCCCTCTCCACGACCGTGTCAAGCCTGACCTCATCACCGCCCTGCAAAGATCGGCGCCTGTGCCGTACTTGACAAACGACCAGGCCGATGCCATTGCTTGACTCCACTCGCCACAACACAGTACATTTGTTCATCACCCAGCCAAATGCAACCGAGCGCCCCATGCCGACACCCCGAATTCCAGCCTCCGACCGGACCGCCCTCCATCCCGCCGATAACCGCCGTCCGGCGCCTGCCGCTCTCGCTCCATTTCATCAGCAACACGTGCGCTGGACCGAAGAAACCACCCCAAAACTTTCACAAATTGTGCATCCGGATCGCACGATCTCCAGTGAAACACTGGGGATCGCTCATTTTTCCGGCGCAGAAAACTTTCCGCCTGAAAAGCCGTCTGAAGAGCCGCTTGAAGACCTGCCTGAACAGCCAAATGCCATCGCCGAACGGCCTCATCCCGACACGCCCGCTGTCGCCCCGATCCGAACACAATCGAACAAAACCGAACAAACCGACCTGAACCAGGCTGAACAGGACTGGACAGGGCTGAACGAACCTGAACGACCTGAACACTCGATCCCCCGTAAAACACTGCAGATCGTCCCGTTTCCCCGCCCAAGAGAAAATCCGGCTAAACAGCGGGCAGAACAGACGACTGAGCCCCGCCCCCAGACCATCCGCGAAACCAGGGAAACGCATGAACTGGCCCTAGACTGACCCGGTGGACGCTCAAGTTCTGGAACTGCTGAACGCGAAGATCGCCGGTTGCACCGCTTGCCGGTTGCACGAAGGCCGGACGCAGACCGTGCCGGGCAACGGCGATCCCAACGCTGAGCTGATGTTCATCGGCGAGGCGCCCGGCGCGAACGAGGACCAGCAGGGTGTGCCATTCGTCGGCCGGGCCGGCCAACTCCTGGATGAACTGCTGGGCGAGATCAACCTCACCCGCCAGAATGTCTTCGTCGCCAATGTGCTCAAGTGCCGACCGCCCAACAATCGCGATCCGCTGCCGGACGAGATCGGATGCTGCGAGGTGTATCTGCGTGAGCAGATCGAAGGCATCCGGCCCAAACTGATCGTCCTGCTGGGTCTCTTTGCGACCCAGTACTTCCTGCCCAATGCGAAGATGGGCGAGACGCGGGGACAGCCGCACCAGGCGGGACCGTGGCTCATCCTGCCGGTCTACCATCCGGCCGCCGCGCTGCGAAACTCGAACCTGATGTCCACGATGCGGCAGGACTTTGCCATGATTCCGACCTTGCTGGCGCAGGCGCAGCGGCCGGAACTGCCCCATCTGCGGATCGGCCACTCCCACGGCCACCCGGACAATGACGACGATTCACAGCGATCACTGCTGTAGCAACACCATTCCAGAATGAGGAAGCCGTGGCTGATGTGTCCGAGATAGCCGAGGACGCCTTAAGAGTCGTGCCGCTGGGCGGCTTGGGCGAGATCGGGCGCAACATGATGGTCTACGAGACCGCCGAGGACATGGTCGTCGTGGACGCTGGCCTGCTGTTTCCATCCGACGACATGCACGGCGTGGATTACATCATTCCCGACGCGACCTATGTGCTCGAACGCCGCGACAAGCTGCGCGGGTATCTGATCACCCATGGGCACGAGGACCACATCGGCGCGCTGCGCTTTCTGATCCCACAGCTCCAGGCGCCGATCTACGCCTCTCCTTTGGCACTCGGCTTGATCCAGTGGCGGCTTGAAGAGACCGGCATTCTCGACGCGAAGATGATCGAGGCGGGCAACGGATCGGTCTTCGACTTCGGCACGATCACCGCCGAGTTTTTCCCAGTCGCGCACTCGATTCCCGACGCCTTCGGCATCGCCCTGCGCACTCCGGCCGGCCTGGTAGTTCACACTGGCGATTTCAAGATTGACCACACGCCGGTGATGTCGGAACCGACCGACCTGCAGCGCCTCGCGGCCTATGGCCAGGAAGGCGTTCGCCTGCTCTGCTCCGATTCGACGTATGCGGACAAGTCCGGGGTGACCCCGTCCGAGACGGTGGTCGGCGAGGCCCTGGAGCAGATTCTGCTGACCGCGCCCGGACGAGTGATCATCGCAACCTTCGCCTCTCAGATTGCGCGCATCCAGCAGATCATCGATGCGGCCGAAGAGTCGGGCCGGGTCGTCTACGCGACCGGACGATCGATGGAGAAGAACATCGATATGTCGCGCGACCTCGGTTATGTGCAGACCTCTGATCGGCGGCTGCGCCCGATCACGGATCTGGGTTCGGCCCAGGACGAGAACACGGTGATCATCTGCACCGGCGCTCAGGGAGAGCCGATGGCGGCGCTCTCGCGCATGGCGACCGGGTCGCACCGCGACGTGAATCTGAAGCCCGGCGACACCGTGGTGCTCTCGTCCTCGCCGATTCCGGGCAACGAATCGGCGGTCAACAACACGATCAACAACCTGTATCGACGCGGCGTCGAGGTGTTCTCGGTCGGTTCCGGCCACGAGCACGTTCACGTCCGCGGCCATGCGGCGCAGGAGGAACTGAAGACGGTCATCTCGCTGACCGAACCGCAGGCGTTCGTGCCCATCCACGGCGAGTACCGCCATCTGGTGATCCACTCGAAGCTGGCCGAGTCGATGGGCGTCGCCGATAACGAGCGTCACATCCTGCTCGATGGAGACGTGCTCGAGCTGACGGCGGAACGGTCCGAAGTGGTCGACCAGGTGGCGGCGGAGTATGTCTACGTTGACGGGATGAATGTCGGCGGCGTGGATCGCGCGATCATCCGCGATCGGCAGAAGCTGGCCGGTGACGGTTTCCTGCTGGTGGCGGTGCCGATCGATGTTGACACCGGCGAACTGTCGGGCGACATCGAGGTCGCGGCGCGGGGCTTCGCCGAGATTCATGCGGCGAACAGCCTGCGAGACGGAGCATCGAAGGTCGCCAGGGACGTGCTCACCTCGAGGGCGAATTCGAACAAGCCGGCGCCCTGGGACAAGCGCGAGCGGCAGGTGCAGCAGGAAGTCTCGGCCTATCTTCGACGCGAGACGCGGCAACGTCCTATGGTGGTAGTGGTGGCGGTGCAGGTCTGAAGCGCAGCCTCGGACCTGTCATCGGGCGGCTGAACTGATGTATGACCAGACGCGCAGCATCTAGCCGATCCAGTCGGGCGTTGCCCGATCGGCTTTCCCTCTGGCTCTCGGACCACCGCCGGCTGGTCGGCGGCGCGCTGATGGTGGCCGCCGCGGCGGCGTTCGCGGTCTGGATCACGATCGCGTCTCTGCCGTTCGGCGACCAGCGCGAGGTGGTGGTGCACTGGTTCGGAGGCGGGGCTTATCTGCTGGCGGCGGTGTTCGCCGTGTTCGGTGTGCTGATCGGCATCCAACGAGTGCGGTCGTCCGTGCGCAAGGATCGACGCCTGACCCGACAGTGCGCCGGTATTGGCGTGGCCGCGCTCGCGCTCTGGGGAGTCGCTGGATCCATCACCCCGGACGCCGCTCTGGGCGGCGTGTCGCTGGCCCGATACGGAGCCGGTGGCCAAGTGGGAGGCTGGCTTGATTCGCCGGTCGGTTGGGGACTGATTCTGATCGGCCTGGTCGGCGCGTTCGCACTGATCGCACCGTCGGCGGCGCGGGCGGTGGCCGGCTGGGCAGGTCAGGCGGCCGAATCGGCGTTGCGCCGCCTCGGCCGCGAGGTGAAGGTCAAGGGACCGACGGCGCTGACAGCGATGGGTCGGGGCGCGTCGCGCGGGGTCGTCGCTCTGATGCATGGGATCCGGTCTGTCGTGGTGTGGATCGGCCGTGAGCTGTGGGTGGCGTTGCTCGTGATCGGACAACAGATGCGCGAGTGGCGCAGCGGACGGTCGCAGCCTGCAGGCGGCGTTGCCGCGCCGCGCCCGATGCCGCAGCCTGTCCCGCCACCGGCTCGGCCGCAGGTGGAACCGGCGTGGCCGCCGCTGAGCGAGTCTGCGTCGGACGAGGAGGAGACTCCAGTCGTCGAGCCACCGAGCAAGCCGAAGCAGCCGGCCGAGGACACGACTCCGTCGACGTTGAGAACACTCGACCGGACCGCAGCCGACGGCTGGCGGCTGCCGCCGATCGATCTGCTCGACGAAGATCCGGCGGCGACGCTGCGCTCGGGCGCTGAGGAGCAGGCCCGAATCATTGAGCGAACCCTGGCGTCGTTCGGGGTTGACGCGGCGGTGACGCAGATCAACGAAGGCCCGGCGATCACGCAATTCGGCGTCGAGCCGGGCTGGGAAGTGAAAACGCGGCTGGTGCCGATCAAGGATGCGTCGGGGACGCCGGTGGTAGATGAGCACGGGCAGACGCGCATGCAGAGCGAAGAGGTCTCGCGGACGCGGGTGCGCGTCAACCGGATCACGCGTCTGGCCGACGATCTGGCGCTGGCGCTGGCGGCGCCCTCGATCCGGATTGAAGCGCCGGTGCCGGGACAGCCGATTGTGGGTGTTGAGGTACCGAATGCGGATACGCGGATCGTTGCGCTGCGCGGTCTGATCGAGTCGGACGAGTTCAACCGGATGGCCGCCCAGGCAGGATTGCCGATCGCGCTGGGACGTGACGTGACTGGAAATCCGGTGATCGCTGATCTGACGCGGATGCCGCACGTGCTGATCGCCGGTGCGACCGGGTCCGGGAAGTCGGTCTGCATCAACACGATCATTTCCTCGCTGTTGATGCAGAAGTCGCCCGAGGAGGTGCGGCTGATCCTGGTCGACCCGAAACGGGTGGAACTGACCAACTACGGCTCGGCTCCGCACCTGGCGTTCTCGCACGTGGTCACGGAACCGGACGAGGTCGTCTCGGTGCTGGGCGTAGTGGTGGCAGAGATGGATCGCCGCTACCGCAAGTTGGAGGAGAACAGGGCTCGCAACATCGTCGCGTACAACTCGCTGCCCTCGATCGATAAGCGGATGCCCTACTGGGTGGTCGTACTGGACGAGTTGGCCGACATGATGATGGCGGCGGCAGCGGAGGTTGAAGGCCAGATCGTGCGGCTGGCGCAGTTGGCGCGAGCGGTCGGGATTCACCTGGTGATCGCGACGCAGCGGCCGTCGGTCGATGTGGTGACCGGACTGATCAAGGCGAACTTCCCGACACGGATCGCGTTTGCGACAACTTCGCAGACCGATGCGCGGGTGATCATGGATCGGGCGGGAGCGGAGAAGCTGATGGGACGGGGGGACATGCTGTACATGTCCTCGGACTCGATCAAGCCGCGACGCGTGCAGGGCGCGTTTGTGTCGGACGCTGAGATCGAGCGGTTGCTGGAGTCGTGGACATCGCACAACCAGGCGGCGACGGAGCGGAGTTCGCTCGATCAGGTGCTGGAGGAGTTGTCCGAGGAGGCTCCGTCGGCTGTGGATGAAGTGGAGGCTCGTGCGGCGCAGGCGGATCTGCGTCATCTGACTTCGACGCTTGAGACGGCGCTGGATGCTGATGACTCCGAAGCGGAGCACGACATCGTCGTCGAACCGGCGCCGATCGCCGCAACCGAGTTGGATACGCGGCTGGGCGAGGCGACCGAGTTGGCTCGCGAGTATGAGCGGGTCTCGGCGGCGCTGCTGCAGCGCCGGATGCGGGTTGGTCGACCGCGGGCCGAGAGGCTGATCGAGCAACTGGCTGAGGCGGGCGTGATCGAGCAATCGGACGGCCGGCGGTCTCGGCGGGTGTTGGCGAAGTCCAAGTAGGAAGCTCAGTCTCTGCTTAGGTGTCGACGCCGGCGGTCTCGGGCTGACTGAGCAGGGCGTCCAATGGATCGCCGCCTTCGTCTTCGGCGGGAGCCGGTCGGTTAGAGGGCGATCCGTCGCGACCGGCTTCCCAGTCCAGGTACTCGGGCCAGCGGAAGAGATACATCCGCTCGCGACGCTCGAGGCCGCGGATTCTGCGCGCGCCCATGTCGAGCCAGAAGTCGGGCCGGACCTGGCGTCCGACGTCCTCCTGAAGGGCCTGCGAAACGACGATGGAGCCGCCGCGTCCCTTGGCCATGATGCGGGCGGCCATGTTGACGGTGCGGCCGAGGATGTCTCCGCCAGGGCGCAGGATGACGTCGCCGCGGTGGACGCCCATTCGCAGTCTCACGGGCCATGAGGCGCCGCGTTGGTCGGCGAAGCGCGTGACCTTCTGCTGCACGTGAGCGGCGCAGCGCAGGGCCTGCATGCCGTCGGCGAAGACGATCAGGAATCCGTCGCCGGTGAGCTTGACCTCGAACCCGGCGTGCTGGTGCAGCTCCTCGCGGACGATGTCGTTGTGGTCGTCGATGATTGATTCCCACTGCAAATCGCCGAGGCGCTCGGTCAGATGGGTGGAGTCTTCGATGTCGGTGAAGAGCACGGTCGCTGCTTTGCCCTGTTGGGGCAGGAGCGAGGCGGTGAGGGCGCGGCCGCATTTGGGACAGAAGGAAGACGCTGGCGGCGCTACCTCGCCGCAGAAGGCGCATGTACGCTCTTCTTCCTGCCCGGAACCTCCGCCCAGCCACGAGGGCGGCGCGTCGACATTGGCGCGTCGCCAGCGTTCGAATTCCGGATCGTCGGCCACCAGATCACGCTCTCATCGCACTCGCCACGGCAGGCGCGCCAGATGATAACAGCGCAGGCGCATCCATGTCAGGCTGGGCGTCGGCTTGACGGTATCAAGCTAGGCAGAGTGCGGCAAAAGCGAACTCCGACCAGATAGTCGAGTTAACGCTGGCGTGACATTGGCTCCTTGCGCCGCAGCGGACGGCGGCGGCGACCATAGGCCTGGTCGCTCCATTCCTGCAGGTCCTCGCCGAGGGCCGCCTGGTCGCGGCGGAGCTCGATAATCTGGTCGCGGAAAGCCGCGGCTTTCTCGAACTCGAGATCCCTGGAGGCCTGCTTCATACGCGATTCCAGCTCGCTGATCATCCGCACGATCTGGTCGGGCGTCATGTCCTCAGGAATCGTTGCGCCGAGGCCGGAGTCGTACTCGGGGCCGTCCTCGGCGACCATGCGCTGCTCGAACTCGTCGCGGACCTGGTTGGCGACGTCGGCGGCGATGTCGCGGATTTCCTTGGTGATTCCGACCGGCGTGATGTTGTTCTTGAGGTTGTACTCGTGCTGGGCCTGTCGACGTCGATGGGTCTCATCGATGGCGTGACGCATGGAGTCGGTGATCCGGTCGGCGTAGAGGATGGCGTGCGAGTTGACGTGGCGGGCGGCTCGGCCGATGGTCTGGACCATCGTGCTTTCGTTGCGCAGAAATCCCTCTTTGTCGGCATCGAGGACGGCGACGAGGGAGACCTCTGGCAGGTCGAGGCCCTCGCGCAAGAGGTTGATGCCGACGAGACAATCGAAGACGCCGAGTCGGAGGTCACGCAGGACCTCGACGCGCTGGAAGGCGTCCTGCTCGGAGTGCAGGTAGTAGGTGCGGATGCCGACCTCGCGCAGGTAGTCGGCGAGATCCTCGGCCATCTTCTTGGTCAGCGTGGTGACGAGGGTGCGTTCGCCTCGTTCGGCGCGCGTCTTGACTTCGCTGACGAGGTCGTCGATCTGACCGTCGGTGCCGCGAACCTCGACTTGCGGATCGAGCAGTCCGGTTGGCCGGATGAGTTGCTCGACGATCTCGGCGGAGTGGTTGCGCTCGTAGTCGGCGGGCGTTGCTGAGACGAAGACGACCTGGTTGATGTGACGCTCGAACTCTTCGATGTTCAGCGGCCGGTTGTCGATCGCAGAGGGGAGGCGGAAGCCGAAATCGACGAGCGTCTGCTTGCGCGAGGTGTCTCCGCCGTACATCCCGCGAACCTGCGGGATCGTCATGTGGGATTCGTCAATGAAGAGCAGCCAGTCCTCGGGGAAGTAGTCCAGCAGCGTCCAGGGCGTGGAGCCGGCGGCTCGGCGGGCGAGATGGCGAGAGTAGTTTTCGATTCCCGGGCAGTAGCCGGTCTCGCGGAGCGTCTCGAGGTCGTAACGGGTGCGCTCCTCCAGTCGGGCCGCTTCAAGGATGCGGTCTTCACGCCGGAGCTCTTCGAGCCGCTGGGCCAACTCGGCCTGGATGTCTTCCACGGCCGCCACCATTCGCTCATCGGTGGTGACGAAGTGCTTGGCCGGATAGATGTCGACCCGGTCGCGCTCGGCCAGGATCTCGCCGGTCAGCGGATCGAGCTCGACGATTCGCTCGACCTCGTTGTCCCAGAATTGGACGCGCACCGCGAGGTCCTCGTAGGAGGGATGGATCGTCAGGGTGTCGCCGCGGATGCGGAACTTGCCTCGGGAGAGGGTGAGTTCGTCGCGCTCGTATTGCTGGTCGACGAGGCGGCGGAGGATCAGGTTGCGGGAGTAGGACTTGCCCTGCTCCAGGCTGAGCACCATGCCCTGGTAGTCCTCGGGCTCGCCGAGACCGTAGATGCAGGAGACGGAGGCGACGATCAGGACATCGCGGCGCTCGAAGAGCGCGCGGGTGGCTGCGTGGCGCAGCTTGTCGATCTCGTCGTTGATGTCCGACTCCTTGGCGATGTAGGTGTCGGAGCGGGGGATGTAGGCCTCGGGTTGGTAGTAGTCGTAGTAGGAGACGAAGTACTCGACGGCGTTGTTGGGGAAAAAATCGCGGAACTCGGTGCAGAGCTGGGCGGCGAGAGTCTTGTTGTGGGCGAGGACGAGGGTCGGCCGGTTGAGCTGCGCGACCACGTTGGCCATGGTGAACGTCTTACCGGAGCCGGTCACGCCGAGCAGGGTCTGGGCGCGGTGGCCGGCTTCGAGACCTTCGACCAGCCGCTCGATGGCGTAGGGCTGATCGCCGGTGGGATGGTAGTCGGCGCTGAGTTCGAACTGCTTGAGGTTGCGGACGGGGGCGGAGACGGTAGTCATACGTGAGAGCCTATCGAGAATCGTGTCGGAGCGCTTCCGCCGCTACGCGGGGAGAACGAGTGAGGGTGAGCGGGCACGGCCGACTTTCAGGTTCTCGGGAAGAATGTTTTTCTCCGGCCGACAGAGATGGAAAACGGGACGATCTCCAGTGTTTTACGGGGGATCGTGGGTTTTGGGGTTTCAGCATTTTTCAGGTTTTTTCAGGTTTCTTCAGGTGTTTTCGGGTCGGTCGGGGGTTGGATGTTGCGCGGTTGAAGTCGAGGGGGATTCGCCGGTGGGTGAGTGTCATCTCGGTTGATGTTCCGGTTGTGGTCGAGGTTGATGGGGGTGATTATATGTGGACATGGGTTCTATGGCGTTGGCGGGCGAGTGTTGCAGGCTACTGGGGTTGTTGGTGAGGCGGGCGGTGGCGCCCTGGCAGAGTTGGGTGCTCTGGGCCCCGTGTCAAGCACGGGGCATCGGACGGGGAAGGCTGAGGGTGCGGGATGGCGACGGCGGCACGCGTTTGCGAGGAGACTGGGATCGTTGGTGAGGCGGACGGTGGCGCCCTGGCGGAGGTGGGTGCTCTGGGCCCCGTGTCAAGCACGGGGCATCGGACGGGGAAGGTTGAGGGTGCGGGAGGGTGACGGCGGCACGCGTCTGCGAGGAGACTGGGGTCGTTGGTGAGGCGGACGGTGGCGCCCTGGCGGAGGTGGGTGCTCTGGGCCCCGTGTCAAGCACGGGGCATCGGACGGGGAAGGCTGAGGGTGCGGGATGGCGACGGCGGGACGCGCTTGCGAGGAGACTGGGATTGTTGATGAGGGGGACGGTGGCGCCCTGGCGGAGGTGGGTGCTCTGGGCCCCGTGTCAAGCACGGGGCATCGGACGGGGAAGGTTGAGGGTGCGGGATGGCGACGGCGGGGCGCGTTCACGAGGAGACTGGGGTTGTTGCTGAGGCGGGCGGTGGCGCCCTGGCGGAGGT
>JAJDYG010000036.1 GCA_022822855.1 Dehalococcoidia bacterium
GCCCGCTACGAGGCCCGGCTCGCCTACGAAGCCGCCCGCGACGCCCTCCGCGACGTCGCCCAGGAGGTGACCGAGAAGATCAGCCCCGGCTACCAGCGCATCGCCGACATTCAGAACGGCTCACCGCTCACTGAGGAAGAAATCGCCCGCGCCGAGAAGCACTTCAAGGGAACCGCGGACGAACAGGAAGACGAGGAAGGCTCCAACCAAGATGACGACGAACCACCCTAATACCCACCTCCAGCAGCTGCGCGGCATGGTCGAGCAGCTGCACGCTGAGCGCCGTTTTTTTCCGACCGGCCGCCAGCGCGAACTCTACGACTCGCTCCTTGGCGCCCCCTGCCCCGCTTCGGACGACGATTCCGACGCGGACCGGCTCACGCTGCTCGGTTACGGCGGCGCCATGGGCGGGGGCAAGACCCGCGCCATCGCCGAGCTCGCGATCGACGCCGCCCTCACCTACCCCGGCAACAACGTGCTCGTCTCCCGCCACCATCTCTCCGACCTGTCCAGCACGACGATGAAGGAGTTCTTCCAGGTCTGCCCGCCGGAGATCATCCAGCGCCGCCAGCAGGCCCCGACCAGCCTGGTCGAGCTGCGCCTGCCCACCTGGCCCCAGGGCCGGACCTCGACCGTCAACTTCCGCCACCTCTCCGACTGGCGCGGTCTCGGCTCGCAGCAGTACGGCGCCGTGCTCATAGACGAGGCCGGACAGGTCGACGAGGACGCCGCCCTGATGCTGCTCACCCGGCTGCGCCACCCGGCCCAGCCGCAGCGCTGGTTCGTGGCCGCCTCCAACCCCTGGCCGGGCTGGTTCCAGCGCTGGTTCGTCCGACGCGACCTGCCCGAGGACGCCTTGCGCGAAGCCCAGGGCCGGGTCAGCTTCATCCCCGCCCGGATCGCCGACAACCCGCACCTGCCCGACAACTACGCCCAGCTCAACTACGCCCTGCTCCCCCCGCACTGGCGCGACCGCTTCATCGACGGCAGCTTCGACGCCCTGATGGGCCGCATCTACCCCGACTTCGACCCAAAGATCCACTGCTGGACCTACCCCTTGCCCCGCTTCAGCCACTACATCGGCGGTCTCGACTTCGGCGGCCAGACCAACCAGTCCCACTACACCGCCGGCATCCTCGCCGGGATCACCCGCACCGACAGCCTCCCCCATCCCCGCCGCGCGGCGCGCAACCCATTTTCTGTCCCCGCTTCCCAATTTTCTCCCCCCGCGGAGCGGGGGGAGATGTCACGGAGTGACAGAGGGGGGTCCCCGCCCCACCTCCACACCCTGATCCGGCTGGCCGAATTCGAAGACCGAGGCCCCGGCGTCATCCAACGACTCGAACAGTGGCAGCGAGCCTGCTCTCGCAAGTACGGGCGTATCCGCTGGATCGCGGACCGCTCGCAGTCGGCCTGGATCGACCACCAGCGGCGGCGCGGCCTCAAGATCCAGCCGGCCTCGGGCACGCCCGGCTCCGTCGAGTACGGCATCTCGCTCGTCCACAACCGGCTCACGGCCAACCTGCCCGCCTCGTACTACACCCCCGACCTGGTTCAGTTCCCGCTCAGGATGAGCGAGTACGTCTGGCAATCGGACGACGACCCCGAGCCCAAACCGAGAAAGAAGAACGACGACCTGCTCGACGCCGACCGCTACATGCACGAACTCGCCCAGAAAGGCCCCCCCGCCCGTATCGCCATCGTCACCCCATACGTCGGCAGCCCCGCCCGCTGGAGCGTCGAACAATGATCAAGCCCCACTTCTTCCCGATGCCCCGTGCCTGACACGGGGCCCAGAGCGCCCAGGTGTGTGCGCGAAATGACCTTGGTCTCACCTCCATGCTCGTGCGTGAGTCCGCCCGCTCCACCGTTCGAGCCAAGGACGACGACGTCACCGCTCGCCAGCGTCGAGGTCTGGGCCCCGTGTCAAGCACGGGGCATCGGAAAGGGGAAGGGGGAGGGAGCGGGTCCCCGCATGAAGCGGGGACTGGGGAGGGAGGGGTTTCGGCGGTCGAGGTGAGGCTGGGGGGGCAGGGGGTATCCTGCTCGTGTTGTGTGTTTGACTTCAGCGTCCCGGGGTAGCCAATGACCACCAGTGCGGCGGTTCCGCCGATTCGTCCCGATGAGATGCAGGCGGAACAGCATGTGATCTGCCGGGATCTGTTCAAGATCTACAAGATTGCCGACCTGGAGGTCGTGGCGCTGCGCGGGCTTGACCTGACGGTCGGGCGGGGCGAGGTGCTGGCGATTGTCGGGGCGTCGGGGTCGGGCAAGTCGACTCTGCTGAACGTGCTGGCGGGGCTGGATGTGCCCTCGGCCGGGCAGGCCTATGTGAACAAGGCCGACCTGCTGGCGCTGACCGAGCAGGAGCTGGTCGACTACCGGCGCGAGGAGGTCGGCTTCGTCTGGCAGCAGACGGGGCGCAACCTGATCCCCTACCTGAACGCGCAGCAGAACATCGAAGTGCCGATGATCCTGGCCGGACGCTCGCGCAAGCACGCGCGGGAACGGGCGCGGCAACTGCTGCAGGCCGTGCGGCTGACCGACAAGCGCAACCAGCGCCCGGACCAGCTCTCGGGCGGCGAGCAGCAGCGTGTCTCGATCGGGGTCGCGCTGGCCAACGACCCGCCCCTGCTGCTGGCCGACGAACCGACCGGCGAGCTGGATACGCACACCTCGGAGGAGATCTTCCACCTCTTCCGCTCGCTCTCCAACCAGTTCGGGCTGACGATCATCATCGTCACCCACGACCCGGCGATCGCCGCCCGAGTCGACCGCGTGGTCGCGATCCGCGACGGCTCGATTGCGACCGAGACGGTGCGCCGGGTCGACAACCCGGGCACCGAGATCGCGGAGGTGGTGCACGAGGAGTTCGCGGTCGTCGACGGCGCGGGCCGGCTGCAGATTCCCAAACCGCTGCTCGACGAGGTCGCGCTGGGCCGCCGCGCCTACGTCGATTCGCGCGACGGGCGGATCGTGATCACGCCGGCGCACGAGGCCGACGCGGGCGATGAAGAGGCTGAGCGACCATGACGACTGCACTCTCCACCAATGGCATGTCCGCCCGGGGTCAGCAAGACCTGGTTGTCGACGTTCACGGGGTCTCGCGCAAGTTCGTGGTCGGCGGCGAGGAAATCTGGGCCGTCCGCGATGTCTCGCTGCAGGTCGCGCAGGGCGAGTTCGTCGCGCTGATCGGGCGTTCCGGCTCGGGCAAGACGACGCTGCTCAATCTGATCGCCGGGCTCGACTCGCCGACCTCGGGACACGTCACGATCGACGGCGAGAACATCACCGAGTACAGCGAGCGGCAACTGACGCAGCTTCGCCGCCACCGGGTCGGGTTCGTCTTCCAGTCGTTCGGTCTGCTGCCGCTGCTCTCGGCCTATGAGAACGTCGAGCTGTCGCTGCGCATCGCCGGGGCCGGGATTCGCGAGCGCCGCCGCCGGGCCGAGGAACTGCTGGAGGCGGTCGGACTGGCCGGACGCGCGCGGCACCGACCGTACGAACTCTCGGGCGGCGAGCAGCAGCGCGTCGCCATTGCGCGGGCGCTGGCCAACTCTCCGGCGCTGATCCTGGCCGACGAGCCGACCGGCGAGCTGGACTCGACGACCGCGGTCTCGATCTTCCGTCTGCTGCACGACCTGGTGGTCGAGCAGGGCGTGACGATCATCACCACGACCCACGACCGCACCGTGATGGAGCTGGTGCCGAGGGTCGAGGAGATGAAGGACGGACGGCTGCTCGAGCCGGAGGAGCAGGAACTCTTCCGCTACACCGTCCGCGACGAGCGCTCGCGCTTCGCGGCCGAGTTGCCGACCGATGTCCAGGAGGAGGTGTCCGCGGTCAGGGCGCACGCCGCCGACTTCGCGCCGACGGTCGAGGAGCGGGTCGCGGCCGAGATCGCGGCGCACCCCGAACTGACCGAGGAGCAGGCCCGCCACGTCTTCGGCGCGGACCGCGAACCGGAACCGTCGGAGCCGGTCGCCGAGGCGTCCGAGTTGGATGACGAGTCCTGGCGTCCGCAGATCCCCGAGCCGGAGCCGCCGAGCGAGGAAGAGCAGACCTTCGCTCCGCCCGCCGGAGTCGAGCGTCCGACCTGGGCGCGTCCGAGGGACGAGTAGGGGGCGTTGAAGCGCGCTCGACCATCGAGGTCAGGGCCCCGTGTCAAGCACGGGGCATCGGATGGAGCGGGCCCCTGAACAAGTCAGGGGCTGGGGATTGCGTCAGCGGTTGGGGACGGCACTTAGGGGCTGGGGTTGCCGACCAGTGGCGTGATGGCGCTGAGATCGACGTCGGCTCGGGCGTGGTCGAGGTCGTACATGCGCTGCAGGTTGAGCCAGAACTCCGGCGTGGTGCCGAGGGCGCGTCCGATGCGCAGCGCGGTGTCGGCGGTGATCGAGCGTCGGCCGTGGACCACCTCGCTGATGCGAACCTGGGGCACGCCGACGGTCTTGGCCAGTCGGTATTGGGTGATACCGAGCTCGTCAAGATACTCGGCCAGATGTTCGCCGGGGTGGATGGGTTCTGGTACGGTCATGACAGTGGCCTAGGTGGTGGTGTCAGTGGTAGTCGGCGATTTCGATTTCCATCGCGCCCTCGTCGGTCCAGACGAAGCAGACGCGCCACTGGTCGTTGATGCGAATGCTGTGCTGACCGGCGCGGTCGCCGCGTAGCGCTTCGAGGCGATGCGAAGGCGGTACGCGTAGATCGCTGAGCGCACTCGCCGCAACCACGCGCTGTAGCCTCATCCGCGCGCGCCGCTGGATGTCGGGTGGCAACCGCCGGATGCGTGTCCCTTCAAACAGGCGTTGAGTGTCGCGGTTGCGGAATCGCCTCACTGGTCACAATAGTAACGTATGTCGTTAGTAGTGGGCGTCGAACGTGCGCCGGACCGAGCGGGCCCCTGAACGAGTCAGGGGCTGGGGACCCGTGCTTAGGGGCTGGGGATTGCGTTAGGGCTCGGTTTCGATTTGGGTGAGGATGAAGCGGCGGGGCTGTTGGTCCCAGCGGATCAGGCGGTGGGGCGGGTTGATGTCGTACCAGGCTCGCGAGATTTCGACGCCGGGGGTGGCGACGACCTGCCAGACGACGATGTCGCCGTTGGGGCCGCGGAGGGTGTCCTGGCCTCGAACGGCGACCTGGACGAGCTGGCTGCGGCGCTGGACGACGTTGACGGAGCGGTAGGTCAGCTCGAGGTCCTGCTCGAACGCCAGCGAGCGCCAGAGCCAGGCTGAGGAGTCGTTGTCAAACGCGAACAGTCCGGCCTCGACGGTCTCCTCGGTGACCTCCCCATCCTCATCCAGAACGACATAGGCTGAGATTTCGCCGTCGGCGTTGGCTCGGTAGTCGGCCTCGGCGGTGACCGTCCGCTCGGACGATTCCGCGCGCCGTTCGTAGCGAATCGGTTGCAGGGATTCTGCGTCGACCCAGACGTCGACGTCGTCGGTCACGACCTCGCCGGATTCGGTGTCGAGGCGGAAGCGCAGCGAGACCTGGTAGACGTCGTCCTGGCGGTTCGTTTCCAGCACGAGGGTGCCGCGCTTGATGTCGGTCTGGTCGAAGATGTCGTAGTGGAGGCGCTCGAAGTCGGGCCAGGAGATCTGGGAGACGGGGTCTTCGGGGTCGTCGAAGGCGGTGTCGGAGCCGCAGGCGGCGACGAGCAGGGCGAGGGCGGCCAGCAGGAGCAGCGCGAGCGGGAACCGAGCGGGTCCCCGCACGGGGGCAGGGACAGGAATGTCGGCGTGCTTCACGAGCCGCGGCCGTGGGGGCCGATTTCGGCCTCGGCCATGCGGCGCAGCGCTTCGGCGCAGTCCTCGCTGGACACGTCGGCGTGGGTGACCAGGCGGATCTTGGTCCGGTCGGGGGTTGTGACCAGCACGCCAAGGTCTTTGAGTTGCGCCTGCAGCTTCGGCGAGGGCGTTGAATCGGTGGAGGTGTCGAGTTGGACGATCACGATATTGGTCTCGACGCTCTCGGGATTGATCCCGAAGCCGAGTTCGGCCAGACCGCGGGCGAGCTGCCGCGCGTTGGCGTGATCGTCGTGCAGACGGTCGACCATCTGATCGAGCGCGACGAGTCCGGCGGCGGCGAGGATTCCGGCCTGGCGCATCCCGCCGCCGACCAGCTTGCGCGTGCGTCGAGCTTCGCGGATGAACGGCTCGTCGCCGCAGATCAACGAGCCGACGGGGGCTCCGAGGCCCTTGGAGAGGCAGAAGGTGACGCTGTCGGCGGGTCCGGCGAGCTCGGCGACGCTGTGGCCGGATGCGGCCGCGGCGTTGAAGATGCGGGCTCCGTCGAGGTGGACTCGGAGGCCGAGCTCATGGGCGGTGTCGGCGATCTGCTGCGTGCGTTCGAGCGAGACGACGGTGCCGCCGCAGAAGTTGTGGGTGTTCTCGAGGGCGAGCAGCGTCGTGCGCGGCTGGTGCATGTCGTCGGGCCGGACGGCGCCGGGGATCAGTTCGGGGTCGAAGCCGCCGTCGGGCTGATTGGGCAGGGTCGTGGCGAGGACACCGCCGAGGCGGGAGACGCCGCCGGCTTCGGAGCGGACGATGTGGGCTCGGTCGCCGACCAGGAGTTCGTCGCCGGAACGGGTCTGGGAGAGCAAGGAGACGAGGTTGGCCATTGTGCCGCTGGAGACGTAGAGAGCGGCCTCTTTGCCCGTCCGTTCGGCGGCCGCCTCTTCGAGCCTGGTGATCGTGGGGTCTTCGCCGAAGACGTCGTCGCCGACCTCGGCCTCGAACATGGCCTCGCGCATGGCCGGGGTCGGTTTGGTCACGGTGTCGGAGCGCAGATCGATCAGTGGAAGCTCGGATTGGTGTTCGCTCACTGGTCTGATCCTTGCCGTTCCCAGATGGTGCGAAAGCCTTCGCCGCCCCTGATTGCGGCGATGGTGACAGCTCGTTCGCCGTCGAGGAGCTGTCGTCGGATGTTGTTGACGTGGTCGGGATCGGCGCCGAGGTCGACCAACCGCGTCTCGATCTTCTCCCAGATGCCGGAGTCCTCAAACGCGCTCACGGCGCGGGGCCAGGGGAAGGACATAATCCGCTCAGGCAGGGGCAGCCGCGGGCGCAGCGATTTCAGGTGGCGGAAACGTTCCTCGGCGGAGTTGACGCGGTCGACGAGCCGGATGATCGGCATGTCCGGCGGGTCGGCGCGGAAATCGACCAGCAGGCGCGGTTCGAGTACGTCGAAGCGGACGATCAGCACCGCCGCGCGGTCGATCACGCGGAGGATTTCCTCGAGGTCGACGCCGTACTCGTCGGTCATGGCTTACTTCAGTCCCCGCTTCATGCGGGGACCCGCTTGGGGGCCGTCCGAAGGGAGCGGGTCCCCGCATGAAGCGGGGACTGAACCCTACGCCCCGCTAGAGCCGTCCGCTGACCCTGAGTGTATGGATGAGGCGGGGGAGCGTCCAATGGGTCCGCCGATGCCGAGCAGGGCTTCGCGGGCGGCGTCGTACCTCTGCTTGGCACGGGCCTCTCGGTTGAGCAGGCCCTTGAGCTTGGGCGGCTCCAGCGGCTCGCTGTCGAGGAAGATGTCGTGCAGGCGCGAGAGTTGCTTCTGCCAGGCGTCGTACGCCTCGCGGTACTCGGACTGTCGTTCGGGGTCGACTCGGACCATGGTGAGTTGCGCCTTCCTGGACGAGATTGGCCTAGACGAGATTGCGGTAGATGTTGATCTCGGCGGAGTCGAAGACCATCGCCTCGCGCACGGCGCGGCGCAGCTTGGCGAACTCCTGGTCCTGGGCGGCCAGCTCTTCGAACTGTTCCAGTTCGCGCAGATCCTCGAACTCGGCCACGATCTCGACGGTCGAGGCCTGACCAGTGATCGCGTCCCAGACCGAGAAGCGGGCCTCGATCCCTCGGGCGGACTGATAGTCGAGCGCGGCCTCGACGGCGCGCAGGAATTCGCCATGCTTGCCCGGCGCTACGCGGCCGGTCAGGACTCGTCGGAACATCGGCATTGGATCGTCCCTTCTGCTGTTCGGTCTATTCAGCTTCCGTCATTCCCGCCCAGGCGGGAATCTCCCTCCCGACTCTTACACGTTCTGCACGCTGAGGATGCCATCGACTCGATCGAGGTCCTCAGGTCGGTTGACATTGGTGAAGGACTCCAGTTCTGGATCGTGAACGCGGAGCTCATCTGCCTCAAGCAAGCGATGCTCGGCGAGGGGCAGCAACGCGCGGATGCGTCCGTCGCCGTCGTCGAGCAGTTGCGTCGCCTGGGGCACGACCGAGGGCCGGTACGCGGCCAGCAGGGGCTGGGCGACGCCGTCGAGATAGGGCATCGCGATCTGCACGCCCTCCACGCCGGAGCAGGCCTCGGCGACGGCGCGGAGCAGATCAGGTCGGAGGAATGGCATGTCGCAGGCCACGGCGACGGCGAGGTCGTGCTCGATCAGCGGCAGCGCCGCCTCGAGGCCGGCCAGCGGGCCTCGGTCGTGGCGATGATCGACGGCCTCGCGCCAGGCGACGCCGTCGAGCGGCGGGAACTGCTGGTCGGGGCGCCTGGCGACGACGATGTCGTCGGACACCTGAGCGGCGGCCAACGCGCTCCAGTGCAGCAGGGGTCTGCCGCCGGCCTCGGTCGTCGCCTTGTCGCGGCCCAGCCGACGGCCGAATCCGCCAGCCAGGATGATCACGGAGAACGGTTCGCTCATGAGTTGAGTTTAGGCTGCGGGCATGAGCGCAGAGGCGAAGCTCCCGCTGCACGAGGCGTTGGGGATTGTCCGCCCGGCGGTCTTCGCGACGGTCGGCGGCGGCGGCAAGACGACGGTTCTGTTCGCGCTCGCCGCCGAGTGGGAAGCGGCCGGCGACCACGATGGCGTCGGGGGTCTGACGGTGCTGACGACGACGACCAAGATGACGATCCCGCGCGAGGGCCGGACGCTGCCGCTCGCCATTGGCCGCGACGACGCCTTCCGCGCCGGAGCGCTGGACGACATCCGCTTGCGAGGCCTGTCCTCGGCGGTGGTCGGGAGCGGGCGGGGAGACCGGGAGCGGGTGCTGGGAGTCGACCCGGCCTGGCCCCGCCGAGCCGTCGACGCCGGCCTCGCCAGCCTGGTCGGGGTCGAAGCCGACGGCTCGAAGGGCCGCCCCTTCAAAGCCCCCGCCCTCCACGAACCGGTGATCCCCGATGCCGCAGACATCGTCGCCGCCGTGATCGGCGCGGGCGTGTTGGGTCGGCCGCTGGACGAACGGTCGGTCCATCGCCCGGAGATCGTCGCCCAGATCGCCGGAGCGGAGATCGGAGACGAGATCACCCCGGAGCTGGCGGCAAGGGTGTTGAGGTCGCCGGACGGAGGCCGAAAGGGAGTGCCCGAATCGGCGGAGTTCGTCGTCCTGGTGTCGGGCGTGGGTCGGAACCTGGAGGGGTCAAGGTCGTTGGCGGCAGGCGTCGATGGGAGGGTGGTGCTGTGGGATGCGGGGTCGGAGGTGTTGGAGGTGGTTGGCTAGGAATCTTCGGCGAGAAGGTGTTCACTCTCAGAGATGAGGAGGGGAATCTCTGCGTTGATCGTTTCCCAGATCGTTGAGTGGTCAATGTCCGGATACCGATGGTTGAGGATGTTGCGCAGACCGATGTATCCGTCGGGGCCGGTGATGTCCCCTGCCACTTCGGGGTCGAGGCTCTTGAGACGGGCCAGGCCTTCCCCGATGATCGTCAACTCGCGTTCGACCTGGTGTTGGAGGGCGATGTCGGCCTGATAGTCGGCAAGCGTCTTGTCCTGGGTCGAGGTCTGGATCAGACGGGCCGTTTGATGAATGTCGTGTAGATAGCCCTTCCCTCTACGCGATGTAGACGGGGGTCCTTGATTCCTGCACCGCTTCGCGGAAATATGGATTCTTGAAGTCCGTTTCGATGACCAGGTCGACGGGGCGGTCGAAGAGGTTGTGGAGGTCCGTGTAGAGCTGGTGGTAGACGCCGACGTAGGTGGCGTTGGCTTCGGGAAGGAAGGTGACGAGGAAGTCGAGGTCGCTGGAGTCGGGGTCGAAGTTTCCGGTCGCGGCGGAGCCGAAGAGGTCGAGGCGCTGGACCTGGTGCTTGCGGCAGAGGTCGGCGATCTCGTCGGAGTGTTCGGCGACCAGGGGTATGAGGGCCACGGTCTTGCTCCTGTGCTTCTGCGACTCAGTCAGCGTAGCGAAGGGGGAGCGAATGTCGGGGGGGAGCGGACCCCCTTCAGCCTTCGGCAGCTTCCCCCCAGAGGGGGGAAGCGCAGAGGGCTTACGTAGCGTTCTGCCGAGGGGCACTACCGATCGCGGCGCATTCGGCTTGACATGGGTTGGCGGGGGTTCTTCTGGGACTCGACCTCGGCGATCTGTTCTTCGCCGAAGCCGAGTTCGGACATCACCTCGGCGGTGTGCTGTCCCAGCTCGGGGAACCAGGGCTTGGCGCTGGCCGGGGTCTTGTTGAACTGGGCGAAGTTGCCGGCCATCGGCTTCTTGCCGACGCCCGGGACGTCTTTCTCGACGATGTAGCCGTTCTCGAGGGCCTGCGGGTCGGCCATCACGTCGTCGTAGTCGAAGACGCGCTGGTACATGATGTAGTCGCGGCGCTGGTCGAAGAACTGCTCCCACTCGTCGGTGGTTCGGTTCTTCATGGCGCGGGCCATGTGCGGCCGCAGGAGCTTCGACTGCTCGACCCAGCGGAAGTCGCTCAGCGGCGAGCGCTTCTGGCTGGTGTCCCAGCGCGGATCGGCCCCGATTTCGGGGATGCCGCCGAACTCGCAGAACTCCTGCCAGACCTGGTCGCCCTGGATATCGACGTGGAAGGCGCCGCCGTCGGCGGTCACGTAGGTGCCGGCGCTGCCGGGCACGTTGGGATGATGCGGTCCTTCGCGGGAGAGCAGGGTTCCCGAGATCGAGGAGTGGTTGAGCTCCCAGGCCTGCATCCAGACCATCACGCCGTAGGCGGAGGTGCGGACTTTCTGTCCGACGCCGTGGAGTTCGCGGGCGGCCAGGGCGGTCATGATCGCGAGCGTGAGGCCCATCGCGCCCGAGGTGTCGCCGATTACCGAGCCTGCGATCATCGGTTGCGTGTCGGGTTCGCCGACCATGTTGGCGATGCCGCTGCGGACCTGGGCGTACTGGTCGGTCATGCGCTTGTTGCGGTCGGGGCCTTCGTGTCCGAAGCCGTTGGCGATGCCGTAGACGAGGCGCTCGTTGCGCTCGGCGAGCTGGTCGTAGCCCAGACCCATGCGCTCGAGCGAGTCCTCGCGGAAGTTGCTGACGAAGACGTCGGCCCGATCGACGAGGCGCATCAGGACTTCGCGGCCGATCTCGGTGTGGACGTCGAGCGCGATCGAGCGCTTGCCGTGTGAGACAGAGAGGAACTGCGCGCCGGGAGTTTCGGGCGGCGCGGTCCAGTTGACGCCGGTGTGCCAGCGGTTGGGGTCGCCGCCGGGCGGCTCGACCTTGACCACGTCGGCGCCCATGTCGGCGAGGAATCCGCCGACCAGCGGTCCCTGGATGGCAATCGCGAACTCAACGACTCGCAGGCCCTCGAGCGGTTCCGGCATCGGGCACCTCGGCTTCCAGTGGCGATGATAGGCATCGGGAGGCGCCGCCGTCGGGCAGCGGATGGGCAGGGATCTGCGGGCCCGGCGTGAGGTGAGGAGTGGGTCGGGCGACACTCAGGCCTCCCGCGTCCCAGGGCGATGCTGATATGTTCGAGTGTGTTCTGGCCCTCAGCGGGCCGTCTCTGGGCCGTGTCGTTGGACCCCTGATGAGTCACTCCGCCCCCAGTACTCCGACAGCCGCGACGGTTGGGTTTGCCCTGCCGCACCGGACCAAGATGCTGATTCTTGGCAGCGCGGTGGTGGCGATGTTCCTCTCGGCGGTGCAGCACTCGATCGTCGCTACGGCGACGCCGGTGCTGGCGGCCGACCTCGGCCGGATCGACCTGATCGCGTTCATGGAATCGGCCTTCATGGCGACCTCGGTCCCGGCGGTGGCGATCGCGGGCCGGATGTCAGACGTCTACGGCCGCAAACCGTTCCTGCTGGCGGGTCTGGTGATCTTCGCCGGGGCGACGGCGCTGGCCGGGTTCGCGACGTCGATGGAGATGCTGATCGGCTTCCGGGCGCTGCAGGGTATCGGCGGCGGGATCCTGATGGGCAACACGTTCTCGATCTCCGGCGACCTGTTCCCGCCCTCGGAGCGAGCCAAGTACATGGGGATCTTCGCGGCGGTCTTTGGCATCGGCGGGTTGGTTGGCCCGTTGCTAGGCGGCCTGATCGTCGACGCGCTCAACTGGCGTTGGGTGTTCTGGTCGATTCTGCCGCTGGCGGCGCTGGCGTTCGCCTCGATCGCGTTCATCATGCCCTGGTTGCGGCCGCCGCCGCGCAAGGTGGTGATCGACTGGCTTGGCATTGGCGCGATGCTGCTGGCCCTGATGCCGGCGATGCTGGCGCTGGGTCTGGTCTCGACGGGGACGGCCTGGCTCGACATCAAGGTGCTGGTGCTGCTGGGCGTGTCGGGCATCGGAGTCGTGGCGTTTGCCAGCGCCGAACGTGCGGCACGGGAACCGATTCTGCCCGCCGCGCTGTTCAAGAATCACACGTTCCGCGTCGCCGCTCTCGTGATGGCGGTGATCGGCGGCGGTCTGTTCGGCGTGTCGTTCTTCCTCGCCTACTTCATGCAGGGCGTGCTCGGCTATAGCCCGACGGCCTCGGGGCTGTTGCTCAGCACCGAGATCATCTCGCTGGTGATCGCCGCCTCGATTGCCGGCCAAGTGGTGTCGCGGACGGGCCGCTACAAGGCGATGTCGGTGGTGGCGGCGGTGATCATCGTGGTCAGCGGTTGGCTGATGACTCAGTTGAGCACCGAGACCGGCGCGGTCGATGTGGTCTGGAGGCTGGTGCTGTTCGGGATCGGTCTCGGAATCCTGTATCCGGCCCTCCTGACCGCGGCGCAGAATGCCCTGCCGCAGAGCATGTTGGGCACGGTCTCGGGCGCGACCCAGTTCTTCGAGGAGATCGGCGCAATCATCGGCGTGACGCTGGTCGGCGCGCTGGTCACGGGCCGGTTGACGAGCGAGCTGGCAGCCCGGCTGCCGGCCGATCTGGCGGCTCATGCCGACCCGACGCAGCTCCTGAGCGAGGAGGCGAGTTCCAGTCTGCTGGCGGAAATCGGCGAAGCAGGCTTCATGCAGATCATCGCCACGCTGCCCGAGGCGCTGGCGGTCGCGATTACCAGCAACTTCTGGATTTCTGCGGGTGTCGGTCTGGTTGCGTTCCTGGCTGTCCTGACCTTGAAGGAGAAGCGGCTGCGCACGGGCGAGGAAGACCTGCCAGAGGTCCCAGAGGGGGCGCTAGGAACTCCGCCGGAGGCGAGGCCTCTGGAAGCGGTCGCTGTCTCCAACGGCGCGGGCGGTAATGGGAACTCCGCATCGCGCTGGACCAACGATCCGGCGCCGGTGGCGAGAACTCGGCCTCAGCGATCGGTCGCCGGACCGGGCGGTTGACACGTCCCACGAAGCGAGATCGACGCATTGGCTACATTGAGGCGGACAGATGGTCAGACGGTCAGTTGGCCAGGATCGGCAGTGAGGGATTCGACGCATGACTCAACGCAGCAACGCATATCCGGAACTCGAGCGCGATCTTCGTTTCTTCCCCCTGGGAGTCGATCAACCTGCGCATCTAACGTCGAGCCAGGTCGAGCAATACAACGAGAAGGGCTACGTCTTTCCGGTCGACATCTTCTCGCAGTCGGAGATTGAGTCGATCCGCAGCTACTTCGACGAGCTGCTGCCCAAGGCGCTGGAGGCGGGTTGGAACAGCTACGAGCTGACCAACTGGCACAAGCATTGCCAGGGCGTGTGGGACATCGTCACCGACAGCCGGATCATTGATGTGATGGAAGACATGCTCGGCGAGACGGTGATCCTGCGGCACAGCCACTTCTTCGCCAAGCTGCCCGGCGACGGCATGCGCGTGAGCTGGCACCAGGACGCCTCCTATTGGCCGCTGACGCCGAGCAAGGTCGTCTCGGCCTGGCTGGCCATCGATGATGTCGACCTGGGCAACGGGGCGATGCAGGTGATCCCCGGCTCGCATCTGCGGGCGCAGGTCGAGTTTCGGGACAGTACCGCCGACGAACACAACGTGCTCAATCAAACCGTCGAGAATCCCGAGGAGCACGGCGACCCGCCGGTCGCGCTTGAGCTCAAGGCGGGACAGATCTCGCTGCACAGCGACTGGGTGCTGCACGGCTCGGAGCCGAACGAATCGAATCGTCGTCGCTGCGGTCTGGCGATGCGCTACCTGTCCAAGGATGTCCGGGCCTACAACGGCTGGAACGAGAACTCAATCATCTGCCGAGGCGAGGAGCCGACCGGTCACTGGGCCAATCATCCGCGACCGGCGGGGGAGTTGATTCCGGTCAAAGAGGCGATCGAGGATCCGACCTCGGTCAGCATGGAGCAGCGCGGCGGGGAGAACGGCGCCGGCGGTTAGCGTCGGTCCGCGTTGCCTCCGAGAGTGGCCGCGCCGATCGGCGACTCAGTCTCTCGCCGTTCAGCAGGCTCTTGCGCAGAGTGCATCCGTGACTGGGTGTCCTCCGACCGCTCGTCGGGCAGGAACTGTCGATACCAGCGGCGCATCGTGTGGATTGGACCGTCGTCGCGGGCCAGCAGCGGTCGGCTTCGATAGATCTTGCTGCCCCAGATCTCAACGTCTTCTCGCCACTGCGAAATCCAACCGCCGACGACGCATCGGACCAACAGCCTCGGCATCCCTCGATCGGCGTACCAGCGGAAGTCCACTTGCTGCTCCAGCGGGCTGACCGGGAGATGGGTCTGAAAGAGAAAGACTTCGCCCAAGCCGGGGAGACGGATGCGGAAGGTCATCACGCTGCCCGGTCCCCAGAACGACACGTGCGCCAATGCCAGCGGCCGTTCGAGCCGGCGTCCCAGCACCTTCAGCGCCACGTCGTCGACCAGGTGCATCGCCCATGACTGTTCCTGATCCGGCATCCATTGGGGCGAATGGATGGTCTCGACTCCGGGAACCGGAATCCGAGTCCAGGGGATCCTGAACTGTCCGTGCAGCGGTTGGAAGTGAGCCGTATCCGCCACGTTCTCGACGAACTCGATGATGTGCATCCCGACTCGTCCCTCATCATGCTGCCCGCGGTACGCCAGCCTGCCGTCGTCCAGCTCGGGAATCTTCGGCAGATCGTAGGGCGGCTGTGCCGGGTCGTTGCGAGTCGTGTCGTCGCTGGCGTGATAGAAGAAAATCTGCCCGTGAAGCTCCCGCACCGGATACGACCTGGCCGCCGTTCGCTGCGGAAGGCGGTCGCTGTAGGGGATGCGCGCCACCCGGCCAGATCCCGTGAATCGCCAGAGGTGAAAGGGACATTCAATGCAGTCCGCGCGCACGCGGCCGAGGGCGAGATTGGCGCCGAGATGCGGACAAGAGGCGTCCATCACGTGGACGGCATCTCCGTCCTCCTCGCGCCAGAGCACAAACTGTCCGCCCAGACACTCGATGTAGCGAACACCACCGCGGCGAAGCTCCGAGGAGGCGGCCAACCGATACCAGCCCTCGGGATACGGATGCGGATAACTCTCCAGCCGGGGAGCGTCGGAGACACGAAGAGCTTGATGACGGCGGATCATGTGTCGGCATCCGGAGACGAAGCCCGGATCGCGAGCTCGCTCGCGTGACCCGCAAGGTCGGACGTGATGATCCCCAAGTCGTCCACTTCAATCGCCATGCCAATCCCGCCTTCCGCCATCCGGAAGGCGCCGGCAGATGTCATCGGCTCTCGAGATGAAACTTGCTGGTCCGACTCAGATGAGGAGTTGGACATCATCGATATCCATCAGCTACCGAAGAGGCGCTTCGTTGCGGCCATCGTACGGCGTCGCCACCCCTCCATCTTAGCCATCTGAACGATCACCAGCTCACCCAGTCGCTGATTCAGCGACGATCGTCTCGCCAACCAGTTCGGCCGAGGCGGACGGCAACCGCTAGCCTCGTGGCGGCGCTGACTCCGCGCCGCTAGAGAGGCCGACATGGAACTGCTATTCACCGGTGGACGCGTGCTGACAATCGATCCGATGGATCGGATCGCTTCCGGCGTCGCGGTGCGCGACGGCCGCATCGTCGCGGTCGGTGACAGCGCTGAGGCTCGGGCTGCGGTCGGTCCTGATGCTGTCCATGTCGATCTGCGCGGCCGCGCGCTCGTGCCGGGCTTCTGCGACCCGCACAATCACTTCTCGATGACCACCTTCGAGCCCCGATCGGTCGACTGTCGGACGCCGCCGATGGCCGGTCCGGCGCAGGTGATCGACGCCGTCGCGGCCGCTGCCGCGGGCGCTCCGGACGGACAGTGGATCTGGGGTCTCGGCTTCGCCGCCCGCAACTTCGAGCCGTCCGGCGACGAGCTGCTACATCGGCGCGACCTGGACGAAGCGGCGCCGAACAATCCGGTCTGCGTGATGGATTCCTCCTATCACGCCTGTTACGCGAACTCGGCGGCGATGGCGCTGGTCGGCATCGATCGAGACACGCCGAATCCTCCGGGCGGAGAGATTCGCAAAGACGACGACGGCGAGCCCAACGGCGTGCTCTGGGAGCGGGCGATGGACCCGGTTCACCATGCCTCGATGCGGTCCTACATCGACACGTTCGGCGAGGATGTGGTGGCCGGTCTGGTCGAGCAGAACGCGCTGCGGCATCTGTCCCACGGAATCACGAGTGTGGGCGACGCCTTGGTCATGCCGGAGAGCGCCGAGATCTACCGGCTGACCGACGAACGCGGCAAGCTGCCGATCGTGATCCACCAGATGCGCGGCGGGCCCGGGTTCTTCGCCGCTCCTGAGGACGCAGCCGGCGGCGCCTACATGGAGGACGATGTCTCGGACCGCCTGCGCGGCGGGATTGTGAAGATCTTCATGGACCCGGTCTGGCCGAGTCCTGCGATGACGGTCTGCCACGAGGACGGCACGACCGAGCCGGTCGGTGAGCCGTACTACGGGCAGGAAGAGGTTGATCATCTCGTGCTCGATGCCGCCTCGCACGGGTTGCAGGTCGCGATTCACTGCATTGGCAACCGCGCGGTGGAGCAAGGTTTGAACGCCTTCGAACGCGCGCAGCGAGAGATCAAACGCGACGATCCGCGCTACCGGATCGAGCACTTCAGCTTTGCCACGCCGGAGCAGATCGAGCGGGCGCGTTCGCTGGGGGTGATCATCTCGCATCAGCCGCCGTTCCTGAACGCGATCGGCGAGTTTTTCGAGACGCGGATCGCCGAGGCGGGACTCGACAGCGTGCCGATTCCCTACCGGGACATGCTGGATGCGGGCGTCTTCGTTGCCTCGGGCTCCGACTTCCCCTGCGCTCCGGTGCAACCGCTGCTGGGTTTGTACGGGCTGGTCTCGCGGACCGCGCGCGACGGTCGGCAGGTCGCCGCCGACCAGGCCATCTCCCCGCTGGAGGCTCTGCGGACGTACACGCTGAACTCGGCAACGGCCATGTTCCGAGAGCACGAAGTCGGCTCGATCGAGATTGGCAAGCGAGCCGACCTGGTCGTGCTCAGCCACGATCCGACGCTGGTCGACCCGACCTACATTCAAGAGATGGCCGTCCAGCAGACCTACGTCGACGGAGACTTGCTGTACTCCGTTTAGGCTGCCGGCACGTCTCGACCGGACGGTGCGGCTTCACCCTCTCGGTCGGCCGGCGGCAGGGTGGGCGTCGTGGTCGGCAGGAACTGCTGATACCAGCGGCGCATCTGGTGAACGGGACCGTCGTCGCGACACAGCACCGGCCGAGGCAGATAGGTCTTGGTCTGCCAGATGTCGACATCCTGGGGAAGCTGCGAGGCCCAGTTGCCGATCACGTACCAGACCAGCAAGCGGGGCATTCTGCGGTCCGCGAACCATCGATAGTCGACCTGTTGCTCCAGCGGGCTGATCGGCAGAAACGTCTTGTACATCGCGATCTCGCCGCGACCGGGGAGCGTAAAGCGGAAGAAGAGCAGGCTTCCGGGGCCGTAGTACGACACCCGTACACGCGCCCCGGTGCGAGCCATCTCACGTCCCAGGATGCGCAGCACCACATCGTCGTCGAAGTGCATCAACCAGGGAGACTCTTCGTCCAGTGTCCATTTCGCCTGATGCACGATTTCAATCTTCGGGACCGGGATTTGCGTCCAGGGCAAACGAAACTGGCCGTGCAGCGGCTGGAAGTGTGCTGTGTCGACCGCGTTCTCAGCAATCTCAATGATGTGCATTCGAATTCGGCCGACATCGCGATGCCCTCGCAGCACGAAGCGGTCATCGTCCACTTCCGGTATGCGCGGGACCTGATACGGCGGAGGCTCGTGTTCGTTGTCGGTTGAGGCGTCGGCGCGGTGATAGAGGAACAACTGTCCGTGCACGTCCTCGAGTTGGTGCGTGCGGGCCGGTGTGCCTGCGGGAGGGCGCAGGCTGTAGGGAATGTGATCGACGCGGCCATCGCCCGCGAACTGCCATTGATGAAAGGGGCACTCGATGCAGTCGCCGCGAACGCGTCCGAGAGCCAGGTTGGCCCCGAGGTGCGGACAGAAGGCGTCCATCAGGTGAATCTCGCCGCTCTCCTGCTCTCGCCAGAGGACAAACTGCTTACCCAAACACTCGAGGTATCGGATCTCGCCGCGGCGGAGGGAGTCAGTCGACGCCAGCCGGTACCAACCCGTGGGATAGGGATAGGGGTATCTGTCCTCCCGGTGCGCTTCAAGCAGCGGCGAGTTGTCGGGGCGCCTGGACCTGAGGCTCAGCATGATGCATCATCCGTCCGCCGGTTTTCGCGCGTGGACCAGGAAACTCGGGGTGAATATGCCCAACTCCCCGGACTCGACCAGGGCATCGGCGGCGACGTTCAGGAACTCGGCGGTGTCGCTCGTTCCAGACGGAGCGATGCGTAGAAGCTCCAGGAGCTTCGTCACGTTCGCAGTCACCGCCCGACCGGCCGGTGTCCGCGCCCAGGATGAGAACGAGAGGTCACGACCTTGCAGGGCCATGTACCAGGGCGTGCGCGGATTGCCGTTCTCGGCCTGCAGGTCGGCGGACTGGATGATTTCGAAGCCGGCCTTGCGAATCGCCTCAACCTGCTCGTCGGTCGTGAGCAGATCGGGTGTGGCGTTGTTGGTCTCAATCCTGCTGCGAATGTCCCGGTGCCGGGCATCGGCCGCGTCGAATTGATCAGTCAGGCACCATTCGACCAGCGCCATCTCTCCGCCCGGCTTGAGCAGCCGGTGCAACTGCTCGAACAGGAGCAGCTTGTTGGGAGCGTGGCAGACCGCCTCAAAGGCGTAGACGGCGTCGAACACCCCATCGTCGAGCGGTACGTCCATGTAGTTCGCGTAGAGGAACCGGCAGGTGTCCTCCAGGCCCGCCTGCTTGACCCGTTGCCGCCCGCGCGCGATCTGATAGGCGTTGAAGTTGATTCCGGTGACGCTGGCGCCGGTCGCTTTGGCAATCGTGATCAGCGGGCCGCCGACGCCGCAGCCGATATCGGCGACCTCCATGCCGGGCTCGAGACGCAGGATCTCCCCAACCTGTTCGTTCAGCCGGCGTTGAGATGCGGCCAGGTTCTCGCCCGGCCGGCGCGGGGCGAAGTGAAAGGTCGTGCCCCAGCCAAACTCATAGAAGCGGGTGACGGCATCGTAGAACCGGCTCACCATCTTCGGTTGATCGGCGATCCGAACAGCGTCCTCCGGTGATTCGCTCAGTTGCTGAATCTGGTGGTAGTCGCGCAGGGCTTCGCGAGGGTTCTGGTCGCCTCGTCCGTCTACATCGGTCGGCACGGCATCACCTCGTTACTTCGGTTGACCGGCTATCGCTGCGTCGATTCCCGGTTTCGCGGCGTCCATCTCATGCTCGGAAGGCTCGATCACTAACGCCATGATATTCCCTGTCGAGCGGTCGCCTGAAGCCGGCACGCGCGTGCCGCGCTGCCTGGCGTGTTATTGCCGGGTCGCGTTACGCGTTCGCGGTTGGAAACGGTGGCGGAATCCGGGAGGCGTCTCAGTCGTTGTAGCCCGCCGCCACCAGGACGTTCGATCGCAGCGCCCGCTCGCGCAGCTCCATGAGCGATGTGTACGCGGCTGAGCGAACGAACTCGCCGGCGCCGTCATCGCTGTCGAACGCCATAATCACGAGCCGCTTCGGCGCCCAGTCGCCCTCCACGACCTCGATCGCTCCGCCCCGCACCAGGAATGTGCCGTCGGCGGCGTGGACCGCGTCGCGAATCTTCGTCGCAAACTCGGCGAACGCATCCTCGTCCAACACTTCGGTGTCGATCACAACGTAGCTACTCATGATGAAGCTCCCTCATGCTTGCATCGAGCGGCTGGGGCGGCCGGGCGAACCAAACTGAATCTGTTCGTCGCTCAGACCCGCGAGCCCTCGATCTCGACGGTGACGATGTCAATACCGTAGTACTTCCGGTGCCGCACGGACGAGGCGTAGAGGCGCAGGAGCCGGAACGAGATGTCGCCGACATCGGGCTCCTCGGCCTGCTCGCTCAGATATGCGATGCGGTCTTCGAGGTTTTCCTCCGAGAACAGCGCCAGGAACTCGAGCTCGACCGAACCGGACCCCGGGCGAGCGATCAGCACCAGACGCGGCGTGTCGTCGGATTCGTAATCGTCGCCCAGATGCAGCATCGCGGAGAGCGTTTCCTCGCCTGCGGCGTGCAGGCGATCGATCGATGCTTCGTTCCACCGCAGGTCGGAACCGAGCTTGCGCAGGAAGCTCTCGATCTCGGGCAGGGCCGACAGGTCCAGCTCCGTCTCCAGGCGCCGAGACCGCGTCCCGCTCAACTCCAGCACGAGCGTCAGCAGCACCGCGGCGAACACGCCGAAGACGACCCCGTTGCCCAGCGTCGCTCCCCAGGTGCCGCCGATCACGTCGGCCACCACGTTCTGGCTCTGAAGCCCGACCGCGATCGAGAGCGAGGCCCCGACGATGAACGCCCGCTGCCGGTTCAGGCCCTCGCGCAAGGTCGTCCGCATGCCCTCGACGAAGAGCAGACCCATGATCACCAGGAGCAGGGCGCCGCTGACCGGCCGCGGAATCGTGAGCAGGATGGCCACGATCTTCGGCAGCAGCGCGGCCACGATCAGGATTACCCCGATCACAATTCCGACCCGTCGCGCGGCGACGCCGGTGAACTGTAGCAGCGAGATCGTGGAGGGCAGGTACGCGATCGTGGGCGGCGTGCCGGTTATCCCTGAGAACAGGATCGCGATTCCACCGACGTTCAGAGTCCGTTGTACCCCGCGAAAGTCGACGCTGCGGGACTCGCGTCGAGAGGCCTGCTGAATTGCCGCGCCCTCGCTGCTGGAGCGGACCGCGACCACGGCGCTGACGACCAGGAACACCAGCAGCAGCGCCCAGAAATCCTCTTCCAGCACCGAGCCGAACCCGGGCCAACCACTGACCTCTGGCAGATCGAACCAGGCTGCATCGATCGCAGGCTGGATGTCATACACGCCGAGCGGCACGGCGATCGCGCAGCCCGCCACCAGCGCGATCGGCAACGCCCACAGCCGCCAGAGGCCGCTGCCGAGCAGCATCAACAGGGCGACAATCGCCAGCGTCGCCAGCCCCACTCCCAGCCCCGCCGCCTGATCGACGCTGCTCGGTACGTCGTTCAAGCGTTGCAGGGCGATCGGCATGGCCGCCAGAGCGATCATCATGAACGCCACGCCCGACACGACCGGAGTGATCAGCCGCCGCAGTTGCGCGAGCCGGGCAGCCACCGCGAACTGAACCAGCGACGAGGCGATCACCAGGCTCGACATCAACGCCAGGCCGCCCTGCTCAACCGCGAGGACGCAAGCGGCGAGAAAGGGAGTGCCGGGGCCCATCAGCAGGATGTGGCCCGGACCCAGCCGGCCGATCCTCGAGGCGTGCAGCGCCGTGGACACGCCGCCAACGATCAACGCGCCAAAGATCGCCCAGGTCAGGTAGCTGCCGTCGTCGTTGAAGGCGGCAGCGAAGATGACGACGAAGGTGACCACGTTGGAGACGATCAGGACCGCGCCCTGGACCGCGACGTTGAGCGTCAACAGGGGAGGGACCGGCTCCTCGGGTTCGTAACGAATGTGGTCATTGGCCACGATCGCCGCCCGTCTCGTTCGTTGCACGCACCGGCAATCGACTTCTGGCAGTGGTTCCGTAGCGAATCACTGGTGTTCGCAATTGCCTACGGATACGACCGCCTCAGGCTACGGCGTTGAACGGGAGCACCGGTGGCGCGGAGCGGACTCGTTAGCCTCTGACCGACCCGGTATCTGTGCAGCAGGGTCAACGAGGAGGCGAGCATGGAACTGCTATTCACCGGCGGGCGCGTACTGACGATGGACGGGCTGGATCGGATCGCGTCCGGTGTGGCGGTGCGGGACGGCAGGATCGTCGCGGTCGGTGACAGCGAGGAGGTCGGCCGGGCTGTCGGCCCCGACGCGACCCACGTTGATCTGCGCGGCCGTGCGCTGATTCCCGGGTTCATTGATCCTCACAACCACTTCTCGATGACCACGTTCGAGCCGCGCTCGGTCGACTGCCGCGTGCCCCCGCTGGCCGGCAAGCCGGCCGTGCTCGACGCGATCGCGGCGGCGGCAGAGGCGACTCCCGAGGGTCAGTGGGTCTGGGGGTTCGGCTACAGCGCCCGACACGCCAACGGCGGCTGGCTCACCCGCGATGAACTAGACGATGTCGCGCCGAACAATCCCGTCTGCGTGATGGACTACTCCTACCACGCGTCCTATGCCAACTCGGCCGCGATGGCTATCGCGGGGATCAACTTCGAGACGCCGGACCCGCGCGGCGGTCAGATTCTGCGCGACGAGAGCGGCGAGGCGACCGGGATGCTCTACGAGCGGGCCTCCGACCTTGTCCACCACGCCTCGATGCGGGCGCACATCGACACGCTCGGACCTGAGATCGTGGCCGACCTGGTCGAGCAGAACGCGCTGCGCCATCTCTCGCACGGGGTCACCAGCGTGGGCGACGCGGTCGTCATGCCGGAGAGCGCCGAGATGTACCGCTACGCGGACGAGCGCAACAAGCTGCCCGTCGTGATCCACCAGATGCGCGGCGGCAACGGATTCTTCGCCGCGCCCGAGGAAGCGGCCAAGGGCGGGTTCCTCAAGGACGACGTCTCCGACAGGCTGCGCGGCGGGATCGTCAAGCTGTTCATGGACCCGGTCTATCCCTCGAACGCGCTGCGCAAATGCCACGCCGACGGCACGTTCGAGGATGTCGGCGAGCCGTACTACAACCAGGACGAGGTCGATCAACTCGTGCTCAACGCCGCCTCGCACGGGCTGCAGACGGCGATTCACTGCCTCGGCAACCGTGCGATCGAGCAGGCGCTCAACACCTACGAGCGCGTCCAGCGCGAAATCCCGCGCAGCGACGCCCGCTACCGGATCGAGCACTTCTTCTTCGCCGACCCCGGCCAGATGGAGCGCGCCGCCTCGCTGGGCGTGATCATCTCGCACCAACCGGCCTTCCTCTACTCCGTCGGCCAGGGCTTCGTCGACTTCATCGCCGACGCCGGACTCACGATTCCGCCGCTGCCGTACCGCTCCTTCCTCGACGCCGGCGTCACCGTCGCCTCCGGCTCCGACTTCCCCTGCGCTCCCGTCGAGCCGCTGCTCGGCCTCTACGGCCTGACCACCCGCCGCTCCCGCGACGGCGACCTGATCGCCGAGGAGGAGACGCTCACACCGCTCGAGGCCTTGCGAACCCAGACGATTAACTCGGCGGTCGCCATGTTCCGAGACGACGAGGTCGGTTCAATCGAGGTGGGTAAGCGGGCCGACCTGGTCGTCTTGAGTCACGACCCGACGCTGGTCGATCCGGCATTCATCCGCGAGATCTCGGTGCAGCAAACCTACGTGGATGGAGAACTGCTGTACGCCGTCTGATTCGCGAACCCCCCGCCTAGGGCCGCCAGATGGTCCCCAGACACTGCTTCCCGCGCCACGAATCAACGGCAGTGACGTACCGCCAGGCATCCGGGGCGGCATAGTCCACGGTCAGTTCGGCAAGGCCGCCTAATCCTCCAGTCTCCGCGCGCTGCTCGATGGTCTCAAAGGACTCAAACGATCGCTTCGTCACCCTGCCGAACATCGGCATCGCGAAGCCCGAGTTGATCTGGCAAACCGTGATCCGATCGATGTACTCGCCGACGAACGAGCGGGTGTCCAGAGTCAGCACATCGTGAGCAGAGTGCCGGTACGGGCGAGCGTTGAGCATCCGCATCAGGCGATCTTCGGAGAGCCAGAGGAAGGTCTTGCGATTGAGAAACTCGTACCACTGCTGAGGTGTGATGCCCTCCAGTCCGGCGGCCAGGTGCTCGGGCGGCATCGGCCATTGATCTCGGATCGCGGCGGTCCCGTGGATCGGATGCTCGATCGGTACGATGTTCGGCCGCCACTCGGATTCAATCTCGCGTCGCTTCGAACCGCCGACCTCAAACAGGTCGAGCAGCGCGGACGTGCTCAGCAACCCGCGCTCCCGCACGCTGCGCCAACTGCCCGACTCGGCCATGTGGTAGAGCTGCGGATAGCGCGCCGAGAATCGTTTGATCAGGTCGTCTGTCGCCACACGGGTTCCGATCACCTGAAGATTCGCCTACGATTGGTCGCCTCTGGCCTGGGCGAGTTGGAGCGGACGTGACGCCAACCCTTCGTCAGCCATCGCCGACCTTCGCAGCATCACGCAGCGGCTCGATCTCAATCTTCGTCATCCGTAGCAACGCGTCCATCACCGCAACCGGCGCCGCTTGAGTCAGCTCCGAAAGCTCCGCCGGCACGATCTGCCAGGACAACCCGTAGCGGTCCTTTAGCCAGCCGCACTGCTGGGTCTCTCCACCCTCTGAGAGTCCGTTCCAGTAGTGGTCGATCTCCTCCTGTGTCTCACAGGAGACGACGAACGACACCGCTTCCGAGAACTGAACCATCGGCCCGCCGTCGACGGCGCTCATTCGTTGGCCGTCCAACTCGAACTCGACGATCGCGCCGTCCTCGCCTGGTCCGGAGGGAAGCTTCACGACGCTGATCACTCGCGAGCTGGGGAACAGCGAGACGTAGAGCTCAACCGCGGCTTCGGCGTGGTGGTCGAACCAGAGAGACGGGGTGATCCGCTGTATCTCGCTCATCGCCCATCCCCTTCGTCCGTCCGCTTGCGGGTTCTGGCTCGATTGTCGCCGATCGACAAATCCGGCGCATCGGCGGCCGGCGTCGATCCATGAATGCGCCCGACGGCATACAGTGGCTCGGTAGGCGCGGGAGGGTCTGGCGGTCGCAGAGAGTTCGCGAATGGGTTTGCGCATCCTCCTCATCGTGTCGATGCTGGGTCTCTGGTTTCTCGTATCCCCGACAAGCACGCACGCCTGCTCGTGTGTGCCTCCCGGCACACCGGAGGAGAAGCTGGCCCAGTCGGCATTGGTCTTTCGCGGCACGGTGACGTCAATCGAGCCGAACTGGCAACAAGGATGGCTCTCGGTGAGTTTTGACGTCGCAACGGTATGGAAGGGACCGGACTCCGAGGCGCTCACAATGTTCACGCCCGAGGATTCAGCGGCCTGCGGCTATCCCTTCGAGGAAGGCGTCGAGTACGTGGTCTATTCCTGGGACGGAGTCGACGTCGGTCGTTGCGGCCGCACCGCCCCGCTGGAGCTTGCCGCAGAAGACCTGGCCGCATTCTCGGGCGCGGCACAGACCAGCCCGGACGCCGACTTCCCCAACACCGGAGGCGGCGGTCTCGCCGACGAACCAGGGCAGGACCGTCTGGGAGCGATGCTCGTCGTCGCCGCGGGGGGAGCGATCATGCTCGGTCTCGCGGGAGCGCGCTTGTACGTTCGTCGACAGGTCAAAGCGGACGACGCCACTAACGTTGATCGCACGTAACCCGATTCATCCGGAGAAACCGTGGCGGACATCGACAACATCCACGCAAGCAACGCAACCTCGACCGAGCGCCTGACCGCACTGGTCGCGCGCCTCACCCCGCAAGACCTGCAGCGGTCGCTCGGAGGCAATTGGACGGTCGCCTTCGCGCTCGTCCATCTCGCCTTCTGGGATGCCCGCCAGGTGGCCGCCTTGCAGCGCTACGCCCAAGGCGACGGATTCCCGTCCGAGGACTACGCCGCCAACGCCACACTGGAGGCGATCGCGCACACCTTCGACCCTGCCACCATCGGTCTGGCGGCCGTCAACGCAGCGCAGCAGCTCGATGAGACCGTAAACAGCCTGACCCCCGAACAACTCGACGACCTGCGCCAAGCCGGCCTCTCATACGCCACAGAACGCGCCCCCCATCGCGACGAGCACCTCCAACAAATCGAAACGGCGCTCGCTGAATAGGGCGTGTTCACACTTCTGTCTCAGCGGGATGATCCATGTTGGCGCAAGGCGACGCGGGTCGGAACAGCCCAGGCCAACCGCACTGCCGCAAGCGATCGTCGCCCCGTGCTTGACACGGGGCCCAGAGCAACCAGGTTCGCGCGCGGAATGACGTTGGCCTCAGCTCGACGCCTGTGCGTGGGCCCGGCCTCTCCGCTTCTGAGCCGAGGCACGCGTCGTTACGCCGCTCGAGGATCGAGGTCTGAGCCCTGTGTCCCCGCATCAAGTGCGGGGCAGGCAAGCACGGGGCAACGTGGAACGGGTCTAGTGTGAACACGCCCTTGGGACTACCCGGCCTGCGGAATGTCGGTCAGATCGAACCGGGTCTCGTCCTGACCGCTCGGAAGGCCGTCGTCGTCGTACATCCAGTGGTCCATGTCCCTCTGGGTCGGAGGCCGATGGATCGCAGCTTCGATCTCTGTAGCGGAACATCCACGATCGAGCATGCTCCTGACCGTCTCCCTGTTCGCCCGTTCCTGCTCGACCGCAAGGCGCACGACGGAGTCAACAGCCTTGTCCGTCGACTCCCCTCGCAACTCCGCCAACTCTTCGGCCAGGCGGCAGGTCTCTTCGTCGGTGATCGTGAGGCTCATGTCATGCTCCGAAGTGGTGAGACAATTCTATTCCGCTGAGCGGAGCACAGTCGCGGCCCCCCGATCAGGCAATCGGCTAATCTCGCAGAGCCGACGCCAGCCCGTGGATGGAGTGCCCGTGTCCAACGATGAATCCAAGCCGGAACCGCTGCTCAAGGGGCTCAAAGTCGTCGAGATGGCCACCTGGTTGTTCGGCCCGATGAGCGCCTGCATCCTGGGCGAGCTGGGCGCCGACGTGATCAAGATCGAGCCGCACGAGGGCGATCCCATGCGCGGCCTGATCCACCGGGTTCGCGACAACGTTGACTGGGTCTTCGAGATCGCCAATCGCAACAAGCGCAGCATCGCCCTGAATGTTCGCAGCCCGGAAGGCAACGAGGCGCTGCGCAAGCTGCTGGCCGACGCGGACGTGTTCATCGTCAATCTGCGTCGCGGAGCGCTCGAGCGGCTGGGCATCGACTACGAATCGATCCGAGCTGAACATCCCCGCCTGATCTACGCCCACGCCACCGGCTACGGCACGGAGGGTCCCGATATCGACCGCCCCGCATTCGACGAACTCGCCTATTGGGCGCGCGGCGGATTCATGGAGACGCTGGGCACTGCCGACAGCGAGCCCGTCCGCCTGGTCGGCGCGATGGGCGACCTGCCCAGCGCGATGAACATCTCGGCCGCGATCTTCGCCGCGCTCTACCAGCGCGAGCTGACCGGCGAGGGCCAGTTCGTCACCTGCTCGCTCTACGGCGGCGGCATCTGGGCCAACGGATTCGCGATCCAGGGCGCGCTCGCGACCGGGCAGAACTTCCCCCGCAGCGACCGCTACAGCGCCTTCAACCCGCTCTACAACTCCTACCGCGCCGCCGACGGCAAGTGGATGCAACTGGCCATGATCCAGGAGGAGCGCTTCTGGGGTCCGTTCGCCGACGCCATCGGCCAGCCGATCCTCATCGAGGACGAGCGGTTTGCGCTCGCGACCGACCGCCGCAACCACATCCGCGAGGCGGTCGAGCTGATCGAACAGCGGATCGGCGAGGAACCGCGCGATCACTGGGCCGAAATCTTCGACGCCAACGACTTCCCCTGGGCCCCGGCAGCGGACACGGTCGAGATCGCCCAGGACCCACAGGCGGCGGCCAACGGCTACGTCCGCACCATGCAGCACAAGTCCGCCGGCGAGTTCAAGATCCTCGGCGTCCCGTTTCAGCTCGAGCAAGCGCCGACGGACAACTACTGCAGCGCCCCCGATCTGGGCGAACACACAGAGTTGGTCCTGGAGGAGCTGGGCTACGACTGGGACAAGATCGCCGCAATGAAACAGTCCGGCGTGATTCCCTGATAGCGCCGCAAAGGCCTCCGCGGCCTTTCCTCCCCCCTCTGGGGGGAGGTGCCGAAGGCGGAGGGGGGCTCCCCCTGCCAGGAAGAGCTGAGATTGGAAACGACCGAATGCCAGAGATCATCGACTTCCGAGTCACGCTGCCACCGCGCGAGTACGCCGATCCCACGGGCGACGGCGACGAGCGCTTCAGCGACCGCAGCTACCTCTCTAACTACAACCGCATCTACACCCGCGAGCGCGGCGGCGGAGCCGACGCCCAGGCGATGATCGCCGCGATCTCCGAAGCCGGCATCGACCGCGCCGTCCTCCAGGCCGAGTGGGGCGCTGGCGACTACCGAGCGATGAACGACGCCGTCCACCGAATCGTCGCAGGCTACCCCGACATGCTGACCGGCTACGTGACTGTCAATCCCGCCGCCGGCGACAACATGGCCGCGGTCGTCGAGCAGGAAGTTCGCGAGCGCGGCGCAGAGGGCGTCAACCTGCAGCCGTTCTCCTACAGGGTGCTGGCCAACGACCGGCGCTTCTACCCGCTCTACTCGAAATGCCAGGAGCTCGGCGTCCCGGTCACGATTCATTCCTCGATCAACTTCTCCAACGACCGCTCGATCGAATACGGCCGCCCGCTGTATCTGGATCACATCGCCTGCGACTTCCCCGACCTGACCATCGTCGCCAATCACGGCGGCTGGCCCTGGGTCAACGAGCTTGTCGCCGTCGCCTGGAAGCACCAGAACGTCTACATCGAGATCGGCGCGGTCGCGCCCAAGTACATCGGCACGCCCGGCACCGGCTGGGAAACCCTGATGCACTACGGCAACACGTCCCTGCTCAGCGACCGAGTCCTCTTCGCCACCGACAACATGATCCCCTACCAGCGAGCCGTCCAGGAACTCCAGGACCTCCCGCTCAAGGACCACGTCAAGGAAGGCTGGCTCGGAGAGAACGCCGCCCGCCTGCTGGCCCAGGTCGAAGACCGCCTGACGGCCCGCTGAGCGAGCCACAACAGCGTGAGAGTTTGACTACCGTTACTCGTAGGAGGCGAGGTCGACGTGTCCGCCCTCAGAAGCAGAACACTCCGGTTCTTCGCCCTGGCGGCGCTGCTGATCTGCGGGGCGCTAGTCATCGCCGCATGCGGCGGTTCAGACGGCGACTACCAGACCGCCGAGACCCACGACACTCACGAAGCCGACGACGCTGCGCTGGCCGATCTGACCACGGGCGAACTGTCCGAGGCCGCGCTCGCAGGCCAGAAGCTGTTCTCTGCCAACTGCTCAGCCTGCCACGGGGCAACGGCCAACGGAACCAACCAGGGCCCGCCGCTCGTCCACCAGATTTACGAGCCGGGACACCACAGCAACGCCAGTTTCGTCATCGCCGTCGCCCGAGGCGTGCGAGCCCACCACTGGGACTTCGGCAACATGCCCCCCGTGCCGGACCTCGAAATCGACGAGATTCACCAGGTCATCTGCTACGTCCGGGAGCTACAACTCTCCAGCGGAATCATCGACGAAATCCCAACCTCGACGCCCTGCTGAGAGACAGCGTCCGATAGGCTTCGGCTCGTTGACGAACCGTCGTTGGCTGCGGTCTGCGCCTCGAAGGGTCGATATGCAGCTTGCTCGACATTCCGGCAATGCCGCCATCCTGCTGCTGGCGAGCGTCAATCTGATCCTGTGGGTGCTGTTCCCTCCGGGCAACGAGGACCTCGAACCCGAGTACACTCGTCAGCTCGCGGCAGAGATGATCAGCACCACGGCGATGACGCTGATGGCGATGTCGCTCTACCTCTCGACCAGGCCCCGCTACCTGGAGTCCATGTTCGGCGGGCTCGATCGCATGTATCTGACGCACAAGAACGCCGGTCTGGCGGCGATGTTGCTGCTGGTCGCCCACTTCATGGTGATGCCGCTGGACGTCAGCACAGACTCGTCGGGCAACCCGCTCGGCATCGCCGCCTTCGTCGGCATCCTGCTGTTGATCCTGCTGAGCGTGTCGCCGCGCCTGCCATTGGTCAGTGTGGTCGTGCGGATGCCCTACGGCAGATGGCTGAAGACCCACCGGTTCATCGGCATCTTCTTCATCATCGGCTACCTGCACGCAATCTCGGTGAACTCGCTGATTCTGTCGGAGTCGGTGCTGTTCATCTTCCTCTCGATCATCTTTGCATTCGGCGCGGCTTCCTATCTCTACGCCGAGCTGCTCTCAAGGTTCTTCAAGAGGCCGTTGGCGTACTCCGTCGAGTCCGTTCAGCGTTTGAATGGCACGACGATCGAGATTGCGCTCAAGCCCGACGGAGGTCGCAAGCTGGCTTTTCAGGCTGGTCAGTTTGCGTTTGTCTCGTTCCCGGAGGACAGGTCCCTCAGGGAGCCGCATCCGTTCACGATCAGCTCCTCGCCCGGCGACGATGAGTTGAAGTTTGCGATCAAGGCGTCCGGAGATTGGACGCGGCTCTTGAACGACCACCTGGAGACGGGAACACCGGCAACAGTCGACGGGAGCTACGGCCGCTTCAACTACCTGGACGGTGGCCGCAAACAGATATGGATCGCCGGCGGGATCGGCATCACGCCGTTCATGAGTTGGATCAGGAGCTTCGACGACGCGCCGCAAGCCGAGCAAGCCGAGATCGCGCTGTTCTACACCGCTCGAAGCGAGCACGATTTGCTCTTTGCGCAGGAGATCGCCTCAGCCGATCAGCGCTTCGATCACTTCAGCGCTCAGACACGAATCTCCGGCTCTGACGGCTCGCTGACGGTCGAACAGATCGCCGCGACCGTCGGCAACGACCTGTCCGACACTCACATCTACATGTGCGGTCCAATCGGGATGATCGACGCCATGCGAGATCAGTTCAAACGTCGAGGCGTCTCCCGCGGCCGCATCCACTACGAGGAGTTCAACTTCCGCTAGGCCCTGATCATCGTCAACCCCCTCCGATGCCCCGTGCTTGACACGGGGCCCAGAGCACCCAACTTCGCCAAGCCAGCCACCGCCCGCCTCACCTCAACCACCCAACCCCCCCGATCCCAGTCCCCGCTTCATGCGGGGACCCGCTCCTTCCCCCTCCGATGCCCCGTGCTTGCCTGCCCCCGGCTTGACCGGGGGACACGGGGCCCAGAGCACCCAAGCCAACCACCGCCCGCCTCACCTCAACCACCCAACCCCCCCCGATCCCAGTCCCCGCTTCATGCGGGGACCCGCTCCTTCCCCCTTCCGATGCCCACGCTCCGCCTGCGCCCGGCCTGACGGGGGACGCAGGATCCAGAGCTACCA
>JAJDYG010000012.1 GCA_022822855.1 Dehalococcoidia bacterium
TCGGGTCGCTGCTCGGCTCGGCGGTGGACATCCTGGACGGTTCGGCGGATTTCTCGGGCGAGGCCGTTGAGCTGGGTTTCCTGGGCGTCTCGGGCGCGGAGGTACTCGACGGGGGTGAGTCGCTTGGCGTTGTCGGCGACGAAGTCGTGCGTGATGGCGATGTTCAGGCGGAGCTTGAGCAGGTGGAGCGATTCCAGCAGTAGGTCGTCGGCTGTGGCGGCGGCGATGCTGCTCCAGTGGGTCTCGGCGAGTTTGAGGTCGGCTCGGACGGTGGCGACGGAGGTCTTGCTGGTCTCGGCGATCTGCTTGAGGGATTGTCCTCGCTGTCGGAGGTAGTGGGCTCGGACGCTGCGTCGGCGTTGTTTGGGGGAGATGTGCATGGGGTGGGCCTTTCGGGAGAAGGAACGAGTGTTCTGGTCACTGTAGCGAAAGGGTGTTCTGTTTGGTGTGTCGGGGTTGGCGGAAGGGGGTGTGGGATCGTGTGGCTGGCGTTGTTGCTGAGACGGAGGGTGTTGCCCTGGCGGGGTTGGTTGCTCTGGGCCCCGTGTCAAGCACGGGGCATCGGAAGGGGGAGGGGTGCGGCGGGGCGCGGCCCAGGACATGGAGGGGAAGGAGCGGGTCCCCGAACGATTCGGGGACTGGGATCGGTGGGTCGCGTCGTCTGCGGTGAGGCGGACGGTGTTGCCCTGGCGGGGTTGGTTGCTCTGGGCCCCGCGTCGGAGCGCGGGGCATCGGAAGGGGGAAGGGGGGACCGGAAAGAGCGGGTCCCCGAACAAGTCGGGGACTGGGCGGGGCGCCCTCACCGCCTGGATCGAGCGCGGGATGGCCAAATGCGCTGGAAGATACGGACCGAACCTAGGTCATGTCCTGGACACGCTTGCCCGAGTCGACCAGCGGCGCGAAGCGGGTCTTGCTCAGCGGATCGTTGCGCGAGGCCTTGTCCCAGGCGGCGTCGACCATCTTGGCGTACTTGGGATGCATCTCGCGCATCTTGGTGTTCTCGTCCTTGATGAACGCCGAACGGGCAATCAGTCTCTCGACCTGCCCAGCCTCATCGCACGCGTCGCAGGCGGGCGGCGGGGCGTCCATTCGGCGCGTGAAATGCTCCCATTCGTGGCCGCAGGCCCGGCAGGCGTATTGGTAGATCGGCATGTCTGGCTCCCGGCAACGATGACGAGCGATTCGATCCGTCTCTCACGATGGTACGATCTCGACGTAACAGCCGCACCCTGCCGCACATGGCTGGCGACAGATGCGATAGATGGAGTCGATTCGTGTACGGATTGCGCACGATGTTCCTCGTGGTGCTGATGGCCGGCCTGATGATGGTCGTCGGCCTGGCCGTGGCCGGACAGATCGGGCTGGTCGTGATGGCCGTGATCGCTCTGGGCATCAACCTCTACAGCTACTACAACTCGCACTCGATGGTGCCCAAGATGATGGGCGGCCAGCTCGTCACCGCGGCCGAAGCGCCTGAGCTGTTTCGCATCGTCGAGCGAGCCGCCTGCCAGGCCAAGATGCCGTTCAAGGAGGAGCTTCTCTCCCAGTTCACCCTCGAACACCTCGAGTCCCGCTGCAGCGGACACTGCCGGCCGGGCGACTGCCCGCGCCACATTCCGTCGGTCTACGTGATCGACACGCCGATCCCCAACGCCTTCGCCACCGGACGCCATCCCAAGCACTCGGCGGTCGCCGCGACGACCGGCGTGATGGGTCTGCTCACCCAACGAGAACTGTCCGGCGTCATGGCCCACGAACTCGCTCACGTGACCAACCGCGACACCCTCTGGTCAACCATCGTGGCCTCAATGGCGATGGTCATCTCGTTCATCGCCATGCTTGCCCAGTGGGCCCTCTTCATGGCCTTTCTTTTCGGCGGCATGGGCGGACGCGACGACAACGGGGGCGGCGCCGGACACCTCGCCGGAGCCCTGATCGTCGCAATCATCGCTCCGTTTATCGCCATGCTGATCCAGATGGCCGTCAGCCGCCAGCGGGAACTCAAGGCCGACGACACTGGCGCCCGGCGCTGCGGCGATCCCGAGGCCCTCGCCTACGCGCTGGTCAAGCTCGAGCAGGGCGTCCGCACGCCCGAGTCGCGCTACGCCGCAGAAGAGATGAAGACCGCCGAGGCCGCCAACCACATGTTCATCGTCAACCCCCTCGCCGGCGGCGCCGGAAAGTTCTTCTCCACCCATCCGCCAACCGAGCAGCGAGTCGAGCGCCTCCGAAAAATCGGAGAAGAGATCGGCCGACCGTTCTAATGGTCGAAAGCTGGGTGAAGTCGTCAGGGCGAGTCTTGGTCCCGCCGACCGAGGTCCTCTCTGAGTGAGGCGATTTCGGATTTCAGAAACTTGAGGTCGGACAGAATCTCCTCGTGTGCATCGTCGCCACTGCCCTCTGCATGATCGTTACTTTCGATGAACCAGGCTGCGACGTTAGCTGTAAGCACACCAAAGACTCCGATCCCGACGATCATCAGCAGCGATCCGATGACACGACCAACCAGGGTCGCCGGAACAACGTCGCCATAGCCGACTGTCGTGATCGTCGCCAAAGCCCACCAGAGGGCCGTGCCCCAATCGCCGATCTGTCCGTCTCCGGTCTGTTCGACGAGCGCAACGGCAATCGTGGCGACGGCGATGGCAACCACGGCACCAATCAACGCGCCACCAACGGCGCGCCGCTTGAGAATCTCCGCAACGCGGGGCACCAACAGAGCAAGTCTGATCAGCCTCAACGGCCGGAAGATAGGCACCACCACGATCAAGACTTCAGGCCAGTGCGTCTTTAGGAACGCCGTTCGGTTCTCAGCCAGCCAAATCCTCACGAGCAGGTCGATGACGAAAATCGCCCAGATAATCAGGTCCCCGATCAGGAACCAGCGCTCCACGGCGTCGGGGATCTCGCTGACGTACGGACCCACAATCAACGGCACCATGGCCGCTGCGAGAGCCAACAGGAAGGGCTCCGTTCGTCGTTCCCAGGCTTCTCGAAGGTTGTCGTTCCTGGAGGTCTTCAGCAATCGATCAAGCTGTCGCCTGAACCAACCGGGCATTTCGATCACCGAATGCTGGCTTTCATGTGTTCCCATGCGGAGCGGGCGTCTTCGACGGAGCCTTCGTCCTCGATCGTGGAGATGTCTCCGGGGTCGGTGTCGAGGGTGACGGCCTTGAGCACTCGGCGCATGATCTTGCCGGAGCGCGTCTTGGGCAGCGCGTCGACGAAGTTGAGCTCGCCGATCACGGCGACGGGACCAAGCTCGCCGCGAATGGTCTGCAGAATCTCGGTCTTGAGCTCGTCGCCCGGCTCAAAGCCGGCCTTGAGCACGACGAAGGCGGAGATCACCTCGCCTCGCAATTCGTCCGGCCGTCCGGTGACGCCCGCCTCGGCCGCTCCTGGGTGTCGGAGGATCGCCGACTCAACCTCGATCGTGCCGAGCCGGTGCGCGGCGATCTTGATGATCTCGTCGGCCCGGCCCGAGAACCAGACATAGCCGTCCTCGTCGACCGAGGTTGCGTCGCCCGTGAAGTAGACCTGTTTGCCCGGCACCTTGCCCCAGTAATCGGTCTGATAGCGCTCAGGCTCGCCCCAGAGCCTCGCGGTCAGGCCCGGGAACGGCTTCGTGATCGCGAAGATGCCCTTGTCGTCGGCCGCCAACTCCTCGCCGTCGGTGTCGAGCACGGTGCCCTCGATCCCGGGCAGCGGGATCCCGGCCGAGCCAGGCTTGATCGGCAGCATCTGGATTCCATACGGATTGCCGATGATCGGTCCGCCGGTCTCGGTCTGCCACATGTGGTCGAGGACCGGGATCTGGTCGCCGAAGATCTCGTGCTGGAACCACTCCCAGGCGGGCGGGTTGAGGACTTCGCCGGCAGAGAACACCCGCGTGAGCGAGGTCATGTCGACAGACTCGGCCGGCTCGGTGCCCGAGCGCATCAGCAGGCGGATGGCGGTCGGCGAGGTGAACATGCCGGTCACGCCGTGATCCTCGACGATCTTGTAGAAGGTGCCGACGTCCGGGTGGTCGAGCGCGCCCTCGAACGCGATCGTGGTCGCGCCGGCCAGCAGCGGTCCGTAGACGATGTAGGAATGCCCGACGACCCAGCCGATGTCGGAGGTCGCCCACCAGACGTCCTCGGGCTGGATGTCGAAGACCCAGTCGGCCATGCTGGCGACCCACACGGGGTAACCGCCGTGGGTGTGGACGCAGAGCTTCGGCCGAGCCGTCGTACCGGAAGTGGCGAGGATGTAGGCCGGATCATTCGCCTCCATCGCCGCCCAGGAGCCATCGCCGCCGTCGCCTGCAGCCAGGAAGTCCTCCCAGCTCATCTCCTTGTCGCCGCCGATGTTCGGGCTGTCGGCAAGCCTGCGCTCGACCACGACGGTCTCGACTATGTCGCCCGCGCCTTCGTTCTCCAGCGCGCCTCGGACGAAGTGATCGAGGGGCACGTTGCGTCCGCGGCGGTAGGTGGAGTCGGTGCAGAAGATCGCCTTGGCCTCGGCCAGCTTGATCCGCTCGGCGATCGCTCCGGTGCCGAAGCCGGCGAAGATGACCAGGTGGACAGCTCCGATCCGGGCGCAGGCGAGCATCAGGGCGATGGCCTCGAAGTTGGTCGGCATGTAGACAGCGACGCGATCGCCTCGTTCGATGCCGATCGCACGCAGTGAGGCCGCCATCCGCTCGACCTGCTTGAGCAATTGGGCGTAGGTGTAGACACGCTGGCCGCCGTTCTCATCCAGGGCGATCAGCGCGGCCCGGCCTCCGTTGCCGTTGTCGACCTGTGCGTCCAGGCAGGCGTAGGCGAGGTTGGTCTCGCCGCCGATGAACCAGCGGAAGGCTGGAATCTCCTCGGGCGTCCACTCGAAGACTTCATCCCACTCCCGGAACCACGGGATCCGGGCGGCGGCCTCCGACCAGAACGCGTCGGGTTCGTCGAGGGCTCGTCGTTGGATCTCGCGGACGATCGGGCCGACGAGGTCAATGTCTGACGCCATGTGCTGACTCCAAATCCGGATGCGGAGTGAACTTGAGAATTGAGCGGATACCGTATGCGGAGGGTATCAGCGGAGCGGGAGGGTCCGATGGACGAAGACATCATCCAGGAAGTGATCGACGCTCGGGCTCGGGCGATGGACCAGGCCAGGCCCGATGCGGTCGGCAAGGTTCACGCGAAGGACAAGTTCACGGCGCGCGAGCGGATCGCGATGGTGCTCGACGAGGGCAGCTTCGTCGAGTACGGCGTGCTGGCTATTCCGGCCAACAAGTCGATGACCGGTCCGGCCGACGGGCTGGTGCAGGGTTTCGGAACCGTGGAGGGCCATCCGGTTGGGATCGCGTCGTACGACTACACGGTGCAGGGCGGGACGCAGACGGCGCTGAATCACGGCAAGTTCGATCGACTGCTGGAGCTGGTCCACGACCGGCGTTGGCCGCTGATCACGTTTGCAGACGGCGGCGGCGCTCGGGCTCACGACCTGGCGGGGTCGCAGCGCGGGATGACCGGCCGCTGGGGCACGTTCGACGGGATGGCTCAACTGTCGGGCTGGGTGCCGACGGTGTCGGTGGTATCGGGTCACTCGTTTGCCGGCAACGCGTCTATCGCGGGGCTGTCGGACTTCATCGTGGCGACTCGCGACTCGGCGATCGGGATGGGCGGTCCGCCGCTGGTCGAGGGGGCGATGGGGTTGAAGCTGACGCCGGACGAGATTGGTCCGGCCGAGATGCATGATCGCGTTGGCGGGATCGACTTGATGGTGGAGACGGAAGCTGAAGCGATCAAGGCGGCAGGGCGGTACCTCCGCTACTTCCTCTACGACCTGCCCGATGGCGAGCCCGATCCGTGGTCCGAGCGGATTCGCGGGATCGTGCCGTCGAATCGGCGACGGGCGTATGACATGCGCCGAGTGATCCGAGCGATCATGGATCGCGAGTCGGTGTTCGAGCTACGTCCAACGTGGGCACCTCAGTTGATCACGGCGCTGGCGCGGCTGGGCGGTCGGTCGGTTGGCATCATCGCCAATCAGCCGTTGTCGGTGATTGCGGGCGCGATTGACTCCAACGCCTCCGACAAGATTGCCCGCTTCATCCAGCTGTGCGACGCGCATGAGATTGCGATGGTCTCGCTGGTCGACAATCCGGGCTACATGGTCGGCCGTCCGGCGGAGGAGGCGGGGATTGCGCGGCATCATGCTCGGCCGATCATTGCTCATCAGAATCGGACGGTGCCGCTGTACACGATTCAGTTGCGCAAGGCATACGGCCTGGGTCCGGCGGCGATGGGCAACTCGTATGCGCCGCGCGACATCCGCCTGGCGTGGCCGACGGCGGAATCGGGCGGGATGGGACTGGAAGGGGCGTCGCTGCTTGTCAACCGTGATCGGATCCGGGAGGTCGAGCAGACTGATCCGGAAGAGGCGCGGCGCTTGCGTGACGAATGGGCGACGGAGATGCGTGAGCGGAACTCGGCGATCAATGCGGGTCGGCGGTACGAGTTCGACGATGTGATTGCGCCGGAGGAGACTCGGGATGTGTTGATCTCGATGTTGCGGATGACGCCGCGGGCTCCGTTGTCGCCGGTGAAGAAGCATCCGGTGGATGCGTGGTGACGGCATTCCGGACTGCTGGCAATGCCTGCGGGCCCTCACCCTAACCCTCTCCCTCAGGGAGAGGGGACCGGAATCGAGATTCCGGCGGTGGCTTCGAGGAGGTCCTGGGTGCTGTAGTGGTGGAGTTCGTCGAATCCGGCGGCCAGGGCTGCCAGGTAGTGCTGGTGCACGGCGTTGGCGACCGGCATTGCGACTTGATGGTCTCGGGCCAGCTCCAGTGCGAGGGCGACGTCCTTCTCGGCGATGACCATCGTGGAGGTGGGGTTCTCCCACTGCTTGGCGAGGAAATGATCGGCCAGTCCCATGTAGGGTCGGGCGGTGCCTTGGCGGAGCTTATCGACGAGGTCCTGGGGATCGAGCCCGGCCTTGGCTCCGAGCACGAGGGCTTCCTGGACGATCATGTGGCCGCTGAGCACGATCACATTGTTGATCAACTTGTAGAGTCCGCCCATGCCGGCGGCGCCGAGATGGAAGACGTGCTCGCCGATGTGGTCCAGCAGTGGACGCACCTGTTCGAAGGTGGGCTCGTCGCCGCTTCCGAGTACCGTCAGAGTTCCCTGGCCGGCTCTGACGACGCCGCCGGTGACCGGCGCATCGATGTGGGTGATTCCGACAGCCGTTTCGAGCTGAACGATTCGCGCCACGCCCTTGACCGAGTTCGTACTGAGGTCGACGTGGATGTCGCCGGGCGATGCGCCGTCGAGGATGCCGTCGGGGCCGGCGGTTGCCGCCTCGATCTGCGGGGGGCCGGGCAGCGAGGTGAAGACGATCGAGCAGCGCGAGGCTACCTCGGCCGCGCTCTCGGCGGGCTCTGCGCCGAGTTCGAGCAGGTTCTCCATCACTTCGGGCCGGAGGTCGAAGATGACGAGTTGATGGCCGCCCCTGATCAGCTGGCGAGCCATTGGATTGCCGATGTTGCCGGTTCCGATGAAGCCGATGTATTGATCGCGGGATGAGTTGGGCATTGGCAAGTCTCCTCCTGGAACGCCGAGCGGGTCCCGGGTCAAGCCCGGGACTGGGAAGATCTACAGCGACGTTCTACCGCCTTCGAGTTGGATGGTTGGGATTTCGTATCCGGCTGCGGCTTCGAGAGCCTGAAGGGTGGCGAGGAAGGACTGTTCTCCCAAATCCGCGCTGAGGGCTCGGAGGTAGGTCTGGTGGGCAGCGTTCGCGACGGGCATCGGCACCTGGTTGGCGCGAGCGGCTTCGAGCGCGAGGGAGACGTCTTTCTCGGCGAGTCGCAGGGTGAAGGAGGGGTTGTCGAAGCGCTTGCCGAGCAGGTAGGGGGCGAGTCCCATGTATGGCCGGGCGGTTCCGAGGCGCAGCTTCTCGACCAAATCTTCGGGATCGAGTCCGGCCTTGGTTCCGAGGACGAGGGCTTCCTGGACGATCTGGTTACCGCAGAGGATGATCACGTTGTTGAGCAGCTTGAACAGGCAGCCGGCACCGGCCTCGCCAAGGTGGAAGATGTTGGCGCCGATGTGATCGAGCAACGGGCGAACCTGCTCGAACGCATCGGCATCGCCGCTGCCGAGCACGGTGAGCGTTCCCGATTCAGCGCCGGGGACGCCGCCGGTGACGGGAGCGTCGATGTAGGTGACGCCGGCGGCGGCTTCCAGTTGCGCCAAACGGCGGACGGTCGTGATCGAGTTGCTGCTGAGGTCGACATGAATCGTTCCCGGGACAGCGCCTTCGAGAATGCCATCCACGCCGGTAATCGCGGCCTCGATTTCGGGCGGACCGGGCAGCGAGCTGAAGACGATCGAGCAGCGTGAGGCGACTTCGGCGCAGCTCTCGGCGGACTCAGCGCCGAGTTCCAGCAGGTTCTCCATGACCTCGGGGCGCAGATCGAAGATGACGAGCTGATGCCCGGCCTCGATCAGGTGCCTGGCCATCGGATTGCCGATGTTGCCGGTGCCGATGAAGCCGATCAACTGATCGCGGGATGAATCTGCCATGTTGCGACTCCTTAGAGAGACTGTTCCGGGGTGAAGGTGTCAGCGGCGCGCCACATGTACCAGCTACCGACGGATCGGTAAGGCGCCCACGCCGCGCCGATCTCGAGCGCCTGCTTTGGGGTTGGTGTTTCCTCGAGTCCGTAGGCGAGATGCATGCCCTTGCGCACGCCGAGATCGCCGACGGGCAAGATGTCGGGCCTGCCGAGGTGGAACATGAGGTGCATGTGGGCGGTCCACTCGCCGATGCCCTTGACGGCGGTGAGCGCTGTGGTCACGTCCTCGTCGTTCATGCGATTGAGTCGAGAGAGCTTGAGCCGACCGTCCGAGGTGTGCAGCGCGAGGTCGCGGAAGTAGGACATCTTTTGACGGGAGATGCCGCAGGCTCGAAAGTCTTCGTCGGACGTGGCGAGGATCTGTTCGGGCGTTGGGGTGGTTTCCTCGTCGCCGTAGAAGGCGAACCACTTGCGCTGGATCGCCGATGCGGCTGCGCCGGCGAGTTGCTGGAAGAGGATGGAGCGGACGAGGGCAGACCAGGGGTCCGGTGACGGACGGGGTTCATAGGAACCGTGCTCATCGATCAGCGCGGCGAGGATTGGGTCGGCCTCGCGCAGGTGTGCGGTGGCTTTGCGGATTGAGAACTTGCGTCGCGGTGAAGGCATCTGGGGATTCTCGCCGTTCCAAGTGGTCAGGTTAGATTTTTCCGTGAGCGGGAAAAACAGACGAACTCCAGTGAAACACTGGAAATCGTGCGGTCTGGGTGGTCAAGGGTGGTTAGTTTTGGAAGGTTTTGGTCAGGCCTGGATGACCGAGTTCGTTGGGATTTGTTCTGATCTCTTCGATGCCGGGCGGCCTTTGTGCAGGAACTGCGCGTCGGTGTTGTGCGGGGCCAAATCCCTGGTTGACGAAGGCGAACCGAGAGGCGCCGACCGGAAAGGGCAAGGGGCGAGGTAGGTTGTGGAGTCTGTTCGTGAGAGAGCATATGTTCTGACGATATCAGGCCTGGCGGTCGGTCGCGACCGGCGGGAGCCCCCCTCTGCCTTCGGCATCTCCCCCCGCAGAGCGGGGGGAGAGGGGAAGTGTTTGCATGCCTCTCCTTGCGCGGGGGGAGAGGGGAAGTGTTTGCTTGCCTCTCCTTGCGCGGGGGGAGAACACGGAGCGACTACGGGCGGCTGTTCGCCGGGAATCTCTAACTCGCAGGAGTCTCGTCGTTCCAGCCGTTCCAGTGGAGGACCTCCTCGAGGGGCTTGCGGGTGACGGGGCCGAAGTTGGCGTTGGGGTGGCCCATGGGGATGATGGCGACTGGGGTTGCGTTGTCGGGGACGTTGAGCTCGGCCCGTAGCTCGTCCATGATCCCGTCCTGCGGGGTGGTGAGGACGGTGCCCAGACCCTCGGCGCGGGCGGCGAGCATCATGTTCTGGATGCTGGGATAGATGCTGCTGCCGGCCAGGAGTCCTTCGGGAGCGGGCGACTGCACGCGCACCAGGCAGGGGATGAGCCAGACGGGCGCGGCGGCGAAGTTGTCGAACAGGTTGAAGGCCCCGCGCATCATGCGGCGCGTGGTCGGGTCTTCGATGTCGTCAGGATTGGGCCGGTCGGCGCCGAAACGCGAGGCGAACGATTCGCGAATCGCTGCCGCCAGTCGTTCGCGGATCCCGTCGTCGGTGACGACGAGGAATCCCCAGGGCTGGGAGTTGCTGCCGCTGGGCGCCCAACATCCGGCCTGGATGATTCGCTCGATGACTTCTCGGTCGACGGGCTCATCGGTCCAGCGGCGGATGGCGCGCTGGGTCTGCATGACTTCGTAGATGTCGGTGGTCTGGTTGCTCATGGTTGCGCTCTCTCTGTGCGTCGAGTGTTCCAGGTGAGGAGTCGTTTCATCGCTCGGGCGGCGTCGCGAATGTTGTAGTAGAGCGGCAGTCCAGCGTCGGAGATCATGCGCGCCAACTGCGCGTTGGAATCGCCGTGGCGATGGTTGAAGTTGATCGGCACGACCATCGAGATGGCCATGCCGTGCCGCTCGCGGGCCTCGGCGATCTCGGCGATCATCCTGCGCCTATTCTCGATCTGGTCGTCGCCGAAGAAGCCAACACCCCAGTTCATTCCGGTTTGAACGATGATCGCGTCGATAGCGGGATCTTCGGCGACCGCCTGGATGGTCGGCCGGATTCTCTCGCCGTCCCAGAGCGACATGGTGTCGACGGGATTGCGGATGCCGGTTCCGGCGACCGGGGTGACATCCGCCAGGCGCTGAAGCGTGTGGTCGGCGAGCGGGGGAAGCTGGAGTCCCTCTCGCTCGACATCGTCGGCGCCCTGAACAGAGATGCCGCCTCCGCCGACGACCAGTCCGATCCTGGGTCCGGCCGGGACTGCGCCGAATCGCCAGCCGACGAGGAGATCGACCATTTCCTGCATGTTGTGGACAAGGACGGCGTTGGTCTGTCGAGCGGCGGCGGCCCAGATCTGGCCAGAGCCGGCGAGGGACGCGGTGTGGGATTGCGTGGCTCGGCCGCCGGATGGCAGGAGGCCGCCCTTGAGCAAGCCGACGGGCTTAGTTCGCGCGGCGCTGCGCAGCGAGCGGAAGAAGTCTCGCGCGTCGGGCATGCCCTCGATGTATGCGCCGATGATGTCGGTGTTTGGATCGTGCTCGGCGTAGTCGAGCAGTTCGGCGGCGGATACGTCGATGGCATTGCCGAACGAAACGACCTTGGAGAAGCGGAGCCCGCGCAGCGCGCCGTTGTAGGCGGCGTCGCTGGCGTTCGTGCCGGACTGGGAGAAGAAAGCGACGGGACCGGAGTCGGTCGGTAGCTGCTGCGTGAATGAGACCTTGCCGTCGGGCACGTAGAGGCCCATGCAGTTGGGGCCGATCAGTCGGATGCCGAGTTCGTTGGCCCGCGACTTGAGCTGGTGTTGGAGCTCGAGTCGATCGGCGATGCCGGTCTCAGCGAAACCGGCGGTGAAGAGATGAATCGAGCGGACGCCCTTGGCCGAGGCATCCTCCAGCATGTCGAGGACATACGCGGCGGGTATGGCGCTGATCACGTGGTCGACAGGGCCGGGGATGTCGGTGAGGCGGGCGTAGGCAGGCAGTCCGTCGATCTCGTCGGCCCTGGGGTTGACGGGATAGATGTTGGGTTGTCCGGCGTCCTTGAGCGACTGGAGCCAGCCGCCGGGTCCGCGAGCGCCTCCGCTGCCCCGGGAGGCCCCGACGACGGCGACGCCTCGGGGGAAGAAGATGGGGTCGAGGGGGTGAGGATGGGTCACGGTTGAGAGTGTACGCGGTGATCGGCCTCAGCCCGCTGTGGGACAGCCGCCGGCGGCCAGAGGTTCGGGGGCTTCGTCGTGGAACTCGTCGAAGAACTGATCGATTGCGCGTTCCTCGACGTCTTCGAGCGGCAGCCGGACTCCCCAGGCGATGAGCATGATTGGCGCGTCGAGTCCGCCATAGGGCGCCTGGATCACGTAATCGCCGTCTTCGAAGTGTCTGGCGGTGATCTCGGTGAGCTGTTGCTTTTCGCCGTCGCTGATGTGTTCCGGCGAATACCAGATGACGACCGCGCCGTGCTCCATGGCGTGAACCACCATCTCGAATGTTGGGGTCGCCTCGTAGGCGCCGCAGGGCTGGGGGATCGGCGAATGCTCTTCGCCGTAGGGAGGGAACACGGTGTAGTCGGCGGTCTGGCCGGCGATGAGGTGGATCTGTTGACTTGTCGTGTGTTCGTTGTCGTAGATCTCGATCTCGGGACGGTCGGTGATGTCAACGTATGCCGGACCATCTCCGGAGTCGTCGCCGCAGGCGGAGAGCGCGAGCACTGCGATCATCAGCGCGCCGGACACCAGGAGCAGATGCCGAAGCCGTCTCATTCGGTCGATGTTCCTGCCGAGATCGTGGAGTCGCCGCGTTCCAGCCGATAGCGGTCGTAGTAGCCCTCGGGCGCGTTCTGGAGGAAGGCGGTGAGCTGGTCGTTGCCGTCGGCGTCCCAGTCGTTGATCGGCAGCAGGTGTCGCCAGGCAGCCGCGACGATCGTGGCGCCGTCGTGATCGTCGGCGAGACCCTCGATGGGAACCACCGCGAGCCGCTCGCGGAACTGGCGCAGGCTTTGCATCGCGCCGAGCAGGTCACTCGGGTCTTCGGTGTCCGAGTAGAACTCCGGGTCGTAGTAGATGACCACGCCTCCGCGCTCGAGCAAGGGCAGCATGTCGGCGGGATCGGGGATGAACTCGTTGTCGGGCAGGTAGACGTCGGCGTCTGGAGCCTCGATTGGTTGCGGTCCGGAAGTTGGCGGTGAGGAGTTGTAGGCGTCGAAGGTCTCGCCTTCGGCCAAGTGCCGGCGGCCCTGATCGGGGTACGTTTGCACGCCCTGCACGTCAACCACGTCATTGGGCGGGAAGATGAGCTGCATGGCGAAGACGGCGATCATGGCGACCATCAGGCCGCCCAGCAGAGCGACCGTCATTCGCGGCATGCCGAAGATGGTGGAACGTCGCTGGGGTTGGTCCGCGCTGCCGCCGGACCGCTTGCCGCCGCCCCGGCCGCGGTCGGTCGACTGGGCCTCTGACTGATCGCCGGAGCGCCGACCGACTTCCGACTCTCCGGCTTCTCCAGTTGGTCTCGCCGGTCGGCGTCGACGGCGGCGTCTGGCCGGTTGATTGCTCATCGTGCGACTCCAGCGGCGATCAGAGCGCCGACTTCCGACTGACTGAGGCCGAGCTGGCCGCAGAGGATCTCGGAGGTGTGCTCGCCGAGCAGCGGGGCGCGGCGTCCGTGCGTCCAGGGCGTTTCGCTGAGGATGTAGGGCGCTCCAGGGAAGGTCACGGATCGGTTTCGTTCCTCATGCTCGACATCGACGAAGAAGCCTCGGGCGTGCCAGTGTTCATCGCCGAGGCACTCGTCGGGCGTGCGAATGATGCTCCAGGCTGCGCCTGCTGCCTGTGCGCCAGCGTATATCTCTTCCGCCTCGTGCGCGGCGATGAACTCGGCGATGTCGGCGAGCATGACGGCGACGCTGGGTTGCTGCAGTCCGAGTTGGCGCTTGCGGCCGTCGAGCAGTTCGAAGTCGGAGAGATTCTCGCCCATCCCGTGTTCCTGGATGAAGGAGACGAGGGCGAGCCAACTTGCCTCGGAGCGCGGCATGCCGAAGATGTTGATCAGGCGTCCGTCGGCGGTGGGATATTGCCAGGGCTCGGTCGGTTGCGGTCCGGCGTGTCGGCCGGCCTGGCGGATCAGCGGATGCTGCTCGTAGAGCGCCCAGGGCGCGGAGGATTCGATGGTGAAGCCCATGCACTCGTGCATGGCGATGTCGATGTGCTGTCCGAGCCCGCTCTCCTGTCGCTCGTAGAGGGCGGTGCAGGCGGCGGTCGCGGCGAAGTAGCCGCTGATGTGTCCGGCGTGGTGCTCGGTCGGACGGATCGGCGGCGTGCCGGGAAGGTTGTCGTAACCGCAACTGCCCATCGGTCCGCCGAGCGCAAGTCCGACCGCGTCGGACCAGGCGTAGTCTCGCCAGGGACCTGTTTGGCCGAATGGCGTGAGGCTGAGCACGACGAGTTCGGCGTAGTAGTCCGCGAGGGCTTGCGGATCGAACGGGCGATTGCGTCCCGGTTGGTAGGTTTCCAGGACCAGATCCGCATCAGAGGCGAGTTCCAGGAAGAGTTCAATGCCGTCGGAACTGTGCAGATCGAGCGCCAGTGATCGCTTGCCGGCGGCGTAGTGCCACCAGTAGAGGCTGCGTTCGGGGCCGGGCTGATCGTCGAGGAATGGTCCGTAGGTGCGGCCGACATCGCCGCTGGGCGGTTCGATCTTGATCACGTCCGCGCCCAGGCCAGCCAGCAGCTTGCCGGAGAAGTGGCCCTTCGGGTCGGAGCAGTCGAGCACACGGATGCCTTCGAGCGCTCCCATGGCTAGCCCATCGCGCCGTTCATCTGCAGCTCGGCGATGCGCTCGTCGCTGAGGCCGAGCAGTTCGCTGAAGACGTACTGGTTGGCTTCGCCGAGCGGCGGGCCCGGGCGATCGCGGTGGGCGGGAGTTCGCGAGAACCTGATCTGCAGGCCGTCGGTGAGGTGCTCGCCAATCACCGGGTGGTCGCGGGTGACCGTCCACTCTCTGGCCTTCATTTGCGGGTCGTTGAGGACGAGATCGACGCCGTTCTGGACGACGCCGGCGGGGACATCGGCGGCTTGCAGGCGCTGCATCAATGCGCGGCCGTCCTGGCCGGCGGTCCAGGAGCCGATCTGTTCGTCGAGTTCGTCCTGATGTCGCAGCCTGGCGGGCAAGGTGGCGAAACGCCTGTCGGTGCGCCAGTGCGGGTGGTCGCTCGCGTCGCAGAAGGCCTCCCACTCAGCGTCGGAGGTGCAGGTGATCATGATCCAGTTGTCGTCGCCGGCGGTGGGGTAGGTGTTGTGCGGCGCGGCCTGCGGCCAGACGGCGCGATTGCCCGGCGGATTGCCGGTCTCGCGATACCGTCGTCCGTTGACGGTGTAGTCGAGGGTGGCCGGGCCGGTCAGGGCCATGCCGGTCTCGACCTGGGAGAGGTCGATCCACTGCCCCTGCCCGGTTTCGCGGCGATGCTTGAGCGCTGCGGTGATCGCGGCCGCGGCGGTGAAGCCGGCCATGTGATCGAGATAGGAGTAGCCCCAGCCGGCCGGCTCGGGCGCTTCGGGCAAGCCAGACATGGCGGTCAGACCGCTCAGCGCCTGGGCCGTCGGCCCCCAGGTGGAAAAGTCGCGCTGCGGACCCGAATGTCCGAAGCCTGACAGAGAGACGTAGATGATCTGTGGGTTTTCGGCGCGCTGCTCTTCGAAGCTGAGTCCCCAGTTCTCGAGGATTCGGGAGGAATAGTTTTCGACTACGACGTCGGAGACTCGGATCAGTCGCTTGATCAGGTCGAGTCCGTCGGGGTGCCTCGCGTTGACGGTGATCGAGCGCTTGTTGCGGTCGAGCCAGTTGAACATAGCGCCAGAGTCGGGCGGGTCGAAGCCGTTGGGGTGGGGACGACCGAAGCGGATCGAATCCAGGGTTTGCTCATTCTCGACGCGGATCACTTCCGCGCCGAGATCGCCGAGCAGTCGGGTGCAGGTCGGACCAGCGACGATCCAGGTGAAGTCGAGGACTCGGACGCCGTCAAGCGGCGGTCTGGTGTTCGGTTCGCTCTCGGTCATCGAATGAGGTGCGCTCAGGCCGGTTCGAACTTGGGCAGCGTGAACTCATCGGTCACGTCGTCGAAGGCCACCTTCACTCGTAGGCCCACGTGGACCTCCTCAACCGGCACGTTGACCAAGTTGGTGTGCATCCGCGGACCTTCATCGAGCTGCACGACTGCGAGCGTGTAGGGGATCTCAGCCTTCCAGGACGGGTGATAGAGCTGGTGCATGCGCACCCAGGTGTACACCTCACCGTTGCCGGCGGACTCGCGCCATTCCCAGTCGGTCGACCAGTCCTTGTAGCAGCGGTCGCTGTACGGGTACTGGTAATGATCGGCCGAAGGGAAGTATTGGAGCAGCAGCTTGTGGTCCTTGAGACCGTCGAAGAACGGCTGCGTGTTCTCGTCTGGGCTGGGAAGCGGCTTGTCGTAGGCCATTGGCAGAGCGTCGTTTCTTAGTTGGCGTTGGGCGAGAGGATGAGCGTGCCGTGGGTATCTAGCGTGCCGCCGTTGCCGGAGCAGAGCACGATGTCGTTCTTTTCGATCTGGCGGTCGCCGCCGGAGCCGCGAGCCTGAATGACACCCTCGGAGATCGGCGTCATGCCCCACATGTAGTAGGAAGAGAGCTGTCCGCCGCCAGTGTTGATCGTCGGTAGCTCGGCCTCGGGGTCGGCCGGATCTTCGGGGTAGAGGCCGATCGCCTCGCCCGGCTTGGCCAGGCCGTAATCCTCGATCGTGCGCAGCACGGTGTAGGTGTAGCAGTCGTAGAACTCGCAGATATCGACGTCATCGGGCCCGACGCCGGCCATCTTGTAGGCCGTCTCGCCGGCGATCGTTGCGCCCGACGTTGTGCCGACTTCGACCTCGGCGTGGGGGAAGTTGCCGGGGTGTCCCTGGCCCATGCCCCAGACGTAGGCGGGGGAGGACTTGAGGTCACGCGCACGCTCGGCTGTAGTGACGATTGTGCAGACCGCGCCGTTGGAGACGAGACAGCAGTCGAGCAGGTGGAACGGTTCCACGATCCAACGAGAGTTGTGGTAGTCCTCGAGCGTCAGCGGCTGGCGCATCGTCGCGTGCGGGTTGTCGACGGCGTAGCGGCGCTGGGTCACGGACACTCGGCCGAGGTCGTTGTTGGTAATGCCGTAGCGCTCCATGTATCGGCGAGCGGCGAGCGCGTATGACGTGTTGGCACCGTAGAAGCCGAAGGCGGGCATCAGTGAGGCCATGCCGGTCGGACCGCGGCGACCCGCGCCGCCGTAGGCTGCGCCAGCCGAGCCGCCCTGTTGCAGCGGGGCGTCGGAGAAGATGCAGGCGACGTAGTTGGCCATCCCGTGGTGCACGGCAAAGGCGGCGTATTGGACCATCGCCGAGGCGGTGGCGCCGAACGAGTTCATGTGGTTGAGGAGTCGCAGGTTTCGCAAGCCTAGGTAGCCCTGCAGGGGAATGCTGATCCCGGTGCCCATCATTCCGGTGATGCCAGGGTTGACGAGGAGGCCGTCGATGTCGTCCTTGTTCAGGCCCGCGTCTTCAACGGCCAGTCGGATTGACTCGCCGGCAAACCAGGACGCGTCGTGTCCGTAGACCTTGCCCATCTCGGTAATGCCGAGGCCGCAGATCGCTGTCTGTCCCCTGATCGGATCGCTCATGTGAAACTCCTCGCAAGTCCGGCGTCAGTTTAGCAGTGGGGTTCTTCAGAAAATCCAGCGAGATTGAGAGGGTGTAGCCTCACGACTCGGAGCGAGAGGCTAATCTCGATGATCGCTGAGGACGTGGACCGAATAGACGACGGCAACCACGCCAGCAGCAGGTTGTTCTATGAGGTCGCCAAATGGCGATTGGAGGAGCAATCGAACAGGGCGGAATCGTTAGACCGCAAGCTAGCTGCCACCTTCACGCTGAATGGAGCTCTCATCGCCGTGTTTGCCGCTGCGTTCGCGTTCCGGGAGCAGCCAATCTCCGAGACGGTTTGGTGGTCATTCCTGGCGATCGTCGTCCTGTTCTTGGTCAATGGCGTTTGCACATACGCCGCGTACCAGTTGCGAAAGTGGCAAATCAATCCGAATCTCGTCGATCTTGAACGAGCGACGAGACGCACGGAACATCGGGGTGTCGTGATCTGGACTGCCCGGCAAATGCGAAGGGCTTATCGGGACAACGAAATCGAGTTGAGGCGAAAGTCGTGGTGGTGGCGTTGGGCATTCGCGTTTGGCATGGCCGATATCGGCTTGGCCGCTGCCACAGCAGTCGTAGCATTACAGCCGTGACTGTCGAAGCTGTACCCGCTACCCGCGTTCGACGAAGTCTGGACGGCCTTTAGGCGGAATCTTGGGGTATTTCGGCGGGATAGTTGATTTCGGCACCTTGGCCCCTGCCTTCGCGCTATCAGCCATTACTGCCCCATTCCGTCGCTAAGTCTGTCTCTGATGGTACCGCCCTAGAGCACCGTGATGTCTTCGCCGCCGTCGACGTTGATCGTATTTCCCGTAACCCAGTTGGAGTCGTCGAGGGAAAGCGCGATGATGGCTTTGGCGATGTCGGCGGGTTCGGTGACTCGGCCAGAGGGGTTGTGGTTCTGGGCGAAGTCGAGGAGTTGCATGCCGGCGGGGATCTTCTCGAGAGCGGGAGTATGGGTGATGCCGGCCTTGATCGCGTTGGCGGCGATTTCCTGCGAGGCGAGCTCGACTGCAAGCTGACGCAGGTGCGCGGCGAGCGCGGCCTTGGCCGCGGAGACGGCTCCGTACTGCGGGATCACTCTCATGTCGCCGCCAGAGGTCATGCCGTAGATCTTGCTGCCTGCACCGAGCAGACCCCGGCCGACCATGTCCTGGGTCCAATAGACCAATGAGTTAGCCATCACGTCGAGCGTCATCTCCATCTGGCGCTGGGAGATCGGCCGATCTTCCTTGGCCCCGATGTAGGGACCGAGGGTGCCGAAAGCGAGCGAGTGCAGAAGGACGCGGACGGTCTTCGGTTCGCCGGCGGCATCGAGCTGCTCGCGCAAAGCGTCGAGCATGGCGCCTCGTTTCTCTGCATCGGCGGCGTTCATGTTGTGGAAGACGGCCTGCCGACCGTGCGCTTCAATCTGGCCAACGATCTCCTCAACGTTGGCCATGGTTGAGCGCCGGTCGAGATGAACCCCGGCGATGTTCATGCCTGCCTCGGCAAGAGCAATCGCGGTCGTCCCGCCGAAACCTGAAGATGCGCCGAGGATTAGCGCCCATTGACCGTCGAGTTGTGGATATCGCACAGTTCGCCTCCCTGCTGCTCGCTGCGAGTGGAGTGGCCTGTTGTGGAGATCAGAGGCGTTGGGCGTTGGTGAAGCGCCGCACCACTTCGAAGAGGATCTGAATGCCGGTGTTGAGTCCCTCGATTGGCGTGCGTTCGTTGTGTCCATGCACACCAGATGCGAGCGACGCGTCCATCAAGGTTGGCACGAAGCCGTAGGAATGCACTCCATGCCGACGCAGCACACGCGAATCGGTGAAACCCACGCAGGTCGACGGAACGACCAGCGCGCCTTCGACCTGTTCCCGTACGACGTCCTCGATCACGCTGACCATCTCGGTCTCGAAGCTGCTCGACGGTCCCATGCTGCCGAAGACGACCTCAACGTCGACCTTCTCGTCGTCGATCACCTCGCGCATGCTCTTGATGAATTCGTCGTAGGACTCGCCGGGCAACAGCCTGCAGTCGAGCGTCGCTTCGGCGTCGGCGGGGATCACGTTGTGCTTGATTCCGCTGGTGGCGCCGGTGTTGGAGATCGTGTCTCGCGTGACTGCCGCAAACGCGGGATAGGTCTGGCAGAGTCGATTGACGCTCGGAGCCGAGCCGGCCCAGGCGTTGGCGTCACGCATGCGCTGAAGCGCTTCGGCCGTGTGCGGCTGCACCGTGACGGCGCGATCCCAGTTCTGGATCGCGTAGAGCGCACGGATCAGTCGCTCGACGGCGTTGTCGCCGTGTGGTGTGGAACCATGTCCGGGCTGTCCCTCGGCACGGAGTTTCAACCAGAGCGGCGACTTCTCGGAAGGCGAGCAGGCGAACACCGGTCGGTTGGAGCCGAGGAAGTTGAGGGCGCCCATCCCGCCTTCGTTGAGGGCGAACTCGGGCTCCGAGATCCAGTCGCGTTGGTTCTGGTCGAGCCACTCCATGCCGAACGCGGATCCGGCCTCCTCGTCGGCGACCGCGAGAAACACGATGTCTCGATTCGGCGTCAGATTGAGGCGTTTGAAGAGCAGCATGACCAGCAATTCAAGGGTGCCCATGCCCTTCATGTCGAGCGCGCCGCGACCCCAGAGCATGCCATCCTGCTCGACGGCCGCAAACGGGTCGACATCCCAGAACTCAGGCTGGACCGGCACCACATCGGTGTGGTTGAGCAGCATCATTGGACGCTCTTGTCCAGTGCCCTTGAGGCGGGTGCGCATGGATACGCGGCCCGGTCCCGCCTCGACGTACTCGCACTCATAACCCTCCGGTTCGAGCAGGCTGGCGAGGTACTCAGCGGCGGCCTGCTCGTTGCCGGGAGGATTTGAGGTGTTGATGCGGAGGTAGTCGCGCAGGGTTGACGTAATCTCCGCGGTCACGTCGTCCCAGCTAATGCCGAGTTGGGGAGTAGTTGTCATGACCCGAGTATACGTACCGGTCGGCCTTGTTCAGGGAGTCGATTCGGCGAGAATATCCTTCACCTCGGCCGTGATCCGCGACATCAGTTCACCTGCCTTGTCGTGGATCGCCACGGCGCAGTACTGGCTGATGATGGTCGGGTCGAGGTTGACTTCGATCATCGGGTGTCCTCGCTGGCCGATGGCAAATGCGAAATCGGCGGCCGGCGAGACGACGGCCGTCGTACCGACCAGGATGACGCAATCGGCCTTGGACGATTCCTCGTAGCAGCGTTGGAGACAGTCGGGAGGGATCGGCTCGCCAAACATGACCGTATCGGTCTTGACAATGCCGCCGCAGTGGTCGCAGCGCGGAGGGAAGATCTCCGGGATTTCGTCGAACGGTGAGCGGGTGTTGCAGGCGATGCAGCGCAGCAGCGATGTGCAGCCGTGAATCTCGGTCAGGCTCTCGGCGCCAGCGGCGCGATGCAGACCGTCGACGTTCTGCGTGATGATGTGTTTGAGGATGCCGATTCGCTCGAGCTCGGCCATCGCGTAGTGGGCGTCATTGGGTTGAGCGGTGGCGATCGTCGCCGTCAGTTCGTCCGGGTTTCGACGCCGCTCGGCAACGTTCTGCCACCATTCGGCCGGATCGGCCGAGAACTGCTCATATTGGTTGAGCGGCGGTTCGCCGTGCTTCGTCCAAAGGCCGTCTTTGCCGCGGAAGGTAGGGATGCCAGATTCGGCCGAGATCCCGGCGCCGGTCAAGGCGATGCAGTAGCGGGATTGGGCGAGGAGCGCTGCGGCGCGCTCGATCTTCTCCTGGTGCGGATCGGCCGGCTCGGTCATTGGGAAGCACCCTCCAGATACGACAACGCCCCCGAAACGGGGGCGCATCTTCTTCTGTGCCTTAGGCTCCCTAGCGGGAGCCAAGACGGTCAACTTGAAGTACTCCAAAGACGAGGTGAATGTTCAGCTTGCGCATCTATTCCTCCTCTCTGTTCCCAACCGCCGTCATGGTAACTGATTTTTTCGGAAATGTCACGACGCTCCGACGCGCTGAACTGCGATAAACTGCCGACGTAACGTGGATGGTCGATCACCGACCGTTTACCCCGCGGAGCGACGGATGCTGACACCCTCCGAAGCACCAGCCAGCAGCCGATTCGGAGGGTGGGTGCTGACCGAGAGTCCGCCTCAGCGCGCGGCGCCATCCGGTCAACAGTGGTCACTCGTCATCGCGGTCGCGGCCGCTCTCGTCGCCATGTCGGCGGTGGTCTTCGATGTTCGTCTGTCATCGGAAATCTCAATGCCGCTCGTGATCTCACCGCCTCCGTCAAGCGTTGAGACGACCCAGCAGACCACGGCTCAGGTTGCGCCGCCTGCGACCACGGTCAGAGAGTCGGAGTCGACGCAGACCGCGGCCTTCGTCGCCCCGAGTCGTACTTCGCCAACCGCTGCCGGTGCGGACCCCGCCGCGCGAGCTGCGGCGGAGTCCGCCGTGGCAGGTGAACAGTCCCGACAATCGACGGACGCAGCCACCGAGACGAACGTCGCCGCCGCCTCGGTTGAGGCCGCAGGCGTGACGGACTCATCAGCGGAACCGGCTGCCGCAGTCGCGGTCGATGATCCGGCATCTCGGATCCGCGAGTATCTCGGCCTCCATGCCGGTGCTCAACTCCCCGTTTCGTTCGGCTACGAAGTGCAGCCAGGCGATACCGCCACGAGCATCGCGAAGCGATTCGGTCTGGATGAAGCGACAGTCCTGTTCAACAACTTCGATGTCTACGATGCGAACCAGCTGACGATTGGTCAGCGCCTGACGTTGCCGACGGTCGATGGCCTGGTCTACACCGTTCAGTCAGGCGACCTCCTGAGTCTCCTCGTGGAGAACTTCCAGGCCGACCTTGAAGCCACGTTGGCCTTCCCTGCGAACGGGATCTCCAGCCCGGACCAGATCCAGGCCGGACAGACCCTTCTGCTGGTCCACGGCTCGGCTTCGGTCGCGACGGTCAGCAGCACCAGTTCGTCCGGCGACAGCGGCGGTCAGAGTGCGGCCGCCTGGAGCGTTCCCACCTTCGCCTGGCCGCTGGGCTACGACAAGATCAGCGACCTGTTCGGCACACCGCGGGCGAACTCTGTCGGCTATCACACCGGTGTGGACTTCGTCGCTGCCGTAGGGACGATCGTCGGCTCGACGGCGGCAGGACAGGTGACGGTGGCGACATGGGATCCGTCCTACGGCAACTGGATTGAGATCAATCATGGTGGCGGATACCGCTCGCGGTATGCGCACCTGGATGAGATCTGGGTTCGCGAAGGCGAATGGCTGCAGAGCAACGCCTACATTGGCACGGTGGGCAACACGGGGAACTCTTCCGGCTCGCACCTACACTTTGAGATCATCATCAACGGTCAAGCGGTCAACCCGTTGGCCTGGCTGAACTGAATTGAACCCTCGAGTCGCGCCTGCACGCCGCTCGGGGCGGGAGGTTGGCATGAGCGCAGACGATCCCGGATTTGACTCATCGGGCTGGACCCACGACTACGTGACAACGAACGGTGTCCGGCTGCACTACGCGGCCCAGGGCGAGGGACCGCTGATCCTGCTTCTGCACGGCTTCCCCGAGCACTGGTACTCCTGGCGATACCAGATCGCTCCGTTGGCCGAGGCCGGATTCCGTGTCGTGGCTCCCGATCTCAGGGGCTACAACCTGTCCGACAAGCCGCGAGGCGGCTACGACATCAAGAATCTGACCAAGGACGTCCGTGGGTTGATTCGCGCGTTCGGCGAGAGCTCGGCCACGATCGTCGGTCACGACTGGGGCGGCGTCATCGCCCTGCAGTTTCCAATCGACTATCCGTCGGCCTGCGACCGATTGATCGTCATGAACGCTCCCCTGGTTCGCTCCTGGTACTGGGGTAGACGCAACTACCCGAACAATACGTACGCACTCTTGATGCAGGTGCCCGGACTCGCCGAGCGCCGCGCCTGGTCCGACATCGACGAGACGACGCGACGCGTGTTTTCCGGCGTGTCGGCCAACAACGAGGCCTTCACAGACGAGGACATTGAGATCTTCGCCGAGGCGTTGAAGCAGCCGAAGGCGCTGTCGTCGGCGATGAAGTACTACCGCTCGATCTACTGGCCCGACTGGTTCCTGACCTGGGCCGATCGCAACGAACGGATCACGTGTCCGACCCAGTTCATCTGGGGCAAGGAGGACCGCGCCGTCCGCCTGCCGTTCATGGACGAGGCGGCCGAACGCGTCGATGATCTGCGCACCGTCCTGATCGATGACGCCGGCCACTGGGTTCAGCAGGAGAAGCCGGAAGAGGTCACCGCCGCCATGCTCGACTTCCTCGCGCCGACCGCGGCGGAGGCGTCGGCGCAATGAGCGACCGATCGACGGAGTCCGAACCCAAGGGTCCTTGGACTCACGGATTCGCGGACGGCGCCAACGGCGTCAGGCTGCACTATGCCGAGATCCGGCCCGAGGGAGACCTGGACGAAGCGCCGCTGGCCATCCTGCTGCACGGATTCCCCGAGTTCTGGTGGTCGTGGCGGCTGCAGATGCCGGCGCTGGCCGCGTCCGGCTATTGGGTCGTGGCTCCGGACCTGCGCGGCTACAACCTGTCCGACGCCCCCTCCGACGTGCAGGACTATCGGAGCGAGCTCCTCACCGAAGACGTCCAACGGCTGATCGCTCATTTCGGACGCGAGCGGGCAATCATCGTGGGTCACGACTGGGGCGGCGCCGTCGCCTGGCAGTTCGCCATGGACTATCCGGGCTCGGTCGAGCGCCTCGTCGTAATGAACGCGCCTCATCCCGAACGGATGGCGGATGCGTTTGGCGGGACGCCGAACTTCCGCCAGATCGGCCGCTCCTGGTATATGTTCGTGTTCCAGATTCCGAAGCTGCCCGAGCGCTGGCTGGCGACCAACAACTACGAACGAGTCGGCTGGCTGTTCCGCGACACGGCCGCGCACGCCGAGGCGTTCCCGCCGGAAGTGATGGAGGAGTATCGGCGCGCGGCGGCCCAGAGCGGCCTCAGCGGTCCCTTGAACTTCTACCGCGCCGCAGTCAGAGCCGGAGCGCAGGACTCTCGGGCGCGGATTGGCTCGCAGTTCCCGGTGGTCGGCCAGGTGCTGGACAACCTGCTCGGTTCGTCCGCGCCGGCGCCGACCGAGTTTCCCAGGATCTCGGCTCCGACCCTGCTGATCTGGGGCGAACGGGACACAGCCCTGGGCAAGGAACTCACCGAGGGCATGGACGGTCTGTTCGACGGGCCGTTCGAGGTCATGTATCTGCCCGACTGCGGTCACTGGGTACAGCAAGAGGGGGCGGAAGACGTCAACCGCCTGATGCTGGAGTTCCTCGACCGCTACCGCTGACTCGAGCGGCCCGGAGCATCCTCAGCCCTCAGGTGAGTGGCGAGTCCGGGTCCACGTCTGTCGTCGCCGCGATCCAGTAGCGATGCCTGATCCCCATCGACAGGTCTTCCAGGTCGCGCGCCACCTGGCGCTCGGTTGTTTCGTCGAGACCCGCTCCGCCGCAGACTCCGGTCAACATTGAACGCTTGAAGATCAACCCCACTGAAGCGTCGACGAAGGAGAGGTCACGCGCCTTGTTGGCGAGGAAGTACTGCATGTCCTTGGAGTCGAACGGCATGGGCCCCAGGCCGTCTGTCGGCCAGAGTCCCCAGCCCAGGTAACCGCCTCGGGCGACGTGCTCGCGCACGGCGCGGTGGTGCTCGATCACATCCTCGACGTGGCCTTCGCGGGCGTCGAAGTGGATCAGATTGGGTCGTGCGTCGAGAATCCTGGTCCAGTTCGGCGAGGCGCAGCAGTGAATGCCGGCAAGCGCTCCGATTCGCTGCACGGGCTCGATCGCCGCTCGCAGGACAGGCACGACCTCGCGCCAGGGCAGCGGAATCGAAGGTTCCCCGACCGAGGCCAGTTCCGGCTCATCGAAGAGGATGATCGCCTGGTATCCCAGCCGCTGGAACACGCGAGCCTGTTCGGCGGCGGCCGCACCGAGCCACTCGCCAAGTCGCCGCAGGGTGGACAGATCGTCGTGAGGCTGCTTGCCGCTTCCATCACGCATCCACCGCGAGAGCGTCAGCGGACCAACGATCTGCCCTTTGACCACCTTGGATTTGCGTTCCTCCGCAACCGAGGGCAGACGGTCCAACAGCTCGTACAGCCCTGCGGCGCGCTCTTGCGGCGGAAGTCCGGAGTTCGCGATGTCATCGTCCGAGAGCGAGCCCGACCAGGAGACATACTCGCCGTCCCAGGAGGCCCTGGGCAGAGACAGCGCCGTCTGAGGGATCATCTGCTCTTCTGGTCGACGGTTGGGCAACTGCGGCCAGAATGGAAGCCGCCAATAGTCCTCGAGCACCTCCGCGACCGCTTCGCCGGCATCGGTGTGTCGCGTCGAGCCGATCCCGCAGGGCAGCAGCGGCAAATGGATTGGTGCGTCCACGTCTTCAACGACTTTCTCTGGAGATTTCGGGAGCGAGTAGCGGGATGGTGCTGTACCCACTTTACTGGCGCATGAGATTAAGCGCTCCGAGGTTAAGCAGGACGTCGCTGAAGTTCAGGTTAAGCAACCCCGCGAAAATTTTAGGATTCAGGGATTCTCGAGTGGCAGGAGATTGTTGTGAAGTGCTAGCATTTTTGCCTAGCTGATTAATCAGATGTGCAGTTTCCGACAGTCCTCGAAGTGGACAATCGGGAGTGTCAAGCAGCTAGGAGACATAAGAGAGAAAGAAATTTCTCTCAACAGGACAATCGTACTACCTAACATGGGCAGTGCAGGAGTACAGATCATGACTCGTGCCGACGATCACTCAGACGCCGCTGACGAAGCGACCGCCGCGTTTGCCGGCGACGCCGCCACGGAGGAGCATGCTGCCCTCCCTGTCGAGCGCGTCGTTCGCGAGCCGTTGATTGGACGCCATTTCACCCAGCCCGGCGATGACGTTTACGCACAGATCGAGTGGGCGTATCGAACGGCCGCGATCACCTCCGACACCGGCGACACGATCTTCGAGCAGACCGACATCGAGACGCCGTCATTCTGGTCTCAGACCGCGACGAACATCGTCGCGTCAAAGTACTTCTGGGGCGAGACCGGCACGCCCGAGCGCGAGACTTCGATGAAAACGCTGGTCGACCGGGTCGTCGAAACGATCACCCGCTGGGGCCGCGAAGGCGGCTACTTCAGCGACGGCGCGGCCGCCTCGGCATTCTCCCAGGAGCTGCGCTTCCTGCTGATCAATCAGTACGCCGCGTTCAACTCGCCCGTCTGGTTCAACGTAGGCATCGAGGAGACGCCCCAGTGCTCCGCCTGCTTTATCAACTCCGTCGAGGACTCGATGGAGTCGATCATGGATCTGGCCAAGCGCGAGGCGCTGCTGTTCAAGTGGGGCAGCGGCACCGGCTCGAACCTGTCCACCCTGCGCTCCAGCAAGGAATCGCTAACGGGCGGCGGCAAGGCGTCAGGGCCGGTCTCCTTCATGCGCGGCTACGACGCCTTCGCCAACGTGATCAAATCGGGCGGCAAGACCCGCCGCGCCGCGAAAATGATCATTCTCGACGCCGACCATCCCGACGTGATCGAATTCATCAACTGCAAGGCCTACGAGGAACGCAAGGCCTGGGCGCTGATCGATGCGGGCTATGACGGCTCGCTCAACGGCGACGCCTATTCATCCGTCTCATTCCAGAACGCGAACCACTCGGTGCGCGTTGCGGACGAGTTCATGCAGGCAGTCGAAGCCAACGGCTCGTGGTCCACGCGCGGGGTCGTGTCGGGTGAAGTCCTGGAGCAGATGCCGGCACGCGAGATCCTGCGGAAGATCGCGGCGGCGACGCATCAGTGCGGCGACCCGGGCATGCAGTTCGACACGGTGATCAACGACTGGCACACCTGCTCGAACACCGACCGGATCTACGCCTCCAACCCGTGCTCGGAGTACATGTTCCTCAACGACACGGCCTGCAACCTGGCCTCGTTGAACCTGCTCAAGTTCTACGACCTCGAGACGCACGAGTTCGACGTCGCCTCCTACCGCCATGCTTGCCGCGTGATGATCACGGCGCAGGAGATCCTGGTCTCGAACGCGTCCTATCCGTCCCCGTTGATCGGCGAGAACTCGGAGAAGTACCGGCCGCTGGGTCTGGGCTACACCAACCTGGGGGCGCTGTTGATGGCTCGCGGACTGCCGTACGACTCAGTCGACGGGCGCGCGCTGGCGGCAGCGGTGACTGCCCTGATGACCGGCGAGGCGTATCTGCAATCGGCTCGGGTTGCCGAGCGAATCGGACCATTCTCCGGATACGCCGCGAATCGCGAGCCTTTCCTGCGGGTGATGCGCAAGCACCAGGCCGCGGTGGGACTGATCGATGGACTGGACAGCGTGCCGAGTGTTGTTCGCGACGCAGCCAAGGATGCCTGGCGCCAGGCCGTCGAGCTGGGCGAGGCGCACGGCTATCGCAACGCTCAGGCCACCGTGCTCGCGCCGACCGGCACGATTGCGTTCATGATGGACTGCGACACAACGGGCGTTGAGCCGGACATCTCACTGGTCAAATACAAGAATCTGTCCGGCGGCGGTTACTTCAAGATCGTCAACCGGACGGTACCGGCCGCTCTGCGGAGGCTCGGTTACGCCGAGGACGCGATTGATCGAATTGGCAAGCACATCGACGAAACCGGCACGATCGAGGGCTCGGCCGACTTGAACAGCGAACACCTGGCGATCTTCGACTGCGCGTTCAAGGCGCAGTCGGGACAGCGCAGTATCGCGCCATCCGGACACATCCGGATGCTGGGTGCGGTCCAGCCGTTCCTCTCGGGCGCGGTGTCCAAGACGGTGAATGTGCCCGAGCACACCACGGTCGACGAGATCATGCAGACCTACATCGACGCCTGGAAGCTGGGCGTTAAGGCGGTCGCCATCTATCGCGACAACTCGAAGCGGATTCAGCCGCTCGAGACCGGCGAACGCACCGGGGTCGCCGAAGAGGCAGCGATCTACGAACCCGGACCTTCTCTGCCCAGCGACGAACCGATCGTCCTGGAGAGCGCCAAGTCGCCGCCCGCCTACCGCCGCCACCGGCTGCCGGATGAGCGCAAGGCGATGACGCACAAGTTCACCATCGGCGAGCACGAAGGCTACATGACGATCGGCGAGTTCGAGGACGGCAGTCCCGGCGAGGTGTTCGTTCACATATCCAAGGAAGGCTCGGCGGTGTCGGGCCTGATGGATGCGGTCGGCACACTGACATCGGTTGCTTTGCAGTCCGGCGTGCCGCTGTCCACGTTGGTCAAGAAGTTTGCTCACATGCGCTTCGAGCCCAGCGGCTGGACCCGTTCCAGGGAGATTCCTCACGCAGACTCGATTCTCGACTACGTGTTCCGCTGGATGGGGACGAAGTACCTGGCAGAAGAACCCGCCGACACAATCGCCAAGCAGGCCCGGATGCCGATGTCGGCCGACGAGGTCAAGTTGGCGGACGAGGAGGCTGGTCCGGTGCCCGTGACTCCGGCGACCCTGCCGCTGATCGACGACGCCTCGGCGACCGGATTCCAGAATCAACTGGACGCGCCGCCCTGCGCCGAGTGCGGTTCGATCATGGTGCGCTCGGGTTCCTGCTTCCGCTGCATGAACTGCGGAGCGACATCGGGCTGCTCCTAGGACTCGGCAGCGTCAGTCGGGTTCTTCCAGCTCCTTGATCAGAGCGCGGCGGCGGCGCTCATACTGGGTCTGCGAGAGCTGGGGACGCTCCAGTTCGAGCGCCTCAAGTTCCGGCGAACTCGGCACCGGCCTGCGCGCCGGCGCTTCCGGCGCGGCATCAGCGGCGACCTGAGACGACGGCGGCGCGACGGGAGTAATCGGCTTGACCCGTGGACCTCGGGGAGCCGGCGGCGGCAGTTGCAGGTCTTGTTGGTCGATGCCGGAAGGCTTGACGGCGAGCTCGGGCGGTTCGCGCCGCACAACGACCAGGGTTCCAACCATGCGATCGTGGACGCACTGCCGGTCGGGGTTCAGGAGTATCCAGCCGGCGTTGACGATCGGTCCGAGCAACGAGAACGCGTACCCGATCAGCCCGAGCAGCAGGCGCTTGATCACCAGCTCGCGCACCCACATGCGCTGCGGAGTGATCGGCTGCCCGGACTCAGCGATGACATAGAGGTCGAGCAGCGATTTCGCAGGCGATTGCCCATCTCTCGATGTGAACCACATCCAGTACAGCCAGATCGGCAGGAGCAGGAAGATCAAGAGGTCCAGCAGCTCGCCCGTGAGGCGGCGCAGATACGGCGCGGCGTAGTCGCCGGACGTCGGGTGCGACCCCAGCACCCCGCAAGAACTGCAAAAGGCGCCGACGCCCGGGTACTCGTCACAGACGGGACAGTGTTCGCTGCGCAGTGCGCGAGGCCGCGGCGTGGTCATCGGCCGGCCTCCTCGAGCAGGCGAACTGGCAAGCGCCGGGATGAGCAGGCTAGCGGCGCTCGTTCGAGCGTTCGACGACCAGCGTGCCCAGCACCTTGTCATGCAGGGTCTGTCGATCCCGGTCCCACAACAGCCAGGCGGCGTCGAAGAATGAGAATGCCCAGAACAGGACCGTGAGCCAGAACCAGAGGATGAAGAACTCGCCGACCGAGCTGGCGACGGCGCCCAGCAGGGCGAGCAGCACCACGGCGACGATTCCGAGCGCAGCATCCCAGCCGAACTCGCGCAGCCAGACATGTCGGGCCGGGGCCTGCTCGGCGTTGGTTCGGACGATGTAGAGGCCAAGCAACGACTTCCCCGGCGATTGACCTCTGGGCGCGACGATGGCCAGCCAGACTAGCCAACCGATCCCGAGCGTCAGCCAGATGATCAAGTAATCGAGAGCGAACGCGCCCAACCGTGACCAGCGCGTGGCCGCATAGGACATTCGATCCGGGTCGACGCTGAGGACATCGCAGCTCGCGCAAAAGTGCGCCCCCGGCCCTGCCGGACGGTGACAGACATCGCACTCGACGACGAAGACGCGGGGCGACGTGTCGCTCATAGGGCACGCAGCTCGGCGCTCGTTTGGCGGACGGGTCGGACGCTGATGACCAATGTCCTGAACACGCGATCGTGCAGAGTCTGGCGATCGGAGTTGAAGAAGATGGCCATGCCGTCGGCGATGACAACCAGGCCGATCACGGCCAGCACAAGATCGGTTGCCATCGACTCCGGATAGAGCTGGCTCATCAGGATCACGGGAATGTTGACGGCGGCTCGATAGCCGACCTCGCGGATCCACATGAGCTTGCGTGAGGCGGACGACCCGTCAGTCCGGATGACCTGGGTAGAGAGCATCTGCTTGCCCGGCGTCTGGCCTCGCTTCGCGATGGCGGCGAACCAGACCAACCAGATCGCGGAGCCCAGCCAGAGTTCGAGAGAGAGCAAGCCCTCAAGATTGGCCAGATCGATGATCAGGCCGATGGCGCTGACGATTAGACCGTCGGCCAGGGCTCCCATGAACCTGGCGCCTCTCGAAGCGGCGTATCGAGGGGAGTGCCCGCGTTCGGCGTCATCGCGCAGGGCGGTGCAGCTGGTGCAGAACCTGGTGCCGAGCCTGGTGTCTCCGCGGCACGCGGAGCAGATCGCGCCGTAGTGACGAGACTGACCGGGAGGTTGTTGATAGGGATCGGTGGGGAGAGGTTCGAAGCGGCCCACGCGCGTTGCTCCCTGGGCTGAACTTAGTGCTGAGCTTAGTAGGGCAGGGCAGCGGGTTGGTAATCGCCGCTGCGCAGCGCGCGCATCAGGTCATCGAGGGTTTCAACGTTCGCCGCGAACTCCGTGGCGGCCGTGCCTACTTCGTGCAATGCGTGGGAGTCGCTGCCGCCGATCGGCGGCAGGGGCCTCGTGCGTCCTCGGGACGAAGCGCTCTGATTCTGTAACGGGCCGTCGCAACCGTTGAGTCCCTCGACGCCGTCGAACAGTTCCATCGCGGCGCGCGGCACACGCAGCCCGGGATCGCGAGCGGGATGGGCCAGGAACATCAGGGCGTTCTGCTCGTCGCAGAACGTTCGTAGGCGTTTGGCGTTGGTGATTCGCGGGACCAGGGCATCCAGGCCGTAGACGAGGACGTGGCCGAGCTCGGTGGTGACTTCGACGCCGGGCAGCACGAGGATGCCGATCTGCTCGGCCAGGTGCGCGGTTCGATCGGCCGGCCAGACCACGTCGTGCTCAGTCAGGATGACGCCATCGAGGCCGCGTTCGGCTGCCTGGGCGAGCGATTCGTGCGGCAGCAGGTTGCTGTCGGTCGAGTAGACCGAGGTGTGGGTGTGCATGTCGATCAGCATGTAGGCAAAGCGTCACTGTTGGCAGGGCGTGGGTCAACCATCGGAACATCAACGTCGGCTGTACGAGTTGTACGATCCGCACGTGAAACAGATCAGACTCGTCGCCTCGGTCGTCGAAGATGAGCGCCAGCTTGACGGGAGTCGCCATGTCGAGATCGTCGGAGATGGCGCGCAAGCGGATATAGCGCTGCGCCTGGTGGTCGACCGAGATGGCTCGTTGCGAGAAGCTGAACTGAGCCTTGAGCGAGATGGGACGTTCGCCGTGATCGGATTCGACCAGGGCGCCGAGGTCGGCAGCGAGGAGCAACTGTCGGTCCACCTGCGCGCCGCGGAGGGCGAGGTCGAAGTCTGGCAGCGGGACGACGGAGATGTCACGTTGGCGCTGACGCTGTCCGATTCCATCGAGTCAACGGAGCCAATGGAGCGAAGCGAATGACGCGCGTCGCGGTGCTGGCCGGCGGGGTTGGGGCGGCGCGGTTCCTCGATGGTCTGGTCCGCGTGGTCGAACCGTCCGACGTGACGGCGATCGTCAACGTCGGCGACGACATGGAGTGGGCCGGGCTGCACATTTCGCCCGACCTGGACACGGTGACGTACACGCTCGCCGACCTGGTCAATCCGGAGACCGGCTGGGGTTTGCGCGGCGAGTCTCGACGCACGCTGGAGAGACTGTCGGAGCTGGGCGGCCCGGACTGGTTTATGATCGGCGACCTCGATCTGGCAACCCACCTGTATCGAACCCATCGACTTACCCAGGGCGATCCGCTCTCGGCAGTCACTCGCGACTTCACCGCACGAATCGGTCTGGAGTGCGTGATCACTCCGGTGACCGACGATCGGCTGCGTACAGTGGTCCGCACGGACGCGGGCGAACTCGCCTTCCAGGACTACTTCGTGCGGCGACGCGCTGCCGACAGTGTTCATGCGCTGCGGTTCGACGGAGCGGATTCGGCGAAGCCGGCCCCGGGCGTCGAGGAGGCGCTGCGCTCGGCCGACGCCATTGTGATCGCCCCCTCCAATCCCTTCCTCAGCATCGATCCCCTGCTCAGCGTGCCTGGAGTCCGCGACCTGGTCACCTCGAACCGATCAAAGGTTGCTGCCGTCAGCCCGATCATCGGCGGCCAGGCCGTCAAGGGTCCCGCAGCCGACATCCTCCAATCGCTCGGACACGACGTATCCGCGCTCGGCGTGGCGCGCATCTATGCCGAGCTGGCCGACATCTTCGTCCTCGACGAGACAGACGCCGCGCTCGCCTCGACCATCGAGGCCGAGACGGGCATGCGCGTGGTGGTCATGCCCACGCTGATGACCGACGTCGAGACGAAGATGGCGCTGGCGTCGGGAACGCTGGAGGCGGCGCTCGATGTCGCCTGAGCAGAAGGAGCTCGTTGCCGTCGTGCCGGTGCGCGGGCTGCCGGCCGGCAAGCGCCGACTGGCCGCGCTGTTGGATGTGGATGAACGCAACGGTCTCGTGCTGGCGATGTTGGATGACGTCGTCGGGGCGCTGGCGGCCGCGGAGTCGGTGGACCGGATTGCGATCGCGTCGCGCGATGCAGCGGCGCGCGACGAGGCGGCGCGTCTGGGGGTCGACTTCCTCGACCAGACCGAGCTCAAGCTGGGCTACAACCGCGCGGTGCAGTTCGCGCAGGAGGCGCTGGTCCAATCCGAGGCGATCCTGATCGTGCCGGCGGACGTTCCGCTGATTACGCCCGACTCGGTCGACCTGGTGGTCTCGACCGCGCCGGATGGGCCGGCTGTGGTTGTGGCGCCCGCTCACGACGGGGGGACGAACGGGCTGTTCCTGCGCCCTCCGGATGTGATCAGGCCGCAGTTTGGTCCGTCCTCGGCGCGGGCTCATCAGCAGTCTGCGGCGGCCGCCGGTGAGATGGGCGTGCCGTTCCGCGAGGCCCCGATCGATGTGTGGGCGTTCGATCTGGACACGCCCGCCGATCTGCGCTGGTTGCAGGACACACTGCCCCAGTTGCCCGAGGAGATCGCGCCGAACTCTCGGCGCTGGCTGGCGGCGCGCCAGGCGCGCACCGGAGCGCCGATCTAGGGCGTGCTCACACTTCTGTCTCAGCCAGATGATCCATGTTGGCGCAAGCCGACCCTGGTCAGAATGGCCCACGCCAATCGCAATGCCGCAAGCGATCGTTGCCCCGTGCTTGACACGGGGCAACGTGGAATGAGGCAGTGTGAACAAGCCCCAGGAGTGGGTTGGGTGTGGAGGAATGGGTTGGGTGCGGAGGGGACCCTCACCCTTACCCGCTCCCAGAGGGAGAGGGGACTCTTAGGCGCGAGGGAGGCCGAAGCCTCTCTGGGCGATGATGTTTCTCTGGAGCTCGTTTCCGCCCGCTCCGAAGGTGGGCATGACGGCGGCGAGGTAGCCGTTCTCGGCGGAGCCTTCGATTGGGGCGCGGCCGTCGTTGCCGTTGAGCTGGCCGTAGAGGCCCATGGCGTGCAGCGAGAAGTTCTGCAGGCGCTGCATCATCTCGGTCGAGAAGATCTTGACCTGGCTGGCCTCGTAGTTGGGTGATTCCTCGCGTTTAAGCATGTCGAGGATTCGGTAGCTGAGGTGCTGGAGCACTTCGAGCTGAATCTTGAAGTCGGCCATCGTGCCCTTGATCCCGGCGTCGTCGATCGGGCGGCCCATCGGCGTGTCGGACTTGGCCCAGTCCATCAGGCGGTCGTAGACGGCGCGGACCGAGGAGACGGTGAAGATCGAGATGCGCTCGCGGTCGAGGGCGTGGGCGGCGTAGTACCAGCCCCGGTTTTCCTCGCCGACGAGGACGTTGGTGGGGACGCGGACGTCCTCGAAGTAGACCTCGTTGGTGCGGTAGCCGGCCATGGTCCAGAGCGGCTTGACGGTAATGCCGGCGGACTTCATGTCGACCAGCATCATCGAGACGCCGCGGTGCTTGGGCGCGTCTGGGTCCGTGCGGGTGGCGAGCCAGACGTACTCGCTGCGGTGTGCGCCGGAGGTGAAGCGCTTGATCCCGTTGAGGATGTAGTCGTCGCCGTCCTTGACGGCTCGGAGCTGGAGCGAGGCCAGATCGGAACCGGCGTCTGGCTCGGTGTAGCCGAGGGCGAATTCGACTTCGCCCCGGGCGATCGGCGGGAGGAAGCGCTCCTGCTGCTCGTCGGTGCCGAAGCGCATCAGGGTCGGTCCGACCTGCTGGGTGGCGACGGTCGCCTGGGGCGCCCCGGCGTAGTTCATCGCCTCCCAGAAGAGGTACTGCTCCTCGAGCGAGCGTTCCTGGCCGCCGTACTCGGCCGGCCAGGACATGGTGAGCCAGCCGCGATCCGCGAGCAGCCTGCGGAAGCCGCGCTCCTCGGTCATGGTGTCCGTCGTGGGGTCGCCGATGGTGGCGCGGAGTTCGGGCGTCCATTCCTGATCGAGGAACTCGTTGACCTCGGACTCGAAGGCGAGGGCCTTGTCGCTAAATCGGTATTCCATGTGGCGTGCTCCCTGGGAGGCGCAAAGGGCTATCAGTGCTGATTCGCTTGAATGTTATCGCAGGCGCCAGGAGCATCTCCGCCTCTAGAGTCCTGCGCGCAAATCCCCTGTACCCTCTCCCCCCGCAGAGCGGGGGGAGATGCCGTAGGCAGAGGGGGGCTTCCCGTCGCCCCTACCAGATAGGCGCTGCCGCTGAGCCTCTCCAGGCCCTACGGGCCCGCGTCCTACTCGTAGCGGGAAGCGGGTTTACGCCCAGGTCTCCTCTAGGAAGAGCCTGCCCCGCACTTGATGCGGTGGAGGAGGCCGCCCGACATCGGCAACCACCAACCAGCCGACAGACCCACCCCCTCCCTCCGATGCCCCGTGCTTGCCTGCCCCGCACTTGATGCGGGGACACGGGGCCCAGACCACCCACCTCCGCCACGGCAATGCCGTCCGCCTCAGCAACAACCCTCGCCCCCTCCCCCAGTAACGCCTACGCCCAATTCGATTCGGAACACCATACCGTTCTGGTAGGGGCGACCCTGGATTTCGCGCAGGTCTCCTCCAGGCGAATGTCCCTCCGTAAACCTCGAAACACTCATCCCACCCAGGACGCACTAACGTTCATACAGAACAGGAGTGCGCGTGTACATCACCCACCAACGACGACAACGCATGGTCAACGCCCACCACCTGCGCCAGCGCGGACGCTCCCTCGCCCAGAGCGCCAAAATCCTCGGCGTCTCCAAGGCCACCGTCCACGCCGACCTCAAGCTGCTCGAAACCCACTGGAGCATCGTCGCCGAACTAACCCACGACGACATCCTGCTCGACCAGGTCGAGCGACTCAACCAGCGTCTCGTCAACCTGCTCCAGCTCGGACCAGCCGACCTGATCGAACAGGTCGGCCTGCCCAGGGACATGCGCGTCAGCCTCGCCGAGATGACCCGCCTCTACGCCGTCCACCAGCAGACGATCAACACCGCCGCCCGCGAACTCCGGCTCCTGCTCCGCGAACTCCGACCCGAGACCCGCCGCCGCGCCGACGAGATCATCGACATCGAACTCGTCGATGACGCCCCGGAGCAGCTCGCCGAACCTGAACAGGCCGATCAACCTGAACAGGGCTGGACCAGGCTGAACGATCCTGACCGCTCCGAACCCGCGATCCCCAGCGAAACACTGGAAATCGGGCCCTCAGACCCCGCAAAGGGAAAATCGGCTGAACACCTGACCGATCCTCTCCCCAGAAACACCGGACGCAACAAACCCTGCCCCTGCAACAGTGGCAAGAAACGCAAACACTGCCATCCGCAGTCCCAGTCAAGACCTCCCCCTGATCCCGCTTCCCCCTCCCAGGGGGAAGCTGTCGCGGAGCGACTGAAGGGGGTCCCCCCGTTGCAAAGCTCTCAGGCAGACGGCCACCCCGCCGAATGGACCGAAGCCCAACGCCTCACCCAACAATGCATCGACGCGAAACAGGCCGGCGACGCATTAGGCGAAATCGCAGCCCTCAAGAGGCTCGCAGAGCACTACGGCATGTTCCCCGACTCCCGACGCCACGCCCCAGCCGCCTAGTCGACGCCCCGCGTCCGTTGCCAGGCGTCCGTTGCCCCCTTACTCGTTGCCCCGTGCCCGTTGCCTCTCGTCCGTCGCCCCTCGTCCGTTGCCCCGTGCTTGACACGGGGCCCAGGGCAACCAGGCTTGTGCGCGAAACGCCGTTGGCCTCAGCAGGATGCGCGTGCGCGAGTCTGCCCTCCCCACGACTGAGCCAGGGATCGCCTCGTCACTCCGCTCGAAAATCGAGGTCTGGGCCCCGTGTCAAGCACGGGCCGACGAGCTATCAGGCAGGTGTGAAGAAGCCCTACGAGCGAGCCTTGTTCGGCGCGGCCCTGAGAATGAAGTTGGCGGCTCCGTTGAGGGCGATTCGGCCTGCCCGGACCGTTTGCACGACCGGTTCGGGGGGATGCTGGGGGACGCGAGCTCGGAGGATGACCGGGCGGAAGAGGATGATCGCGGCGAGGATGGCGAGGACCGCGAAGGACATCGGCGGGAAGAGGGTTTCCATGGTCAACGACTGCGCAACGGCGCCGAGGGGCAGGCCGACGGCCTGGGCGATGCCCATCCCGAGGAAGATGAGGCCCATGATCCGGCCGCGCATCTCGTTGGGTGTTTCGTAGGCGAGGGTGGCGTTGGCGGAGACCATCGCGACCGACATGCCGACGCCGAGCAGAAGGTTGCCCATCATCGCGTTGATCTGGCTGGGCGGATTGGTGAAGACGACGAATCCGAGGGCCATGACGATGACGCCGAGTCCGGTCAGGAGTCCCTTGCGCTCGATCCAGGAGAAGCGGACGAGGATCAGCGAGGCGACCATCGCGCCGCCGCCCCAGAACACGGCGATGTAGCTGAACTGGGACCAGGTCGCGCCGACGACCTTGGTCACCCATTGCGGCCCGAGGGTGCCGGTAGGCGGCATGATCAGCGACATCATCAGGACCACGATCAGGACGGTCCAAAGGATGACAGCCTTGGAGCGGGCGAAGCGGAGGCCGGCGGCGATGTCACGGACGGCCTGTCCGGCGCCCTGTCCCTGGCGGGCGGCGAGGTGAGCGGCGGAGAAAACGGTGCGGTACGACATCATCGCGAGGATGAGGACCTCGCCGAGGTGTCCGCAGGCGGAGATAGCGAAGACGGTGCCGTGGCCGAGGTGATCGATCAGCAGACCGGAGGCGAAGATCGAGATCGGCATGGCGAGCTGCATCGCGGCGGAGTTCAGCGCAATCCCGGCCGGGGTGAGACGCGGGCCGAGGATCTCGGGCGTGATCGCGTTCCGGGTCGGACCGTCGATGGCGTGGGCGGACGAGGCGACGATCGTGAGCGCGAAGAAGATGATGATGTCGGTGCTGGTACCGGATCCGGTCCACATCACGACCGCGATCAGGATGTTGCTGACGAACGCGACGGCCTGCGTGACCATGAGCAGGCGTCGGCGATCGAAGCGGTCGGCGAGCGCGCCGCCGAAGAGTCCGAAGCCGATCATCCCGAGTCCGCGGATCGTCCCGATCGCGCCGACCATGATGATCTCGACACTTTCGTCGGCGACGAACTGGATCCAGGCGATCGAGGCGACGAACTGGAGGGGCATCATCGACTGGCCGACGACGAAGCCGGTCAGCAGGAGGCGGAACTCGCGCAGGCGGAACGGCTCCATCATGCCGGGTCGTGCCGGAGGCGGGGATGCGCTCATGTGGATAGTTTCGCGGCTTCGAGCACGGTGTGTCGCGGCCCCTGGTGAACTTTACGGACTTGACCCTTGCCGAAGATGTCGGCGAGCCGGCGCTGGAGGTATCGGCGCAGGCCGTTGACGGCGACGAGGGCGAGGGAGCCTCCATCCTTCAACGCGTCATAAGCGTCGAGAAGAAGCTGGTCGATAGCGTCGTTGCCGGCCTGGGCCGGCAGGTTGGAGACGACGAGATCGTAGGTCGCCGCGTTGGCCTGAATCTCGCGGATGCCGTCGCTCAACGTCGCGGATGCGTTGTCGAGGCGGTTTCGCTTGATGTTGTCCGCGGCGGCCTCGACGGCTCGGATGTCGGTGTCGACCATGTCGACCTGAGAGGTCGGCCAGCGGGCGGCGAGGCTGAGTCCGATGGCTCCGTAGCCGCAGCCGAGATCGAGGACTCGTTGCAGCGGCGAGAGGTCATCGAGCTGTCGCAGGAGCAGAGCGGTGCCCTCGTCGATGGCCCTGGCGGAGAAGAGTCCGTGGCGGGTCGTCAGCTCGAGGGTTCGTTCCCCTGCCTCGATGACGACGACCGGTTGCCGGGCGAGGTGTTCGCGGAGGGCGGCGAGGTGTTCGGAGTCGGTCATGGGGAGGGTCAGGCCGGATCGATTCGTCTGGAGACCGGAATGAAGTCATCCATGTGCTCGGGGTCCATGCGTCGGACGATGCCGGGGTAGATGCCGGTTCGCTTGCCGGCATTGGCTCCGGCGACGACGAGTTGAATGTGTGAGGGATGGGAGACCTTTGACATGAGCCGGTCGAGATCGGCGTCGGTGATGCCTTCCCGTTTGCGCGTCGATTCGGTGATTCCGCCGCCGACCTTGTCGGTGGCGAGGCGTTCTCGGATCGGCAGAGCCGTGAGTTGCATGATCGCATCGCGGACATCGTGCTTGGTCCAGCCGTCGCGGCGGAAGACCTCGGCATGCTCGGGGCTGACGACGAGCATTGAGGGGCCGATCTGACCGTTGGGACTGAAGATCTTCTGGAAGCCCATAGCGATCGAGCCGACGAGGGCGCGAGCGGTGCGGCTGTACTCGTCGATGCAGAGTCGCGGTCCTCCGATGACGGGCAGGAGCGTGACGACGCTGTCGTCGGGGTCGTAGCCGTGTTCGACGTGGAGCGGCGGCCAGGGCGAGGCGTCCTCGTGCTCGGCGAATGTGAGGGTGAACTTGTGGGCTCCGCCCTGGACGGTCTGATCGATCTCTCCTTCTCGGGATCCGCCGATGTTGCGCAGGACGAGACGCAGGGCGCGTCCGATGGTCATGTTGGCTCGATTGCCCTGACCGAGTGCGTTGAGTCCCCAGTTCATGCCGATTCGCTCGCGGATCGGTCCGTTGACGATGATCATCGGCGCGATGCCGTCGGTGCTGGCGATCGTGCCGTGCAGGGGGAAGTGGCCGCCGGCGGCGGCCTCGACGGCGGCGAGGATGACGGGCAGGTACTCGGGCTTCGCTCCAGCGGCGACGGCGTTGATGGCGACTTTCTCAACCGTTGCCGGCACGTAGTTGGGAGGAATGCGGCCGATCACCTCGGAGTGCGCTCGGTGGGTTCCGGCCAGCATTCGCTCGACGCGTGCGCGGGTGGGCGGGACGAGCGGGAGGCCGTCGGTCATGCCCTGGTCGAACATAAACTCATAGACATCGTCATGTTCGGCGATGTCTAAGGCTCGTGCTCGCGGTTGGATCATGAACGGACGCGGGCGGAGGGGGGCACGAATGTGGGCGGAGGAGCGGCGGGGTTGCCGTCGCCGAAGATGCCCTGGTAGATGCTGGTCCACTTGCCGGCGTGGCTGCCGGCGACGGTGATCGCGATGAAGGACGGATCGGCGACCTTGGACAGTGGCATGTCGAGGTCTGCTTCGGTCAGTCCGTACTTCTCGGGCAGGTACTCGCCGATCCCGCCGCCCATGGTGGACGAGGCGAGGCGCTCGCGGAGGGGCAGCGCGGTGAATTCCATGATCGCTTCGCGGATGTTGTCCTTAGACCATCCGCTGGCGCGATAGACGTCCGCGTGTTCCGGGCTGACCACGAACATCGAGGGCGTAACCTGGCCTCGGGGCTTGAGCACCTGCTGGAAGGCCATGGCGATCGAGCCGGTCAGCGAGCGGGCGTTGCGGCTGTACTGATCGATGCAGACGCGCGGGCCGCCGGTGATGGGGATGAGCGAGACGACGCTGTCGTCGGGTTCGTAGCCGTACTCGACGTGGAACGGATCCCAGGGAGAGTAGTCCTCATCTTCGGCGTAGCTGAGGGTCCACTTGTGTCCTCCGCCCTGGATGGCCTGCTCGATCTCTCCGGGCACGGCGCCGCCGATGTTCCGAAGCATCAGGCGTAAGGCTCGGCCCAGCGTGGAGTTGGCCCGGTTGCCCTGTCCAAGGGCGTTGAGTCCCCAGTTCATGCCGATCTGTTCCCGAACGGGTCCGTTGACGAGCATCATCGGGGCGAGGCCGGCGGTCGTGGCGATTGAACCGTGGAGTGGGAACTGTCCGCCGGCCGCGGCCTCGACCGAGGCGAGGACGGTGGGGAAGTACTCGGGCTTGCAGCCGGCCATCACGGCGTTGATCGCCGCCTTTTCGACGGTCATCGGCGCCAGATTCGGCGGGAGAGTTGCGACGACCTTCTGGGGGTCGGCCCAGTGCTCGGGCGAGCAGGCGAGCATCCGGTCGACACGCTCGCGGGTCGGCGGAACGACGGGCAGGCCGTCGGTGATGCCCTGCGAGAACATGAACTCGTAGACATCGTCGTGGTCGGCGATTTCGATGATTCTCGAGTAGAAGTCGGTGTCGCCGGACACGTTAGTGCCTTGTCAGATGGCGTTGAGGGGAACCCCCCTCTGCCTTCGGCATCTCCCCCCGCGAAGCGGGGGGAGAAAGGAAAACGGCGTTCGGCCCCAACGGTCGGAGTTGGGGATTACTCCACGGGCGCCATGAGGGTGTCGAGGATTTCGTCGACGAAGCGTTCGGCATGTTCGTGCATTTCCGCGTCGGTCCGGTCCTGCATTGGATGCGGGATGAAGACGCGGCGGACCTCTTCGAGTCCGAGGCGTTCGGCCTGGTGGCTGGCGGCCTTGATGAACTCAGAGGTGGCGACGAAGACGCTGGGCTTGCCCTGCAGTTCGAAGAAGACGGTGTCGTGCACACTGCACGTCGTGCAGGATCCTCAATCGGCGAGCGCTTCGATGACGAAGTCGCACTCCTCCAGGATCTCATCTTTGATCGGTTGCGGGGCGGGCTTGGCGACGGTCGGCTTCATGAAGCGGCGCGTCTCGATGCCGGGCGCGCGCTCGTGCAGGAGTTCCTCGAGTCGGTTGAGGAAAACGTCGCCGCGCGGCTTTGAGATGTCGAGCAGGGCGATCGTCCCATGCAGCGCCTCGGGGCGCGGCGTGAGGGAGCGCTTGATCGGCACTCGTTCGTCGGTTGGGTCAAGGATCTGGGTAACCATTGGACCTCTCCATCAACGCGCCGTCTGCAGGGTTGCGACGCGTCGTGTGCTGTGTTGCAGTCTACTCTTCCCGCCGATCGGGGACCGATTCAGGGTCGCCGGATGTTGGGTTCGAAGGCTCCGAGATCGCGTCCACCGGAGCTGCGCTTGTCCATCTCGGCCGCGCGTGCGCCGCGTATCTCCAGGGCTCCGTCCGGCCCGATCCTGGCGCTCGTTGGTGTCGAGTAGACGCCGCCCGCCCAGCCGCCGAGGATGGTCGAGAACTTGGCTGCGGACGAGCCGGCGACGACCAGGATGATGTTCGACGGCTCGCGGAACTTGGGCACGGGGAGGTCGAGAGCGGCTTCGCCGCCGAAGCGTTCAACGACGCTGGGTGGCAGGCCACAGCCGGCGTCGTCGGAACGGAGGCGGTGCTTCAGCGGGATCGCGGTCTCCTCCATGATGCACTCGCGGACATCGTCCTTGGACCAACCCGAGCGTCCGAAGATGCCGGCGTGGTCGGGGGAGAGGACGACCAAGGTGTCGACCATGGGCGACTTGGGGTCCTGCATGCAGCTCATCGATGCGGCGAGCGTACCCGCCATACCTCGAGCGTCACGGGAGCGTTCGTCTGCGACAGTGGCCGGCCCTCCGGACATGGCCATCAGGGTGGCGATGTCATCGGTCGGTTCGAAGCCGTACTCGACGGCGAGCGATTCCCAGGGGCTGGCGTCCTCATTCTCGGCGAAGTTCATGGTCAGGCGGTGCGGGCCGCCCTGGGTGGCGCGGTCGGTGCCGCCGGGGATGCTGCCGCCGACGTTGCGGGCGCAGAGGCGGAGGGCCCGTCCGATGGCGGCGTTGGCTCGGTTGCCGGAGCCGAGCGCTCCGTGCAGGTAGTTCATGCCGATCCGGTCGCGGATCGGTCCGTTGAAGATGCCGACCGGCGTCGCGCCCATCGTGGTGGCGAGGACGCCGTGGATGTTGAAGGTCTCGGTGCAGGCGATCTCGACGAGGCTGATGATCGCGGGCATGTACTCCGGCTTTGCGCCGGCCATGACCGCGTTGATGGCGATCTTCTCAACCGTGATCGGCGCGAGGTTGGGCGGCACGATGGCGACTTCGTCCTGCGGATCGCGCGGCGTGCCCTGGAGCATCTTCCAGACGCGCTCGCGGGTTGGGGGGACGACGGGGAAACCGTCGGTATAGCCCTGGTCGTACATGAACTCGTGGATGTCGTCGCTGGAGGCGAGATCGACGAGCCGCGAGAGGAGGTCTCCACTCTTGATCGCCTGCAGACGCTCGTAGACGCCCGGCTCGTAGTTGCGCGCGCCGCAGCCCGGCCGCTGTTCCGGCAGGGACTCCCAGTCGATGGCGGTGTCAGCGCCGGAGCGGCCGGCGAGTTCCATGGACTCGCTGGCAATCTCTCGCCACTCGTGCTTGTCGAAGCCGAATGTCTGCAAGGTGCAGTTCTGCTCTTCGTCGTAGAGGAAGAGGGTCGGCACGGTGTCGATATCGGTCTCGTAGGAGAGGTCGAGCGCGTCGTCATCGAGGAGCGGCATGGTCAGATCGTGGCGCTCCTTGAGGACGGGGATGTCGTCAGTCTTTTGGACTGCAACCCAGACATCGAGGCCGTCCTCGGTGGCTCGGTGGACGGCCTCGAGCAGCGGCAGGGTGAGGTTGCAGGTGTCGCAGTCTTCTTTGACGAGGGCCAGCAGAACGGGGCCGTCCGGCGGGAACTGCTGTTCCTGGCCGTTGGCGTCGAGCAGCGAGAATTTGGTCGGTGGATGCATGTTCGTAGTCTAGAGCCTGTTCAGATCGGCTTCTTGCCTTCTATCGGGGCCGGCGCTGATGCGACGATCAGGCCATGGGATGCGGAAATTGTTGTGAAGTCCGCACGAATCGACCGGATCTGGCGCTGTGGGCTGGTGATTTGCGTCGCGGGATGTCGGATAGTGTCAGATTTGGTCAGATTTTGTCGGGGTGAGGTCAGATTCCGGCAGGTGAGGTCAAGCGATGTCAGGTCATGTCGGGTGATGTCAGGTGAGATGGCCGGGTTCATGATGCGCTCCTGGTCGCTGACCGTTGCTTGACATCGGCCATTATAATCGCACGCGCGTTCGCCGGAGTACTCGCAATGTTTCCGGGGTTGCAGGGACGACGGTCGGGGCTCGGGCGAGACTCCCGGCAGAAGCCGGGAATGACGAGGAACGCTTAGACGCCGTCGCGCCTTCAGATGTTTGACCGTGCCGGAAGTTGGCGCGACACTGTAGCGAGCAAGATCGCGAGAACGGTTGAGGGGTGTGATCCAATGTCCCAGCTTCGTCGATTCCTGCTGGCGCTTGCGGTGGTGGCCGGCCTGAGCGCGCTGACGCTCGGCGCGGCGGCGGCGGGCGAGTACGCGTTCGAAGAGCCGATGCAGATCGTCGAAGCCGGTGGGGACGAAGAGGACAGCCTCCACGTTTCCGACGAGACGCTGGCGACCTCGCTGTTCATCCCGTTCTGCTTCGTTGGAGCGACGCTGGTGGTGTTTATCTGGGCGATTCGCAATCGGGCGAAGCCGATCGACGATGAGACCCCGATGCCGTGGTGGCGGACGCGTCAGTGGTACACGCGCGGGACGGAAGAGGACGAGGCGTAGGGCTGGTCCCTCTCCATTTGGAGAGCTGGGCGTCATCCGGAAATCAGCCAAGCAGCGCTGTTGTAGTGGCGCCCCTTGTGGTCGCCCTATCCGCAGCCGCTATCGGGAACGGGTGGACTCACGCACGAGCGTCGAGGTGTGGCCAACGCCGTTTGTCGCATGAACCCGGGTGCTCTGGGCCCCGTGTCGAGCACGGGGTGGCGGATGACGCGGGTTGAAGTGGTTGCCTGAGCGCGGGAGCCCCCCTCTGCCCCCCGATCAAGTCGGGGGCAGGCTTTCGGCATCTCCCCCCGCTCCGCGGGGGAGAAGAGGAGCCTCTTCGGTTTTGGTCGCAGGTGGGGAGGGGACCAGAGGGTCAGAACAGCAGCCGGCCCAGGCGTTTGCGGTATTCGATGACGACCGGCTGATCGTCGCCAAGCATTCCGAAGATTCCGAGCAGCGTCTTCCGAGCCGCTTCGTCTCCGGCGGACTTGTCGAGTCTGACGGACTCCAGCATCTCGTCGAGGGCTTCCATCCACTGACTCTCGACGGCGAGCAGGCAGCCGTGCCGGTATCGGGCCATGGCGTCCTCGGGGTGGGCGGCGGCCGCCTGGCGAATCTCGTCCGCTTCATAGCCCTCGAGGGCTGCTGTGAGCTCCATTGAGGTGAGCACGCTTCTGCTCATCGGATGGTTGGGCCAGCGACGGGCGAGCTCGGCGGCGCGTTCGGTCTCTCCCGTTCGCACCAGGACAGCGGCGAGTCCGACGCCCGCGGGTTCGTGATCTGGGTTCTCTTCCAGGGCGGCCTCGAAGTGCAGCCTGGCGATCGGGATCTGGTTCTCCTGCATCATCCGGTAGCCCTCCGCGGCCTTGATGTCGGCCTCAGAGGGAATCAGGGAGTCGTAGAAGGCTCGGACCTGTTCTTCCGGGATGGCTCCGACGAACTTGTTGACCAGTTGTCCGCCGACGAAAGCGAAGACGGCCGGGATGCCCTCGACCTGCAGCGCCTGGGCGACCTGCGGGTTCTCGTCGGTGTTGACCTTGACGAGCTGCACCTGGCCGTCGCGTTCGTAGGCCAGCTTCTCGAGGATCGGTCCGAGGATTCGACAGGGTCCGCACCAGGGCGCCCAGCAGTCGACAATCACCGGGATCTCGTGCGAGCGCTGGATCACATCCTGGGCGAAGGTTGCATCGGTGGAGTCGATCACGGCGGCGACGTGGCCTTCGAGACCTGATGGCTCCGCGGACTCGCCCTGGTCGACTCGCTGGCTCGGCGGGGGCGTCTGGCGGATCGGCACCGGGGCCGGAGGCGGGGGAGCCGTCTGCTGCACGCGGCGCATCGGTTGGCCGGAGGCGGAGTAGATGACGGGTCCGGACGGCTGTTGCGGTTGGGGAGGCGGCGGAGGAGCGCCCCGTTGGACACGGTCGCGAGGGAACGGGATCGGATCGGGCGGACGCTGACTCATACGGCTCTCCGGACCATGGGTCGATTACCAGTTGGTGTAGCGCTTGCGCTTGGGGAAGTTGGCGCTGCGGTTCTTGGTCGAGTTGTTCTCAAACACGCCGGACACCACTCTCTCCGCCTCTGCCTCGCACTTGGGGCATGGGTAAGGCTCAGACGCTCGGGTCATGGGTCTGATCTTCTCGAAGTTTTCGCTGCATTGTTCGCAACGGTAGGTGTAGACGGGCATAGGGTCGGTCTCCTGTACACACTTCCTATCGCAGCGAGTTTACCGCCACGTCGGCGCGCTGCAGGGCGCGGGCGGCTTCGGAGACGTTCAAGGCCCTGGCGACCTCGGCGACATCGTGTACGCGAACGACGTGCGCGCCCATCCAGGCGGCGAGCACGTTGAAGGCGATCGTCGCTTCGAGCATGCCGGGCCGACCCTGCGCATCGTGGGAACGGAGTTCACCGTGACCGAGCATCTCGGCCAGGAATCCCTTGCGCGATGCAGAGATCAGGACGGGGTGTCCGAGCCTGGCGAGGTTGGGCAGGTCGAGCAGCAATCGCAGGTTGTCGTCCAGGCCCCGGCCGAACTGGAAGCCCGGGTCGATCCAGACGTCGGGAGCGCCGGCGGTTTCGATCTCTGCGGCGCGCCGGTCGAGATAGTCGCGCACTTCCAGCGCGACATCGTCGTATTCGTGGGCGACTTCGCGATGGCGCTGGGGTCGTCCGCGCATGTGCATGACGGCGATTGGCGTTCCTGTCTCGACAGCGACGGCGACCGTGTCCGAGTCGGCCCCGGTGATGTCGTTGATCAGATGGGCGCCGGCGTCAACGGCGGCTCGGGCCACGGGGGCGGTCCAGGTGTCGATTGAGACGAGATGTCCCTCGGAGACGAGCATCTCGATGACGGGAGCAATGCGCGCGATTTCCTCGTCGGGCGAGACTTCGGCCGCGCCGGTTCGGGTCGATTGCGCGCCAACGTCGATGATGGCCGCTCCGGCCTGGCGCATCTCGTCGGCTCGGCGCGGGGCGTCGCCGACATCCACGATGGAGTTGGTGACGGGCGAATCGGTGGCGACGTTGAGGATGCCCATGACGAGGCAGCGATCGGTGGCGTCGAGCGTCTGGCCGCCGAGTTCGATCAGCATGGTCGGTGTCTCATCGCCGGCGGGGAAGGTAGTGCGGGCTGCGACCGAAGAAGACCTGAGCCGCTTCCATGATTGATTCGTTCAGGGTTGGATGGGCGTGGATGGACTCGGCGAGGTCGGAGACTCGGGCGCCCATTTCCACGGCGAGGACGCCTTCGCCGATCACTTCTCCCGCGCCCGGTCCGACGACCTGCATGCCGATGACTCGCTCGGAGCCGTTCTCGACGACAAGCCTGGTCAGGCCGTCGTTGCGCCCCGATGCAGAGGCGCGGCCCAGCGCGGCCCAGGGGAAGCCGACGGTGCTGGCGTCGATATCGAGTCCGGCGGCGTCGGCCTGGGTCAGACCGCACCAGGCGATCTCGGGGTCGGTGAAGATGACGGCCGGTACGGCGAGGGGACGGAAGACGGCGGGCTCGCCGAGGATCGCCTGTACGGCGATCGAGGCTTCCGCCGTCGCCTTGTGGGCCAGCATCGGCTCGCCGGCGACGTCGCCGATGGCGAAAATGGACGGCTCGGCGGTTCGTCGTTGCTGATCGGTCAAGATGAAGCCGCCTGCGTCGACGTGAGCGCGCGTTCGGTGCAGTCCAAGTCCGGCGCTGTTGGGCCGACGTCCGGTGGCGATCAGGACGCGGTCGAACCGCTCGGTGCTTTCGACGCCTTCCTTGTCGGCGATCACGACTTCGATTCCGTCCTCAACCTCTGAGAGGGAGATCACAGAGGTGTTCACCCTGACCGACTTCAGCCTCGACCTGAGGCTTCGCTCCAGGACCCGAACCAGTTCGCGCTCGACTCCGGTGAGGATCTGCGGAAGGGCCTCGACGACCGTCACTTCGGTGCCAAGTTCCGCGTAGACCGTGCCCAGCTCGAGGCCGATGTAGCCTCCACCGACGACGAGCAGCGAATCGGGGATGTCGCGCAACTCCAGCGCGTCGGTTGAGTCCATGACCCGGTCGGATTCGATCTGCAGCGAGCGCGGCACGACCGGAGTCGAGCCGGTGGCCACGATCAGGGCGTCGAAGTCGATTGGCAAGACTTCGCCGTTCGACTCGATGTTGAGCTGGTTGGCGTCCCGGATGCGTCCGTATCCCTGCTGGTATTGCACCCTGTGCTGACGGCGGAGCAGGCCGAGGCCGTTGGTCATCTTGCGGACGACGCCGTCCTTCCAGTCGCGCAGGACATCGACGTCGATGGTCGGTTCGCCGAAAGTCACGCCCCACTCTTCGGCATGGCGCGCTTCGCGCAGCAGCTTGGCCACGTGCAAGAAGGCTTTCGACGGTATGCAGCCCTCGTGCAGACAGACGCCTCCGGGCTGGGGCCTCGCGTCGACGAGGGTCACGTCGAGGCCGCGCTCGGCGGCGTGGAAGGCGGCCGGATAACCGCCGGGTCCCGCGCCCAGCACGACCAGGCGCGCGCCATCCGTCGCTGAGGAGTTGCTGTTGACCACGCGCTAGCTCCCGAGCGCCAGGACGAGCGGCTGGCGGATGACGTCGGCGATCCAGGTCATGAAGCGCGCGCCGTCTGCGCCGTCCATCACTCGGTGGTCGAAGGTGAACGACATGGGCAGGATGCTGCGCGGCTCCCAGACATCTAACGGCTCGGACCAGACCGGCCGCCGCTCCGCGCGTCCGATGCCCAGGATCGCGGTGTTGGGATGATGAATGATTGGCGTGAAGTGTCCGGTGCCCATGCCGCCCAGGTTGGTCACGGTGAAGCTGCTGCCGCGGAAATCCTGGAGGCCAAGGTCGCCGGAGCGGGCGCGCTCGGAGATGTCGGTCAACTCAACCGAGATCTCGATGATGTTCTTCGAGTCCACGTCGCGGATCACGGGGACGACCAGCCCGCGCGGCGTATCGACCGCGACGCCCAGGTGGACATAATGCTTGAGCACCAGCTCGTCGTTTTCGGCGTCGATAGAGCTGTTGACGTGGGGATGCGCCTTGAGCGCGGCGGCGGTGATCTTGAGCAGGATTGCGGTGATGGTCAGGCGGCCGCCGGCTTCTTCGGCTCGCTCGCGGTAATCGCGGCGGACCTGTTCCAGCTCGGTGACGTCTGCCGTGTGGAAGAGGGTCACGTGCGGGATCTCGTGCCAGGAAGCGGACATGTTGCGCTTGATCGTGCGGCGCAGACGGGTCAGCGGCACTCGTTCGAATGAACCGAACTCGGAGAAGTCGGGCAGCGGGCCGGGCGAGCGGGTCGAGTGTCCCGGATCGGCGGCCTGGACGGGAGCCTCGCGTGCGTGACGCTTGATGTCTTCAATGTCAATCCGGCCGCCGGGTCCGCTGCCCGGAACCGTGCGGATGTCGACGCCGATCTCCCGCGCGAATCGCCTGACGGATGGGGAGGCGAAGACCGGTCGTGAGTCCAGATCGCCTTCCACCAGCGGCGGGCGGGCGGCGGGCGGGACGTGCAGGATTGGCGCCGGGTGGTCGCGACCGTCGGGTACGGGCTCGGGTTCCGTCGGCGTCGGATCGGGTTTGTCTATGTTGGCTGCGCTGGAACTCGGCGGTTCGTCGGGATCGGGCAGGTCGGCAGCGTCCGGGATGACGATCGGCTCGGGTTCTGGCTCAGTCGTCTGAGGTGCTGGAGGCGTCGGGGCGGACGCCTGGTCCTGGGAGACAACGCTCAGGACAGGGTCTCCGGGGCGAATAGTGTCGCCCGTGCTTACATGGATCTCGTTCACGATGCCGGCGACCGGGGATGGGAGATCGAGCGTTGCCTTTTCGGTTTCGATCTCAACGATTGGCTGCTCGATGGCGATCAGGTCTCCGACGCCGACGTAGATCTGAAGCACGTCGGCTTCTTCGATGTCTTCGCCGAGGTCGGGTAAGAGCACGGCCTCGGCATTGGATGCTGTGGTCGTCATTTGGGTGTCCTATCGCAGCGTCGGATCCGGACGCGCGGGGTCGATGCCGAGGCTGGCGCGGGCCTTGAGCAGAAGGTCGCCGTCGATTTCGTCGCGGCGGCTGAGAGCGCTCAGCGCGGACCAGACGACATGATTGGCGTCAACCTCGAAAAAGTCGCGCAGCGCTTCGCGCGTGTCGGAGCGACCGAAGCCGTCGGTGCCCAGTGCGGTCAGCGGGCCGGGCAGCCAGCGAGCCACGAGATCGGGCAGGGACGATGTGTAATCGGTCGCGGCGACGATCGGCGCGTCGCAGCCGCCGAGCGAGGTTTCGAGCCAGGACTCGCGCCGCTGCTCGAAGGGATGCATCCGATTCCAGCGATCGGTCTGCAACGCCTCGCGGCGAAGCTCGGTGTAAGAGGTGACCGACCAGACGTCGGCGCGGATGTCGAAGTCGTCCTGCAGGATTCGTTGGGCGCGCCGGACCTCGTTGAGGATCGGGCCGCTGCCGAAGAGTCGGATCTGCGGCGCTTCGCACGGTGAGAGCGGATAGATCCCGCGCAGGATGCCTTCGCGCACGATCTCGGACTCCGGCATCGGCGGCTGGACGTAGGATTCGTTCTCGACGGTGACGTAGTAGAAGATGCTCTCGTCTTCGTCGTGCATGCGGCGGATGCCTTCCTGCACGATCACGGCGATTTCATAGGCGTAGGCCGGGTCGTAGGCGACCAGGTTGGGAATCGTCGAGGCCAGCATGTGACTGTGGCCGTCCTGGTGCTGCAGACCCTCGCCGTTCAGCGTGGTCCGGCCGGCGGTCGCGCCGATCAGGAAGCCTCTCGCCCGGGCGTCGCCCGCGGCGAAGGCCAGGTCGCCGACGCGCTGCAGGCCGAACATTGAGTAGAAGATGAAGAACGGGATCATCGGCACGTTGAGCGACGAATAGGCCATCCCGCCGGCGATGAAGGAGGACATCGCGCCGGCCTCGGTGATGCCCTCTTCGAGAATCTGGCCGTCTCGAGACTCCTTGTAGAAGAGCAGGCGATCGGAGTCCACCGGCTCGTAGAGCTGCCCGGTCGAGGCGTAGATGCCGAACTCGCGGAACATGCCCTCCATGCCGAATGTGCGCGACTCGTCGGGCACGATCGGGACGATGCGCTCACCCAGATCGCGATCCCGCATGAGCCGGCTGAGCATCCTGACGAAGCCCATGGTGGTCGAGGCTTCGCGGTCTCCGGTGCCCTCGTGGAACTCGGAGAACGTCTCGTCGGGGGGAGCAGTCAGATTGGATCGGGGAGAGCGGCGCTCCGGCACATGTCCGCCGAGCGCCTCCTTGCGGGAGGAAATGTAGTTGGCCTCTCGGCTGTCACGCGACGGCCGATACAGGGGCGCTCCGACGACTTCGGCGTCGGAGAGCGGGATCGCAAAGCGGTCCCGGAACTGCATCAGTTCGCGTTCGTTCAATTCCTTCTGTTGATGCGTGATGTTGCGGCCCTCGCCGGCCTCGCCGAGGCCGTAGCCCTTGATCGTTCGAGCGAGGATCACGGTGGGCGCGCCGCGATGATTGCTGGCGGCGTGATAGGCGGCATGCACCTTGAGCGGATCGTGGCCGCCGAGCCGCATTCGCCAGAGCTCGTCGTCGGAAACGTCGTCGACCATCCGCAGCAAGCGCGGGTCGACGCCCCAGAAGTGCTTCCTGATGTAGCTGCCGCCGGCGACCGTGTACTTCTGGTACTCGCCGTCAACAACCTCACCCATGCGCTGGACCAGCAGACCGTGTTCGTCCCGGGCGAGCAACTGGTCCCACTCGGAACCCCAGATCACCTTGATCACGTTCCAGCCGACGCCGCGGAAGACCGCTTCGAGTTCCTGAATGATCTGTCCGTTGCCGCGGACCGGTCCATCCAGCCGCTGCAGGTTGCAGTTGACGACGAAGATCAGGTTGTCCAGTTCCTCCCGGGAAGCGAGCGCGATCGAGCCAAGCGATTCGGGCTCGTCAGTCTCACCGTCGCCGAGGAAGCACCAGACCTTGCGGTCGGTCGGCTCCAGCAGGTCGCGATTCTCGAGGTAGCGAATAAAGCGGGCCTGGTAGATGGCCTGGAGCGGACCGAGGCCCATCGAGACCGTGGCGAACTGCCAGTAGTCGTCCATCAACCAGGGGTGCGGATACGACGGCAGCCCGCCGGAGAGTTCGCGACGGAACTTGTGCAACTGGTCGGGCGCGAGGCGTCCTTCGACATAACTACGCGCGTAGATGCCAGGGGCGGAGTGGCCCTGGAAGTAGATCAAGTCGCCGCCGCAAGGATGGTCCTGGCCTCGGAAGAAATGATTGAATCCTACTTCGTAGAGCGTGGCCGCGGACGCATAAGTTGATATATGCCCGCCGATGCCGTGGTTGTTCTGGTTGGCCTCGACGACCATCGCCATCGCGTTCCAGCGAATGATCGATTTGATCCGGCGCTCGATCTCGAGGTCGCCGGGATATGTCGGCTGCCTCTCGATAGGAATCGTGTTGACGTAAGGGGTTTGTGAAGTGACCGGCAGGCGGATGCCCGAGCGCTGGGCTTCGATCTGAAGCGTCTGCAGCAGCCGCGACACTCGCTCGGGTCCCCGGCGTCGGGCGACGTCCCGGAGCGAATCGATCCAGTCGTTGGTTTCGAGCCAATCATCCGCCCCGGCCGAGTCGGTCGCACGACCGAGCGCCGAATACCACGGGGACTCTGAGGTGGTCATCGTGATCTCAGTCTACTCATCCTGACGGCCGCCTCCCGCCGGCGATCAAGACGATAGATAGACTTAAACAAACGGAAACGGGCCTGCAAACGCTATGTCAGCGCGGGGAACATCGGTCGTACTCGATGCCCTGGAAGCCAATGGACGAGGGTTGGAGCGCTCAAGGATTGTGCAGAGCGCTCGCGCCGGAGTCATGCCGTATGAGGTCGCCGAGACCTGGCAGCGGTCGAGGGCGTGCGCGGTCGCCGACGGCGCACTCCCGGAGATCGTGCTGCTGATCGAGCATCCACCCGTGTACACGCAGGGTCGCCGCGGAGGACGCGAGCACGTCCTTGGCGAGCTGCGAGCGCCGATCATCGACACGGATCGCGGCGGCGACGTGACGTTTCACGGACCCGGTCAACTAGTGGTGTGGCCGATCTTGCGTCTGCGCGAGCGGGGCATCGGGATCGCCGCTTACGTTCGCGGACTGGAAGAGACCGCGATCAGGACGGCTGGGGAGTTGGGCATCGAGACAGAGCGCGTCAAAGGGCGTCCGGGTGTCTGGATCGGCAATCGAAAGGTGGCGAGCGTAGGAGTACGAGTGCAGTCAGGCGTCAGCCGGCATGGGATGGCGCTCAACTGCGATGTCGATCTCTCCTGGTTTGACGGCATCCGGGCATGCGGGATCGCCGAGAGCCGCGCGACCTCGCTGTCGATGGAGGCCGCGAGACAGATCGGCGTTGCCGATTGCGCCGATGTGTTGGAGCGCTGCTTCAGCGAAGTCTTTGACTTGCGCCTCTCTCCCGTCCGCGAACTGGAGATGTGTCAATGACCAGTTTGCGTGAGCGCAAGCCGAGTTGGATCAGGGCGCAGTTCCCCGGCGGCGAGCGCTACGGAGAGATCGTTCGCCTGCTGAACGAGGAGACGCTGAACACGGTTTGCCAGGAAGCGCGTTGTCCGAACATCGGCGAGTGCTTCAACCGCGGCACGGCGACATTCATGATTCTCGGCGACACCTGCACCCGCGCGTGCGGATTCTGCGCCGTGACATCCGGGCGTCCCGCGCCAATCGACTGGACGGAACCGTCGCGGCTGGCAGAGGCGGTGGAACGCCTGAAGCTGTCATATGTCGTGATCACGTCGGTGAACCGCGACGACACGCCGGACGGCGGCGCTCAGATCTTCGCATCCTGCATCGAACTGATTCGCCGCCGGCGGCCTGAGACAGCCGTTGAGGTACTAGTTCCCGACTTCGTCGGCAACTGGAACGCTCTCGAAACCGTGCTGTCCGCAGGGCCGACGGTGTTGAATCACAACGTCGAGACCGTGCGGCGTCTGTATCCGCAGGTCCGCTTCCAGGCTCGCTATGAACGATCGCTGGAGCTGCTGCGACGCGCATCCGAATGGAATCCGCACATCCCGACGAAGACCGGGTTCATGCTTGGACTCGGCGAGGAACGAGATGAGGTCTCGGCGCTGCTGAGGGATCTGCGAGACGTCAACGTGGAGTTGCTGACGGTCGGACAGTATCTACGTCCATCGAGCAAACATCTTCCGGTTGTCCGCTATGCGCCTCCGGAGGAGTTCGATTCGATACGCCAGGAAGCGCTGTCCCTGGGATTCCGGCACGTCGAGTCCGGACCGATGGTCCGCAGTTCCTATCACGCCGACGAACAGGCGCGGGCCGCTCAACTCGTCGAGGTTGAACTGCATCGCCAGATGCCGGGCTAGATGCTGGCGGGAGCACTCAGGACTCTTCGGCTCCGGTTTCCTCTTCCTGCACGGGAATCAGCAGCACGTCGCCGGGGTGGATGAAGCTCGAAGCGTCAAGCCGGTTCAGATTCATGATCGCGTCCACCGTCGAGTTGTAGCGCTCGGCGATGTCGTAGAGCGTGTCGCCTTCCTCGACGACGTACTCAAAGGTGTTGGCCGATTCCGGCACCAGGTCGGCGCTCGCTTCTTCATCTTCAGCGGCTGACGCTGCTCTAGGAGCCGCGACAACGATCGGTTTGACCGGCGCTGCCGACTGCTGCTGCGGAGCCGAGCTCTCGGGATTCGCGTCTGCGTCCGGCGTCGGTGCAGTGGTCGCGACCGCCGTCGTGGTGGAGATCTGCTGGACCTGACTGGCTGCGGGTGGATTGACCTGCGGCGTTGTGGGCTCGCCGTCCCCGCTTCGGTCGATGACAGCGACTTCCTGGTCGAGCCTGGTTGAAGTCTGTTCGATTGCGCCCTCTCCCGAGCCGAGCGCTCCACCGACAAAGAGCAGAATCGCCAGCGCAGAGACCGGCGCCAGAACGCCGGCCAGCGGTACGCCGGAAACCGGTTGGCGCGACGACTGCAGCGCGACGCCAGTCAGTCCGTAGGCCCCGACACTGGAAAACGGCGAGGAACCGCTCGGCGGCCGTTGACGCTGATCGGAGAGGAAGTGATCCCGCCACCAGAGGTAGCCGGCGGCCAGACCGATCATGATGCCGACGATCAGCAACCAGATGCCGTGGCCGGGCCAGGTCAGGTCGAGCAGGAGGAGGAGAAGAAACGCGCCGGCAGCAGCGGCTGCGGCAGGCTTGAGGTTGACTCGCATGTTGGTCGTGGCCCCGCCGCAGAAGCACCGACGGATTCACTCTAGCCGACCTCTGCATCGCATGAGGTGAGGGTTGCTCATCAGGTCGCGTACACTCGCGGGAAACACGCAGGAAGAGGCGCTTCGCGGCGAGCGAAGGGTCGGCGTGTGGGGAGTGCCACGCGATGACGCAAACGCAGTCCGATACGCCGTCGCTGAATGAGTTAGCGAAGGCCGCTGGCTTGCGCCTGGAGGAAATGGACGGTCACCAACGCGAGACCGGCTCGCCCGACCTGTTTGAACGAATCTCTCACTTTCAGTTGGCCGACCAGGCGCGAGCCGCCGGCCTGTACCCCTTTTTCCAGCCGATCGAGGTCAACGAGGGGCCAGAGGCGATCATCGACGGCAAGCGCGTGATCATGCTCGGCTCAAACAACTACCTCGGCCTGACTCGCCATCCGGATGTGCTGCAGGCCGCGCACGATGCGCTCGACCGGTTCGGTCCCTCAATGACCGGCTCGCGCCTACTCAATGGGACCAGCCCCGTTCACCTGGAGTTGGAAGAGGAACTGGCCGATTTCCTCGGCGCCGAGACGGCGATCGTGTTCTCGACCGGATATCTGGCCAACCTGGGAGCGGTGTCGGCGCTGATCGACCGGCATGGCGTGTCAGTGCTGGACCGAGATGTCCACGCTTCGATCTACGACGCGGCGGGACTTGCCCTGGGAAAGTACACGCGCTTTCAACATAACGATCCAGCGCACCTCGACCGCGTGCTCTCCAATCTTCCGTCGGATCAGGCTCGATTGGTGCTGATCGACGGCGCCTACTCGATGGGCGGAGATCTCGCTCCGTTGCCGGAGTTGCGGGAGGTCTGCCGCAAGCACCGGACTCGGATGCTGGTCGACGACGCGCACGCCATCGGGACTGTCGGTCCGACGGGACGCGGGACCCGGACGCACTTCGGTCTGGAAGAGCCGGATGACCTCACCATCGGCACCTTCAGCAAGACGCTCGCCTCGGTCGGTGGATTCTGCGCCGGACCGCGAATGGTGATCGAGTACGTCCGCCACTTCTCGCGCCCGATGCTGTTTACGGCAGCGTTGCCTCCGGCGTCGGCCGCCGCGGCACTGGCGGCGCTCCGGCTGATCGACAAAGAGAACTGGCGGGTCCAACGGGTTCAGGAGCTGGGCGAGCGGATGAGACTGGGTCTGTCGGAGTTGGGCTTCGACGTGGCGAACTCGGCCACGCCGATCATTCCGATCCGGGTCGGCGACGAGGTCCGCACGGCGGCATTCTGGCGAGATCTGCTGGACAACGGCGTCTACACGAATGCCGTCATCGCTCCGGCGGTTCCTCGCGGGCAGGCGATTCTGCGAACGTCTTACATCGCGACCCACACCGATGAGCAACTGGAACGCGCCCTGCAGATCTTTGGCGAGGCCGGCCGCCGTCACGGTGTGATCAACTAGACCATCGTGCGTGTCCTTCTGACCGGCGGCAGCGGTTTCGTCGGCGGCCACGTGGCTCGCCGGCTTGCCGCTGACGGACATGAGCTACGCCTCCTGGTTCGGCCGACCAGCGATACCTCGTTCATCGATGACCTGTCCTTCGAGCGTGTGATCGGAGACCTGCGCCAACCCGAGACTCTGGCCTCGGCCTGCGAAGGCATGGACGCGGTCGTGCATGCCGCCGCCGTGCTCCGCGCGGTTCGGCACGACGACTTCATGCGCGCCAACCGGATGGGGACCGGCGACCTGGCCGAGGCGGCTGCACGCGCCGGCGTCGAGCGGTTCGTCTACATCTCATCGATTGCTGCCCAGGGGCCTGCTCCCACGGCGGTGCCCGAGCCTCCCGACACGCCGCTCCATCCTGTCTCCGCCTACGGCCGCTCAAAGGCGGCAGGAGAAGAGGGGGTCCTGAAGCAGCGAGGTCGCATGCAGCTCACGATCCTGCGACCGCCGCTCGTCTACGGCCCCGGCGACAACGGCCTCCTGTTTTTTTTCTGGGCGGCCCGCCGAGGATTCTGCGTCCGCCTGGGCGACGGTTCCAACGTCGTCGCAGCGATCTCGGGCGCAGACCTGGCGGAGGCGGTGTCGGCGCTGCTGCGTTCCGATCTGCCCGAGGTGGCGCGTTATCACGTCAGCGACGACACGGGCCCGTATAGCTGGAACGACCTCCTTGCCGCGCTCGAGTCTGCTGCGGGCAGGAAGCTGTTGATCCCATCCGTTCCGGCGGGATTGTTCCATGGCGTGGCTCGCTGCTCGGAATGGTGGGGCGCCCTCACCAATACCGAGCCGATGCTGGATCGAACTCGGGTGATCGAGATGCGCCAACCGGCGTGGATCTGCGATCCAACCAACTTGACTCGAGACACCGGCTGGCGGCCGAAGACCTCGATTGAGGACGGCCTGCGCGAGACGATGGCCTGGTATCAATGTCATGGCTGGGTCTGAGGCTGGAAGTTTGATGTCTCGACTCTGGTCCTTCGATCTCGACGGCGTGCTGGCCGAGCCGCCCCTTGGCTGGAATCCTGCGATCAACCGCGATGTCAACCTGGAACCTGACATCGAGGCAAACATTCCCCCGGCTCGGCCGGCCGATGCTCTCGATCGCCTCCTGACGGCCACGTGGTACCGGGTTCGATACCTGCTCCGGCCGCCTCGCGACGGCGCGCTTGAGGCGGTTCGCTGCGCGAGACAGAGTGGATTGGTGATCGTCCTCACGGGGCGGCACGAGCGCGGTCGGACGCAGACGGAGTCGTGGCTGAACCACCACGGGTTTGCAGAGCTTGTGGACGCGGTAGTGATGAATGCTTCGGGTCTGAAGTCGGCGCGCTACAAGGAGGCCTACCTGCGCGACAGGGGCGCCACGCTTCACATCGACGACGACGCGGCGACCGCCGCGCTTCTCGCACGCACAGGCACCGCGGTCGCGCTCGTGGACTGGCCTCGCAATCGCGGCCTCGCCTACCCCGACGGAGTCACTCGCTGCGACGACATGTCGGCGGTTCGCGAGTTGATCGAGCGGATGGCGTCAGATGGATGAAGCGGTTGAGATTCTCGTCCCGCCGGAGCAGGTCTGGCATCTGTTGCGCAGCGAGGCGCAAGCCGGCGTGGATGAGGGTCAAGCGGTCATACTCTCGGAGGTTCGAGGTCGTGAGCTGCTGCTCGAGGTCCAGATGGGCGTCGGATTTCGCGTTCAGCATGCGTATCGGCTGGAACGGCGAGGACAGCATTGCCTGATCTCGAATCGGGTGCGGCCACTTGGCTGGCGCTGGCGGCTGAGCAACATCTTCCTCTTCGGGCGGGGAATCCGCCCCCTGGAAGCGGCCGCCGCGCAGGGTTTGCGCAACCTCAAAGCCACAGCCGAGGAACAGGACCAGAAGGCTCGCTAAGGAGTCGGTAGCGCAGAGAGCTCCACCTGTTCACGCCTGTCCACATGCTCCTGTGGTTGTGGATAACTGTCGTCAATCGATTATGTGTACAATGTTAGTGGCGGTTGGGGTGATCTTTGGTTGAAGTAAGGCCCAACAGGTGTTTTCTCACGATGATTTGCGAACGACCAGACTCCTAAGACTTTTCCTAGTTACCTCCGTTGTGCTGTTCGGCTTCGTCGCCGGAGTGTCGTTGCGCGTGGTCGGGGCCGATGAGCCCGAGGCCGAGGAGGTCCGCTCGGAACGGACTTCGTCCAGCGGATCCTCCGCCATCACATCGGCTGCAGCCTTCAGTCAGACCCTGACCGGTCGCGTATACGTCTGGGATCAAGGCCGATTGCGTCCGGCGTCGCAGGCTCGAGTCTCCACGGGCAGCGCGCTGGTCAGAACCGACAGCAGCGGCCGGTTCGAGTTCGCCCCAGAGGAACGGACCGGCAGTCTCTCGATCATCCAGCCCGGCTACGACATCGTGCGCCGCCCCATCTACTACGACCAGTCCGTGATCGTCCTGCGCAACCTGGTGGTTCGCGCGGTCTACATCCCCTTCAGTGAGGTCACCAAGCCGGCCGTTCAGAGATGGGCGCACGACCTCGTCGATCGTGATCTGATCAATGCGGTGGTCGTGGACCTCAAGAACGAGTCGGGGCAGGTGTTTTCGATTGCGGCCACCCCCACGGTGAAGCAGATCGGGGCATCGCGCGCTGGGGGGTCAGTGGCCGACTTTCTCGATGAACTGGAGAGAAAGGGCGTCTATCGGATCGGTCGCGTGGTCACATTCCTCGACAACACGTACCCGAGGTGGTTCCACGAGCACGCGCTGAATCATGTGAACGGCCACATCTTCGTCGACAGCATGGGCGTCACCTGGTCTTCGGCCTATACCGCCGGCGCGCGGCGCTACAACATCGAGATTGGCGTCGCTGCCGCCGACTACGTCGAAGAGATCCAGTACGACTACGTCAGACTGCCGTACGAAAACGGCCTGCGAGAGCGGCTTGAGAACACCGAGGCCAGCCGCGTCGCCGCGATCACGCGGTTCGCGCGGGAAGCGAGTGAGGCGCTGCACCTCGCGGGAGTGGCCGTCTCATTCGACACCTTCGGCGTCGTCTCCACAGCCGGCAACGACCAGGGGATCGGGCAATCGGTCGAGGGCCTGGCCCCATACCTCGACTACATCTCACCGATGGTCTACCCGAGCGGTTGGCACCCGGGATCGCTGGGCTTCGCCTACCCGCCTGAACATCCCGGCCCCGTGGTGCGCATCAATGTCGAGGCGACCGTCGAGAAGGCGCGGCCGAACGGCACGGCGCTGGTCCGACCGTGGCTGCAGGACTTCCACGACTACCAGTCACGCGGCCTGGGCTACTACGCGGAAGAGGTTCACGCGCAGATTGCAGCAACCGCCGAGGCGGGCGGGATCGGCTTCATGCTCTGGGATCCGTCGCTCAGTTACGAAGAGCAGGCGTTGGAATGGGCGCTCGGTCTGACCTGGTCGCCGTTTGGCTAACAGGAGTCCCTGAGCAGCTACACGCCGTTGCCCCAGCCGGCGTCGATGAGAAATCGGCTGAGCTGCCCATTGAATTCCGTGGCTCGTTCAAAGTAGACACTGTGACCGGTCGCCGGAATCTCGTAGTACTGCGAACCATCGACGTGTGCGTGCGCGGCTCGCATCATCACCGGCGAAACCAGGGGGTCGTTGCCGCCAACCACCCAGAGAATGGGCATCGGCAGTGCGGCGACGGCATCCGGATCCGGGGCAAGCTCGCCAAGGACGCCGAGCAAGGCCGGATCCCTGGGTGGATTCAACGCCATGATCTCGTCGTAGAGGAACGCCAGTGCAGGGTCCCGCTCTTTGAGCGTCTGATCGTATGCGAGCGTACCGAGGCTCTGACCCGCCACCAGCTTCCGTGTCTCTTCCCAGGGCCCCCGGATTTCCTCCGTCATCAGACCACCGACCGTGTCGGCCATGACCAGCGCCGCGACCCGCTCGGGCGCCTGGAGGGCCGCTCCAAGGCAGGTCCAGCCGCCCATCGACTGGGCAACCAATGCCGCCTCGTCGATTCGCAGCTCGTCCATCAGGGTGATCAAATCGTCGACAAACGCCGCAGGTCCGGGTCCGCCGGTCGGAATACTCCGACCCCAGCCGCGATGGTCGAACGCCACACATCGATACGAGCGTGCGAACACCGGCACCTGCTGCCACCAGGAGAGATGATTCCCGCCAGCCCCGTGAGCGAAGATGATCGCCGGACCGCTGCCGGTCTCCTCGTAGAAGATGTCGCAATTCGGCCGTGTCAACGTCGGCATGGCAACCTCCCAATCGGCAGCGCGTACGCTTTTGGTGCAGGGCCGAGGCTATCAGCGATCCGTGGGTGGGAGTCTCGCGAATGTCGACGATGCGAGTCGCCTTGACCGGCGCAGATCAACACATCGGCACCGCAATAGCGAGCGAGCTGGCGCGCCATGACGCAGAAGTGATGTCCCTCGATCCGTCCGAGTCGAACGACCTGAACGCTCTGCTCGAACATGTCACTCATGTCGTCCACGCCCAGGCCCTGGCGGAACCAGGACACTCGGCGGCGAGATACACCGAGGCAAACGTCCACACCACCACCTCATTGCTGGATGCGTGCCGACAACACGACCTCAAGCAGGTGGTGTTTGTCTCCACCACCGAGACCTACGGCCGCCGCCTCCCTCCGTGGCCGGTGACCGAGAGCTGGGTGCCGCGTCCGCTAGGGCCTGCGCTGCAGAGCCGGGTCGCGGCGGAACGCGTCGCGCGTACATACCGGCGCCGAGTCCCGCTATCGATCCTGCGGCCAGCGCCGGTGATCGCCGATGGCGGCGGAGCGATGTTGGACGTGATTCGACATTTCATCGCCCGGCCGCGCGCCGCGCTGGTGGCGGGCGGTCAAGCGCCCGTGTCGATTCTGGCCGGCGCGGACCTGGGCCGAGCCGTTTGGGCGATGCTCAGTCAACCCGAGGAGGCGGTCGACCAGGTCTTCCACGTAGCCTCCGCGCACACGACCTGGCGAGAGCTCGCCGTTGAGGCCTGCCAGCTCCGTGGAGTCGAGGAACGCTTCTGGAACGCGCCGTTCCTGCTCGCGCGAGGATTGGACGCGCTCCGCCTCTCCGGATGGGTGCTGCCGGAACCTGAGGGCGTCGATGCCTACATTTCGATGACTGGCCGTCCACACCTGATCGACGACTCACGCGCGCGTGTCACACTCGGCTACGAGCCGGTTCTGGGAGTACGCGCAGCCCTGGCGCAGGCGCTGGACGTGTACCGACGGACGCCGGAAGCAGAATCCGAGGCGGAAGACCGCGACTAACCGGCAGCCTTGACCGCGTCCGCGACCTTGTAGGCCAGACCGTCCTCGAAGATGCTCGGCACGATCCGATCGGGCGTCGGATCGGCGACGAAGTCGGCGATCGCCTGGGCGGCCGCGATCTTGTGCTCATCTTCGATCTTGGGGATGCCGCCATCGAGCAGGCCGCGGAACATACCGGGGAATCCGAGAGCGTTGTTGATCTGGTTGGGGAAGTCGGAGCGTCCGGTGGCGACGATCGCCGCGCCGGCCTCGGCCGCCTCGTCGGGCATGATTTCCGGGGTCGGATTCGCCATCGCGAAGACCATCGCGTCGTCGTTCATCGACGCAACATCGCCGACGGTGACCAGTCCCGGACCGGCGAGGCCGAGGAAGAGGTCCGTGCCCGCCATCACCTGGGACGTCTGCGGGATGCTGCCGTCGGAGTTGTTGCGGTAGTCGCACCACTGGGCGGCTTCGCGCTTCCACGGGTTCAGGTCTTCACGATCGATCGTCAGCAAACCCTTAGAGTCGATCAGTTGGATGTCTTCGCAGCCCATCTCTCGGAGGATGGCGCCGCAGGCGATACCGCTGGCTCCCGCGCCCAGGATCACGGTGCGGATGTCCTTGAAGTCTCGGTTGGTCAGACGCAGCGCATTGATCACGCCGGCGAGGGCGACGACCGCGGTGCCGTGCTGATCGTCGTGCATCACGGGAATGTCGAGCGAGTCGTGCAGGCGCTGCTCAATCTCGAAGCAGCGCGGCGCAGAGATGTCCTCGAGGTTGATCCCACCCAGTGAGGGAGCGATCGCTTCGATTGCCGTGCAGATGTCGTCTACTTCCCGGACCGACAGCGCAATCGGAATCGCGTCCACGCCGGCAAAGCTACGGAAGAGCACGCACTTGCCCTCCATCACAGGCAGTGCCGCCTGCGGGCCAATGTCGCCGAGTCCGAGCACAGCCGAGCCATCGGTGATCACTGCGACCAGGTTTCCGACCCCAGTCATCACGCGGGCGAGCGACGGATCGCGCGCAATCTCGAGGCAGGGAGCAGCGACGCCGGGCGTGTAGACGACGGACAGGTCATCGTGGTTCTCGACGGTGACCTTGGAGGCGTAGTCGACCTTGCCGCCCCATTCACGATGCATCTCGATGGCGCGCTGGTCGTAGTCGCTCATGTTCCCGCTCTTTCTGAGGCCCCGATCGCGAAATATGGGGCCGGGAATTGGTATTCCTGCACTCTAGTCGTGAAAGTGAAATCGATCACTAGCAAGTCACTGGCAACAAGCGCGGCGCAACCATAGAGCAGAGCTTTCGTAGCAGCGATTACATCCAAAACCACGCGTACCGCGCAGATCGCCGTCTAGAGCAGAGTTCCCTCGAGAATGCCGCGGTGCGCGCGCAGGACCAACTGCCCTTCTTCGCGTCGTTCAACGATCAACGGCTTGCGGCAATGCCTGCACGGCGCCGTTTCCTTGCGACGCAGCAGCCCCTTCGGCGGCACCCGCGCGACGGTCGGTTCCTTGCAATAGGGACAGGTGACGTCCCATCTCATGCAAGCCCTGATCCGCAAAGGTTCATCCTCTTGCTGACCACGCGAGACGACGAGATCGTAGTTGCAGTTGACGCAGGTCGTCACCACCCGACGCGTCCGCCCCGTCTCGGGCGGCACCCCGACATCAAGAGCCTTCGAGCAGTTGGGGCAGCGAATGTGACGCGTCTCGAGTTGGCTGGCCATGACTCCATGCTATCGAGCCGCGTGACAGTGCAAACGCCGCCGATTCTCTCCATACCTGTCAGACAGGTTGATGGCATACCCTTGATTCATGAGCCACCACTCTCGCGATCCGAGCGGCGCGCACGATTTTTCAAGCCCCCAGATCCGCGTTCGGGGCGCGAACGACTTCCGGCAGTACTCGAATCAGCGTCTACGCCTGCCCAACGAGCGTCCACCGCTTGGTCCGCGAATCAGGCAGATCATCGGCGCATTGGTGACCATCGCGATCCTCGGCGGCGTCGGAGTTGGCGTCTATTTCGGAGTGACGCTGCTGCTCGAAGATGACGAATCCAGCACCGCCGAGGTCGCAGAGCCGGTCGAGCCGACAGACACCGAGAGCGAAGCTCAGGCGGCGAGCGATCAAGCCACGGAGAGTGCTCAGGACGCCGCCTCTGAGGAGGAACCATCCGAGGCAACGGGTTCCGCTGCATCCGTCGAGCAATCGCAGCAACAGACGAGCGCTCAGGAGCAGGCACAACAACCCGAGCCGGCGCAGAGCGCTCAGCAGGCCGCGAAGCCTCAAACGGTCGTGTCCGTCTCCTCGATCGAGCCCAGGGTGACCGACGAAGTTGTGACGCCGGCGCAGATCGACGGTGCGGAGATCGTGGCCGAGCGCGCGACAGCCGAGCCGGTACCGCCCGGAATTCCCCGATCGCTCGCCGACGGCGCCGCCTATGATCCGACGGAGCCGGCCACCGTGTTCACCGCCCGTTGGCCGGTCGGCACGACCCTGCGCCTGACCCGATTGCCCGGCGCGACGCTGTTGACCGACGAAGAGCAGGCCGAAGTGGTCGGCACAGAGACGCTGGTCGTGGTCCGAGGTTCCGAATCGTCCAACACGGACCTGCAACTGAGCCCTGCGGCCTTCGAGCAGATCGCGTTTCTTGGCACGGAGCGAATCATCGCCGTCCGCGTCGAGGTAACGGCACCGCCGCCTTAGAGACAGAGACGAAGACTCGATCGTTCAGGAGCGGCGGCGGCGGCCGAACGGCATTCGCAGTTCCTCGCCGTAGTTGAGGAAGTCTTTCTCCGCGCCGCACTTCGAACAGCGGCCGTGCGACACCTGCTGATTGGGGCGGTCGATCTCCCAGGCATGCGAGCATGCGTCCGCTTCAACGGCGGCGCTCACAGCCTGCTCGTCGGCCGTCTCGGCGCGGCCGCGAGCCTTGGTTCTTCGCTCGACCACGTGTTCCGCCTTCTCATCAAGTGCGCAATGCTCCGGCTAGCCTATGCCAACCAGCTAACACTTACAATCCGTCAACGTAACGATCAGAAGAAGCGGTGGAACAGCCCGTGAGTCAGGACGTGCGCTCGTAGAGCGTGTGGTACTTGTCCCCGCCCGCAATCGCCTGGCGAATGTCCTCGCGGTCCAGCTCATACAGCCGGCCGAGCGCGGCTCGCGCATCATCCTCTGCGGTCGGATCGCCCGCGCAACGCTCGAGAATCCGCTCGAACAGATCCGCCTCAACGAAGGAATCCACGCGGCCGGCCCAGGGAAAAAACACGAACGACTCCGGATCGTCGAAACTCGGCCGCAGCTTCCTCAGTTCTCTGAGGCGATCCTGGGGTGAACGCACCGGCTCGACGACGCGGATGTACGGCCCTTCGGAATCGCTGCGCCGGCCGTCGACCAACAGTCGTTCCTGCAGCCAACCGAATCCGATCACAACCACATCCGCCTCGCGCAGCGCGCGCAGCGTCTCTTCCAGGTCGAATCCCTCGTCAGCCATGCAGCCAGTATACGATCAGCCCGCCCGCGCTCGCCAAAGCGCCGGATGGCCGCGATGGGTATGATCGTCCAAAGGTCTCCCTACCCATGAAGCGATCTCCCAACGCGGTACGACCTCACCGATCGGCCGAGCAGGCCGACGCGTTCCGCACGCTGTTCCGCCAGCAGAGCGACAGGCTCTGGAACGCGGATCATGACGTCGATTGGTCGGCAGGATCACAGATCCCGGACTCCCGCCGCGACGCCTGGCTGCGCATGATGAACGTCTTCCACGGTCTCGAGGTCATGGGCCTGGACACGATCCAGGTGATGATGAGCCAGGCCACTCATCAGGTCCGGGATCCGGCGCTCAATCTCTATCTCGCGGCGCAATGCCAGGACGAGGCGCGTCACGTCTACGTCCTGGACCGCTATCTGACCGAGGTCGGCGGTCACGGTTTCATCTCCAAACCGGAGGCGTTTCTGATCGAGCGCTTCGGCGGCATGGCCTCCTGGGGTTTCTACCGGGTCGAGAACTGGCTCACGTCGACGCTCTTCAGCGAGAACTTCGCCGCCCTCTTCCTGCAGCAGGCCCTGGAGCTCGACGACGTCGACCCGCTGGCCAAGCAGATCTTTCGCCTGATCCTGCGCGACGAAGTACGCCACGTGAACTTCCTGCACACAATCCTGCCCCAGTTGATCGATCGATTGCCGGCCAGCGGCCGCCTCTACGTCTGGCAGAGTCAGCTCCTGCTAGCCGGAGCCGTCGCGCTTGGTCTCAGGCGGATTAAGGGCGATGTCGCCGCTCTGGGGATCGACGTTGACGCCTACAAGGCGACGCTGATCGAGAATCTGGGTCTACAGTTCAGGGACGCCGGCCTGGATTCGTTCCTCAAGATCGAGACCTACGCGAAAGTGATTAACGCCGCCACATGAGCACCATCGACAACTGGCGACGGCTCAGTTCCGAGATCATCGAGGACTTCCGCTTCTTCAAACTGCGCAAGGACATCTCCCGCCACCCGACCTCGGGCCGAGATCACCGGTTCTTCATCTTCGAGTTTCCCGACTGGGTCAACATCATGCCGATCACGCCCGAGCGCGAGGTCGTGTTCGTCAACCAGTTCCGCCACGGCACGCGCGAGCTGACGTTGGAAATTCCCGGCGGAATCGTCGATCCGGGCGAGTCGGCCAGGGAAGCGGGGCTGCGGGAGATGTTCGAGGAATCGGGCTACTTCGCACCCGACGCGATCGAACTGGGCTGGGTTCACCCCAACCCCGCCTTGCAGGAGAATCGCTGCTGGTCGTTCCTCGCCCAGGACGTCACACTCGTGGTCGACGATGACCACGTCGTCGGCACCTCCAGCGAAGCGATCGAGGTGTCGAAGGTGCCGCTCGACGAGATCCCGGGCCTGGTCAACGACAAGCTGATCACCCACGCCCTGACCATCGCCGCCTTCGACCACTACTGGCGCTGGAGCGATCAGGTCCGCGACCATCGCAGCGTCTAGGGCGCGTTCACCCATCTGTCTCAGCGGGATGATCCATGCTGGCGCAAGTCGACGCGGGTCAGAACATCCCACGCCAAGCGCAATACGCCAAGCGATCGTCGCCCCGTGCTTGCCTGCCCCGCACTTGATGCGGGGACACGGGGCCCAGAGCACCCAGGTTCATGCGCACAATGACCTCAGCCTCATCTCCGATGCTCGCGCGTGAGTCCGCCCGCTCCCGCCCCTCCCTCGCCTTCGCTCCGGTCCTCCGCCCACACTCTCCCCGTTCCTGTTGCCCAGACCACTCTCCGACCTTCTCATCAGAACGTGCGTCCGCATACGATTGGCGCAACCCCTACGGGATCCATGTGCAACCCATGCGCACGACGCCAGGAGAAGGAACGAGCCAATCGATGAAGCCCAGAAATCGCCGACAACGCCCAAACTCCAGCCACAGCCTCAGCCGCGGTCGTTCGGTAGCAATCAAACGGTTTCGAACAGATCCGAACATGCCCGAACGCTCCGAACACCCGATTTCCCGCAAAACACTGGAGATCGGCCCACCCTCGGCTCAGATTCCCTCCTGCCTCCCGAACACGCCGCTGCCGAGCGTCGATCCGGCGGCGAGAACATCGGCTGGAGTTGGCGCTCGAAGCCCTGACGTACCTGAAGAAACCTGAAAAAACCTGAAAGTCTCAGCTCACGATCTCCAGTAAAACACGGGAGATCGCCCCCAAATGGGCCGCAGAAAAAAAGATCCCTGAAACCTGAAAATCCGATCGCCGCGAAGCGGGCTTCGACCTCAGCCGCGCAGCGAATCGACGTCGAAGTCATCCGGCAGCGGGATGAACAGGCTGTGCCGCGGACCTTCGAGGTCGCGGGTGATGTGGCCCCGGCCGGTCACGTCATCGGCGAGCAGGATGTCTCCGCCGTGTAGCTGGAGCTTGGTGCCGTCGCCGATCTCGATCTCAACGGTGCCGCTCAACGTGACCACGAACTGCCGGCGCGGCGCGTTGTGAAAGTCCAGCTCGCCTCCGACCGGCGTCGTGCGGAACATAACTCCCTCCGCATCGAACAGCTTCGAGAGGCTGCCGTAGCGGCTTTCGCTCTGCGCGACCTCGATCGTCTCGAAGTGAGACTCGCCGTCGTCGCCGGTGTAGACACGGGTGATCTGCATAGTGGCGTTCCTGTCGTTTTCCTACTCGTCGAACGATCGGGCCCAGCGGTGAACGTCGAAGTCGTCCGGCAAGGTGACCATCAGGCTCAACCGAGGCCCCTCAAGGTCGGTCGTCAGATGACCGGGACCTTCGGTGTCTTCGGCGTAGCAGATGTCGCCGGGATCGAAGCGGCGAATCTCGCCGTTGGTCACCTGGGTTTGCACCGAACCCTGGATGACGATGATCATGGTCTTCGCCGGCGCCGTGTGCCAATCGTTGACGAGGCCCGGCTCCGAGATTCGGAAGACAATGTCGGATGGGAACAGACGCCGCGAAAGCGCGCCAATCTCGAACTCCTTGAGCGCGATCTCGATGTCCTCGAAGTCCGAGGTGCCATCTTCGCCGAGGAAGATCCTGGTCAGTTTCATCGTTTGCCTCCTGCGCTGATGCTATCGGGAGTAGTGGAGCCGCCAATAGTCGCCCAGTTCAGCGAGCGATTGGACGATCAGGTCCGGCGTCACGTCATCGGGGATCGGTTCGTGCGCCCGGCGAACCCAGACCGTCGTCGCTCCAAGCTCGGTTGCCGGACGGATGTCGTGGGCAATCGAGCCGGCGATGTGGAGCTGTTGCTTGGCTTCGATCTGACGCGTGCGGTAGAGCTCGCCCCAGTGGTCATGATCGGGCTTGTAGCTGCGCACATCCTCCGCCGTCACCAGTTGGTCGAACGACGCGCCCAGCTTTCGCACACTCACACCAAGGCTGGCGCGAGTCACGTTGGAGAGGATCGCCATCGGCGTCCCGACGGTCGCCAGCCGCTTGAGGAATCCACCGGCGTCTTGAAATGGCGGCCAGTCGCGGATCGAGTCTGCGAAGAATCGCGCCGACGCATCGCCCACGCTGACGCCGAACTCCAACCCGGTCCGCTGAATCGAGATCGCCAGGACATCGTCATAGGGTCGGTATCGCTCATGCTCGACCTCAAGCTCGACTTCCAGACGTCGAGCGATCAGCGCAGCCTTGTCGATATCGGCGAGCTCCGGAATGGCGTCGACCGCGGCGCGCGCGCCGGATTGCCAATCGATCAACGTCCCATAGCAATCGAAAGAAATCACGGCCGCGTCGCGTGGATGGATCATGAAGGCTCCCTGGTGCGCCGGGACGCTGTTTCCCCGGACGCGCCAAAGTGGACGATATCGCCGCCGAACTTCTCGTTCAGCTCCCTGACCGCATCACTCACGACTCGTTGGCGCTCTCGCCGCGCCGCTGATTGCGGCGGCTCGGCGCTCGGCTCGCCGGCTCGGTCGAACAGCGACAGTTGCGCCGCCACCGGACGCTGTTCGATACCGGACACGCCGACTCCGACCAGGCGGAACTTGCGAACGGGGGAGAGCTGCTCGCGCAGGAGCGCCAGAGCCGTCCGCTCGATCACATCGCCATCGTTGGTCGGAGCCGAGAGCGTCTTTTGCCGCGTGAAGGTGGTGAAATCCGACAGGCGCAACTTGATCTGCACCGTGCGCGCGCGGAACCCATGCTCATTCAATCGCTGGGCAACCTGTTGCGCCTGCTCCGCGACGACGGATGACAACCTGGATTCGTTGCCCACATCTTCGGCGAATGTCGTTTCGGACGAGATCGATTTCGTCTCCCGCTCGGTCGACACTCCCCGATCGTCCATTCCTCGGGCCAGTTGCCAGAACCATTCGCCGCGGCTGCCAAACCGGTCGATCAACCAGGGCAGCGGACGCTCGGCGAGGTCGCCGATGGTCTCGATTCCCGCGCCGCGCAGTCGCTCGGCCGTCTTCGGCCCGACGCCCCACAGGTCCGAGATCGGCAACGGCGCAAGAAAGGCAGCCTCTTGCCCCGCCGCGACGACGGTCATGCCGTCAGGTTTGTTCCGATCCGACGCGATCTTGGCGACCGACTTGCTCGTCGCGACGCCGCAGGAAACGGTCAGTTGCATCTCACGCCTGACCCGATCTCGAATCCACTGGCCAAGCTCGGCCGGGGTGGCGCCCTCTGCGACGCGATGCGTCACGTCAATGAACGCTTCGTCCATCGAGAGCGGTTCGACCAGGGGTGAGACATCTCTGAAAATCGACATAATCTGAGAGGAGACCTCGCGGTAGCGAGCAAAGCGCGGCCTCACGATTTCCGCCTGCGGACACAGCCGGACGGCGGTTCGCATCGGCATCGCCGAGCGGCAGCCGAAGGCGCGGGACTCATACGAGGCCGCAGCGACGACGCCCCGGCTGCGAGGGGAGCCGCCGACCAGCACCGGCTTGCCTCTCAATTCGGGGTGGTCGCGCTGCTCCACCGACGCGTAAAACGCGTCCATATCCGCATGAATAATGTGCCGAACGGGAGACGGTGTGGTCACGCCCCTACGCTATCAATTCGCTGGAGAGTGACCGATGAGTCTGCTTGATCGCGTCCGAGCCCGGCTGGTCTCCGGAGGCCGTGCCGAACCTGCTTCATCAGGGCTGGCCGAGGCTGAGCGGCTCCTGCGATCAGGCGCGTCTCAACTCGAGATCAGACGCGCAGCGTCTGAGTCGGAGGCACGCAACCCGGTCGAGGCGGCCTGGAAGTCGTTACTCCTCGGCGACCTGGAATCGGCCCTCGATTCTGCATACGCCGCCGCCGATGAGCGACCCTACGATGTCGACTCCCGCATCGTGCACGGAACGACCAGGTTGGCTCGGCACGAACTCGATCACGCCGAGCACGAGTTCGACGCCGTGATCGAGGAGTTCGGCGCCGATACAGACGCGGCTGACGGTCGACGAGCAACCATCCTCGCGCGAGGGTTCGCGCCGCTGGACGAGCTGCCGGCGGACGAGCGGGAGTGGAGGTCGGCGGCAATCCTGCTAACAACCCTCTGGCGTCTGGCCAGCCTTGCCGACGAGAGACTCCGTACCCTTGAGGGAGCGCACCCGGACGGACTCTTCGTCATCATGGGAGCGCTCGCTGAGGGGCAAGCCGCGGATTCGGAGGTTGACGATGGGCCTGTTTGACGGACTGCGCCGCAAGCTGTCCGCATTCAACGACGTGCGAGAGGCTTCACAGGCGGAGGCCGCAACACTGGCGGACGTCGAGACGGTGCGTCGCGCGCTGCTTGCTGAATCTCAACGCCTGGGCCGCCGGGAGCGAATCTCGGTCACCATGCTGATGGAATACTCGGAGGAAGACCTTCGGACCGTGGATCTGTTTCAGATCATCGGACACCTGGACGCCGAAGGTGAGATCCGGAATGTCGAGCAGGATTCCTTCGGGAATTTGAAGTTCGACCTGGCGACGCTTGGCCGCCGCGCGAATCCGACTTCATGATCGCACTATGCAGGTTATGTTGGCGAAACGGCCCGAATCGCGACATAACTGGAGAAAGCCGGTCCCCCAAGTAGGAAACAAGCAGGTCAGGGAGCGCGTTCGAGGACGAGTTGGAACTCCATCACACCCACGTCATCGATCGAGAGGACGCGGAAACCAGTCGGCGGTTCGATGTCGTAATCGGCCAGCGCGATGTCGGTCGCGCCAACCACGACGACCAGCCCATCCACATACTGCCCCTCAAGCGCAATCGTGACCGGATTGGTAACGCCATGAAGGTCCAGGGTGCCCTGCACGGTGACGCTCAGGGCCTCCTCCGCGGTGGGCAACGAATCGATCGGTATCGCCTCCGTCAAGACAAAGGTGGCGAACGGATAGGTATCCGTTTCGATCCCCCGCGTGCGCAGGGCGCCGTCGCGGAATGACTGGTCGCTCGTGAGCGTCCGCAGGTCTGCCTCGATCGTCACCGAGGTGATTGCAGAGCCATCGAACTCGAGGGCCACTACAAGGTCACTGGTCCGGCCCACAGCGGTCGTTGTGCCGATGTTGGCCAGTTCCTCGCCGATCCGGTAACCGACGAACGATGTGCCCTGGGAAGACAGAACCCAGGTGCCGGCGAGGTCGGAGAGTTCCGGCGCCTCGGAAACCACCACCTCTTGCTCAGCCTGCTGGCCTGCCTCCTGCCCGGCCTGCTGAGATTGCTGCTGCTGAGCCTGCTCACCCTGCGCTTGCTGGCTTGCCCGCTGCTCTTCGGCCTGTTGGCTTGCCTGAGCCGGTTGAGCTTGCTCTGACTGTTCCTGGCCGTCCCCGGTGGCAACGGACTCCTGCTGCTCAGCTTCCGCTTGCTCGGGTTCGGCGTCGGAGGTTGAGGCGCTTTGCTGCTCCTGGGCGGCAGCCGCCTGCGCGGGTTCGTCTTCCTGGGCCGCTGCCTGTCCGGCCTGCTCTTCGGTCTGCGACTGCTCCGGCTCGGTCTGCCGTTGCGACTGTTGCTCCTCGCGCACCGACTCTACGGCGGACTCGATCGTGGCCGGCGGAGGCGCACTGTCGAAGATGCCCGCCTGCCACAGGACGATCAGGAGCACGGCCAGCAACACACCGGCCATGACCAGAGCGAGGGCGAACAGCCTCCGCGGCCCGAGATTCAACAACTGGCTGATCATGCCGGACTCCTCAACTCGTGGAGCGTCTAATCGTCGGACAACAGGGCGTCGACAAAAGCTTCGGCATCGAACGGCGCGATGTCGCCCAGGCGCTCGCCGGTTCCGGCGAACTGCACCGGGATCCCGAGCTCCTCGGCGATGGCAAAGACGATCCCGCCCTTGCTGGTTCCGTCGAGCTTGGCCAGGCAGACCGCCGTGACGCCGGTCGCCTGCGAGAATTGGCGCGCCTGGCTGAGTGCGTTCTGACCGCTGGTTGCGTCGATCACGAGGAGGACTTCATGCGGAGCGCCGGGATGCCTGGTCTCGACGACCCGGCGAACTTTGCCGAGCTCGGCCATCAGATTGCGCTGGGTCTGGAGGCGTCCCGCCGTATCGATCAGGACGACATCCGCGCCTCTGGATATGCCGGCCTCCAGCGCGTCGTAGGCAACGGCGCCGGGATCCGACCCCTGCCGATGCGCGATCACCGGAGCGTTGATGCGTTCTCCCCAGGTCTGGAGCTGCTCGATCGCTGCAGCGCGGAACGTATCGGCCGCGGCGAGCACGACGGATTTGCCTGCCTCCTGGTAGGCATGGGCAAGCTTGGCGATCGACGTGGTTTTGCCCGCTCCATTGACCCCGACAACCAGAACCACATGCGGCGTCGGCTGCGCGGACTCGCCGTTATGTCCGCCCCAGAGCGAACCATTCGCGCTCGGTTGCTCCAGCCCGGAGACCATGCGATCGCGCAGCAGGGAACGAATGGCGGCAGCATCCTTGCCGGCGGCCGATTCGCGCAGCTCCTCTACCCAGCGCGCCGACGTGCTGCCGCCGATGTCGCCGAGAATCAGCGTCTCTTCCAGTTCTTCCCAGAAGTCCTCATCAACGCGCGAGCGAGAAAAGATGCGCCGCAACGCGCCAAGCTGGCCTCGCTTGGTGTTGGCAACGCTGCGCTGGTACTCCTCGCGAACCTCCTGCACTTCCTGTGCGTCATCCGCGCCGTCCTCTTCGCCCCGGTCCTTGCGAAAGCGCCGAAACAGCTTGACCATCAGTCGCCTGACCGTTCACTCAGCAGTCGCTCGGTCAGCCAGGCGGAGAGGTCGTGCATGCTCTGGCGACCGATCTCGTGCTGCATTGCGTACTCGCGATAGTCGAGGTTCATGTTCATCGCCTGCAGACGGTCCCGCGAATTTCTGCCGCGATCAATCTCGACCAGCGGATCGTTGGTCCCATGCTGGACCAGCAAGGGCAGATCCGCGGCGTCGGGATGGACATCGTCCGCCGCGTCATCGGAGAGCCATGTTGAGAGCATCGCGGCTCCCTGCCAGCGATGCGGCTCGCTCAACGCCAGGCGGTAGGCCAGGAATCCGCCCTGAGAAAACCCCATCAACGCCAGGCGATCTGTGTCAACGTCGTAACGCTCGCATGCCTCATCGATGAAGGTCGACAGCGATCCGGCGACCCGCTCGAGTTCGCCGTCGATCGGGCGATCGTTCGGGCCGCGCTTCATCCAGGTGAACATTGGGGCGTAGGAGTATGGCGCTCCTTCGAGACGAAACTCGGCCTGCGGACAGATCACCTGCAGCTTCCCGTCGGCCAGCATCGGCGCGAGGGGTGCGAGGTCTTGGCAATGTGCGCCATGCCCGTGCAAGGCGATGAGAGTTGGGTGAGGTCCTGAGCCAGCAGGGTTCCAGGCGGCGTGAACGAATTGCATGGGCCTCAGGTTAGGGCAGACCCGGCAGCGGACAGGCTCGCCAGGTCAGCGGGTCGTCAGGAGTTCGTTTGAGGCAGTTGATCGAGCCGCACCGAGAGCAGCCGGCTGACGCCAGCCGCGCCCATCGTGACTCCGTAGATGCTGTCGGCCTGTTCGATCGTGCGGCGATTGTGCGTGATGAGCACGAACTGCGTGTGCCGGGCTCGCTCCTTGAGCGCCGTCACGAAGCGCTCAACGTTCGCTTCGTCCAGTGCAGCGTCAACTTCGTCAAGGATGCAGAAGGGTGCGGGACGCACTTCGAGCAAGGCAAAGAGCAGCGCAATCGCAGTCAATGCGCGCTCGCCGCCGGACAACAGGCCGAGCGTGGAGACTCGCTTACCCGGCGGCTGGGCCCGGATGTCAACACCCAGGCTCGGCCGATCCGGAACCGTGTCCAGGTCCTCGGGGTCGGCCGGCGAATCGTCGGTGAGGACGAGTTCGGCTCGGCCGCCTCTGAACATGAGCTGGAAGTAGTGCTGGAAGGCTGCATTGACCTGGTTACAGGCGTCGCGGAACTTCCGATCGATCAAGGTCTCAAGATCCCGTTCCGCCAGCCGCAGCGCCGCCTCGGTTGACTCGAGGTCAGAGATTTGCTCCTCCATGCTCCGCCAACGATCTTCCTCAGCAGCAAATTCCGCCGACGCTCCCGGGTCGACCGGACCAATCCGTTGCAGCTTTGAGCGCAGTTCGTCCACCGACTCCTTGAGTTTGCTGACCGGCGGGTCCGCAACAGCCACGGCCGTGGTTGCCGCTTGGCCGGTTTCGCGTCCGGCTCCGTTGCCGGATGCGTGGGCGACGCCGTTGCTCCCGTTGAGTTTCAGACTCTGTTGCGCCGGAAGCCGGGCCGCAGCAATAGACACACCTTCGGCCGCCGCTTCCGCCGCCAGACGCGCGCGTGCCGATTCCGTCTCTCTGAGGGAGGCTGAGGCCTCGACATCTTGCCGCTCTGCGAGCAAGCGTGAGTGTTGGGCTTGTTCGAGAGTGGCGGCTGCCTCGGCGCGTCGGCTATCGAGCATCCGTAGATGTTCCTGAGCCCCTTGATGCGCTTCGGTGTCCGAGGCTGCCGTTGCAGCAGTTTCCAACAGCGGCTCTCGCTGGCGAATCGCCGTTTCCACCGCCGCGAGCTCCCGGCGAAGCGAGTACAGACGGGCTCTGTCGGCACGCGCGCGTTCACGGGCCGCTGACTGCGCGCGAGCCTCCGCCAGGTCCGCCGCGCATCGGTCGCGTTCCTGTTCGAGTCGTGTGATTTCGACCGAGTCCGTCTCCTGCGCCGCTCTCAGCCGTCGCGCGGACTCCTGCATGTCCTGCCGAGCCTGTTTCAGCTCCGCTCGCAGTTTGCGGACTTCGATTTCGTCGGCGCGTTGCTGAGCGATTGCCGCAGACCGCTGGCGAATCACCGTCTCTCGCTCCAGCCGGCTTGCTGTCGCGCTGCTCTGAGCAGCTTCGAGTCGTGCGGCCGCCGCGGAGCTGGACTGCTCCAGGACGGACAGGGTCGGAGCCGCTCCGATCGCTTGCTCGACCTCATACAACCGATCGCTGAGCTGATCTCTCTCCGCCTCCAGAGCCTGCAACTGCTCGCGCAGCCTTCGGGCTCCGGGCCGCGATCCTCCAGCCTGAACGACGCCATTGGGTCGGACGACAATCCCGTGTGCGGTCACGGCCGGTCGGCCTCCATGCGCTACACGCTTGGCCGCGTTGATGTCATCAACGAACTCGAACTCCGAGATGACCGACTCGATCAGATCGTTGGCCCGCGCGCGAATCAGCGCCGTCGCCCTCCCTGCATCCGCCTCGAGAATCCTGCCGACATCATCGATTGCCTGATCCTGGTCGTCGTGAAGCGCTGCATCCATCAGCTCGCCGAAGATGGCCTCGGCCCGCGCCGGATCGTCAAGCCTCGATTGGACGAGTGCCCGAAGCGTTTCGGAGTGCTGATCGGCCGAAACGATGGCGTCAATCCGCTGTTCAACTTCCTGTATGCGCCGTTCCAGCTTGATTCCCTGGGCCTTGCGCTCTTCGGCGGCTTCCCGCTCCCGTTCCAGCACTTGCGCCGCCTGGCGCCGCGCGTCACCGGCCCGTTCAAGCTCAGCCTGCGCGGCCTTGTCGCTGTCATCGGCCGCTCGTTGGTCAATACCGGAGAGCTCGAGATTGGCGGCGGTTGCCTTCCAACGCCGGACGATCCGCTGGGCCTGTTGGCGAACGTTCTCAATCTCAGCCAGGGCGCGTTCATGTTGGGCCAGCGCGTCGGCGCGGGCGCGCGCCTCACTGTTGTACTCGCGGCGGGCTGCATCGAGTCGGCCATTCACCTCGTTGAGCGCATGCCTGGCGGAATCCAGGTCGAGGTTGGGCGAGTCACGCTGCTCTGTCGGCAACTGCGGCGTGAGGGCCTGGACTTCCCGACTCAGCCAGGAGCGCTGCTGCTGGTCGAGTTCCTGCTGATGCTCAAGGCTGCGCAGCTCCGACCTGGCTGCTCGGATTGCCTCGGCTGCAGACTCGACGGCCCGCCTGGCGGCGGATGCTTCACGCTCAATGGCGGCGAGATCATTGGTTGCCTGTTCGCTTCGCAGCTCCGCGGCGCTGCGGGCGGCCGCGGCGGCTTTCGCCGTTTCGTGCCGCCGTAGGAGCTGCGACTCAACGTCGGCGGCGGCGGCCAGAAAGTATGCGCTCTGGGCGTCACCGAGCTGACGCTGCAAGTCGGCGTGCCGTCTGGCTCGGCGTGCGGTTCGTTCAAGGCTCTTGAGCCTGGGGGCCAGTTCGTCGCGCAACAGTCGAGCGCGCTCAAGATGCTCCTGTGCTCGCTGGCGTCGGCGGCGAGATTCCTCCATCTGATGGCGATGGTGCCTGACTCCGCTGACCTCTTCGATGGCCTGTCGCCGCTCGTGCGGTCGGAGGCGCAACATCTCGTCGACGAGCCCCTGGTTCATCAGCGCAAAACCGCCGGCGCCCAGACCGCTGCTGCGGAACAGGTCCTGGACGTCACGCAAACGAGCGGTTCTGCCGTTGACGCGGACTTCCGACTGTCCGTCGCGGTGCACTCGGCGGACAATCTCCACCTCGGCTGCATCGATGCCGAGCCATTCGTCGGCGTTGTCAAGTTGAATGCGTACCTCTGCAAAGCCGCTGGGCGCTCGATCGCGACCGCCGGAAAAAACGACGTCTTCGGCCCGCTTGGTCCGTAGGCTGCGACCCGACCCGGCGCCGATCGCCCAGCGCAGAGCGTCCATGATGTTGGATTTCCCGGAACCGTTGGGTCCGACGATCGCCGTGACCGGCGCGTCAAGCTGCAGGGCCGTTCGCGCGGCGAATGACTTGTAGCCATGCAGATCGACCGAGCGCAGGCGCATCAGGCCAACCTCTCGCGCAGGGAGGCCAGGGCCCGACTCGCCGCGTCCTTCTCGGCAGCTTGCTTGCTTCGGCCCTGTCCCACGGCCAGTGTGGCGCCGTCGACCGCGACCACGGCGCGGAACGATCGATCGTGCGGTGGTCCGGTTTGCTCGATGATGGAGTAGTTCGGCTTCGCTCCACTTCGTGACTGGGTCAGCTCCTGCAGCAGCGATTTCGAGTCAACTTGCAGTTCGTCGGGCACGAGTGCCGCAAAGTTCGGCTCCAACAGTCGCCGCACGACCCTGCGGACTGCTTCCTCTCCGCCATCGAGCCAGATTGCTCCAAGGCTCGCCTCGAGCGCGCGGCTGAGTACCGTCGTTCGGTCGCGCGCGCCATCATTAGCGATCCCCGCGCCGAGCAGCAGACACGCCCCAAGCCCGATCTCTCTGCCGATCATGCCGAGGGTTTCATTGCGCACGAGTTGCGAGCGCGCGACCGTCATCCATCCTTCGCTGGCGCGGGGAAACTCCGCATAGAGATGCTGGGCGACGATCGCTCCCAGCACGGCATCCCCGAGAAACTCCAGGCGCTCGTTTGATTCCAAGCCTGGATCGTTTGCCTCGTTGAGGTATGACCGATGAACCATCGCCTGGCAGAGCAGGCTGAGGTCCGAGAATCGGTACTGGAGCCGATCCTGAAGCTGCTCTAGCTGCTGGTCGATGGCGGCGCACATATCCAACTCAGTTTACTCAGCTGATCAAATTCGTCGAAGCGCAAGGCTCGGCAGACGCAGTAGCGCCTACGGTGGAGACAAAAGAAGAAGTACTCAGCCTCATGCAGTCCATCGCGCTCGAGAATCTCCTTGATCGACTGTTCCTGGCGGTCAGCGAACGCTCCCCCGCCGCGGATTCACTTCTCCATACGTTATGTCATTCCGCTGCGCTTCACAGAGTTCAGCTCTACGCGGTCGGTGGGCTGGTTCGAGGTCTACTGCTGCGAGACAAGATGCCCGGGGAGTCTGTGCTGGACATCGACCTCGCCGTCGACGGCGATCCTGCCCTCTTTCGTTCTGCCCTGGAAGAGGCAGGCGTTGAGCGGGCGACGATCCACGATCGCTTCGGCACGGCCAGCGTGCAGCTCCGGGACGGTACACGCGTCGATCTGGCCAGGACCAGGAGCGAGCGCTACCCATCGCCGGGCGCGCTGCCTATCGTGTCTCCGGCGCCCATTGAGATCGATCTGCAACGACGAGACTTCACGATCAACGCGGCGGCGGTGGTGCTCTCGGGCGAGCGAGTCGGGGAGCTGATCCATCCGCCACTTGCCATCGAGGATCTGGAACGGCGCCTGGTCCGGACTCTGCATACCCGCTCGTTTCGGGATGATCCGACGCGTCTGATACGGGCTGCGAGGTATGCGTCTCGAATTGGCGGGACGATCGAACGGAGGACGGCAGCGGACGGCAGGCGCGATCGCCGGCATCTGCTGAGCTTGAGCGCCGGGCGGTTCGGCGATGCCTGGCGGCTGTTGCTGAACGAAGCGGACTCGACTGGCGCTCTGGCCTTGGCCCGAGGGCTCAAGATTCCCCAGTCGCGGGAGCCGCCTTGGATTGTGCCGACCGTGGCTTCGCGCTCTTCGGACAGTCCGGAGCTGTTCTGGGCGTCGATCGGTCTGCTTCAGCGTGATCCTGCCGTTGTGAGTTGGCTGCCGCGGTCGGTTGGGATGACTGCGCAGGAACGCAAGGCGCTGGAGGCGGGAGCGAGGCTTCGAGGACGCCGGCGCTCCCTGGGTTCAATGAAGCGGCCGTCGGCGATCGCTGAATTGCTGGGAGCCTTCCCTGACGACGCGCTTCAAGCGGCGGAACGTGTCTGGAGCGGCGCATCGGGCGCGGCGATTGCACGGTACAGGCGGCGGCGATCCGTGGTTCGGTCGCCGATCTCAGCGGCTCGCCTGATGGAGATTGGCGTTGAGTCCGGACCGGCGATCGGCCGATGGCTTGCGATCATCGAAGCGGCGGTCTGGGACGGTGAACTCGATCCCAACGACACGGCGTCTGTTGCACGGATGGAACAGCGGATACGCTACTCGCGATGACTACTGATGTTCCCTCGACAGAGGACACGCCTGAGGAGACTTGGCCCTGTTCGGTCTGCGGCGAGCCTGCAGCGCCGGACGCTCGTTCCGACTGTTACCGCTGCGGCGAATACTTTCATCTGAGGCTGACAACGACGGCGAGCGGGCCGGACTGCGGCGACGTGTGGATCGACGACGAGGTGATGGCCCTGCAGTTCGCCTGCCGGACGTGCCTGGCCGAGCAGGCTGGTGAGTCGGATCCAGAAGCTGCGGGCCCAACGCCGCCAGTGCAACCGCTAGTGCAGGAGGAGCCGGTTCAGCGACCGCGGGCGCGCCGGGCTTCAGGCGGCGCGACGGCGCGCGATCTCGCCCGGCGGAGACGCTAGGATGCCTCGCCAGCGTCCTCGGCGGCGGCGCAAGAGAGGTGCGGCAGCAGCGGCCGAACCGGCTGCGTCTGCGGGGGCATCGCAGATCGAGCGGGTTGAGGAGTCGAGACGCCGCTGGTGGTTGCCGACGGCTGGGGTGGTGACGGCGATGGGTCTGGGGATGTGGATCGGCTGGGCGTTTTCGGATTTCGGCGGGCTCGTGGAGCAGATCGTTCTCTGGATTGGCGTGCTGATGGCGGGTCTGGGCGGCGGGCGCCTGTTCAGACGCTCGCTCCAACGACGCCGTGACCAGCCTCGTTAGTCCCGAGTCAGGTTGACGCCGCTGCCCTGGAGTGAATCCAGGCGAATCACGACGGCGGTGCCGGTACGTTCTTCGTCGCGGGATTGCTCCAGCGGGTGCTGGCCTTCCCAGATCTGGTCGCGTTCACCCGCGTCGGTGGTGACGGCGGCCTGGCCGCGGAAGATGTAGAACTTCCTGGCCGGCATATTGGTGTACATCATGGCGACGGCCGGGTTCTGGGCGATAGCGTCCAGAGTTGAAGACGACTCGCCGCGTACCCAGATCGCGAGCGCATCGTCGCCGAAGGTCTGCGTGCTGCCGCGAAAACTGACGACCGGTTGCGAGTCGCTGCTGACCGCGACCATGCACATCGGGAAGCCTTCGTCGAGGGCTCCGTTGACGCGGTCGCGGACTTCTTCGGGAATCACCAGGGGCATGCGTTACTCCTCGCGGCTGGGAAGATTGATCGAGTTCGTGTCTTCGAGTGGACGCTGCATCCAGAGCGCGTCCGGGGCGACTCCGCTGGGCCAATCGGTCTGGTTGACCGGTACGGACCTCAAGGGCGTGTAGCCCAAGCGTAGCCAGAAGTAGAGCGCCACTCCATTGTCCGGCGGGAGCGGGGTGAGCGCGACGCGTGCGCCGAGAGCTTGGGCGGCGCGCTCGAGAAGGGGGACCGAAGCGCCACCATAGCCGTATGCCCGCCAGCGCGCGTCAATCGCCAACCAGGTCCAGACCAGGGCCCGACCACTGGCGGGGTCGTTCAATCCCGTGAGCTTGCCGCACAGCGCCCCGACGATCTCGCCGTCGCCGAGAATCCACCAGCCCTGGTCGCCTTCATCGAGTCGATCCTGGAGCCGGCAGGGGGCGGCGCGGCCGGCGATCGCCTGCGCTGCCTCGTCCAGCCACCCGGCTTCGAGGACTTGTCCGTCGAAGCGACGGAGGCGGGCACGTTCGCCCTCAACCGCGCCGGGCCAATCGATTCCCGTGGTCATGGCGAATCACCGATTGGCGGGAGAAACGAGCGCAAGTCTTCGGCGACGGCGTTGACCGGCTTGCGAATCACGGGGGCGGGCGGAAGGGCGTCGAGAAAAAAACGACCGTATCGGCGATTCACGATCCGGCCGTCCAGGATCACGGCAGCGCCGAGATCGGACTGGGTGCGAATCAGGCGGCCGATTCCCTGGCGGAACTGCAGCACGGCGGCGGGCAGTGAGAACTCCATGAACTCGTTGTCGTACTGCTCACCGCGCGCCTTGAGGACGGGATCATTGGGCGGTGCAAAGGGCAGGCGGGTCATGATCAGCAGCGAGAGCGCATCACCGGGGATGTCGACCCCGGTCCAGAGGGCCGCGACGCCGAAGACCACCGATTTCGGATCGGCCCTGAGCGCCTCGATCACGGCGGTGGCGGAACCATCTCTCCCTTGCCTGAGCAGCACGAGGCCGGCTCGCTCAATGTCCTTGCTGATTCTCCTGGTCACCTGGTTCATCGCGCTGTACGAGCGGAACAGGACCATCGTCCGCCCACCGGCTGCGATCGCCATGGTCTTGATGGCGCCGGCGACCGCGTCATGGTGCTCGTGGTCGTCGGCGTCGACCATGTCGTCAGGCAGGTAAATCCGGCAGCGGTTCTCATAATCGAAGGGTGAGCCGTACTGCGCCTCGGCCGCGTCTTCGATGCCAAGACGCTCTCGCAGGTAGGAGAAATCGGCGTGTTCCTGGGCGCTGGTCGCCAGGGTTGCGCCGGTCAAGACCGCCGCGTGACGTTCGGTCCAGAGCGGTTTGAGCTGCGCAGCCACGCTGAGCGGCGCAGCATGGACGCTGGCCGCGCCTGTTTTGCGGTTCTCTCTCGAGGCCCAGGCGATCTCCTCGCTCGAGTACTCGGTGATGGAGCGGGCCAGGTTTCGCGTCCGCTCGACCAGGTCGGCGAGCACGATCTGCGCGTCATTGGCCAGCGACTGCATCTCGCGTTCTTCGTCGCCTCGCAGCTCGCGCGCTTTCGACGAGGATTCTCTGGCGATCTCTTCGACCTCGGCCGAGACCTGGCCGAGGCCGGACTGGGTTTCCTCCCAGATCTCTTCCAGCGCCGACCAGGCCCGGGAGTTTCGCGCGCCTTGACTGAGCGTGACTCGATCCTCGTTGCCCCGCTGATCGTTGGAGTACTCGGAAACGAAGGAACCGATCCGGTCGAACAGCACTGTCAGGGTTTGTTCGGCAACCGCCGCTCTCTGACCCAGACGCTGCGATTCCGCCTCAAGTCCCTGTCGTTCCGCCTGACGGACGAGTGAGTCGGGGCCCTGGACACAGCGCTGGATCGCCTCCTGGATCCAGGATTCGTTCATTTCCAGCGACAGTTGGTCGGTTGCGACATCTTCCAGGGCGTGAGACTCGTCGATGATCACGACGGCGGCCTCGGGCATGGTGACAGCCCCGCTCGCCAGGGCTCGGACGAGGAGCGCGTGATTGGCGATGACGATGTGAGAACTGGCGGCCTGTCGTTGGACCCGGAGCAGGAAGCAGGTGCCGTTCATCGCGTATTCGCAGTTGCGGTCGGAGAGGCAGCCGGTGTCACGCGCGGAGAACTTCTCCCATTGGCGCAGCATCGGCACCGGGAGCCTCAACTCCGCGCGGTCGCCCCGGCCGGTCGTTGAGCGCCAGACGGACGCCCGGGCGAGCAGCAGCGGGTCCTCCCAATCGGCGGCCCGCCGCAGTTCGCGATCGAGCTTCTGCTGGCAGAGATAGTTGTCACGTCCCTTGACCACCGTGGACTTGAGCGCTTGCGCGGCTTCTGCGGAGACGCCCGCAATCAACTGGCGCGCGAACTCGACATCCTTGCCTTCGAGTTGCTGTTGCAGATTGATGGTGTGGGTGCTGACGACCACGGAGTTGCTCGTCTTGAGCGCCCAGAGCGCCGCGGGGACCAGATAGGCCAGCGACTTACCGGTGCCGGTGCCGGCCTCGACAATCAGCGTTCCTCCGTGCTGGAGGGCTTCGGCGACGTCGCGGGCCATATCGAGCTGCTCGGTGCGCTGCTCGAAGTCCCGATCGGAGATCGACGCGAACGCCTGAGCCGTCAGCTCGGCCAGAGATCCCGGGGGCAGCTCGACCGGTTCAAGCGGGCGAGGAAACGCCCTCGACTCGCTGGTCCTGGGAGATGCGACCCTCGGCGTGTCCAGCGACCACTCGCGCAGGACGCGGCCCGGGCCCCAGAACAGATTGCCCGTCGCGGCCACTTCGCCGAGAGCGTCCCTGGCGTCGAGCGGCAAATCCTGGAAGCGCGACCTGAGCCGCAGGAACAGTTGCCGGGCCGCCTCGGCGTCGGCGAGCGCCCGGTGGCCACCCTGCAGTTCGACGCCATAGCGGAGACAGAGATCTCCCAGCCGATGCGATGCAGCAGCAGGGTCGACGACCTGAGCGAGTGGAAGCGTGTCGATCGAGGGACTGGCCGATGCAATCCCCTGGGCTTCGAGGAATTGCTCGTCGAACTGGACGTTGTGACCGATCAAGGTCGCGCCATCCAGCAATCCTCGCACCTGTTCATCAATCTCCGACCAGGCAGGCGCATCCTCCAGCATCGATGGCGTGATGCCCGTCATCCGTTGGACTCGCAGCGGCGGGGGTTCCAACGGGCGAACCAACGAGCTCCAGCGCTCCAGCACGCGGTCGGGAGTGCAGCGGATTATGCCGACCTCAATGATCTCGTCGAAACCGGGCTTGAGACCGGTCATCTCGAGGTCGACGGCGGCGTAGATTCGATCGGTCACGCCGGACACCAGCGATCAGCGTCCTCGGCGTTGGAGCCCCGGGACCTTTGGACGCTCGGACCGAATTCGATCTCCCTGACAGATCGATTGCCAAGCATGTTCGGCCAAACGGAATAACTCGGTCGTTCAGCCCGGTCTTTCAGCTCTTCTGCGAAATTTTTTTTCGGGTCGCGATCAACCACGATCTTCAGTGTTTTACGGGAGATCGGGCGCTGAAGACCTTCAGGTTTTTTCAGGTTTTTTTCAGGTTCTTTCGGGGCCGCGTGTTCGGATTTGTTCGGATCTGTTCGGGAGCGTTCGTCGTCCATCCGAACACCGTTGGGCAGCATCGCCCGTCGCGAGGCATGGGTCACGAGAGAACGGACTGAGACTTGGAGCACTCCGACCGCCTTCCCTGCAGCGCTCATCCGTTCTTATCTTAGCCCGAATCGTGCGGTCGATGAGTTGGCCAGGGAACTGCGGCGTCTGAGTCAGGGCGCCTCGTCGTCGGCGCAGGGACCGAACGGGCGGAACTCTCCGATGTTGAGTCCGTCATAGCAAACCGTTGCTCCGTCGTGGAGGAGCTGGACCGTCTGCTCGCGGCAGGTCAACGGCTCGGGGAAGACGGTGGTGTAGCTGCCGATACCGGAGGTGGAATGGGCGTCGGAGCCGCCGGTCACCGGCTTGTCGAGAATGCGGGCGACCTCGAGCGCGAACAGGTTCTCGCGCCGCGTGTTGCCGCCGTTGCCGACTTCGATGCCGTGGACGACCTGGAAGACGTGCATTCGCTCGGCCGCCTCATCGGGCGTCATGGTGAAGGGCTCTTCGCCTCGACGGCGGAAGGTGACGGGATCGAAGAAGTGGCGGAACGGGTGCGCGACCGACATGAATGCGCCGATCTCGTCGCAGACCTCGCGCAGCCGCTCGGCGGAGCGGATGCCGGAGTAGTACTGGTCGATACCGAAGACGATGATGTGGCCGAGGTCGGTCGAGACTTCCATCCCCTGGTTGAGGTAGATGCCCGCCTCGTTCATGGCTTCGGTGTAGTTGTTCCAGTCGTAGCGTTCCCAGACGCGATCGTGCTCGGTCAGGTTGACCCCGGTGAGGCCAATCCGGTTGGCTTCCTCCAGGAGTTCATCAGGCTGCAGGGCGGAATCGGCTGCGCCGCGAACGGTGTGAATGTGAGCGTCCAGAATCGTGCCGGGCATCGACTGAGGATCCACGGGGTCTCCAGCTCCAGGGGCGAAGGGGTTGCTCAACTGAGTATAGGCACCGACCTGGCTGAGCCTGTGCCATCCAAGTTGCCGTCAGGCGGCGGCCAGATGGGGCAGCATCCATCCGTAGCAGCCTGCGGCGAGCAAGCCAACCAGGGCGAACCGCCGCCAGAGCCAGGCCTGCCAGACGACCGCGCCGAGGACGAGTACGGCGATGCAGACGATGACTCCGAGTGTGAATTGCCAGGACGGACTACCGAGTCCGGCCGAGCCGCCGTCGGCGACATTGAGCAAGACGACGCCGAGCAGGAGACCCAGCACCGCGCAACCTGCCTGGGCGACCAGGGCTGCGCCCAGGCTGACCATCACCCAGTTGGATGGGTCGGGGAACTGACGACGCAACCAGTTGGTCGTAGGCACGGAGACGAGCAGCGGCCCGAAGATGCCCAGACCGAGCACGCCGACCGCGGCGCCGGCGACGAATCCCGAGAACAATGCCGCGACCGCTTCCATGCTCAGACGGCTCGAATCGCGGTGGCTTCTTCTCGGGCGAGCGGCCGGGCCACGTAGGTGAAGCCGAAGGGGTCGCGCAGATGCTCGGCAGCGAGGTCGGCGACGTCGGGCCGGAGGATCGCGAAGAGGGTCGGTCCGGCGCCGGCGAGGAGCGGGGTGACGGGCTCAACTCCGAATTCGATTGAAGCGTTGGCCACCGCTGTTCCCATTCTGCGCCAGGCGTTGGCGAGTCCTTGCATGACCTCGCGGGCGGGCCGATCGAAGGAGTTGACGCAATCGTTCTGCGTCGGGGGTGTTCCGCTGGTCATGGTTCGCAGCAGCGACTCGGTCGCGGCTCCGGGACGAAAGTCGGACGAACGCAGGGACCGGTACATCGTCGCCGTCTTGGCGGCCGGGACGGGAATCTCGGGTCGGTGGAGCAAGACAGCCCAATCGATTGTCGGGTCCGAGCGCGAGGTCAGTGGCGCTACGCGTTCTCCTCGACCGGCCATCCGGACTGGGCCACCGAGCAGACAGACCGGAACGTCGGAGCCGATTTCGGCTCCAATGTGTCGAAGGTCGTCGTCGGACAGGGGCAGGTCCCAGGCTCTTCGCGCGAGGCGGAGGAATGCGGCTGCGTCGGTCGAACCCCCGCCGAGCCCGCTGGTCACCGGGATGCGCTTGACGACCTCGACGCTACCCGCGCCAGGGATGGGACAACGCTGCTCGAGCGTCGACCAGGCTCTGGCGATGATGTCGTCCGATGTTTCGATGGATACCGGCCGGCCGGAGGGATCGCGGTAGTTGATCGAGCGTTGACCGTCGGCGGGCGTCAGGCGGATGTCATCGACGAGATCGAGCGAGACGGCCACGGAGGCGAGGTCGTGGAATCCGTCCTCGCGTTTGCCGATCACCTCCAGCGTGAGGTTGAGTTTGGCGGCTCCGACGGTGGTCCAGGTTGTCATGCGGACTGGCAGGGCTGTTCGTTGATGTGCTCATCGCGCCACTCCTCGCGCCAGCGGGCGAGACGGGCCCATTCGTCGAGCGTCAATGTGCCAGGGCGGCGCGATGGATCGATGTCGCAGGCGTCGAGCCACTGGACTGCGCCATCGGGCGGCAGCCAGACTCCCTGGGCCAGAGCGTTATGTAACTGTTTGCGCGGGCTGCGGAAGCCTCCTCGGACGACTTCGAAGAAGCGCTCCGGGCTGGGCACGTCGACCGCCGGTTGCTCTCGAACCTTCAGCATGACTACCGCCGAACGGACCTGCGGCGGCGGATCGAATGCTTCGCGCTCGACGGTGAAGAGGAGCTCGCTCTCCGCGTAGAACTGGACCGACACGCCCATCAGCGAGAGTTTGCCCGGTCGGGCGCTGACGCGCTGGGCGACCTCGTGCTGGATCATGATCAGCATCCAGCGCGGTCGGTGCGTCTCCTCTTCGAGGAACTTGCGGAAGATCGGCGCCGTGATCGCATAGGGCAGATTTCCGACCAGTCCGTAGGGCGGTTGCGCGGCGACGGTGGCGAGGGCTTCGTCGGGCGCGGTGTCCAGCACATCTTGCTCGATAATGACGGCGGAGTTGTCGAGTCCGTTGGTTGCCAAACGTCTGCGAGCTCGGTAGGCCATTCCTTCATCGAGTTCGATTGACACGAGCGGTCTGCCGAGTTCGGCGAGGCGTTGGGTGAGGATGCCGTCGCCGGCTCCGACCTCGAGGATTGGCTGCGGGTCGGCAGGAACGGCCTCGATGATTCGATCAAGCACACGCTCGTCGCGCAGCAGGTGCTGGCCCAGGCGGGCGCGCCGTCGTCGCCCGCTCATCGTGTTGCTCGCGGTGACGGAGATGCAGGGTGAGTCAGAGGTGTGGTCGTGCACCCAAGGTCGAACGCCAACATGAGCTTGCCTTCGCTAGCCGGCTCTGCCCAGGCACTCCCGCGTCACCCGACCGAACAACCGCTTACCGCTGCTTCCTCTCGGACCTGACGGGGTTCACGGCGGGCCGCCGCGCGGGACCCAGGCTTCATCACTGCTTGGCGTCGGTAGTTCTCATGTCGCCGCCCTCAACTCAGGAGTTCAACCCCGCTAGAGCGGATTGCGGGTACAGGGCACCGCTAGCTCCCCATCTAGCACGACCATCCATAACTCTACCATCGCCCTGGGCCTGCTCACATTGGCGGTGAGAACCCACAGCAGGTACTTCCCCTACCGATGCCCCGTGCTTGACACGGGGCCCAGAGCACCCAACTCCGACAGCGCAACACCGTCCCTCTCAGCAACAACCCCCGCGCTCGTCTATGCCGCCTCCGAATTCAACGCACACACAAACACCAGCCACGCGATCCGCACCGTCGTCACTCCCACAACAGATTTGCGTGCAACCCTCGCACTCAACTTCGTGCTACATTCATCTAAGAACGGATATTCGTCATGCCAATCGACCAACCGGACGCGACCTGGGCTTCGAGAAGTCGAGGGCTACCTGTGGCTTGGCTCGACAGCAGCCTGGCAGGGCCACGCGCCACTGGACGCAGCCGAACAAGATCGAACAGGTCCCAACCAGTTCCGGCAAGACGCTCGGCCGCCGTACCCGTTCAGCCCGACCGAACATGGTTGAACAAACCTGAACAACCTGAACACGCCATCCCTGGTAAAACGCTGAAGATCATGGCCTCACAGCCCCGTAACTTTTTCCTCCCTGAACATCCGATCACGCCCGACGAACTCGTTCAGGCCGACCGAACATGGTTGAACAAACCTGAACAACCTGAACACGCCATCCCTGGTAGAAGCACTGGAGATCATGGCCTCACAGCCCCGTAACTTTCTTCTCGCTGAACGTCCGATCACGCCCGACGAACTCGTTCAGGCCGCCCAGATAGGACTAGACAGGACTGGACAGGATGAGACGGGACTGAACAGAACTGAACGAACCTGACCGCCTTGACCAGCCCCGGCCGGCCCTGCGCTGACAGCGCGGTAAACTCAGGAGTGGTCTATCCCGTTGACCTGAGGCGCGTAGCGCAGCGAAGGAGCAGCCAGTGCGAATCATCTCCATCGGCTGCCCGGTACCCAGCCCCAGCGTCGACAACCATTCAATCGCCAACGCGCCTTCGATTTTCGACTACGACGCCTGCGTGATTGACGTTCAGTCCGTCTCGGAGCAGATCGAGGGGATCGCCGCAAGCACACTCGACGTCAAGGCGTCGGACGGACGGACGATCAGTCCCGGAGAATCGGGCGCGTTTCATTTCGGTCTGGCCGAGTTGCTGCGACAGCGGCAGATGGAATTCCAGTTGCTGCTGGACCGGGGCGGAGTGCTGATCGTCTTCGCGTATGCCAATGTCCGCCACCCGAATGTGGCGGCATTCCCCGGACTGAATCGCTACTCGCTGATCCCAGGACCGGGGGGCGATCCGTTCAGTTGGCCCACGCTGAGGCCGGCCGACGGCAAAGATATCGAAGCCGTCATTCCGCAGCACGCGGCGAGCGGATTCCTTGAGGAACTGACCGGCCGGTTGCGCTACCGCGCGATGTTCGACCTGAAATCGTCCGGCGACGGCACGGTGATCGCCCGCTCGATTGGCGGCGCGGCTATCGCGGCTGAGTTCCAGGTGGGGCCGGGCAAGATCATCACGCTCCCGCCTGCCGACAACCTCTCGACATCCCAGCGCAAGACCTTTAGCAACGCACTGCTTGAGATGATTGAACGTCTCGTGCAGGAACCGGAGCAGCAGGCGGCGCCGGTCTGGGTTCGTCGATACGACACTCCCGAAGCCGCAGCCGCTCGCGACGATCTCTCGGCGGCGCAGGATGATCTCAAGCAGGCGCAGCGGCGCGTGGCCGAGGCGGAATCGTTGGTCGCCGATAGCACCCGCTTCCAGAGCATGCTCTGGCAGAGTCACAATCGCGCGTTTCAGGATGTCGTGCAGGACGCGTTCAGGCTCCTGGGATACTCAGTTGCCTCGCCGGACGGGGCCGTGGAACTGCGAGATGGTTCAGAGGTCTCGGTGGTCGAATTGTCCTCCGCGAGCAGTGCAATCAGCGACCGGCTGTACCTCACTTTGCAGAGCCGCATCGAGGATCAATACCTGCGCCGCAAGAGCCGACCCAAGGGCATCATCGTCGGCAATGGGTTCCGCCAGACCGATCCGCGAATCCGCCGTGAACCGTTCCCCAAGGCGCTGGTCAATGCTTGCGAGACCTTCGGCTACGCAATCATTCCGGTCGAGGCGCTGTTCGAACTCGTCACGTTTGCCAGCGAGGCGGCCGACGAGCCGGAGGTCCTGGAAGAGATACGCCGCTCGATCGCCGAAGCGTCGGGCGTGCTGGAGATTGCGCTTGAAGAAGAGATCGACGAAGAAGAGGAAGAAGAAATCGAGGCGGCGAGTGGACCTCCAGGCAACGGCGCCGTCGCAACCCCGGCCGAGGCCAGCTAACGCCGACTAGTTCTTGCCCAGTTGCAGGACGGCGAGGAATGCCTCCTGTGGGATTTCGACGTTACCGACGCGCTTGAGGCGCTTCTTGCCTTCCGCCTGCCGCGCGAGCAGTTTGCGCTTCCTGGTGATGTCGCCGCCGTAGCACTTGGCGGTGACGTTCTTGCGCAGCGCGCGCACTGTCTCTCGCGCCACGATCCTTCCTCCGACCGCGGCCTGAATAGGCACGTCGAATAGCTGGCGAGGGATCAGACGTCGCAACCGGTCGGCGAGCTCGCGGCCCTGCGTGGCCGCTGCGTCGGAGTGGACGATGGCGGAGAGGGCGTCAACCGGCTCTCCGTTGATCAGCAGGTCGAGCTTGACCAGCTTGGCCGGGCGGTAGCCGATCAGCGAGTAGTCGAGGCTGGCATAGCCCCTGGTGCGGGACTTCAGTTCGTCATAGAAGTCGGTCAGGATCTCCGAGAGCGGCAGTTCGTATTCGAGCAGGACGCGAATCTCGCTGGTTGTCTGGGAGGCGCCATTGGCGCCGTTCTGCTGACTGGTCCGCTGGAGATACTCCATATGGTCGAAGACGCCTCGACGGCCGGTGACGGTCTCCATGACCGGTCCGACGTAGTCGTGGGGCGCGATCACCGAGATGCGGACCCAGGGTTCGCGAATCTCGGCGACGTGGTTTGGGGCAGGCAGGTCGGAGGGATTTTCGATGAGCTGGACCTGTCCATCAACGCCTTCGACTTCGTACTCGACCGACGGCGCGGTGAAGACCAGCTCGAGACCGTACTCGCGCTCAAGACGCTCTTGCACGATTTCCATGTGCAGCAGACCGAGGAAACCCATGCGGTAGCCGAAGCCGAGCGCGGCCGAGGATTCCGGCTGATACTGAATCGCGCTGTCGGAGAGGCGCAACTTGTCGAGTGCGTCGGAGAGTTCCTGGTAGTCGGCCGAGTTGGCCGGATAGAGACCCGCGAAGACCATCGCTTTGGGCTCGCGGTAGCCGGGCAGCGCGTCGGGTTGATTGCGGCCGCCGATCGTCATCGTGTCGCCCACTCGAACGTCGGCGACATCTTTGAGACCGGTCGCAACGTAGCCGACATCCCCGGCAGACAGCGAGTCTTGACGACGGAGTTCGGGCGAGAAACTGCCGACCTCCATTGCCTCGAATCGACGGTTGGTGGCGGTGAGACGCAGCGGCGCCTGGCCCTTGACCTCGCCGTCGACGACTCGGACGTGAGCGATGACTCCCTTGTAGGAGTCGTATTCGGAGTCGAAGATCAACGCTCGCAGCGGTTCGTTCGGCTCGCCCTCCGGAGGAGGGATGCGATCGACGATCGCGTCGAGCAACTCGTCGATACCCTGGCCGGTCTTGGCCGATACGTAGAGGATTTCGTCGCGCGAGAACCCAATGACGTCGACCAACTCCGCGGCGATCGCATCGGGACGCGCGACGTCGAGGTCGATCTTGTTGATCACGGGGATCAGGGCCAGGTCCTGCTCCATGGCGAGGTAGACATTGGCCAGCGTCTGCGCCTGGATGCCTTCGACGGCGTCGACGACGAGCAGCGCGCCTTCGGCGGCGGCGAGGCTTCGCGAGACCTCATAGGAGAAGTCGACGTGGCCGGGGGTGTCGATCAGGTGCAGGCGGTAATCGCTGCCATCGGGTTGCTGGTAGTCCATTCGCACCGCGCGGGCTTTGATCGTGATGCCTTTCTCGCGTTCCAGGTCCATGGAATCGAGCAACTGGTCGGACATGTCCCGACGGTCGACCGTGGCCGTGGCCTCGATGAGGCGGTCGGACAGGGTCGATTTGCCGTGATCGATGTGGGCGACGATGCAGAAGTTGCGGATTCGCGATGCGTCCATGTGGCCTGATCGTAACAGTCAGCCGGCCTCGTGCCTGTGGCGGGAACGCAGAACGGGGCCTTGCGGCCCCGTTCTGGTTCAGGCTCCGATGAGCGGCGCTAGACGCGGTGGCAGCGGACGAAGTGGTCTTCGACGATCTCCCGCCACTCGGGGTCTTCTTCGCGACAGATGTCGATCGCGATGGGACAACGAGTGTGGAAGTTGCAGCCTGGCGGCGGGGCAATCGGGTTGGGAACGTCACCGGTCAGGATCAGGCGTTCACGCCGCCGTTCCAGTGCCGGGTCGGGAATTGGCACAGCGGAGATCAACGCCTGCGTGTAGGGGTGCAGCGGATTCTCGTAGAGGCGGTCCGACTGGGCCAACTCCACGATCTTGCCCAGGTACATCACCGCGATGCGGTGCGAGATGTGGCGCACCACGGAGAGGTCGTGCGCGATGAACAGGTAGGTCAGACCGAAGTCCGCCTGCAAGTCCTCGAGCAGGTTGATGATCTGCGCCTGGATCGACACGTCAAGCGCTGAGACCGGCTCGTCGCAGACGATGAACGCGGGCTCCACCGCGAGCGCGCGGGCGATGCCGATGCGCTGGCGCTGACCGCCTGAGAACTCGTGGGGGTAGCGGCTGGCGAAGTACGGGTTGAGACCGACTGTCTCCAGCAGTTCGCGCACACGCTCCTTGCGGCGGCCCTTCTGCAATCCGTGAATCACCATGGGCTCGGAGACGATGCTGCCGACGCTCATGCGCGGGTTCAAGGACGCGTACGGGTCCTGGAAGATCATCTGCATCTGACGCCGATAGGCGCGCAGGTTGCGTCCGGCGAGCGTGGTCAGGTCGACGGGACCGCCATTTTGGTCGGCGCCTGGGACACTCACGGACTCGGCGCCGCCGTCATCGTCCGCGCCGATGTGCGATGTGTACCGCGGCGGCGACATGAAGACGTTGCCACCGGTGGGGCGATAGAGCTGGAGGATGGCGCGGCCGGTCGTAGACTTGCCGCAACCGGACTCACCGACGAGGCCCAGTGTCTCGCCCTCGCGGACGGCGAAGGAGATACCGTCGACCGCCTTGATGTCGGCGACCTTGCGCTTGAGCAGGAGGCCCGCCGTCACGGGGAAGTACATCTTGAGGTCCTGGACCTCGAGCAGGGTGTTCTCGTGCGGCTCGGTTCGTCCACTGGCGACGAGATCGGCGATCGCGGCGGTCGCCTGGCCTACCGACGCGGCCGCGGCGGCGCGCATTTCCTCGGGAGTCATCGACCCCGCAGTCGCCTCGTCCTGAGACTGCTGCTCCTCCGCGACGTCCGGTTGTTCGTTCTCAGACATTGGCCGTCTCCTCTTCCAGGATTTCCTCGGTGTGGGCGCTGGCCAGGATGGTGTCGGCCTCGAGGGCTACCGCTTCCGAGTTCCAGCAGGCGACGAGGTGACCGGGCGCAAACTCTTGCAGTACCGGCCGCTCGCTCGTGCATTGGTCGGTCACGAACCGGCAGCGCGGAGCAAACGCGCAGCCTTCTGGCATGTTGGTCAGGTCGGGCGGCGTACCTTCAATCGGGATCAACCGGCCGGTTCTGGCGTCAAGCCGGGGGACCGACTCGAGCAGCCCGAGCGTGTAGGCGTGCTTGGGGCGCGCGTAGATTTCGCCGGCCTCGCCGCTCTCGACGATTCGTCCGCCGTACATGACGTTGACGCGGTCGGCGTAGCGGGCGACGACGCCGAGGTTGTGAGTAATGACAATCACGGCGGTGCCGAGCTCGCGGCTCAGGCGGGCCATGACCTCAAGCACCTGGGCCTGAATGGTCACGTCGAGCGCGGTGGTCGGCTCATCGGCGAGCAAGAGCTTGGGGTCGCAGGACAGCGCCATCGCGATCATCACGCGCTGACGCATACCGCCGGAGAACTGGTGGGGGAAGTCGAAGAGGCGCTGCTCGGCGGCGGGAATGCCGACCATGTTGAGTAGCTCGATCGCGCGCTCGTTCGCCTGGGTTCGGTTGAGGCCCATGTGCAGCTCGATCGCCTCGGTCAACTGCCGGCCGATGGTGAGGACCGGGTTCAGCGAGGTCATCGGCTCCTGGAAGACCATGGCAATGTCGTTGCCGCGGATTTCGCGCATTCGCGAGTCATCCACGCTCATCAGCTCTTCGCCGTCGAACCAGACCTCGCCATTGACAATCTTGCCAGGCGGGTTCGGAATCAGACGCAGCAGCGAGAGCGCGGAGACGCTCTTGCCGGAGCCGGATTCGCCGACCAGGCCCAGCGTTTGACCGGGCATCAGGTCGTACGAGACATCGTTGACGGCCTGGACGACTCCTTCCGAGGTGAAGAAACTCGTGGAGAGGTTCTGGACACTCAAGAGCGGGTCAGCCATAAGAACACTCCTTCAGCGACGCCTGTCGTTCCGATGTTGGCACCACGACCGACCGAGGTTCGGCCGGGCGAGCGTTGGTGGGGAAGAGGAGACTCGAACTCCTACGCCTTGCGGCACATGATCCTAAATCATGCTCGTCTGCCAATTCCGACACTTCCCCCGGAGACGATAAGAAGGCCGGCGAACCGACATCGTCGCGCGAGAGGCGCGGAAGTTCAGGCAGACCGCTCGTGCTGTCGAAGCTGGTGAGCCGCCAGGGACTCGAACCCCGAACCTGCTGATTAAGAGTCAGCTGCTCTGCCAATTGAGCTAGCGGCCCCCGCTCGTGGACAGGCCCCGACGCCGGATGCACCGGAACGTCACACAATCCTACACCGCCGCCACCGCTACCGCGCTGGTCAGTCCCGCCGCTCAACGGCTGCCGCCAGAAGAGTTCGCTATTCGGTTGTTCCACTTCGGCTCCCCGCTCCGCCCGATAGCGGCTTGGCCTGCAAGCTAGCCAACGGGACGCAGAACGTCAACGAGTTGACACCAAATTCTACTCGTTGGATCTCTGCGCGTCCGTACGGAAAGTTCGGCTTGAATTGACCGATGTGCCGTCCTGGGCTGGACTTGGGGCGGTCTCCCATTCGAGTTTGTTCGGATTTGTTCGGATCTCATCGAGGATCGTCAGCTTTGCTCGTTGCCTTGCTCGATGCCTTGCTCGTTGTCGCCCGGTTTCTTCGCGGTGGAGTTCGGAGGAACCGGGGTAGCCGGGGGCGGCTGGCAACACATGGGAGCGAGTGTGCTTGAGGTTGCTCACAGGGATAGAACGGAGCGAAAACCGGCTCCGAGGCCGGCGGTGGGCAGCGGCGGTTTCGTTGACCGCGTAGAGAGACGCGGCTTACGATGAATTCGGCCTCGAAGTCCGGGGCATCGTACGGGGGCGGTTAGCTCAGTTGGCTAGAGCGCTGCGTTGACATCGCAGAGGTCACTGGTTCAAGTCCAGTATCGCCCACCACGCTTACGAATGGCTCACGACGATCCGCCTGACTTGATCCGCCGGTGATCGTTGCGGGCGCTACGCAGATGGGCAGATGGCAGGCGGATGGCCGAAGATTCCTTCGACTCCGAACTTGCATTGGCGGACAGCGAGTCCGCCGGCGTCGCTGCGCAGGATGACGTAGACGAGGCCGAATGGTTGCGGCGGATGCGGCACTCGGCCGCGCATGTTCTGGCCCAGGTGGTGCTGCAGATGTTCCCCGACGGGAAGATCGCAATCGGCCCGCCGATCGATACCGGTTTCTACTACGACTTCGACCTGCCGCGTCCCCTGACTCCCGAGGATCTGTCGGAGATTCAGAAGCGGATGCGCAAAGAGATGCGCCGCAATCACCGGTTCGTCTGGGAAGAGATCTCGGTCGACGAAGCCAGGCAACGATTCGCGGACCAGCCGTTCAAGCAGGAGCTGATCGATCAGTTCTCCGCGGACTCATCTGACCTCGGCATCTGCACGCACGCGGAGTTCACCGACCTCTGCCGCGGCGGGCACGTCGAGTCGACGAAACAGATTGGCCCGTTCCGGCTGACGAACGTCGCCGGCGCGTATTGGCGGGGCGATGAGAATCGGCCGCAGTTGCAACGCGTCTACGGGGCGCTGTTCGCGACCAGGGAAGAGCTCGACGCGCACTTCGCCCGGATCGAAGAAGCGCAGCGTCGCGACCACCGGAGGCTCGGTCGCGACCTCGAGTTGTTTGCGTTCTCGGAGCTGGTTGGCGCCGGCGTTCCGTTGCTGCTGCCGGACGGCGCGATCGTCCGGCAGGAGATGGAGCGACTGATCCGCGAGCTTCAGGAGGAGCGCGGCTACCAGGAGGTCTGGACCGGCCACGTCGCTCGGGGCGAGCTGTTCCGACGCTCGGGACATCTTGAGAACTACTCGGACGTCATGTATCCGGCCATGCACGAACATGACGAACACGATGGGGACGGTGATCGAGAGGCGTACTTCCTCAAGCCGATGAACTGCCCTGTTCACATGACGCTGTACAACAACTCGCTGCATTCCTATCGCGAGTTGCCGCTTCGTTACGCGGAGTACACGACGCTCTATCGCTTCGAGAAGTCGGGTCAACTGTCCGGACTCACCCGGGTCCGGTCGCTGACCCAGGACGACTGTCACATCTTCATCACGCCGGAGCAGATCTCGAACGAGGTCTCGCGCGTGCTCGAACTGGTTCAGACGCTGTTCCAGGCCTACGGGATGCCGAACTTCCGCTACGAGCTGTCGCTCCCAGGAGAGGGCGGCAAGTTCGTCGACAATCCCGAGGCCTGGGCAACGGCGGTGTCGGCGCTTCGCAATGCACTCGATGACGCCGGCATCGATTATGTGGAGCAGGAAGGCGAGGCGGCCTTCTACGGGCCGAAGGCGGACCTGTTCGTGTCGGATGTGATGGGGCGTGAGTGGCAGCTCTCGACGATTCAGCTCGACCTGATTCAACCGGCCCGACTGGGTTGCGTGTACGTGGGCGAGGACGGCGAACGTCACACGCCGGTGGTCATTCATCGGGCGATTCACGGCTCGTTCGAGCGATTCCTGGGCATCCTGATCGAGCACTACGCCGGCGCGTTCCCGCTCTGGCTGGCGCCGATTCAGGCGCGCTGCGTTCCGATCGCGGATCGACATCTGGACTGGGCGAACGAGGTAGCCGCAGATCTGCGTGCGGCCGGATTGCGGGTCGATGTCGACGACGGCAATGAGCGGATGCAGGCCAAGATTCGCAACGGTCAGCGCCGCAAAATCCCCTATCTGCTGGTGATCGGCGACCGCGAGGTCGAGTCGCGCTCGGCCGCGGTCCGCGTGCGCAGTGGCGACGATCTCGGGACCAAGTCGCTGGACGAGATTCGCCAGATGCTGACCGACCTGAAGCGCACTCGCGCGATCGAGCCGGCCTGATCAGCGTCGCTGATTCGATACCCTCGAACGGGCTTCACGGCTATGATTCTTACGGCCGTCGTGTGGACGACGGACCCCGGGCGAAGTCCGAAACTGGCTCCGGTGTTCCGGCCTCAGCCAGACCGAACAGGCGACGAATGACCGAGCCACAGCGTCCCTTTGACAAGCTGCTGATCGCCAATCGCGGCGAGATTGCAGTTCGCGTCATCCGCGGGGCGCAGGATCTCGGCATCGAAACCGTCGCGGTGTTTTCGGATGCGGACCGGACCGCTCGGCATGTGCGCATGGCAGACGAGGCCGTGCGAATCGGCGGGCCTGCGCCATCGGAGAGCTATCTGTCGATTGACGCGGTGCTCTCGGCGGCCAGGGAAACTGGCGCCGACGCGATACACCCGGGATATGGATTCCTCTCCGAGAACGCCAACTTTGCCCGCGCCTGTCGAGAGAACGGCATCATCTTCGTCGGTCCGTCGCCAGAGGCGATTGAGCTGATGGGCGACAAGATCGAGTCTCGCCGCACAATGAAGCAGGCGGGCGTACCGATCATTCCGGGCGCGATCGATCCACTCACAGATCCGGACGAAGCCCGACGCACGGCCGACGAAATCGGCTATCCGGTCGTGATCAAAGCGGCTGCGGGAGGCGGCGGGCGTGGGATCAGGATCGTCGAGTCTGCCGACGAAATGGAGCGCGCGGTTCAGCAGGCCCAGGACGAAGCGATCACCGCATTCGGCGACGGCGCCGTGTTCGTGGAGAAGCTGCTTCGGCCGGCGAGGCACATTGAGATCCAGGTGGTGGCCGACACGCGAGGCAACATTGTCTGTCTAGGCGAGCGTGATTGCTCGGCGCAACGGCGACGTCAGAAGCTGGTCGAGGAGTCGCCGGCGCCGGGCATGTCACCGCAACTGCGCGCTCGGATGGAAGAGGCTGCCACCAATGCCGCGAGGGCCTGCGATTACACCTCGACGGGTACGGTCGAGTTCCTGGTCTGGGACGACCCAAAGGCCCCCGACGGCCGCAACTTCGCATTCCTGGAGATGAACACTCGGCTGCAGGTCGAGCATCCCGTAACGGAGCTCGTGCGCGGCGTTGACCTCGTGCAGGATCAGCTCCGGATTGCGGGCGGCCTCCCGCTTGGCTACACGGCGACAGATCGTCCGATCCGCGGTTGGGCGATGGAATGCCGAATCACTGCAGAAGACCCCTACATGGACTTCGCGCCCTCGGTTGGCCCGATCGCCTGGTATCGCGAGGCGGACGGGCCTGGCGTGCGGCTCGACTCGATGCTGGCGCGCGGCATCGGCGTGAGTCCCTATTACGACTCGCTGATTAGCAAGCTGATCACCTGGGGCGAGACTCGCGAGCAGTGCATCCGCCGAATGAAGCGGGCGCTGGGCGAGTACCTCGTAATCGGCGTTAGCACCTCCATTCCGTTCCATCAGGCGCTGATGGACGACGACAACTTCCGCAACGGCGACATTCACACCTTGTACGTCGAAGAGCACGACATCCTCGATTCGCAGGAACGTCCGGCGAACGCCGCCGAAGCCACGCTGGCGGCGGCGCTGTTCTTCCACACCCAGGGCGAGCGCGCTGACGCCGATCGCGGCGGTACGTATCCTCGACGCCGAGCATGGGCTCAGTCTGCCCGAGGACGCCGATTTCCAGTGGAGCAGGGATGGCGAAGAACTACCGGCTGATCGTCCAGAACGGACTTCAGGAAGTCGCCATCGAAGAGAATGGCGACGGAATGTACGTCGCCGACTTCGAGGGCAGGAAGTACTCCGTCGAGCTGGAGTCGGTCGACGACAACACGCTGTTCCGGCTCTGGGTCGACGGCGAACGAATCCCGATCGCGATCCGCCGCGACGGCATGTCGCTCGAGGTGTTCATCGGCCCTGATCGCTATTCCGCAGAAATCGAGCGCAGCGCCGGAGCGTTGACTCAATCCGGACCGGCGATCGAAGGCGAAGTTCGCCTGACCGCGCCGATGACCGGGCAGGTTACCGAAGTGCTGGTCGCTGCTGGAGACGAAGTTGAAGAGGGCGATCCGCTGCTCGTCATGGTGGCGATGAAGATGAACAACGAAATCAGGTCGCCAGCCGGCGGACGCATCGTCGAGGTCTCGGTGGAGGCCGGTGACGCCGTCGATCAGGGCGACCTGATGCTGGTCATCGACACCGAATCGGACTCGTGATTCCCGAGGTTCTCGCGGTAGAGTTTGAAACCGCGTGCTCGTGCGCCTACCATCGCCGCTAAGAGAGCCACACTCAGACCGGCTCGCAACGAAGGAGCTTCCCTCTGGCCGTCAAGGATCAACGAGAACACAAAGAGCAACGCGTCAATGAAGCGATTCGCATCCGCGAGGTGCGAGTGATTGGCGCGGAGGGCGAGCAGCTCGGCATCATGCCGACGATTCAGGCCCTCGACTTGGCCCGTGCCCAGGGCCTGGACCTGGTCGAAGTCGCGCCCAACGCGCGTCCTCCCGTGGCGAAGATGCTCGACTACGGACGGTTCAAGTACGAGCAGTCGAAGCGCGAGCGTGAAGGCCGGCGGCGCCAGAAAGGCGCGTCGCTGCATCAGATCAAGATGCGGCCGAACATCGGTCGACACGACATGGAGGCCAAGGGACGCACGGCTGCCCGTCTGTTGCGCAACGGCGACAAGGTCAAGATCTCGATCATGTTCCGCGGCCGTGAGATCACGCACCGCGACATCGGCCACGAACGCATCCAGGAGATGCTTGAAACGCTCGAAGAGAATGACGTGCCGACGGTGATCGAGAAACCGATCTCGACCGAGGGTCGGTTCATGTCGGTGATCGTCGCTGAAGACAAGGTCAAGGCGAAAGCGCTCGCCGACGCCAAGGCCGCGGAGACCGCCGAAACCGCTGAAGCTGGCGAAGCGGCGGGCTAACGACTCTTCACGCTCCGTCCGACGGCCTGATTTGTGTCAGGTCTGATTGGACAGTGTCCGTTCAACTCCTAAGCTGGAGGGACGCGCCAGACTGTCGTTGTTGATGCGCGGTTGTGCTGGAGACATTCACCGATGCCGAAGATGAAGACCCACAAGGGCGCGGCCAAGCGGTTCCGGATCACGCGCAATGGCAAAGTGATGCGGATGAAGGGCTACCGAGGCCACAACAAACAGAAGAAGAACAAGCGCACCCTGCGCGCGCAGGGCCGCATGCACGAAGTCAAGAACCTCGGCAATCAGAAGCGAGTCAAGCGGCTGCTGCCCTACGGCTCCCCCTGAACCCGATCAGAACAGGAACCTGAACCATGCCACGAGTCAAGGGCGGCCCGCGCGAACGTCGCCGACACAAGAAAGTCCTCAAGCAGACCAAGGGCCATCACGGCGTACGTAACCGCCTCTACCGGCGTGCGTCCGAATCGCGCCTGCACGCCCTCTCCTACGCCTACGCGCACCGGCGTGAGCGCAAGGGAGACATGCGCCGCCTGTGGATCCAGCGGATCAATGCCGCGGCCCGCCTCAACGGCACCACTTACAGCCGGTTGATCCATGCTCTGAAGCAGGCCGAGATCGAGATCGACCGAAAGGTCCTCGCGGAGATGGCTCTGCACGATCCGGAAGGGTTCACTGCGGTCGTCGAACAGGCCAAGGCGGCCTAGCCTCGGATTCCGCCAGATACAACGGCGCCCGGCATCGCTCTTCCCTGAGCGAGCCGGGCGTTCTCGTCGGGTTGTCGACTGGCTCCGTCTAGATTCCGGATGCCAGGGCGGGCGTGCCGCTGGAGTCGGCGGCGAGTTCTGCGTCGTCGCCCTCGGGCAGATGCTCAAGCAGCCAATCGCCCGCATCGTGATCGCGCAGCCAGGGCAGGACCTCGGTCAGCGCCGAGAACTCGCGCAAGTGCAGCGCGTTCTTGATCACGTCGAACTCGATCTCGCGATTGCGTTCGGACCATTCCGCCGGCAAGTCGATGTGCGCGTCGACAAACGCGCGCGCCGCAACTCTCGCCTCTTCCACCTCGAGCTTGAGGTAGGCGCGGAGGCGTCGAGCAACCAGTTCATGGGCAACCTCGACCGACGCGGCGCCCTCACGCCGCGCCAGGGCGCGCATCACGCGGCGCAGCTCGATCGGCGGCAAGGCGGTCGCGTCGTACAGGGCCGCAGCCAGCTGGATGTGGTCACCGGCGTCATTGAGCCGATGGGTCAGATCTCCCAGATCGAAGGCGCTCCCATAGTTTTCAGACAGGTTCGGATGCACGTAGGTCATATCAGCTTCCTTCCGTGTCAAATGTCCTCAGTCCCAATTTTGGCACTCTCAAGGGAGGAGTGCCAAATCCAAGGATCGACGTAAGGAACAGGTCAGACAACCACGCAACAGAAACGGGATGTGGAGCTTACGAGTCGCGAAGCGTCGCGCCGAACTGGGACTGCAACCGGCGGACGATGCCACGCCTTGCCTTCTCTACGTCTTTGTCGGTCAGAGTCCGATCAGGGGAGCGGTAGTGGACGCGGAAAGCCAGCGACTTCGACCCTTCGGGTATCTGGTCGCCTGTGTAGATATCGAACAACTCGACCGTCTCCACCAACCCGTTACCGGCAATCGCGCTGGCAAGCTCGCCTGCCGGGGTCGCCGCGTCGACGATCAACGCCAGGTCCTCCACGGCCGAGGGGTACACCGACGGCGACGCGACGGTCACGGACTCGCGCATCAGTGGCGCAAGCTTGGCGATTGACAGTTCCAGCGCGTACACGTCGCCTTCGACTCCGAACTGCATCGCGACACCGGGCGACACCTTGCCGAGCACTCCGACCTGCTTGCCTCGCAGACTGACGGTCGCCGACTGCCCGCCGACCAATGCAGCATCGTTCGCATCGGCAGCGAGTTCGAGCACGACTCCAAGCCCTGCTCCCAACTGCTCCAGCACTCCCTTGGCGTCGTAGAAGTCGAGCGGGCGCGTCTCTTCTCCATGAACAGACCCGAGCGACTCGCCGCCGAGCAGGGCCAGGACCATCCGCTCTTCGGTCGGCTGACGACCCGGATTCGGCTTGAAGGTCTTGCCGACTTCGTACAGACCCAGGCCGCCCCGAGCCTCGCGCTGATTCGACGCAAACGTCTGAAAGCCCCAGGGGCGCAAACTGGGTCGCATACGATCCCGCGCCGCGTTCATGGGATTCTGAAGCTGCACAGAAGCGACGTTGGCCGTTGAGTCGCCTGAGGTTGATGCGAGTTCGTCCGCTCCGACAGCCGCGTACGTGATGATCTCGCGCAGACCCAGGCTGGTCAGGATGTCTCGGATGCGCTCGCCCAGGATTCGCTCAGGGTCGATATCCGGGTCGGGGACTGCGCCCGGCAGCGGCTCCGACGGGAGGTTGTCGTAGCCGAGGATCCGGCCGATCTCTTCGACCACATCGTCGGCCACGTTGATGTCGGAGCGCCAGGGCGGACAACTGACCGCATAGCGGTCGGGCGGCAACCAGCGATTGGAGATCCCCAACGCACCGAGGATGCCGCGAACCTCTTCGACGCTGGGCTGCACCGCGAGAATCTGCTCGATTCGTCGCTGCGTGACGACCACTTGCGGACTGTGGGACTTACCCGGATACGCGTCGACGATGCCCGCGTCGGCAACCCCACCGGAGGTTTCGATGATCAACGCCGCGGCTCGGCGAGCCGCCAGTTCGGCCAGTTCCGGGTTGAGTGACTTCTCGAACCGTCGGCTCGCCTCGGTTCCCGATTCCGTATGCCGAGCCCGGCTGCGCCGGATCGATGCTTCCTGGAAGTTGGCCGTCTCCAGCAGAATCGTCGTCGTCGAGTCCGAGATCTCCGACTCGGCCCCACCCATGATGCCGGCCAGCGCCACCGCCCGATCGGCGTCGGCGATCACGAGGTCGTCCGGCTCCAACTTCAGCTCGGAGCCGTCCAGCAGCTCCAATTGCTCACCTCGCCGCGCGCGTCTCACGACGATTCGGCCCTCTCGCAGAATCTCGTAATCGAACGCGTGCAGCGGCTGGCCCCATTCGAGCATGACGTAGTTGGTCACGTCGACGATGTTGTTGATCGGCCGCATCCCCGCCGATGACAGCGCGTCCTGCATCCACTGCGGCGACGCTCCAACGTTGACGCCATCGATCACGATCGCCGTGTAGCGCGGACAGCCTTCAGCGTCCTCAATCGCGACGCTCGTCCGATCTTCAGCAATCCTCGACGACTCGGGATAGCTGGATGCAGGCTCACGCACCGCGCCGCCGGTCAACGCTGCGACCTCCCGAGCGATTCCGAGGATCGAGAAGTGATCCGGCCGATTCGGAGTCGGTTTGATGTCAAGCACCACGTCGCCGAGCACGTCGGCCAGCGGCGTTCCGAGTGCGGCATCGGTGCTCAACTCGAGGATGCCCTCGTGCTCGTCCGACAGGCCGAGCTCACGCTCGGAGCAGACCATGCCCAGCGAGGTCACACCGCGAATCTTGCCCTTGCGCAGTTTGCGCGGCTCTCTCGTACCGGGGTCGATCAGTTGCGCGCCCACCTGGGCAAACGCGATCTTCTGGCCTTGCGCGAGATTCGGAGCGCCGCAGACGACCTGCAGCGGCTCCTCGGCCCCGAAGTCGACCGTCGCCAGACGCAGACGGTCGGCGTTGGGATGCTGCTCCACAGCGGCGACCCGTCCAACGACGACGTTCTCCCACTCGCCGCCGCTGCGCTTGATCGATTCGACCTCCGCGCCGGCCATGCTCAGCCGATGGGCAAGCTCATCGACGGACATGTCCCAGTCGACGTACTCCGCCAGCCACTTCAGGGGAACATCCATCAGGCGCTCCCCCGGAACTGGTCGAACTCACTCAGAAAGCGGATGTCGTTGCGGTAGAAGTGGCGGATGTCCCGAACCCCGTAGCGAAGCATGGCCACGCGCTCGACGCCCATACCAAACGCGAAACCGGTGAATCGATCCGGGTCCAGCCCGGCATCCTCGATGATCTCGGGATGGACCATGCCGCAACCCAGCACTTCCAGCCAGTCGCCCTGCCAACGGACGCCCAGCTCCGCCCCGGGCTCGACGAAGGGGAAGTAGTCGCAACGGAAACGCGTCTCGATCTCTGCGCCGAACACCCGCCGAACGAACGCTTCCAGCGTTCCCTTGAGATGCGCGAACGAGAGATCTTCGTCGATCACCAACCCCTCGATCTGGGTCAGCATCCATTCATGCGTCGCGTCCGTCGCCTCGTAGCGATAGCAAGTGCCGGGAACGATCACTCGGATCGGCGGTTGCCGCCGCTCGAGGTAACGAATCTGCATCGGCGAGGTGTGCGTTCTCAGCAACTGCCGGGGACCACCGCTCCCGTCGTCCGCCACCCACATGGTGTCCCACATGTCCCTCGCCGGGTGTCCCGCCGGAATCCGCAGCCGATCAAAGTTGTACTCCTCCAGCTCGACATCCGGACCCTCAACGACATCGAACCCCATGTCGCGGAAGGTGCGCTCCATCATCCGGCGCGTCAGCGTGATCGGATGCAGCGATCCCATCGGCGGACGCCGTCCCGGCAACGTAACGTCAAGCGCGGGACCATCCGATGCTGCCGCAAGCAGTTCCGCCCGGCGAGCGGTCACTGCGTCTTCCAGCTCACCCTTGAGACGGTTCGCACCCGCCCCGATCAAGGGCCGTTCTTCGGCCGGCAGGTCTCTGACGCCGCGCAGCACGGCCGTCAGCCGACCTCTGCGACCTAGCCACTCCACCCGCCAGGAATCCAGCCCCGCCTCGTCGCCCGCCTCGGCGAGCGACGCCCGCGCCTCCGCCTCCAGCGCCTCTAGATCAACCACAGCCGACTTCCATCACTGAGCATTCGGAGATACGCCAAGTATCGTACTCGCCGCCCGTCGACCGCTGAACGACCACAGTCACGCGGATAGTAAACTTGGCCCATCTTGTCCGGCGTTGCGCAGAGCGCACAATCGCGTTGCGCAGAGCGCACAATCTCGTCGCGCGGAGCGCACAATCACGGAGCTGGAGACATGGCAGTGAAAAGCTACATCCTGATCGAGACCGAAGTGGGCACTGCCAAGCAGGTAGCCCTCTCGCTGGGAGAGATGACGCACAGCGACGGCGAAATCAAGTCGGTCGAACTCGTCACCGGGCCGTTCGACGTGATCTGCCTGGTCGAGGCTGACAATCTCGAGCAACTTGGCAGTTGCATCACCGACTCAATCCAGACTGTCGCCGGCGTCAAGCGAACGACAACCTGTCTGACCATCCAGGTCTGATCTGGAACAGCAGCCTCGATATGACCACCCAGAACAGGTCGGCGGCGCGCTCGACGGAGCCGCCCGTCGACATGCTGCCGGTCGAGGATGCGGTCGACCGCATTCTCTCCTTCTGCCGGCGACTGCCCTCCGAGACTCGCGCCATTGACGACGCGGTCGGCCAGGTCATCGCAACCGACATCACGGCCCCCTTCGACATCCCGCCCCACGACAACACGGCGATGGACGGATACGCAGTGCAGTCCGCCAGCACCGACGGCGCGACCGGGGCGACTCCGGTTCGCTTGCGCGTGATCGGCGAACTCGCCGCCGGCTACCTGTACGAGGGCGCCGTCGGAGCCGGCGAGGCCGTCAGGATTATGACCGGCGCGCCGATGCCCGATGGCGCAGACACGATCGTGCCCTTCGAGGAAACCGACGAGGTCGGACTGCGCGCGCCGGGTCAGGCGCATGAGACGATCGAGGATGTCGGAATCCTCAAGGCCGCAGGTCCCGGCAACAACATCCGCCGCCGCGGCGAAGATGTCCGCCAGGGACAGCAGGTCCTCGACGCGGGCGCCGTGCTGCGCGGGCCTGAGGTCGCGGTCCTCGCCTCCCTCGGTGTCGCCGAGGTCGAGGTTGTTCGACGGCCGCGAGTGGCCATCCTCTCCACCGGCGACGAGCTGCTCTCTCCCGGAGACCCGCCCGCGCCGGGCAAGATCTACGACTCCAATTCCTACGGCCTCAGCGCCCTGGTCACGCAGTACGGCGGCGAGCCCCGACGCTTCGGCATCGCCCAGGACACGATCCCCGCGCTGACCGCCAAAATCAGCGAAGCGCTCGAGTCCTGTGATCTCATCATCACCTCCGCCGGCGTCTCGCGCGGCGACTTCGACGTCGTCAAGGAAGTCCTCGCCCGCGAGGGCGCGATCGATTTCTGGACCGTCCGGATGAAGCCGGGCAAGCCGCTCGCCTTCGGCGAGTTCGAAGCTCCCAACGGTCGTCGAGTGCCGCACATCGGCCTGCCCGGCAACCCGGTCTCCTCGCTGCTCGCGTTTGAGCTGTTCGGACGTCTGGCCATCTATCAGATGATGGGCCGCGAGCCGCAGCCGCGTCCGATCGTGCGGGCGATTGCCGACGAGGACATCGTCAACACGGACTGGCGCCGCGTCTACGCGCGTGCAACGCTGAGCCAGGCCGAGGATGGCCGCTGGCATGCCCGTCTCACGGGGCCGCAGGGCAGCGGCGTGCTGACCTCAATGGCGCTCGCCAATGGCTACGCTGTGTGCCCAGAGGACCAGGAACGAGTCCACGCCGGAGAAGAGTGCGATGTGATCATGGTCGACTGGGACCACCCGCTCGACTAACTCAATCGCGGTAGCAGAAGGAATCGAGCCGAACATGTCAGTCGCCACCACTCTCCGTTCAGTGATCGCCCCGGTCTATATCAAGGCCAGGCTGGCCCAGGAAAAGCTGCAATCCGGAGTCGTCTGGTACCCGCTCGATCCCAACTTCATCGCCAATCCCTACCCCACCTACAAGGAACTGCGCGAGCGCGATCCGTTCCATCCCAGCCCGTTGACCAAGGCGCTCGTGATCTCCAAGTACGACGACGTCGACGCCGTCCTGCGCAACTACAAGGTGTTCTCCAACAACCGAGGCCCTGTTGGTACTCGAAACCGCCGCAACATTGGCGAGCAGATTGAGAACGAGTTGCAGCCCTCGATGCTCTCGCTCGATCCGCCCGACCACACCCGTCTGCGCGGACTCGTCAGCCGCGCCTTCACCCCGCGCCAGGTCGCCAAGATGGAAGACCACATCCGCGCCACGGCGCACGCCCTGCTGGACGAAGTCGAAGGCGAGAACGAGTTCGACCTGATGGCCAACCTCGCCGCCCTGCTGCCGACCGTCGTGATCGCCGAGATGATTGGCGTGCCGACCAGGGATCGCCAGCAGTTCAAGGAATGGTCGGATCGATTCGCCCGAGTCCTGGAACCCAACCTGTCGCAGGACGAACTGGCCGGAGTCTTTGACACCGCCAAGCTCTTCGACGAGTACTTCAAGGGCATCGTCGCCGAGCACCGCGACGAACCGCGCGACGACCTCGTCTCCCGCTTGATCGAGGCGGAAGAGGAAGGCGACAAGCTCAGCGAAGACGAGATGATCGTCACCCTCAGGTTGCTGCTGGTCGCCGGCAACGAGACGACCACCAATCTGATCGGCAACGGTCTCAAAGCCCTCCTCGAACATCCCGACCAGCTTGAGTTACTGCGTCAGCGGCCGGAACTGATCGACAACGCCATCGAGGAGCTGCTGCGCTACGACTCGCCCGTCCAGGTCGACGGTCGCACCGTCCTGGACGAGTTCCAGATCGACCGCCACACGCTGAAACCCGGCCGCCCGGTCTCCCTCCTGATCGGCGGAGCCAACCGCGACCCGGAGGAGTTCAGCGACCCCGAGGTCCTGGACATCACCCGCGAGGACGCCGGCAACATCTCCTTCGGACGAGGCATCCACCACTGCCTCGGCGCGCCTCTGGCCCGACTCGAGGGAAAGATCGCCTTCGAAGCCCTGCTGGAGCGCTTCGGCGACATCCAGTTCGGGACGCGCACGCCGGAGTACAAGCAGAACATCGTCCTCAGAGGTCTCAAGCACCTCGACATCCGGGTCGAGCGAGCCGCCGCCCAACCCCTCGCCACCCCAACCGCAGAAGCCGCCGCAGACTAACCAGACTGAGAGCAGCCCCACCGATCCCAGTCCCCGACTTGTTCGGGGACCCGATCCCTTTCCCCACGTCGCAGGCCCGCCCTACCCCGGCCATCGCGCGCCACACCCCCTTCCCCGTTCCGATGCCCCGTGCTTGCCTGCCCCCGGCCTGACCGGGGGACAAGGGGCCCAGAGCACCCAACCCCGCTAGGGCAACACCCTCCGCCTCACCTCAGACGACGCGACCCACCGAGCCCAGTCCCCGACTTGTTCGGGGACCCGCTCCCTTTCCCCACGTCGCAGGCCCGCCCTACCCCGGCCATCCCTTACCCCCATTCCGATGCCCCGCGCTCCGACGCGGGGCCCAGAGCAACCAACCCCGCCAGGGCAACACCGCCCGCCTCACCGCAGACGACGCGCCCCACCGATCCCAGTCCCCGCTTCGTTCGGGGACCCGCTCCTTCCCCTCCATGTCCTGGGCCGCGCCCCGCCGCAGCCGTCCCGCCACACCCCTCCCCCATCCGATGCCCCGCGCTCCGACGCGGGGCCCAGAGCACCCAACCCCGCCAGGGCAACACCGCCCGCCTCACCGCAGACGACGCGCCCCACCGATCCCAGTCCCCGCTTCATGCGGGGACCCGCTCCTTCCCCCTTCCGCCAACCACGACACACCCCATCAGAACACCCTTTCGCTACAGTGACCAGAACGTCCGTCCCAACACCCGAGAGGCCCCACCCCAATGCACATCACACCCAGACAACGCCGACGCAGCGTCCGGGCCCACTACCTCCGACAGCGAGGACAGTCGCTCAAG
>JAJDYG010000038.1 GCA_022822855.1 Dehalococcoidia bacterium
TGGTCTGACTGTGTGGGAAGTGAGGAGAAGGATGCAGAAACCGATGGGTTACCGCGAAGCGATGGGCGATCTCTCGGGCATCGCGAAGGAGGGTCCCGCCTACGTGCGGGTCAAGGCGCTGGTCACGATTGTGCGCGAAACGTCGCCCAACAACCCGCGCCACGCCGACGTGATGCGCGAGCTGGGACTGGCCGATGAGCTGGGAGGCCCCTCAGATGGAACGAGCGGGTGTCCGGCGTGTGGCCGTGAGACTGCGGCGGAAGAGTCGCGGCGGTTGCTATATGAACAGTCGCAGACCAGGCGGGAAGAAGAGGAAGCCGCAGAGGATGAGGAGGACCCCCATTGACCCCGGCAGCCGCGGCCCTCACCCGCTCTCTGGGTGATCTGGGCTGCGGTTAGCGCAGTGGCAGGGCGAAGCGGTAGCCGACGTTGCGCACAGTCTCGACGTAGCGCTGACCGCCGGACTCCAGCTTGGAGCGCAGCCGGCGAATGTGAACGTCGACCGTGCGCGAGCCACCGTAGTAGTTGTAGCCCCAGACCCGGTTGAGCAGCGTCTCGCGGGTGAAGACCTGCTGGTTGTGCGTCATCAGAAAGCGCAGCAGCTCGAACTCCTTGAAGGTCAGCGAGATCGAGCGGCCGCCCTCGAATACCTGGTAGTTGGACGTGTCGACGACCAGATCGCCCGCCTCGAGCGTGTTGCGAGTCAGGGCGCGACCGTGCCGCCAGAGGACGAGCTGGACCCGGGCGACCAGTTCGGCGTCGTGGACCGGTGCGAGGATGAAGTCGTCCAACTCCTGCGTGGGCCCGAGCAACTGGGTATCCGCGGGCCGCAGGGCGGCGAGCCGCATGGCGTCCGGCCAGGCCTGGACCTCGGGCGCTCTCGCGGCGGGCACGGCGTGGCGCCAGTCGAGCAGCAGGACATCGGGCGCGGCGGCCGGATCGGGCTCGTTGCCCTCGGCCGGGATGTAACGCACGACTTGCAGCCCCGCGCGCTCGAGGGCGGGCTGAATCGGAGGGGTGAAGTCGTCATCCAGGGTGGACACGGTCAGACGGAACATGTCCGCACAATAGAACAGTCCGGCGGGCAGCTGCCCTCAGCCGGGCGAGGACTGGAGTCGACTGCTGCCGCCTGGGGTGCGGTACGCTCTGAATCGTGTCCCAGCCGGCGTAGCTCAGTGGTAGAGCAACGGTTTCGTAAACCGTAGGCCGAGGGTTCGAATCCCCCCGCCGGCTCCACCCCGATCTCCCTCAGCACTTAACTTCCCGGACCTCCGGCGCCCCTGGTCCCTCCCGGCAGCGGCTCCGATGTCTGCTCGATCTCGACCGAGCCTCCGCGTTCCTGCAAGTGCGAGATCGGCACCGCCGGCATCGTCGTGATCTCGCCGCGAATGCCCGCCCCGAAGGCGATCGACCAGCGCGCGGCGGCGTCGTTGTCCGGCGCATCGATGATCGCGACGAAGTCATGCGCGCCGAGAACCGCGTAGATGCCGAGGGCGCTGACTCCGGGCACGTTCACCTGGCGCTCGGCCTCCAGGGGCGCCTGCGGGTTGTCCAGCACCGCGTCGATTCCTTCCGGCCACAACCGCACCAGCAGGATGTATTGCATGGAGCCTCTCCGTTCCCTTCAGGGCCGTCATTGCGCTCTGCTGCCGCCCGCCACAGCGTCAGTATCGCGCCTGGTGAAGCGGGGTGTGAAGCGCGGTGTGGGATACACTCGCGTAACAGCCAGCACGCGCTGCCAGGGTTGAGACGCGGTCCCCACGCGCCGCCTGGCCGAGCCGTGACAGCGACGGGAGCCGAACCAAGATGAACGTTTTCACGCTGACCGGACGTCTGCGCCAACGCGGATTGTGGCTGTTCACGCTCGTCGTCGCGGCGGCGCTGATGCTCAGCGCTTGCGATCTGGTGGGCGACGACTCCGACGATGAGGAGCAGGAACAGCAGGCTCAGCAAGAGGAGGTTCAGCAGGCAGAGACCGCGGCGGCGGCCCCGGCCGCGCGGCCTGCGCCGAGGCAACCGGCGGAAGACCCCGGTCCCGAGCCTCCACCGGCAGCAGCCGGCGGCGGCGAGGGCGCCGACGCGTACAGCATCGTATTCCCAAGCCTGGCCTTCGTCATGACCGAAGACGCCGTGGCGACCGGCCTCGTGATCAGCGACGGATACGTGCTGGTTGACGAGCGATCGCTGCGCGGCGCCATGGTTGCCGATGTCGTCCTGTCCAGCGGCGACACCCTGGAGAATCTGCCGATCGTCGGCCGGGACCTGTTCACCGGCCTGGCCTATCTCGGTCCCCTGGACCTCAACCTGGTTCGCCGGCTACCCGGCGCTCGTCTGGGCGACGGAGAGGGAATTCGGCCCGGATCTTCCGTCTTCACGATCGGCTTCAACCCGATCGACATGAGCGGATCGCTGCCAGCGGTGTACTCGGGCGTCTTGAGCGGCGTGAGCGAGTGGGAAGCGGGGCAGCGGACGTTCCTGCGCACCGATGCGCGTCCCGACGGCGCGACCGTCGGGATGGTGCTGGTCGACAGTCGAGGCACGGTGATCGGGATCGCCCCGGCCACGCTGGTCGGGCTCGGCTGGTACGTCTCGACCGGCGATCTGGCGCGCAGCCTCCCGCCGGCTGAGGTCACGGCTAGCCGCGCTCCAAGTCCGGAGAGCGCGTCTACCGACCACGTCGTCCGTATCGGTCCGTCGCAAGCCGCGGCCCAACTCATCCTCGGCGATGACGTAACCGGTCAGAGCGTGTCGCTCTCGATCTCGACCGACACCCCCGCCGCCCTGCAACTGATCGACGCCAACGGCGAGGTCCTGCAGGAATCGAACATCATCTCCGGAGCGACGATCGTCAGTCTGGCCCCGAACACGGTTGGCGTGTACCGGGTCCTGATCTCGCCTCGACCGTCAATGGACGATGGCGATGGCGAGGCCTCGCAGGCCATGCCCGGTGAGGCGACCTATCGAATCACGTCCAGCGCGCCGTTGATGACCATGTCGGAGGCTGACGCGCTTGCCCCCCTCGAGATCAATACTCCGTTCGTCGGCACCATCGATACCCCCGGCGACTCGGACACCTTCAACCTGGCGATCCGCGGCGGGGCTGTGTACGAGATCCTCGTCCAGAGCCTGCTCTTCGACACGGTTCTGCTGGTCGAAGGCAGCGGCTTGGACGCGGTCGACGATGACGGCGGCGGCGGCCCGTTCGGCCGCGACTCGGCGCTGACCCTGGAGCCCGACGAGGACGGGATCATCAGCGTGACGGTCAAGGACTACGCCGACCAGGACACCGGTCCGTACATCCTCACGATCACGCAGATCGGGGGCGAACTGCCCGATGAAGACTCCGCCATGGCCGACTCGGCGATGATGTCGGCGGCCGCTCTGCCCACCCCGCTTGGCGACCTGAGCGTGCGCGGTGAAATCACAGAGAGCGGGCTCCGGCCCACCTTGCTCGGCATCGGCAGTGAGCTCGGCGACAACGGCTCGTTGATCGTCCGAGACAGTGACGGCATCTTCGAAATCGTAGCCTCGATCGTCGGGCCCAACGGCAGCACGGCGCGCATCTTCGTTATGGACGAGGCTGGGCAGACGGTCGTCTCGGGACGCGTGATTGCCAATTGCGAGTCGGCCGATCCGTGTCTGGCCAGCGCGGTGTTCATCACGCCCGAGGACTCGCCGGGCCCGTCAGGCGAGTGGCGAGTGCTCTTGCAACCCGAGGGCGCCGGCTCGGGGATCAGCGAATGGCAGATCGAGGTCTATCGATACGACGAGAGCGCCGGATCCGACGAAGAGGCCGAGGAAGCCTCCGGCAACGGCGGATGACGCCGAACCCGGGCAGGGTCGGCAGGGCCTGATGCTTGCAGGGAGCCGGCGCCGCAATCGGCGCTGCGCTCCCTGCCGCTGCTTCACGGGCGGAGGGAGTCAACCTCCCCGTTGAACTGACCGGCGATCGGAGCTCTCGAGCGCCCGATGGCCCTTAGCGCAGCGCCGACTTCTGCGGCCTGGCGAGGACCATGTGCAGCGCGACGCCAATCAGTCGCCGCACCCTCGTGCGGACCGGGATCGGCGGGTCGATGGTCAGGTCCGGCAGCGCGTTGTCGAGCCACCGGGGCATGTACCAGTTCGCGGGACCGGCGATCTGCATGAAGGCGGGGACGAGCACGAGGCGCACGAGCGTGGCGTCGATGAAGATTGCGAAGGCCATGCCCATGCCGAACTCTTTGACCGCGCGCTCGTCGCCGAACAGGGCGAAACTGCCAAACACGGCAATCAGGATGGCGGCGGCCGCGGTGATCACGCGCGCTGAGGCTCCGATGCCAAAGGCGACTGACTCTCCTGAATCGCCGGTTTCGAGCCAGTGCTCGCGAATTCGTGAGAGCAGGAAGACCTCGTAGTCCATCGACAGGCCGAAGAGGATCGCGAACATGAACATCGGCAGGAAGGACTCGATCGGTCCGGTGCGATCGAGTCCGATCAAGGAGAGTCCCCAACCCCACTGGAAGATCGCGACGATGAAGCCGATCGATGCGCCGATCGCGAGCATGTTCATCAGCGCCGCTTTGAGCGGCACCAGGATCGATCGGAAGGCCATCATCAGGAGCAGAACCGAGACTCCGATCACGATCGCGAAGAAGTAGGGCAGCCGCGAGATCATCTTGGCGGTGACATCCTCGAATGCCGCCGTCGAACCGGCGATCAGGATCCGCGTGCCGGGAGCGGCGGCCTGTAGCGCCTGGGGCACAGCAGTCTCGCGCAACCGTGAGACCAATTGCCGCGTCTCTGCCTCCTGCGGCGCCGTGGTGGGGATCACGACGATCCGCGCGGTCTCGCCGTTTGCCGAGGCATCGGGAGGCAGCACGGCCGCGACGCCGTCGTCTTGCAAGAGCGCCCGACTCAGACTCTGGAGTTCAGACGGACTGAGCTTCCGGTTTGGATTGTCAACGACGGCAAACAGCGCGCCGTTGACTCCAGGGCCAAAGCCGTTCGAGATCAGGTCATAGGCGCGGCGCGAGGTGTAGTTGGTCGGCCGGTTGCCATCGTCCGACACGCCCATTTCGATGTCGAACGCGGGAATCGTGAAGGCGATCAGGACGACGGCGGTGATGAACAGATAGAGCCAGGGTCGGCGTTCGATTCGGCGGGAGAATCTGTACCAGCGGCCATGCTCTCCGCCGGCGGTGTAACGCAGCCTGGGAATCGAGAATCGATCAATTCTGCGACCAATCAGCACCAGCATCGCCGGCAACAGCGAGATCGCGACGAGCATCTCCAGTAGCACGACCAGCGCGGCCGCCAGGCCCAGGTTGGCGATCAGCGGAATCCCGATGGCGAATAGCCCCAACAGCGCGACGACCACGATCGAGCCTGCGAACGCGACCGCTCGGCCAGCAGTCGTGACTGCTGCGCGCGCCGCTTCTCGCGGTTCGATGCCTGTTGCGAGTTGTTCGCGGAAGCGCGCGATCACGAACAGCGCATAATCGATCCCGACGCCGATACCCAGCATGGCTCCGAATGTGGGGGCAACCGTTGAGATGTCGAGGTAGGCGGCGGCGAGCAGAATGCCGACCGTGCCGAGCCCCAGGCCGACGAGCGCCGAGACGATCGGCATTCCGGCTGCAAAGATCGATCCGAAGCCAATCAGCAGGATCAGCAGCGCCGCCAGGAGGCCCACCAGCTCTGCCGTACCGGGCGGCTCAGTCTCGTACTCGCGGACCGGTTCCCCGCCGAAGTCAATCTGCAGCCGGTCGGCGCGGTAGGTCTCTCCGATCTCGATGACGGCGCCGATGTTGTCGGCCTCGAGCTTGTTGGCCTGTTTGTCGAAGACGACTCGCACGATCGCCGTGCGCCCGTCAGGAGAGACGTTGCCGGGACGCTCATGGGGCAGGTTGACGAGGGCAACTTCGTCAACGACCTGCGCCTCTCGCGCAAACTGCGACATGGCCGTTTGCACCGAGGGGTTCTGGATCGACCCGTCGGGAGTGTGGAAGACGGCCAGGAGCTCGGAACCGGAGCGGACCGGATAGCGCTCGACCAGGAGATCGAAGGCTTCCTGGGACTCCGTGCCCGGAACGGTGAAGGAGTCGGTCAGGGAGCCGCCCCACGAGCGCACGGCCAAGACCGCCAGCACGACCGCGACCACCCAGAGGAAGATCACCCGCCAGGGATGCTCGCCGACAAAGACCGACCAACGCTCCATGCCGAGGCAACCCCGTCCGCTTCGCTCGCCGAGAGCAAGCGTATCCCGGAGCCTGCCTACATGGTGCGTTGGGTGCGCTGGGTGCGTTGCTGCCTACGAAAGAATCGAATCGATCGACGCCGGGCCGGCTCCCATCAGGATCAGTGCGATGCAGGCGAAGACGAGCAGAACGTCGAGTTCATAGCCTTGCTTGTCGGACGAGCCCTGGAACGGCAGGCCTTCTTTGAACTTGTTCACATAGGTGGCGACGATCATGTTGATTGCCAGCGGAATCGCGATCCAGGGGACGAGCAGTCCCGCGAGCAGAAGAATGCCTCCTCCCAGTTCGATGCTCGCGACGCCGGGGCCGGCCAGCTTCGGAAACGGCACGCCGAGCGACTCGAGCCAACCGGAGAACCCGCCGATGCCTCGACGGAATTTGCCCAGTCCGGCGTCGATGAAGATGATGCCCAGCACGATTCGCAGCGGAATCGGCGCCCATTCCAGTACTTCGCTGCCAAAGGGAGCTGTCAACCAGTCGCCCACGTCCATAATCCGCTCCGCTCAACCGGCTCTCTGGCCCCCTGAATTAAGCTGGATTCTAGTTGAGTCGAGCTCGGTGCTCGGCGGGAAGATTGAGGGGGCGCAGCAATGGGCAAGTTCGCAGACGCGATCCGGGATCGACGCAAGAGCCGCCAACGGCGGCTCGGTTTTGGCGCCGCGGCCGAGGAGCGCCCGCCTTCGATGCTGGTCGGCTCGATCGGCGTCGTCGAAGGTGCGGATTTCTGCCTGGCCTTGAGTGAAGAGGACATCTCGGCGGCCGAGTCCGCCGATGTCGATGTATGGGGGACGCGACTGGACGAGCTGACGCCCGACGGCGTGGCCGGGGCCAAGGAGCGCGGCGCCGCGTTCGTCTCCTTTGAAATCGACGGCGCCAGGGCGGACGCGATGCTTGATGAAGACATTGACTTCGTGGTCAGGCTCTCCGACCTCAGTATCGATGAGTCGCGCGCCCGGGCGCTGGGCAGTCTGCGGCCCGCTGAGATCGCGGTCGAGGTGGAGTTTCCGGTCAGTCTGGAGACCGCGCTCGATCTGCGCCGGCTGGCGATGTTCGCCTCCGCGCCGATGGGCGCCAAGTGCCCCACCGATGTCTCGGCCGGCGACCTCGAAGCGTTGCGCGATTCCGGCGTGGCGGTCCTGGTCCTCGGTCCCGACGCAACGGCCGACGACATTGAGGCGGTCAAGCAGCGAATCGCCGACCTGCCGGAGCGCAAGGCGAAGCGGGACGATGAGGCTCAGCCGTTGATTCCAACGATGCGGTCCGGCGGCGACAACGCGCCCGACGAAGGCTGATCTAGCAGTCCTGCCGTCAGTCGCGGAAGATGCTGCGGTTCGTCGGTTCGAGCGAGCTGCGCGAGTTCCCGGTTGCCATGCGCAGGAAGTAGACCATCCCGCCGGCGAAGGCGATGCCAATCAGGATGGCAATCGTCCAGAGCACAAGCGCCTGACTCGACTTCTCCGTCGCCGGAGCGTCAAGCGGATCGCCCTCGATCGGCGTCAAAGAGTGGTCGACGGTGAAGTTGTAGGAAGAGCTGACCTCCAGGTCCTCGCCGTCGCCGACCAACAGCACCCGGTACTCGACCACCAGCGTGCCGTCGCCTTCAGCGTGGATCGGAACAATCAGCGTGCGCTGGCTGTAGGTCGCGATCTCCGCGTATCCGTCGTCAACGCGGTGGCCCGCGCCGTCGCTGACTTGGATCTGATGCGCGCCCTTGATCTGGGCCAGGGGTCGATCGAACGTCAAGAGCACCTTATGAGGCGCTTCGGCGACCGTCGCACCGCGCTCCGGTTCTTCCTGGATCAGGTAGTCGCTCGCGGCCGTCGGGCTGAACAGGGCCAACGCGCCGACGACTGCGATTGCGCTCACGAGAGCGGCCAGAGCGCCAATGAATCGGGTGCGGGTGGTCATGAGCACATCTCCGACCCTGATCCTACGAATTGATCGGGTTGGCGACAAGGAGCCCGGACGATCAATCAGCATCACCGACAGGGATTCTGGGTACGCGGGCCGAGATTCCCGTGAAGATCTCGTAAGGAATGGTTCCCAGCCGCTCAGCCAGATCCCAGGCGCTGATCGACTCTGCGGCATCGGCGCCGATGATCGTGACGGCGTCGCCGATCTGGGCGTCGGGGATCTCGGTCAGGTCAATCATCGTCGTGTCCATGCAGATCGCGCCGCGAATCGGGGCGCGCTTGCCTCGGACGAGCAGTTCGCCACCTGGCGACAGGGCGCGCGAGAGACCGTCGGCGTAGCCGACGCCGGTGACTCCAATGAGCGAGTCGCGAGCGGCGGTCCACAGGCCTCCGTAGGAGATCGATTCCCCGCGTCTCACTTCACGAATCGAGAGCAGCGTGGTGCGCCAGGACAAGACAGGTCGCAGCCGCCCGGCTTTGGGGTGACCGAGATCGGGCGCAGGATCCATGCCGTAGAGGGCAATCCCGGCCCGCACGAAGTCGAACGAGGCCTCGGGCAGATTGAAGGTCGCGGCCGAGGCGGCGGCGTGACGAGTCGGGACGCGCATCTGGGCGGCGGTGCGTCGGAAACGTGCAAGCGCGTCGAGCGATGCCTGGCGGTCGGCGTTGCCGGCGTCGGGGAAGTGAGTGAAGGCGGCCTCGAGCTCAAGCGAGCGACACGCGCGGACCACCTCCGACAGCGCGATGGCCTGCGCATGAGGCAGGCCGTAGCGCTGCATGCCGCTGTCGATGTTGACGTGGACCTTGATCTTGCGTCCGGCTGAGCGACCGGCGAGATCGAGCCGCGTGGCGGTGTCGGCGGAGTCGACGACGACGGCGATGTCGTACCTCGCAATGGCTTCGGGATCGTCTGAGAGCACTGGTCCCAGGCAGAGGATTGGCGCTTCGATTCCCGATTCGCGCAGTTCAACCGCCTCGCGCACCGTGAATACGCAGAGCCTGGCTGCTCCGGCAGCCATGGCGCCGTTCGCGACGGTCACAGCGCCGTGACCGTAAGCGTCGGCCTTGACGACCGCCGCGACGCGGGCCGGATTTGCCTGGCTTGCCGAGCGGCTGAGGACCGCGACATTGTTGCTGAGCGCAGAGAGGTCGATCTCGGCCCAGGAGGTGGCGGAACTGGCGCGCATCAGTCAATCCGAAACCCGGTTCATGGCGGTACAGTGTGGAGAGGCGTAGGCGGGGCGGATCCCGGGATCGTTGTGATACTACCCGTAGCGGCTGGCCCTGCCCGATCGTCTTTTTTTCGCCTGACTGTGCTGGCAGGGCTCGCGTGCTGCCTGGCTCTGGTCGCGGCCGCCTGTTCGGGTGATGATCCGGAGCCCGCTGAGGCCGAGCCGGCCGCCGAGCCAGTCCAGGCGCAACCAGTCCGCCCCGCGCCGATTGAAGAGGTCGAAGAGCAGCAGCAGGCGCTGCCGGAGGCTCCGGCGCGGGCGACCAGCGACCCGGTCGAGCTGCTGATCGCCGAAGCAGCCGCGCTCGAACATAACGGATACTGGGAGCAGGCGTTGGCGGTTCGGGAATCGGCGATCGCCGAAGGCGGCACGCTAGACACGGATGCGCTGACCTCGTTGAAGCTGGACCGAGTGCGGTTGCTGCTCCGACTCAACCGACCGCTCGATGCGCAGGCCGCGCTGTCGGACGTCTCAGGATTCTTGACCACCGATCAGTCGCGGCGGCACTCGTTGCTCCGAGCGCGGTCCGCGGTGATGTTGGACCAGACCGACGTCGCGATCGAAGCGCTGGCAGATTATGTGAACACCGACAGCCCGGCCTGGGCATTGATCTCCCTGGAGATCGCCAAGATCCTCCAGCGAGTCGGGCGCGGTGAGGAGGCGATTGAGTGGGCGGAGCGCGCGCTCGGCGGCATGTTGCCGTTCCAGGATCGTCTGCGGGCGATCCATATCGCCGCCACGGAGCTTGACATCGCCGGGGAGGCGGAGCGGGCGCTCGCGCGTTATGACGAACTCATGCAGATGTCGCCCTGGCGCGACGACCAGGCGGCGGCCCTGAGCCGCACCGCCGCGTTGCAGCGCGACGCAGGCAATCTCGAAGCCGCGCAGGAGGCCTGGTTCACCCTGGTCGACGACTATCGCGATTTCACCGAGAGCTCCGAGGCGCTGGCTTTTCTGCTGGATTCCGGAGCGGCCGTAGACCAACTGACGATCGGCCGGATTCGCTTCAACGAGGAACTCTGGGTGGAGTCGCGCAATGCGATGCTCAACGTGCTCGGCGGCTCTGGCGTGCTGGCCGAGCAGGTTGCGGGGGAGTTCTACATCGCGGCGATTCACCAGGAGAACGACGATCGGGCAAGCGCCGCGTTGGGTTATGTCGCCGTGATCGGCAGGGATCCATCGGACCCGCTCGCGGCCGAGGCCTCGATGCGTCTCGCTGAGTTTGCTATCGCAGACGGCGATCCGGATGCAGCGGAAGCGCATTGGGGCCGGGTCGTGGACGAGCATGCCGAACATCCGCGATGGATGGAGGCCGTGCGCCGCTGGGCCGGCCAGGCCGTGTCCCGTGAGCGGTGGGCAGAGGCAGCGCAGCGCTTCCGCGACGCGGCCAACCGAGGGGCCGATCACTGGGGCAACGACCTGCGGCAAGAACTGCTCTACTGGGCTGCGCTGATGAACCAGGAGGCTGGGGATCTCGAGTCGTCCGCCGACCTCGCTGGGAAGGTGGTCGACATCGACCCGATCGCGTACTACGGGCTGCGCGCAGCGGAACTCCTGGACCAGGATCCTCCGGGCGTGCTCGATATCTCCCTGGAGGAATGGCTGATCAGGCTGACGGGCGAGTCCGACCCGCCGCCATCGGACATTGAGGGGTTACGCGAGTGGCAGGCAGCGCGCGATCTGCGGCTGGGCGGTTTCGACTCGGCCGCCGACCGGATGTGGTCGGAGCTGATCGGCACGCTGAGCACCAATCCCTGGGCCCTGGTCGAGGCATCGCAAGCGCTCGCGGCCTTGGGCGAGTATCCGGCCTCGGCGCGGGCGGCGGGGCAGGCGATGAGCCTGTTCGGACTCAACTGGTCGGAGGCGCCAGTGGAGCTGCTCCGACTCGCCTATCCGCAGCCCTGGCCCGACGTGATGGCGCTGCACGCAACGTCAGAAGGGATCAATCCGCTCCTGCTCTGGTCGCTGATCAGACGCGAGAGCTTCTACGACGCCGATGCCGAGGGTCTGGCGGGCGAAGTCGGCCTGACCCAGGTGATTCCGCTGACCGGCTCGGACATCGCGGCGGGCCTGGGGATCGAGTACTCGCACGTCGATCTCGCTCGTCCCGAACTGGCGATCCGATTTGGAGCCTGGTATCTGGCTCGCCAGTTGGAGGGCTTCTCGAACGAGCCGATCATGGCGCTGGCGGCGTACAACGCTGGCCCGGGCAATGCGGCGCGCTGGGAGGATGAGGCCGTGCTGACCGGGGCGGATGGATTTCTCGCGGCGCTCGACTTTTCGTCCACAAGAATGTATGTTCAATATGTGATCGAATCGCTGGCCGTCTACCGGGCCCTGGCGGAGGCGGGTTCGATGCCGTGAGCGTTCCGGGCAAGCAGTCCAGGCAACGCGGCCGCGGCTGGCGGCTGGCGTATACTGAGCGGTACTTGTCCTGCCTTCTTCGTCCATCGGGCTTGTGTGTCCCGTGATGTGGTGAGGGAATTGATGCCGAAACGCACGTATCAACCAAAGCGAATTCCGCGCAAGCGGGAGCATGGATTTCTCAAGCGAATGTCCAGCCGAGGCGGGCGCGCGGTGCTCAAACGCCGCCGGGCCCGAGGCCGGCGACGATTGACGGTCGTCTGAACGACCGCCGCACCGTTTTGTGTCCCTGCTTGAGTATGCGCGCCAGAGGGCGTCCCATGCCGCGTACTGCCATGCCGCGTGTTGAGCGCTGCCGAACGATGCCTGACGATGCCTGCTGACCAGCGTTTGCGCCGCAAGTCGGACTTTGATGCCGTGTTTCGCGAGGGCATCAGGTCGGCGAGCGGGATCCTGGCCCTGCGGGCGCGTTCCAGAGGCGGCGCGACATCGACCGAACCATGCCGATTCGGTTTCGCCATCAGCTCCCGGTTGGGCGGGGCCGTCAAACGCAACCGGATCCGACGCCGGCTGCGCGAATCGGCGCGAAGACTGAATGTCGAGGGCGACTGCACGGGGTTGGATGTGGTTGTGATCGCCCGGGAGGGAGCGGTCGAGGCAAACTTCGCGAGACTGGACTCGACCCTGAACCTGCTGGTGCGGCGGTCGCAGCGGCAACTGGACGGTCAGCGATCGGGCCGCGATGGGGGTGCGTTTTGAGCGATTCGCTGGAACGCTCGACGGGCCGCTCCCTCGCGCAAGTCGCGGATCGAGCCGTGATATTGCTGGTCGTCGGATACCAGAAACTCTTGTCGCCGTTGTTTGCAGCGATGGGCTCTCAGTGTCGATTCGAACCGTCCTGCTCGCAGTACATGATCGACGCCGTGCGGGCGAGGGGTGCCGTCGTCGGCGTCGCCCTGGGCCTGTGGCGACTGGTTCGCTGCAATCCCGTCAACCGCGGCGGCTTCGATCCCGCGCCGGCGCATCGCAGACTGGCACGTCGCGATCTGGCACATGGCAGTCCAGTAGAGGTTTCGGGTCAGGATGTTTCACGTGAAACATTTTGATCCACTACCCGATCTGCAGCCTGATTCCCCGCCGGAGTCGCTGCATGGGTCATTGCCCACCCAAGCGACAGCGCCGATGCATACGCCAGCGTCCGCTTTCCGGCGTGGTCAGCCGCGATCGATGGATCATTCGCTCGCTCGACTCCTGAGTCACGTGCGCCAATGGTTTCACGTGAAACAGTTTCACCGCCGGATCGTCGGGTTCCTGGTTCTGATTACCGCGATTCCCGTGCTCGTGGCCTGCGATGTCGCCGACCAACCTGACGGTTGGGCTGCGCCGACCCTGGATCCGGTCGAGCCGGAGACACGTCTGATCGCGCCGACGGGCGAGGATCAGGTGGTGGCTGTTCAGCTGCTCGATGGCAACCTGGGCTCCGCTGTCTGGGAGTTCCCCGACGACGACGGCAATTTCCCCGGACTCGATGGAGAAATCGAGCCGGTGGCGTTCTACGCCGATCCGGTCTGGGTCGAGTCGACGGATGAATGGCTGCTGGCCGGGTACTCGGACGGCGTGCTGTACGCAGTCCAGCGCGATGGCGAGTCGGCGCGGATCGTGTTTGACAGCGAGGACCGGCTCGTCGCCGACCTGATCGTGGATGGCACGCTGGTCTATCTGGCCGACACCGCGTACCGCGTGTACGCGGTCGATATCGAGCAGCCGGGCGAAGCGTTGTGGACCTGGGATGGGGGCTCGGACCTACAGATCTGGAGCGGCCCGGTGCTCGTGGACACGGATCGCGGCCGCTTGTTGATCGTGGCCGGTCTGGACGGTCGCGTGACGGCGATCAACGTCGATGGGGATACCGCCGGAACATCCGTCTGGCAGATCGAGATCGGCAGCGGCATTGCCGGCTCGATTGCCGAAGACGAGGGCATCATCTATGTGGGCGGCCTCGACCGGACGCTCTACGGTCTGGACGCGGCGACCGGAGGTCAGATCTGGGCGGTTCAGGCCTCTCACTGGCTGTGGGGGAACCCGTTGATCCACGACGGCGTCATCTACACGACCGACCTTCGAGGCAACGTCTATGCGCTTGACGCCCTGACCGGAGCCAAGCGCTGGCTGCAGCCGTTTGCCAGCGGAGATCGGATTCGCGCCCGGCCGCTGTTGGTCGACCGCAATGCCGATGGCGGCGATGCGGGCGGGATTCTCGTGATCGTGGCTCGCGGCGGGATGATTCATCAACTCAACGCCTCCGACGGCTCGCCGCTCAGGCAGTTCCACCTGGAGGGCGCGAAGGACCTGATGGCGAACGCCATCCTGCGCGACGACCGAATCCTGGTCAGCGATGAGGACGGCGTGCTCTACGCCGTGCTGCTGGGTGCCAACCAGGCCGTCAAGCTGTATCCGCAGAACTAGGAGCGCCGAACTGGGCGACGATGGACATACTCGACTTCATCTGGAATGACATTCTGATCGGGCCGATCATGAACGGGCTGATCGTGATCGCCCACGCCGTAGACGACAACTACGGGGTCGCGATCATCCTGTTCACGCTGATCGTGCGCGTGGTGACGTACCCGTTGACGCTCCGGCAGCTGCGGGCGACCCGCGGGATGCAGGAAATGCAGCCGCGAATGCAGGAGATCCAGAAGAAGTACAAAGATCCCAAGCGTCGCCAGGAAGAGTTGATGAAGGTCTACCGCGAGGCGGGCTTCAATCCGCTCGGTTGCCTCTGGCCGCTGCTTGTGCAGATGCCGATCTGGATCGCGCTCTACCAGGTATTGCGACGGACGCTGGGCGACACGCCGGAGCAGTTGCTGCGCCTATCGAGCGACCTCTACGACTGGTCCTACATCACATCGGCGATCCCAATCAATCGCGATTTTCTGTTCTTCGACTTGGGCTCATCGTCGATCGAGCAGTCCCTGCCGCTGGCGATCCTCGTGGGCGTCACCGCCTACATCCAGCAAAAGGTCTCGACGGCGCGGATGGGTCCTCGAGATGAGCGCTCCGAGTCGATGAACCGCACGATGCTGTGGATGATGCCGTTCATGTTCGGGTTCTTCACCCTCCAGGTACCGGCCGGACTCGGCCTGTATTGGCTGGTGACCTCGGTGTTCACGATCCTCACGTCGTACTACTACTACTTCTATCGGCAAGGTCTGAAGTGGTCGTGGAAGTGGTTGCTCTCGTCCGAGCCGCTGCCCGCGCCGGCTGCGGCCGGAGCCGCTGCCAACGGCGGCGCCGTTGCAGTCGCCGCCACTACCGAGGCAGCGGAAGCGCCGGATGGCGAGGAAGAGGCATCAGAACCGAAGCCGGAGAGGCCGCCGCGGCGACAGACCAGCGCGGCGCGTCGTCGGCGGCAGAGAAGGCGGCGAGCGAATCGTTCCCGTTGAGCAAGCGATGGAGTACCTCCGGATTGAGTCGGCACGCGTCACATGCTGCCGGAGCACAATCCGAAACGTCGAACAGTTGGAGAAGTGACCATGGCAAACAGGGAAGTGATCGAGCAGTCGGGGCGGACGGTCGACGACGCCGTTCAAGCAGCGCTACGCCGGCTGGGACTTTCGAGGGCGCAGGTGGAGGTCGAAGTACTGGAAGAAGGTCGCACCGGCATTTTCGGGATTGGCAATGCCCAGTCTCTAGTGCGGGTGACGCCTCGAGCAGGCGTCTCCGGTAGCGGACGCAGGGGGCCGGCTCCCTCCTTACCGAAGATCGATGATTACTCGGACCTGACGGAAGTCGAACCCGGGCAGTCGAGCGACTCGCCGCGCCGCAGCGGACGTTCCGGCGGGAACCGGAGACCAGCAGGGAGGAGACAGGTCGTGCAGCCGGCGGAAGGAACGTCGGCAAGCTCCACAGATAGCCAACGCGAGGTTCAGCCGGACCACCGATCGCGATCCCGCCCCCGACAGGCGGCGCCGGCGGGGAGCGGGCGTCGCGATCGAGGCCGCGGCCGCCAGGGTGGACGCCAGCGCGGCCGCGGACGGGAGGAATCCCGCGAGCGACAGCCGGCCCGACCGCCGCTCGCGCCGTTCGAGCTGCTCGCCGATCCCGACTTCGAGCCGAACGAGGAGCCAAAGCAGTTCGCGGTCGAGGTCTTGACCGACATTGCGCACCAGTTGGGCTTCGACGTGGAAGTGACGGCCCGTGAACCGAGGACCCCGATGGACGGTCTTGGTCATGCGGTGGCCGTGCTCGACATCCATCCGGTCGGTGATGAAGATCTGGGCCTGTTGATCGGCCGTCACGGCAGCCACGTGGCGGCCTTGCAGTATGTGGTCAATGTGATCGTCAGCCGCGCCCTGGACGGCAACAACCCGGTGACCGTTGATGTGGACGGCTACCGGCGGCGGCGAGAAACCGCTCTGGAGGAAATGGCGCAGCGTGCCGCATCGGAAGTGCGAGAACGTGGCGAGCCAGTGACTCTGGGAGTGATGCCGGCTGCCGAGCGGCGGATCATCCACCTGCAACTCCAGGAGGACCCGGAGCTCAAGACGGAGTCCTTCGGAGAGGGATCGTCGCGTCGGGTGCGAATTCTGTACCGTGACGAGTAGGCTCGGGCTATCGACGTAACGGGTTGACCGTTATCTTCGTCACAGCGTAGCCAGAGAGTCCGCTGGAGGCGTGCTGACGTGAGTGTGGTCGCGGTTGCGAACCAGAAGGGCGGCGTCGGCAAGACGACGACGACCGTCAACTTGGCCGCCGCCGCCGCCGAATCAGGCCGCCGAACGCTGGTGATCGACGCGGATGCCCAGGCCAACGCGACGTCGGCCCTGGGGGCGCAGTCGTCCGGGCTGTATCTCTACGATTCGCTGCTCGAACAGGCAGACCTGTCCCAGTGCATCGTTTCGACTCCCTGGCCGCAACTGGATGCGGTTCCATCATCCATGGACCTGGTCGCAGCGGAGATCGAACTGGCCAGCCGTTCGGAGCGGGAATACGTCCTGCGCGGCGCGCTATCGGACGTCGCAGGCGAGTACGACCTTGTGTTGATCGACTGCGGACCGTCGCTGGGCCTGATGACGCTGAACGCGCTCACGGCCTCCGACGCGGCCATCGCCCCGGTGCAATGCGAATACCTGGCTCTCGAGGGACTTTCGGCCTTGCTCGAAACGATCCGCAGGGTGCAGATGCATCTGCACAACGGGCTGCACCTTCTGGGCGTCGTCGCGACGATGTACGACGGCCGCACCCGACTCTCCCAGGACGTGGCTGCGCAGCTTAGAGCGCATATCAGTTCTACATTTGACACGATCATCCCACGCTCGATCCGTCTTTCCGAGGCGCCGAGTCATCAACGCCCGATCATCGACTACGCGCCCCGCTCACGAGGAGCTGAGGCGTACCGCGAACTCGCGGAGGAGCTGTTCGACCGCCTGTCGGCGCTTCCGCCGTCCACGCTGTATCGCGGCCGCATTGCCGGCGGAGTATCAAGATGACCGAAAGCCAGAAGGCGCCGGTGGCCAAGATCGTCGATCCGGGCGGTTCGGCCAGTTCGGACGCGACGCGCACCCGAGGCGCGTCGCGAGGTCTCGCGCGCGGCCTGGACTCGCTGATCCCATCTCCCCCCGCGGAGGCATTGGAGACCGCCCCGGCGCGAGCGCCGATCGGCTCGATCAGTCCGAATCCTTCGCAGCCGAGAACAGCGTTCGACCAGGAGCAGCTTGAGGAGCTGGCGGCCAGTATCCGTGAGCACGGCATCTTGCAGCCGCTGCTGGTCCAGCCCGGACCCATGGGGCGCTACGAACTGATCGCGGGGGAACGACGTTGGCGAGCCGCCGGCCTGGCCGGGCTGGAAACAGTGCCGATCGTCGTCCAGGCAAGGTCGGGTGACGACGCCGCGGAGCGGCTGACGCTGGCGCTCGTCGAGAATCTGCAGCGCGCCGACCTGAATCCGATCGAGATGGCGGCTGCGTTTGAGCAGCTTTCCGAGTCAGGTTGGACACAGGTCGAGATCGCGACGGCAGTGGGTAAGAGCCGCACCTCCGTGGCCAACACGATGCGCCTGCGTTCGCTGTCCCGAGAGATCCAGAAACTGGTCGCTTCGGGCGCCCTGAGCGAGGGTCACGGCCGGGCGCTGTTGGGAGCCAGCGAGACCGACAGACATCATCTGGCCGAGCGTGCTGTGGATGCGGGATGGACAGTCCGCCAGTTGGAGCAGGCTGTGAGAGCCGCAGCAGAGGCGGGGCGAACGCCGATGAGGAACACTGCCAACCGTGCAGCCGAAACGTCGCCGGTGATGGCTGAAGCGACTGAGCGGCTGGAATCCGCGCTCGGTACCCGGGTCGAGGTTCGCGCGGGCTCGAAGGGGCCCTCGGGCGGCGGACGAATCGTGGTCCACTGGTACGACGAAGAGCAGCTCTCTGCATTGGCGGCTCAGATGAGTGGACTGTCCAGCGCCGAAGCCGAAGACGCCGAGGAGTTCGGCATCTAGACGACTACTCCGACGAGTCGGAAGGCTGTTCCGGTCGGTTGACCGGCTGACGTGAGCGTCGACGTCGGCGGCGAGAACGGCGTTGTTCGCCGTCGCCGGGCTGCGGAGCGGCGACAGAGTCCGATGCTGCGGTATCGGACTGCTGATTGACAACCTTCGGCTTGCGCCGCCGCCGGCGCCGCGTCGATCGCTTGGCCGTGCCATCGCCTGATTCGCCTCGGTCGGGTCCTGCCTGTGAAGAATCGTGCTGTTCGCCGGTCTGCTGATCGGTCTGCCCTCCGGACTGCCGCTTGCGGGAGCGTCGCCGCCGGCGCTTCGGCGGTCCCTCGGGCGCTGCGGACGGTTGTCCCGCCGCCTCGGCAGGCGCTGCGGCCTCGCGCAATGCTGCCGCCCGGGCGTCATCCTCTCGGCGGGCCTGCTCAGCCTCGACCAGAGCCTGGTTCGGCGCATCTTCGGTACGAACGGCGAGACCGATCTCGTCGGCCGGGACGTCGACGCGTTGGGGGTGGTCGTCGAGCGAAATGGTGACCTTCTGTTGCAGGATGTTGAGCTTGACTACTTTGCCCATGCCGGCCGGCGTACTGACGCGTTTGCCAACCTTCGGCAGCGATCCACGCATCTCCCGGTAGACCTCGTGCTCGAACGTCAGGCAGCAGAGCAGTCGCCCGCAGACGCCGGAGATGCTGTCCGGGTTGAGCGACAGGTCCTGGTCCTTGGCCACGCGAACACCCACGTGGGGGAAGTCGGTCATCCAACTGGAACAGCAGAGTCGCAATCCGCAGATGTCATAGCCATCAACGAGGCGCGCGCGCTCTCGCTGGTTGGCTTGCTGCATGTGCAGGGCCACGTCGTACTCTTCCTGGACCTCGTCCAGCAGGGGGCGGTAATCGACGTGCTCGGGCGCCTGGAACCAGGCGGTCCCGCGGTCGCCGTCCAGATTCAGTTCGACCGCCACGGGGTAGAGGCCGAGATCGTCGCGGACGGCGGCTGAGCGCATGTCCTGCAGGATCTGGTCCGCGCGGTCGGCTTGCTCTGCCGCTCGTTCGCGGTCGTCGGCGTTCGCCAGTCGCACGATTGGCCGAACGTCGCGCGAAACGGGTTTGGCTTCGCCTTCTTCGTCGGGGACCGTGACGACGCGGGCGAGTTGATCGCCGCGGGCGCGGTCGACGACGACATAATCGCCGGGGAAGACCTGGCCGCGCGGGGCGGCGAAGTGATAGATGCGAGACGCCTCGCGAATCCGGATGCCGATCACGACCTGTTCGTCGCTGGACGACTCAGATTCGTCGGAACATGCGGGTTCGTCTTGCAAGGCTTGTGAGGCGTCGGATGACGATTGGGCTGTGGCTCCGTCGTCCGGTTGGTTGTTCATGAACGCTCCAGGGGGACCGGGATATTGAGGAGGAGCACGTCAAGCGCGAGTCGGGCGTTGAGGCCGTGAGTGACGCCTCGTTCGATCAGCGCGCGAGTGCGTTGAATCTTCTCCAGGAATTGACTCACCTGCTCCTGATCGTACAGGTCGGCCAGTCGCTCGATTCGTTCGAGCTGCGTGACATGGACGACAGCGGCCTGTTGATTGGTCTGCTGAAGCCATAAGTCGCGCCACCAGTCGGTCCAGGCCTCCAGCATCAGCTCCAGGTTGGCGAGCGTCTGTGAAGTGGAGAACCGGCCGACGACTTGCTCGGACCAGTTCAGCCGCTCCGCGCGCGAGGCGTCGGCGATGCGAACGGCGTCGTCGATCTGGGCCGCGCGAAGCGCGACGGGGTCTCCGTCGCGGAGATTCGATTGCAGCCAGCCCGGCCGGCCGCGCGCCAGCCGCTCAAGTTCGGATCGACGTTCGGGATCGTCGGGCAGTGTGAGCCCTTCAGCCGCCGACCAGTGTTCGAGCCAGCGGTTCAGTTGAGCCGACGGCAAGGGAGCCAGGGTGATGATGCGGCAGCGCGAGCGGATCGTCTCCGACAGTTGCTCCTCCTGGCTGGTGAGCAGAATGAAGTAGACGCGCTCTGGAGGCTCCTCAAGTGTCTTGAGAAAGGCGTCGGCGGCGTCGGGCGAGAGCGCTTCGGCGGGGTTGATGATGATCACGCGCTGATCCGCCTCAAACGGGGCCAGTGTCGCGACGTGCTCGATTCGCCGAATGATGCAGATGCCGATCGTGTGCGTGTTGCTGTGGTCGTGGTCGGACTCCGCGCAGAGCGAACCGGGCGTGATGATCTCAACATCGGTGTGCTGGGGGTCGAGCTTCGGCTGCAGCGGATCGTGGAGGCGGCGGCAGTCCCGGCACTCGCGGCAGGGACCGCCGTCGCGCGGATCAGCCGATTCGCAGAGGAGTGACTGCGCAATCCGGACCGCCAGATCGCGTTTGCCGACTCCGATTGGCCCGGCAATCAGGAGGGCATGGGGCAGACGTTGAGCCTCGAGCATCGCGACCAACGTGCGTCCGGGGAGGGAGTCAGCGTGCGGACCCCAGCGGTCGTTGATCGAGGCGGTGACGGGCATCGCGATTCACAATCAGAGTTCCAGATCGAGCAGATCGTCGAGGGTCTGGCGGCGGCGGATCAGTCGCGCGTCACCGTCGTTGACCATCACGATCGCCGGCCGCAAGGCGAGGTTGTAGTTGCTCTCCATCGCGATCTGGTACGCGCCGCTGGCGGGAATGGCGATCAGCTCGCCAAGTTGCAAGGTCGGCAGGTTGGCATCGCGGACGAGGACATCGCCGGATTCGCAGAACTTCCCGGCGATCGTGGCGACCAGGCTGGGCACGGTGTTCATTTGCTCGGCGGCGGCGGCCTCGTATCTCGACTCGTACATCGCCGGCCGGATGTTGTCGGCCATGCCGCCGTCGACCGTGACATAATCCCGGGTGTCGGGAATGTGTTTGCGGCTGACGACCGAATAGAGCGCGACCCCGGCCCGGCCGACGACTGAGCGTCCGGGCTCGATGTGAACATCCGGAATCGGCAGGCCGTGCGTGTCGCAGGCGGTGTGGATGGCATCGGCGATCTGAACGGCGTAGCGATCGGCCTGAGGGGCGACCTGGTTGGCGGTGTAGGTCAACGCCATACCGCCGCCGGGCGAGAACTCGCGCCACTCGTAGCCGTGACGCTCCTTCATGTCGGCAGCGAATGCTCCGATCGTGGCGATCCCGTCCGAGTAGGGCTCGATGTTGAACAGCGGCGATCCAAGGTGGATGTGGAAGCCCGTCACGTCTAGGAACGGCGCTTCCAGAGCTCGGACCAACGCGGCTTCTGCCTGCCCGGAGGGCAGCGGGAAGCCGAACTTGCTGTCTCGCAGACCGGTCGTCGTCTTGGCGTGGGTCTGCGCGTCGACGCCCGGGGTGATGCGCAGCATGATCCGCTGCTCTTTGGCCCCTTCCTGGGTGAGCTCGTCGAGCAGAGCGAGTTCGTCGTCGTTGTCGACGATGATCCGGCCGACTCCGCTGTCGAGCGCGTACTGTAACTCGTCGCGGGTCTTGCCGTTGCCGTGGAAGCCGATGTGCTCGGGATCCATGCCGCCGGCGAGCGCGACGTGCAGCTCGCCCGCCGAGACGACATCCAGCCCGAACCCCTCCTCGACGAGGATCCGGACCAGCGCGGGACTCAGCCAGGCCTTGGAGGCATAGTGTGCTCGCGCGCCGGGGACGTGTGCCTGGAAGTCGCGCAGATAATCGCGGCAGGTTTGCCGGATCGTGTGCTCGTCGTAGATGTAGAGCGGCGTTCCGAACGCGCCAGCGAGGTCGCGGACGTTGCATCCGCCGATTTGCAGCACTCCGGCCGCGTTGGACCGTGCGGTCAGGGGAAGCACATCGGCAAGTGCGTCGATTGGCGAGTCGATGGGCGCCGCGATGGATGCCTCGACGGTCGTGGGGGCGGTCGTGGAGTTGGTCATGGGAGTTCCTGGCGGCTGGCTATGCTGCGATCAGTTGGCGCAAGGCTGACCGATTGGAGTGGGTCATGAGCATGGAGTTGCACGCGGAGTCGCGTCTGCTGCGAGTGTATTCGCGCGTGGTGGTGATGCAGATGTCCTGGGGACCGTTCGAGAACAATGCGTTTGTGCTGGTTGACAAAGGTACCGGCGACGCAGCGATCATCGACGCGGTGGCGCAGCACGAGCTGGTCATGGCCGGCGTTGAGCAGTCGGGCGCGACGCCGAAGATGGTGCTGTTCACGCATTCGCATCCCGACCACATCAAGTCCTACCACGAGCTGCGCGAGCGGCTGGGTCCCAACGTGCCGTACTACATGCACACGTCGGACACCGTGGCCGACGAGCAACATCCCTGGCTGGAAACCGACCTCGACATCGACATCCACCTGCAGGGCGGCGAGACGATCCTGCTGGGCGGCAGCGAATTCGAGGTGCTGCACACGCCGGGTCACACGACCGGATCGGTCTCGTACTACATCCCCGACCCGGACGACCCCTATTGCGTGGTCGGCGACACGCTCTTTCCGGGCGGTCCCGGCAACACTCGGGGCATGCCGCAGGTGACTCAGGAAGTGCGATCGATTGTGACACAGCTCTACGGGCTCCCGGAAGACACGCTGACCTTCAATGGCCACGGAAACGACACGACGATTGGCGCTTCGATTGATGAGTTTGTCCAGGGCGCGATGGCGCACAGCATCGTGCGAGACGACGCCTCTGGCGACACGACATGGGGCGTGGAGTAGTGCCGGCCCCGGCAATCAAGGGGGACAGCGCGGACGGCACGCCTCAGGTCACGGTTCTGGAGAATGGGCTGCGGGTGCTGTGCGCACCGATGGCTTCGGCGCGTTCGGCATCGGTGTCCGTCTACGTGGGGGCGGGATCTCAATATGAGCGCGACGAACTGGCCGGTGTTTCGCACATGGTGGAGCATTGCGTGTTCAAGGGCTCCGAGCTGCACCCGACCGCGGCGGACATCTCGACCGCCATTGAGGGCGTCGGCGGATACATCAATGCGGGCACCGACCGCGAGCTGACGGTCTACTACGCCAAGGTCCCGGGTCCCGACTGGGAGACGGCCGTCGATGTGATCGTCGACATGGTCTCGCGGCCCAGATTCAAGCGGGAGGAACTGGAGAAGGAACGCTCGGTCATTCTCGAAGAGTTGGCCCAGGTGGAGGATTCGCCCTATCAACTGGTGGCGGAGTTGTTGTCGGAGGTGTTGTGGCGAGGGACGCCGCTCGGTCGCGACATCGCAGGCACACCTGAGACGGTGCAGGCGATTCCATACGATGACGCGGTCTCCTACTGGCATTCGCAGTACTCCCCGGGCAACGCCCTGGTCTCGGTGGCAGGCGAGATCGACGCCGACGCGGTGTTGGCGCGAGTCTCGGAGTTGACAGCGAACTGGTCGCCGGCCGACGCAGTTGAGCGGCGGGCGGCGCCGCTGTCCGTCGACGGAGACAGAGTCTCGGTTCGGATCAAGGAGACGGAACAGGCGCAGCTCAGCATCGGCTTGCCCACGTTGACATCTCGACACGCGGATCGTCACGCGCTGGGACTGTTGACGGCGATGCTGGGCGACGGAATGAGTTCACGACTGTTCCTGAGGGTTCGCGAAGAGCTAGGACTAGTGTACGACGTTCATGCGTCACTGGCGCTGTTGCGGGACTCGGGCGTGTTGCACGTCTCAATGGGAGTCGATCCTGAGAACGTCGAGCAGGCGTTGCAGGCGACGCTGGGCGAGCTGTCGCGCATGCGGGACGGCGTGTCTCAGGAGGAGCTGCAGCGGTCGCGCCGGTTGGCGGCCGGCAGGATGCTGATGGGAATGGAGGACACCCGCGCGGTCTCGGCCTGGAACGGCAGCCAGGCGCTGTTGCACGACGAGATCTGGTCGGTCGACGAAGTGAACGAGCGCTACCAGGCGGTGACGGCGGAGGACATTGAGCGGCTGGCGAACGAGTATCTGCGTGAGGACGAGTTGCGGCTGGCCGTGGTCGGACCGTCGGGTGAGGCGGAGCGGTTCCAGGAGTTGCTTCGGTTCTGATCGGCGGGCGGCGCTACTCGACCTGGTGCAGCAGGGCGCGGAGATGGTTGATCTCTCCGGCGTGGTAGACGTCGTGGACGGCGATGGCGTCGAGGATGCGGCGAGTTTGCCAGGTTTCGCCCCAATACGTGGGCCGCGTGGCGACGAGCTCGTCGTCGTCGCTGAGGTGTTTGACCGACTCGATCACGTCGTCGTGAGCGTCCTCGAGCCATTCGAGCAGATCCTCGAATGAGGCCTCGCTGATTGGATCGTCGTGGGGCCAGGTGGTCCAGAAGGTGTAGGTGGCGTCGCCGAAGGCGTGGTTGGCGTGCATCAGTTTGACGGCGCCGCAGTGGATGATCAGGTCGCGCATCGTGCGGCCGCCGCCGGGGACGACGGTGTCGAGGTCGTCGGTAGTGACGGAGGAGAGGTTGGCGATCAGGGAGTGTTCGGGCTTCTTGCGGAATGACTGTTCGAGGCTCCAGATGAGATGTTCGAGGACTTCCCGTGACATAACGTGGCCGGCCTCTTTCTCCCTACAAGACGCTGATCAGTTCTTCCGATGATGCCCGTCGCTTGGCGATCAGGTCGCCGAGCTTGAGTTCGCAGAGCTGGGCGGCGTGCTCCATGCCGCAGACGTTGCAGCCGTCGCGACAGTCGGCGGTGGTGAGTTCTTTCCAGGTGCGCTGCCATTCCTTGCGCAGGAAGGCCTCGGAGACGCCCGAGGCGATGTGCATCCAGGGGAAGCGCTCCCAGAGATCGCGCTCGCGGTGGCAGTAGAAGGCGGGATCGAGGCCTTCCCTGGCCATCGCGTCCCACCAGAGATTCTCGCGGAAATGCTCGCTCCAGGCGTCGAAGCGCGCGCCGCTGCGCCAGGCGGTCTCGATCACGGGAGCGAGGCGTCGGTCGCCTCGGGAGAGGACGCCTTCGAGGATTGATTCCTGCGGGTCGTTCCAGGAGAGGTCGAGCCGGGCCCGGCGGGTCATCTGCTTGAGCAGTTGGTGCTTGGGTTCGAGCTCGGCCGGCGTTTCCTGGCGGGCCCACTGGAACGGGGCGTGCGCCTTGGGCACGTGGTTGGAGGTTGAGACCCGGACGCGGGCGCGATTGCCGACGATCTGGCGGCCGATCTGTTTGACCTGCGCGGCCCAGTCGACGATGCCTTCGACGTCGGTCATGGTCTCGGTCGGCAGGCCGACCATGAAGTAGAGCTTGATCGAGGTCCAGCCCTGCTCGAAGGCGTTGCGGGCGGCGTCGAGCAGGTCCTGTTCGTCGACGACCTTGCTGACGGCGTTGCGCAGGCGTTGGGAGCCGGCCTCGGGGGCGAACGTCATCGAGTGCTTCTTGCGCGGCGAGCAGAGCAAAGCGACGTCGACGCTGAAGCTGTCGACCCGGGTCGAGGGCAGCGAGACCCCGATGCCGTCGCCGAACTCCGCGCGCAAGGCGCGAACGATGGCCTTGATCTGCGAGTGGTCGGTGGAGGAGAGCGAGACCAGCGAGAGATCGTCGAAGCCGGTGTTGCGGAAGAGTTCCTTCGCGCCGGCGACGACCTCCTCGGGCGTGCGCTCGCGCAGCGGGCGGTAGATCATGCCGGCCTGGCAGAAGCGGCAGCCCTGGGTGCAGCCGCGCTGGATCTCGATGCCGGCGCGGTCGTGGACGGTCTGGAGGTAGGGGACGATCGGTTTGGTCAGAATTGGCGGGAGTCCCTGGATGAATCGCTTGACGGCCGGGACGGACGCCGCGTCGTCGGTGGCGAAGACTTCGGCGGGTGTGCCGTCGGCCTCGTAACGCCATTCGTAGAAGCGAGGCACATAGACGCCCGGTGTGCGGGCGAGCGCCCGGAGCAGGTCGAGCCGCGATGCGACCTGAGACTTTGCCTCACGGAGCAGGTCATTGACTTCGAGAATGACGTCTTCGGCTTCGCCGAGGATGAATGCGTCGATGAACGGGGCGAGGGGCTCGGGCACGAGGGCGCCGGAGCCTCCGGCGAAGATGATCGGGTCGTCCTCGGTTCGGTCGAGGCTGCGGATCGGGATGCCGGCGAGGTCGAGCATCTCGAGGATGTTGGTGTAGGTCAGCTCGTAGGAGAGCGAAAAGCCGAGGGCGTCGAAGTCGCGCAGGCTGCGTCGGTTCTCGAGTGAGAACAGCGGTCGTCCGTGGCTGCGCAGGCTGTCGGCCATGTCGGGCCAGGGCGTGTAACAGCGCTCGGCGAGGGTGTCCTCAGTGTGGTTGAGGATGTCGTAGAGGATGGCGAGGCCGCCGTTGGACTGACCAATGTCGTAGAGGTCGGGGTAGATCAGGGCCCAGCGGACGGCGCGATCGCGCCAGTCGTGCTCAATGACGTTCCACTCGCCGCCGACATAGCGGGCGGGCTTGGAAACGCCTCGCAGCAGTGGGTCGATGTCGATCGTTGGCATCACCGGTCTCGCAGTCGCTCTCCGCAATCGGCGCCGACGGTGATTTCACGCTACCAGAGCACTACGCCAGCCGAGCCAACCACCGCCCGCCTCACCTCGAACACAACGCCTCTTTCCCCTCCGATCCCCCGTGCTTGACACGGGGCCCAGACCTCCCAACTTCGCCAGGCCGACCGACGCCCGCCTCACCTCAACCGCCGAAACCACTCCCTCCTCAGTCCCCGCTTCATGCGAAGCCTGCCTCGACTTGATCGGGGGAACCAGCCCCCTCCCCTTCCGATGCCCCGTGCTTGCCTGCCCCGCACTTGATGCGGGGACACGGGGCCCAGACCTCCCAACTGCGCCAGGCCGACCAACGCCAGCCTCACCTTAACCGCCGAAATCCCTCCTGCCCCAGTCCCCGCTTCATGCGGAGCCTGCCCCCGACTTGATCGGGGGAACCAGCCCCCTCCCCTTCCGATGCCCCGTGCTTGACACGGGGCCCAGACCTCACAGCTTCGCCAGGCCGACCACCGCCGGCCTCACCTCAACCGCCGAAACACCTCCCTCCCCCCCGCTCCCGTCCCTCTCCCTCCGCAAACCCCAACACACCCACACCCACGCAGAACACCAGTACATATACCATCAACCTCCAACACACGTTCACAGATAGGACCGACCATGAGCACCCCGCCATACACCCCGCAAGCCATCCAGGACCGCTATTGGACAATCGCCAACGACCCCAACGAACGCGGCTACACCAAGGTCCGGGCGCTCGACTCCCTCTGTCGGCTCCTCGATCTCTTCCCGCGAGGTCAGCAGCCCGCCCCGGAGCCGCAGATACCCGACCTCAACGACCCTGCCCTCCTCGTCAGCTTGATGAGCGACGAGCAGATCGACCGTCTGATGGCTATGGAACGGGCTGAAGCCAAGGCTAGGCTCGAAGCGGAAGCCAAAGCCGAAGCCGAACAGGACGAGGAAGACGACGACGCGTCCAACCCGGACGAGGACGAACCTCCCTAATACCCGTCCGCGACTTTTTTTCTCGCGCGCACACTCAATCCCCGACGACCAGCGGGATCCGGCCCCGCACACCCACTTTCCGCCCCTCCCTGAGAGCGAGGTCCGGTCCCCCGCGCCCAGCGTCAGAGGGACCCCCTCTGTCACTTCGTGACATCTCCCCCTTGGATCGGGGGAGAAAGGGGAAGGAGGGCTTTCAGCGCTGTGCAGGTGAGGCGGGACCTAGTTGCCCTGGTGAAGTTGGTTGCTCTGGGCCCCGTGTCAAGCACGGGGCATCGGAATGGGAAGGAGGGAGGGGGAAAGATGGATGGGAATCCTGTATGATGTGGATGCGCAGGAATGCGCCCGGATTTATTGGGCGGTTGACCGCTCTGGACTGATTGGCGGCCGCATGGCCGCCATTTTCCTTTGTGGAGCCTGCCGTGATTGAGGCAGCGCGACGATTCTGGGAATGGTCTCTCTGGCCGGTCTGGTGGCTGCGGCGGGGGATTCTGCGTTCGATCTCGACGCTGGAGATCCTGCTGGGCGGCTTCGGCCTGGTCGCGGCGCTGGTGACGGCGGCGCTGTTGTCTCCGGTGTTGGGCGCGCTGCCAGGCGCAGCCGGCGATTTCGCCCCGATTGGCATGGCCATCCTGCTCGCTCCGATCGGGATTGGCGTCGCGCTCGGGCGGCGGACCGAGGTTGAGCGCTTCGTCAACACGGTGCGCGGCCGGGCGGACGAGGTGGCGGAGTCGGTCGCGCTGGTGCGGCCGGCTGCGCCGTCGGAGGTGATCCTGGATACGTCGGCGATCATCGACGGCCGGATCGCCGAGGTGGCGGCGAGCGGATTCCTGCTGGCGAACATCGCGGTGCCGCGATTCGTGCTGGACGAGCTGCGCCGGGTCGCGGACAGCTCGGACCCACAGAAGCGAGGCCGGGGACGGGCCGGGCTGGAGCTGCTGGCCCGACTACAGGGCGACGAGGGCGTCACGACGGAGATCATCGACGACGATTCGAGCCCAGCGGACGGCGATGTCGACGCCCGACTGGTGCGGTTAGCGAAGGAGCGCGGCGCGGCGCTGGCGCTGACCGATTCCAACCTGGCGCGGGTCGCCGAGCTCGAGGGTGTGCGTCCACTGAACCTGAATGTGCTGGCCAACGCGGTGAAGACGAACGTGCTCCCCGGTGAGGCGCTGCGAGTTGAACTGATCGAGCCGGGGCGCAGCGCCGATCAAGGCGTGGGCTACCTGGGCGACGGAACGATGGTGGTCGTGGAGGACGGAGCCTCGGCGATCGGCGAAGTGCGCGACCTGCTGGTCAAGCGGGTGATCCAGACGCAGGCCGGACGGATGGTGTTCGCGCGACTGGCACGACAGGAAGGCGATCTGCAGAGCGGGGACGCGGCGTGAGGTGCGAGCAATGAGGGTCGGCGCGATCATCCTGGCGGCGGGCAGCAGCCGGCGGATGGGAGGCGGCGACAAGCTGTTGGCCGAACTCGCCGGACGGCCGGTCCTGAGTTGGAGCCTGGCGGCGTTTGAGGAGTGCGACACGGTTGACGACATCGTGGTGGTGACGTCCGCGTCGAATCGGTCCGAAGTAGCGGAGCTGTGCCGCGAGGTCTACAAGGTGAGGGCGCTGGTCAACGGGGGGAGCGAGCGGCAGGACTCGGTCTGGGCGGGGCTGTCGGCGCTGCAGGGAGTGGATCTGGTAGCCGTCCACGATGGGGCGCGTCCGCTGATCCGTCCGGAGGGGATCAGGGGATGCATCGAGCGAGCCTCGCGAGGCGTGGGCGTGATCGCCGGGGGTCCGGCGGTGGATACGATCAAGGTGGTTGGGGCCAGCGAGAAGGTGGTCGAGACGCCTGAGCGGTCGACCCTTCGCGTGGTCGCGACGCCCCAGGTGTTCCGGGCGGGAACATTGCGGCGAGCGCACGAGGCGGCTCGGAGGGACGGCGTGCTGGCGACCGATGACGCCGGACTCGTGGAGCGGATCGGCGAGACCGTGGTGGTCCACGATGTCGGCGGGCCGAATCCGAAGATCACCGGGCCCTCGGACCTGCCGCTGGTCGAAGCGCTGTTGGGTGTTCGCTACGAGGTCCGCAGCGGCATCGGGATCGATTCGCATCGGTTCGACGCGAATCGGAGGTTGGTGCTGGGCGGCGTGGCGATTCCAGGCTCGGACGGCCTGGCCGGTCACTCGGACGCGGATGTGTTGACCCACGCGATCATCGACGCCTTGCTGGGAGGCGCGGGACTGGGCGACATCGGGGCGCAGTTCGGCACCTCGGATCCGGCCTGGGCGGGGGCGGAATCGGTTGAGATGCTTGGATTGGTTCTGGAGAAACTGCGCGGAGTGGGGGCCGTGCCGCAGTCGGTCGATGCGACGGTGATCGCGGAGCGGCCGAGGTTGCGTCCGCATATCGATGCTATGCGGGGGCGACTGGCGGAGGCGTTGAGCCTGGAGGTGTCGGCGGTCAACGTGGCGGCGACCACGGCCGAGGGCATGGGCGCCTTGGGCCGGGGCGAGGGCATGTCGGCGCACGCGGTAGCGACGGTGCGGGTGAGATCCGGGGTCAGCGCTGACGTATAGGCTGCTGCTATGGCTGTCCTGAGACGATTCGTGGAGTGGTATTGGTCGTTCGTCGACGACACGTGGGCGGATGTTGAGTTCGCCATGGAGCGTGATCCGGCGGCGACGAACTGGGTCGAGGTGCTGTTGGCGTACCCGGGGGTTCACGCGCAGATGCTGCACCGGGTCTCGAGCGCGCTGCATCGGCTGGGCGTTCCGGTGCTGCCGCGCCTACTCTCGCATTGGGGTCGGAACTCGACAGGCATCGAGATTCATCCCGGCGCGCAGATCGCCACGCCCTGTCTGATAGACCACGGGATGGGCGTGGTGATTGGGGAGACGGCGAAGATTGGCCGGCGGTGCCATCTGCACCAGGGCGTGACGCTGGGCGGGACGTCGACGATGCGGACCCAGCGGCATCCGATGTTCGGGGACGATGTGCTGGTCGGCGCGGGGGCGTCAATCATTGGGGCTGTAACGATCGGCAATGGCGCGCGGATCGGCGCGGGCGCCGTGGTGGTCTCGAACGTGCCGCAGTACTCAACGGTGGTCGGCGTGCCGGGGCACGTGGTGGCCTACTACGACCCGGGCGACGATACCGTGCTGCGGCTGCCGGACCCGGAGCACGACCGGATTGAATCGCTGGAGGTGGCGGTCTCGGAGTTGCGGCTGGAGCTGCGCCGGCTGCGGGATCAGGTGGCCGATGGGGCTGAGGATCGTCCGGGGGAGACGGCGGCGGGATAGTCGGACTTCTCACCCATCTGCCTGCGGCATCTCCCCCTCACGGGGGAGATCAGATCGATCTCGATGGTGCTTGATTAGGCTTTGGTAGATGATCAGTGAGTGATTGGGGTTGGTCCGTGGAGCTGTACAACACGCTGACGCGTCGGAAGCAGGCGTTTGAGCCGCTAGACGATCCGATTTCGATGTATGTCTGCGGGATCACTCCGTATGACGATGCTCACCTGGGTCATGCGATGTCGATCATCATTTTCGACACGCTGCGCCGTTTTCTGGAGTGGCGCGGCCGGCGGGTCCGGCTGGTCTACAACTTCACAGACGTGGACGACAAGCTGATCGCTCGGGCGGCGCAGGAGGGGATCACGGTGTCGGAGTTGGCTGAGCGGCAGATTTCGTCGTTCATGGGCGAGTGGCGGGAGCTGGGGATTGCTCCGGCGGATGTGCACCCTCGGGCGACGGAAGAGATTCCGCAGATGCTGGAGCTGATCGGGGAGCTGATCGAGAAGGGGATGGCGTATCCGGCGGGCGGCGATGTGTACTTCCGGGTCCGGGAGATGCCGGGTTATGGGAAGCTGTCGGGCCGATCGTTGGCTGACATGATCTCGGCCGAGCCGACGGACATCGGGGTCGAGAAAGAGCACGCGATGGACTTCACCCTGTGGAAGGGGGCGAAGCCAGGCGAGCCGCAGTGGGAGAGTCCGTGGGGACCGGGCCGTCCGGGCTGGCACATTGAATGCTCGGCGATGTCGATCCGCTACCTGGGCGAGCAGATCGATCTGCACGGCGGCGGGATGGATCTGATCTTTCCGCACCACGAGAACGAGATCGCGCAGTCGGAGGGGTTCTCGGGTCTGGACCCGTTCGTGCGTCACTGGATGCACAACGCGATGATGCAGGTCGGCGGCGAGAAGATGTCGAAGTCGACGGGGAAGATTGTGCCTCTGCGCGATGGGCTGGATCGGTATGGAGCGGACGGGCTGCGGATGTTCGTGCTGGGCGGGCACTATCGTTCGCCGTTGACCTACTCGGAGGAGTCGTTGGCCTCGGCGGCGCGCGGCGCTGAGCGTCTCCGGACGGCGGCGACGCTGCCTCTGGTTGACGGCGAGGGCGAGATCGATCCGGGTGAGGCTCGTGAGACGTTTATCGCGGCGCTGGAGGACGACCTGAACACGCCTCAGGCGCTGGCCGTTCTGTTTGAGCTGGCACGGGAGATCAATCGGGCGCGGGCTGAGGATCGTCCGGCGGGGTTGGCGCGGGATGCGCTGGTTGAACTGGGCGGCGTGCTGGGGCTGGGGTTCGCCGGCGTGTCAGCGGCAGGTCAGTCGGACGCCGGGCCGTTTATCGATCTGTTGGTGTCGATTCGACAGGAGCTACGCGGGGCGAAGCAGTACGAGATGGCAGATTCGGTGCGCGACCGTCTGACGGAGCTGGGCGTGGCGCTGGAGGATACACGCGAGGGTACGCGCTGGCGCCGGGTCCAGCCCGAGCCTGAAGCGGTCGAGGAGGAGCCCGGCGCCGATTCGCTCGTGGAGAGCGCGCTGAGGTTCTAGTCCCTAGTCGCGGCTGCGGATTTCGGCTCGACGGCGTCGGACGACAACCGCGGAAGCGACTGCCAGGAGCACGCCGAAGGTCGCGACGGCCGACCAGAGGCCGCTGGAGTCTCCGGTGTCGGCCAGCCCGCCGGTTCCCGTGTTGGCGTAGAGCGTCGGGGTTGGGCCTTCACAAGGAACGATCTGGATGTGGGGTGGGATCGCGGCTCCAAACTGGGCGAGCAGAGCGAGGGCGTCGGCGGGCGCGTAGGACGTGCCGAGTACCTCGACGCTGGTCAGTCGGCTGCCTTCACCGACGTTGATGGTGATGTTGTAGGTCTGGCCGCTGGCGCTGACGGTTTCTTCGTAGGTACCAGGATCGAGGTTGAGGCAGAGTTCGGAGGCCCCGCCTTCCTCCATCATGCTGTCCTCAGCCTCACACTCGATGAAGGAGACGCCATCCGGCAACGGGTAGGAGTCTTCGCCGGTGAAGATCTCGATCATGGCGGCGGGCGGGATCGACTGGCCTCCGGGCTCGGTGAAGCTGGTCACGACTCCGCCCTCGCCGACGGTGACGGTGAACGAGACTTCACCATCGCGGTCCTGGGATGGAGCACTGAACGTGTGCTCTCCGGGCGGGAGCGAGAGGCAGACGGAAGGTCCGCCGGGCTGTGCGGAAACGGGTTGCAGGGATGCGAGACCGAAGGCGCCTGCGGCCACCGCTACCACCGCGAGGGCGATCATGATTCGTTTCACGGGAGTGCCTTACGTAGCGTCTATCTGAAGTTGCGAATGATGAATAAACGCCTATGCAGGATAGATACTGAGTTGACGTCGTCAAGTGCAAAAAACTGTGGATGGTGGAGGATCGGTTTAGGATCGAGTCAGGCCCAGGTGGCGCAATTGGCAGCGCAGCCGATTTGTAATCGGCAGGTTGGGGGTTCGAATCCCCCCTTGGGCTCCAGTTCTTGAGGTCGCGTTTGCGTGCTGGTGAACAGACCGGGAGCGGGATGAGGCGTTTGGGGTGGATGTGAGGTCGGGTGTCGGGGGCTAAGATGTTGAGAGTGTCGGGGTGGGTGAGTGGCTAATACCACCGGTCTGTAAAACCGGCGCCGAAAGGCTTCGCAGGTTCGAATCCTGCCCCCGGCACCAGCATTGACGAGAGACCGCCGCGGCAGATGATGATGCCGTCGGCGGTTCTGGTGTTGAATCGGCCGGATCATCGGAGCGGAGCATCGCAGCAGGTTCAGGCAGCAGACTCGGGCCCGCATAGCTCAGTCGGTAGAGCGCGTTCTTGGTAAGAACGAGGTCTCCAGTTCAAATCTGGATGCGGGCTCCATCCGCTGGTGTGGTTGGAATCTGCGGCAGCATCCGCTCGAGCAGTCTTGAGGAGCAACGAGATGGCGCGACAGGTATACGAGCGAACGAAGCCGCACGTGAACGTGGGCACGATTGGTCACGTGGATCACGGCAAGACGACGTTGACGGCGGCGATCACGAAGACGCTGGCGCTGGCGGACGAGAACGTG
>JAJDYG010000023.1 GCA_022822855.1 Dehalococcoidia bacterium
CTAGGGCGTGTTCACACTAGGCTCATTCCACGTTGCCCCGTGCTTGACACGGGGCCCAGACCTCGAGGCTTGGGAGCAGCAACGCCGTCGTCCTTGGCTCAACGGTGGAGCGGGCGGACTCACGCGCGAGCATCGAGGTGAGGCCAAGGTCATCTCGCGCATGAACCTGGGCGCTCTGGGCCCCGTGTCAAGCACGGGGCGACGATCGCTTGGCGTATTGCGCTTGGCGTGGGCCATTCTGACCCGCGTCGGCTTACACCAACATGAATCGTCCCGCTGAGACAGAAGTGTGAACACGCCCTAGTCGTCGGCGACGACTTCAGCCTCGGCCTCGCTGACCGCCCCAGCGTTGATCGCGATCTTCTGCGGCTCGGGCTCTTCGCCCTTGGGCAGCGAGAGTTCGAGCACGCCGTTGGCCAGGTGGGCGGAGATCTTCGAGGAGTCGTACGCCGGGTCGAGCCGGAAACTGCGGCTCAGCACGGTGCGCGTGACCTCGCGGCGGCGGTACTTGCGGTCCTCGCCGGCGCCGTTCTCCGAGCTCGCGTCGCTCGCGTGCTCGGCGTGGATCGTCAGCTGACCGTCATCCACAGTCACCGAGATCTCGTCCTCGGCGAAGCCGGGAACCCAGGCCTCGATGCCGATCCCCTGGTCGTTCTCGTAGACGTTGACCGGAAGCTGCCAGGACGTGGTCGGCATCTTGCCGGCCGCCGTCGAGGCGACTCTGCCCGGGCGTCGCGCGAAAGCGCTATTGAACAGGCTGTCGAACTCCGCAAACGGATCGCGAATCAGGATCTTGCTCATCGTTGGCTCCTTTCTGCCGATGCTGTTGAGCGTCATCCCATCGGTCTTGACCACAAGGTACGCAGGGAATTCAGCCATGTCAACAACCTTGAGTGTGTTCTATACAACTTTCCTGCCCTCTAGCTAACATCAGAGGCAAAAGGCTGATAGTCTGGCACTCAAGAACGCAACGGGACGCAATCATGCCGCTTGACTTCTATCAGACCCTCGGCGTCTCCAAGGATGCTTCGGACAAGGACATCTCTTCTGCCTATCGCCGGCTCGCTCGCCAATACCACCCTGACGTGACCGGCGGCGACAAGGAGGCCGAAGAACGCTTCAAGCAGGTCAACACGGCACACGCTGTCCTTTCCGACTCAGCGAAGCGGGCCGCGTACGACAAGTGGGGCGACCAATGGGAGCACGCCGAACAGCTCGAAGAGATGCAGCGCCAACATGGCGGGCACGGCGGATTCGATGGCTTCGCTGGGTTCGGCGGCGGTCAGCCGTTCGGCGGCTCGCAGGGCAACATCCACTTCGACTTCGGTGAGCAGTTTGGCGACGCTGGGGATCTCGGCGACCTCCTTGGCAATCTCTTCGGCGGGCGCTCCAGCGGTCCCGGGGCGATGCCGCGCCAACCGGTTCGGGGCCGAGACATCGAACACGACATCAACGTCTCGCTGCGCGAGGCCTTCCATGGCACCACGCGGACCTTGCAGCGCGGCGCGGGCGGATCGCGGCTCGAAGTCACGATCCCACCGGGCGTCGGCGATGGGCAGCGAATCAAGTTCACCGGCAAGGGCGAGGACTCGCACGGCGGACAGGACGGCGACCTGTTCATCGTCGTCCACGTCGACGATGACCCGCTCTTCGAACGCCGCGGCGACGACCTGCACGTGCCGGTCGATGTCTCCGTCAGTACGGCCGCGCTGGGCGGCGAGGTCGCCGTCCGCTCGCTGAGCGGCAGCGGCCGGCTCGCCCTGCGCATCCCCGCTGGCACGCAGAACGGACGCGTCTTCCGCCTCGCAGGACAGGGCATGCCCCGCTTCAAGCGCGACGGCCGCGGGGACATCCTCGCCGAGGTCCGCTTGCGCATGCCGGAGCCGTTGACACCCGAACAGACCGAGCTGTTCCGCCAGCTCCGAGACCTGGAAGGCGGCTCCGAATGAACGATCGGCCTGTCTACACGATCCGCATCGCCGCCGAGATGATCGGCGTCCACCAGCAGACCCTGCGCACCTACGAGCGCGAAGGCCTGCTCACCCCGGCCCGCTCTGCCGGACGACAGCGGCTCTACAGCGAGGAAGACATCGAGCGCCTGCGCATCATCCGGCGGCTGATCGATGAGCTCGGGGTCAACCTCGCCGGGGCCGACATCATACTCCGGCTGCGCGAGCAGATCGACGAACTGCAGGCCGAGAACCATCGCCTGCGCAACGAGATTCAGCGCCACCGCGACCAACGGTTACCCAGCGTCCGGCCACCCCGTTTCGACAGACAGGAGCGACGACGATGATGCGACGAGACCGATTCACCAACCAGGCCCAGCAACTGCTCGAGTCCTCGCAGCAGTTCGTGCGCGAGAAGCGCCATGCTCAGTGGGACGTCGAGCACCTGTTGGCCAGCATCGCGCGGGTCGAGGACGGCCTCGCCAGCGACCTGCTCAACGCGCTCAACGTCGACCGCGGCCGCCTGCGCGCCGACGCCGACACCGCAATCGACTCCGCGCCCAGGCTGAGCTACGACGTGGTCCAGCTCACGGTCACGCCCAGAGTCGTGCAACTGCTCGAGCGAGCCAACGTCGAAGCCGAACGGCTCAACGACGAATACGTCGGCGTCGAGCACCTGCTCATCGCCCTGACCGGGGACTCCGGCGGCCCGGCGGCGCAGATCGCTCGTTCGCACGGCATCACCGCCGAGCGGCTCTACGCCGCACTGCAGCAGATCCGAGGCTCGCGCCGCGTTGACCAGCCCGACGCCGAGTCGCACTACGACTCGCTCAACCGCTACGCCACCGACGTGACCCGTCTGGCCTCGGAGGGCAAGCTCGACCCGGTCATCGGACGCGACGTTGAGATCCGCCGCGTGTTGCAGATCCTCAACCGGCGGACCAAGAACAACCCGGTGATCATCGGCGAGGCGGGCGTCGGCAAGACCGCGATCGCCGAGGCGCTCGCCCAGCGCATGGCCGCCGACGACGTGCCCGACAACCTGCGCGGCAAGCGCCTGATGTCGCTCGACATGGGCGTCCTGCTCGCCGGGGCCAAGTTCCGCGGTGAATTCGAGGAGCGGCTCAAGTCGGTGATCGACGAGGTCCGCGAGTCCGAGGGCCAGGTGATCCTGTTCATCGACGAGTTGCACACCGTCGTCGGGGCAGGCGCGGCCGAGGGCGCGATCGACGCCGCCAACATGCTCAAGCCGCCTCTCGCCCGGGGCGAGCTGCGCGTCGTCGGCGCGACAACGCTCGACGAGTACCGCAAGCACATCGAGAAGGACGCCGCGCTCGAACGGCGCTTCGCGCCCGTCTACCTGGACGAACCCTCGACCGAAGACGCAATCCAGATCCTGACCGCGCTCAAGCCGCGCTACGAGTCCCACCACGGCGTGACGATCAGCGACGATGCGATCGATTCCGCCGTCCGGCTCTCGCAGCGCTACCTGACCGAGCGCCGGCTGCCGGACAAGGCGATCGATCTGATCGACGAAGCCGCCTCGCGTCTCGTGATCGACAACCAGTCCCCGCCGACCCGCGTGGTCGAGCTGCGCCGCCGCGTCGACGAACTCAAGCAGGAACAGGAGGCCGCCGCGCAGCGCGAGGACTACGAGTCCGCCGCCCGGATCAAGCAGGAGCTGCTCGGCATCCAGGACGAGGTCCAGGCCAGCCGCGAGGACTGGGACGCCCAGCACACCGAGCGGGACACCGTTCACGAGCGCGACATCGCCGAGCTGATCGGCGAGATGACCGGTATCCCCGTCAGCCGCATGCTCGAAGACGACGAGGCTCGCCTGCTGCACATCGAGGAGGAGCTGCACGACCGCGTGATCGGCCAATCTGAGGCGGTCAGCGTCGTCTCCGACGCGATTCGCCGAGCTCGTGCCGGTCTCAAGGACCCGACCCGGCCGATCGGCTCGTTCATCTTCGTCGGACCGACCGGCGTCGGCAAGACCGAGCTGGCCAAGGCGCTGGCCGAGTACCTGTTCGATACCGAGGACGCGCTCGTGCGGCTCGACATGTCCGAGTACCAGGAGCGCCACACCGTCAGCAGGATCGTCGGCGCGCCTCCCGGCTACGTCGGCTACGACGACGGAGGCGGACTGACCGAACTGGTCAGGCGGCGGCCCTTCCGCGTCGTCCTGCTCGACGAGATCGAGAAGGCTCACCCGGATGTCTTCAACCTGCTGCTGCAGGTGCTCGACGACGGGCGGATCACCGACGGCCAGGGCCGGACGGTGGACTTCCGCAACACGGTCGTGATCATGACCAGCAACCTCGGCACGACCGCCCGCATGGACACGCGGATGGGCTTCGCCGGCTCGCACGACGAACGCGCGCGCGACTGCGAGCGTGCGCTCAAGGACTTCTTCCGGCCCGAGTTCCTCAACCGCGTCGACGAGATCGTCTGCTTTGACCCGCTGACTGAGGACGAGTTGCTCGAAATCGTCGACCTGATCGCGAACGAGGAGCGCGACCGCTTGTCCGAGATGGGCCGCAGCTTCGAGTTGACCGACGCCGCCCGCCGACAGCTCGCCAGCGACGGCTACGACCCCGCCTTCGGCGCGCGGCCGCTGCGCCGCGTCTTCCAGCGCCGGATCGAGAACCCGCTGAGCAAGCTATTGATCGCGGGCAAGTTCGACGAAGGGCAGACCATCCTGGTCGACTTCGCGGACGGCGACTACAGCTTCACGGCGGCTGATCGGGAACCGGCCGCTCTCGCCGACTAATGACCCCTGATCCAGCCCTCCGTGTCCCCGCATCCCCTGGTCAAGCCAGGGGCAGGCAAGTGCGGGGCAGGCAAGCACGGGGGCTGGGGTTCTCTGGGGTCAATGGGGGTCCTCCTCTTCCTCTGCGGCTTCCTCTTCTTCCCGCCTGGTCTGCGACTGTTCATATAGCAACCGCCGCGACTCTTCCGCCGCAGTCTCACCTCCACAGTTTGGACAGCCGCTCGTTCCATCTGAGGGGCCTCCCAACTCATCGGCCAGGCCCAGCTCACGCATCACGTCGGCGTGGCGCGGGTTATTGGGCGACGTTTCGCGCACAATCGTCACCAGCGCCTTGACCCGCACGTAGGCGGGGCCCTCTTTGGCAATCTCCGAGAGATCGCCCATCGCTTCGCGGTAACCCATGGGTTTCTGCATCCTTCTCCTCACTTCCCACACAGTCAGACCATCATATCCAAACATCTGTACATCTCAAGCATCCCTGCGTCGGAGTTGACAGGGGCTCGGAGGCGGCGCGGGGAGAGAAAAAAACTGGTCGATGCCCCGCGCCCCGACGCGGGGCCCAGAGCAACGACGCCTGCCGACAAGACGCGGGTTGCCTCAGCTCAGACGCCGATAGCAGACCTCCCGCTCACCGGCTTGGGTGAGGAGCACCGCGGAACTTCGCTCAACCATCGAGGTCTGGGCCCCGTGTCCCCGCATCAAGTGCGGGGCAGGCAAGCACGGGGCATCGACACCGGAGCGTGGGGCAACGAACACGATGCCCCGCGCCCCGACGCGGGGCCTAGAGCAGCGAAGCCTGCCAATGAGACGCGGGGTGCTTCAGTTCAGACGCCGGCGGGGGACTTCCCGCTCACCAGCTCAAGTGAGGATCACCGTGGAGGTCCGCTCAGACATGGAGGTCTGGGCCCCGTGTCCCCGCATCAAGTGCGGGGCAGGCAAGCACGGGGCATCGGACAAAGGAACGGGGGAGCGGAGAGGGAGCGGGTCCCCGAACACGTCGGGGACTGGGAGGGGGCGGTCTGGGTGCGGTTATACACTCGATGGGACACCCACCGATCTGGAGGCCCAATGACCACCCATGCACCCCCCGTGACCGAGACGCTGCTCTACGAAGAGCGCGGACACGTTGCGATCATCACCCTGAACCGACCGGAACGCTTGAACGCGATCTCCAATGAAATGCTGGAAGCGCTCTCTGCCCAGCTCATCGCCTGTCAGCGCGAACCCGAGATTCGCGTGATCGTCCTGACCGGCGCCGGACGCGGCTTCTGCTCCGGACTCGACCTCGTCGATCAGCAGCAGCGCCTGTCCACCGGCGAGGGCCGGCCGGGCTACTCGCTCTTCGACCTGCGCGATGCGCCGCCGGTCGTGCTTCAGAAGATGGACAAGCCGGTGATCTGCGCGCTCAACGGCGCGGCCGCCGGTTACGGCATGGACATGGCCTTGCTGGCCGACATCCGGATCGCCTCCGACCGCGCCAAGATGGGCGCGGTCTTCGCGCGCCGCGGCGTGCTGCCCGAGTCGGGCGGCACCTGGATCCTGCCCCGCCTGCTCGGCTGGGCCCGAGCCGCCGAGGTCGCGTTCCGCGGCCGCGTGCTCGACGCCGAGGAGTCGCTGGACGTCGGCCTGGTCAACGAGATCGTCCCCCACGACGAGCTGATGACCCGAACCCTCGAACTGGCCGACGAGATCGCGGCCAACGCGCCGCTCTCAGTGCAGGCGACCAAGCGCATGATGCGCCTGGGCATGGACGAGCCCTTCGAGGCGGCCGTCGACCACATCTACCTCCAGCTCCTGCCCCTCTTCGGTTCCGACGACTTCAAGGAAGGCGTCCGCTCCTTCATGGAAAAGCGCGACCCCAACTTCCAGGGCCGCTGATTCCCTCTCCCCCCGCTCCGCGGGGGAGATGCCGTAGGCAGAGGGGGGCTGCCCCAGCGAAAGGCGACAATATGCCCCAACGACCAATCGCCGACGACGAAATCCAGCGCGTCTCCAGCTACCTGCTGGCGCAGGGCGAGAAGTACACCTGGATCGAGCTCTGGCCGCGTGTCGTCGACGCACGGATCGACTTCCTCAACACCCTCAACCGGGTCACGCCGGAGCAGGCCTCCTGGAAACCCGCGCCGGAAGACTGGAGCATCGAGGAGGTCGCTCAGCACGTGCTGGACGGATCGCGGCGCAACGCCGACATGATCGCCAACCTCTCCTACGGGCGTGAGCCCAACCTCGGACCGCAGGGCATCGGCGCGATCGACCCGGCGCAGCGCGCCGCGTCGCTGGGCTGGCCCGAGCTGGTCAACACGCTGATCGAGGACTCGCGGCTGTTCGGCAACGTGATTGACGGATTGCCCGAGCCGCCGGAGTTCGAGCCGCGCCCGGCTCACCCCTTCTTCGGTCCGCTGCACTCGCGCGCCTGGTTCATGTTCCAGCGCGTCCACGACCTCGACCACGTCAACCAGGTCAACGCGATCAAGGAGACCGAGGGCTACCCCGGATAAACTCTCCCCCGCGTAGGCGGGGAGGGAGATGTCCCGAAGTTCTTCCCCTCTCCCCCCGCTCCGCGGGGGGAGATGTCACGAAGTGACAGAGGGGGGTCCGGCCCGCCATCAAGTAGGAAGTCACCCGCTATGAGAGTCGCCATCGGGATGCATCGCGACGGCATCAACGACTGGGATTCCGCTGTCCGCTACGCCCGCGAGGCCGAACGGCTGGGCGTCTTCTCGTTCTGGTCGGCCGAGGCCTGGGGCCACGACGGGATCACCCCGCTCGGCTACCTGGCCGGCAAGACCGAGACGATCAAGCTCGGCACGGGCATCATCCAGGGCGGCACCCGATCTCCAGCCCTGGTCGGCATGACCGCGATGAGCCTGCAGTCGATGTCCGGCGGCCGCTTCATGCTCGGACTGGGCACCTCGGGACCGCAGGTCGTCGAGGGCTGGCACGGCGTGCCCTTCGCCGGGGCCGTCTCCCGGCTCAAGGAGACCGCCGAGATCGTGCGCATGGTCTGCAACGGCGAGCGCGTGATCTACGAGGGCAAGCACTACACGCTGCCGTTACCGGGCGGCGAGGGCAAGGCCCTGCGCTCGGGTGCGCCGCCGGTTGAGCCGCCGCCGATCTACCTCGCCTCGCTCGGGCCGCGCAGCCTGCAGATCTGCGGCGCCGTCGCCGACGGCTGGCTCGGCACCTCGTTCATCCCGGAAACCGCCGAGGTCTTCCTCGACGATATCCGCGCCGGGGCCGAATCGGCCGGACGAAGTCTCGACGAGATCGACCTCGAAGCCGCCGCCGGGATCGAGTTCACCGACGATCCCGAAGAGGCGGGCAAGCGGCACGCTCGCGGGATTGCCTTCACGCTCGGGGCGATGGGATCAGCCAAGACCAACTTCTACAACGACGCCTTCTGCCGACAGGGCTGGGACGACGTCGCCAAGGAAGTCCAGCGGCTCTGGGTATCGGGCGAACGCGACCTGGCCCGCGACCGCGTGCCTGTGGAGCTGGCCTTCAAGGTCAACATGATTGGCACGGACGCCGATGTCCTCGAGCGGCTGCGCGTCTACCGCGACGCGGGGATCAACACGATCCGCGCCGGCATCGCTGGAGAGACCGTCAACGATCGGATCGCCAACCTCGAACGGTTCATGCATCTGGTCGACGAGGTCAACGCTGAGTCATGATTGGGGAGTGATCAGCTCGTAGCCCGCTTCGCCCTCGGTGACGCGAATCCAACTGTTCGAGGGCACGTCGTTCAGCGTCGTCACGAGTCCGCTGGCGGGCCAGCGAATCACCACGTCGGCCGCCTGCGAGGCGTCGAGGCCGAAGTGCAGCGCATCCTCGCTCTGACCGAGGAAGTGGGTCGAGACGCCGGCCTCGCGGATCTGCTCGGGCAGACCATCGGCGAATACCGACACCTTCGCGCCAAGCCCCTGTCGGTTGCTGGTCACTCCCTCGAGTGACACCCGTAACCACCCCCCGGCGCCTCGGGACTGGTTACGATAGAACAGCGGTGCTGACGCGTTGTTGACCACGAACACGTCCAGGTCGCCGTCGTTGTCGGCGTCGAAGACGAGCAGACCCTTGCCGTCTTCGATGTCGTCCAGTCCGACATCGGTGCTCCGCCCTCGGAAGCGGCCGGTTCCGTCGTTCTCCCAATAGCGGGTGGCGTCGGCGTCGAAGCCGGGCATCATCTCCATGCCGTTGGTCATGGTCAGGTCGAGGTCGCCGTCGTTGTCGGCGTCGAAGAAGGCGGCTCCCCAACCCCAGGAGCCGTTGCGCACACCGGCTCGATCGGTGACATCGGTGAAGCGGCGGTCGCCGTCGTTGCGGAAGAGGCGGTTGCCGTCCTTGACGCCCTCAGCGGCTGCGCCCGGGCTGCCGGAGCTGAAGGAGAAGACCGAGGTCACGAACCAGTCGAGGTCGCCGTCGGCGTCGTAATCGCCGAAGGTGGTTCCCATCGCGTTCTGCGCCGTCCCGACGCGCGCATCGAGGGTGCCGTCGGAGAACGTGCCGTCGCCGTTGTTCCAGAACAGGCGGCTGGTGCCGAAGTCGGAGGCGACCGCGAGTTCGGGCCAGCCGTCGTCGTCGAGGTCGACGAAGGTCGAGCCGAAGGCAAAAGTGCCCTCGGTCAGTTGGTCCTGGGTCTGCGAGACGACCCCGTCCATGCTCACGCCGGCGGCCTCGGTCACGTCCTCGAAGTGTCCGGGCGCGTCGGCGCCGCGATTGCGCAGCAAGCGAACTCCAGCGACCGCTTCACCGACGAGTTGCGAGGGCCGCCACTCGGTCACGTGCAGGTCGAGGTAGCCATCGAGGTCGTAGTCGCCGAAGGTCGCCGAGAAGCCGATCCGCCGATCGGCGGTATCGACGGCGACGCCGCGCTCGAGGCCCTGCTCGGCGAAGACGCCGTCCTCGTTGATGAACAGGTAGTGGCGAGTGTCGCCGACGGTCGTGATGAACAGATCCAGATCCCCGTCGTTGTCGATATCGCCCCAGGCCGCGCCGTTCGAGGCGAGGTTCCAGCGCCGCAGCCCGACTTCCTGGGACACTTCCTCGAAGCGTCCGTCACCGCGGTTGCGGAACAACAGATCGTGGCCGTCCAGGCGCGTGACGAGCAGATCGATCGCGCCGTCGCCGTCGAAGTCGGCAGCGGCTGCGCCTCCGGTCATCCGCTCAGCGTCGCAGAGGGTGCCTCGCTGCTCCTCTTCGGTCGACCGCGACATGTTGTCGAACAGGCAGGCACCGGGCTCGTTGATCTCGTGCTGCAGGTACGTCACTCCAGCCGTCTCGGCGCTCTCGAGGAAGAGCGTTGCGGAGGGGGCGACCTGTCTGACCGGTCGATCGGGCTGCTCGGGAATGGCGTCGGAGCAAGCCGCGATGACGGAGAGGATCGCGACCGACAGGAGCGCTCCGCTGACCTGTAAGAGGTTCTTCACAGATACTGCCTGCACTGGATCATCTCGCTTCACTGGCGGCGTCCCGAGAAACGGTCGCGGACGCTGCTTGGCTCACTAGGGCGAAAGGGTAACGACCATGACCACCAGCCACGACGGGACAGCCCATCGCGGGCCGCTGAGCGGTATCCGCGTGCTTGAGTTCTCGCAGATTATCGCCGGACCGTTTGGATGTCAGAATCTCGCCGACATGGGCGCCGAGGTGATCAAGGTCGAGCCGCCAGAGGGCGAAGCCTGGCGTCAGTTCTCGCAGTTCATGCCGGGCGAGTCGAAATGGTTCCAGTCGCTGAATCGCGGCAAGCGCTCGCTGGTGCTGGCCTTGCGTGATCCGGAGGCGCAGGCGATCATGCACAAGCTGATTCCCGACATCGACGTCGTCGTGATCAACTACCGCCCCGACGTCGCCGCGCGGCTGGGGCTGGACTACGACACGCTGCGCGCACTCCGATCCGATCTGATCTACGTGGACAACACGGCGTTCGGTCGACAGGGGCCCTGGGCTCAGCGGCCCGGCTACGACATCGTGGCGCAGGCTGTGACCGGCCTGATGGCGCTGGACGGGAAGCTCGACGACAACGGGACGGCGCCCTCGCCCGTTTCGTCGCCGGTGGCCGACTACGGCACCGGCATCGTGATTGCGCTGGGAGTCTGCGCGGCGCTGTTCCATCGACAGCAGACTGGCGAGGGTCAAATGGTCGAGACGACCCTGCTCAACACGGCGCTGGCGATGCAGGGCAGCAGCGTGATGCAACTGCCGCTCGCCGACGAGCTGCCCGCAGCGAAGATGGCCCGAATTGCCGAACTGCGAGCCGAAGGCGCGCCGTACGCCGAGCTGCAGGACGTCTACAAGGATCGCGGCGCGCAGGGCGCGCTGAACATCTACTACCGCTGTTACGAAACGCGGGACGGGGCGGTCGCGATCGGGGCGCTGTCGGCCTCGCTCTGGGCCAAGGTCCGGGCCGCGCTGGAGACCGACTTCCTCGGCTTCGCCGACCCCGAGCTCGACGTTGCCGACCCCGATCAGCTCGCCCACGCTACCTCCCGCGTCCGCGAGGTGGAGGCGCACGTCCGGGCTCACTCGACCGACTACTGGCTGGAGCGGTTCGAAGCTCACGGCGTCCCCAGCGGACCGATCCGCTTCCCCGAAGAACTGGCCGACGACCCGCAGATCGAGGCCAACGGGATGGTCGTCGATCTCGACCACGACCTGTCCGGTCCGCAGCGCCAGGTCGGCCCCCTCCTGAAGATGAGCGCGACGCCGACGGCGGCGCAGGGATCGTCGCCGCCGCTGGGTCGGGACACGGACGAGATAGTGGGGAGCGCCGGTTACGGCGCTGACGAGCTTGCCGACCTGCGGGCTCGGGGGATCATTGGCTGAGGACCCACAGAGGACGGCAGCCAGCCGCTACCTGCCGGGAGCCCCCCTCTGCCTTTGGCATCTCCCCCCGCTGACGCGGGGGGAGAAAAGGGATTCGTATCGCGAGCAAATGGTCTCCGCGGGGGAGCTTCTGCAAGTTACAGGACGCCTTCCCAGGCGGAGACCTCTTCGCCCCGGTAGTTCTCTTCGAGCCTGGCCGACTCTCCGAGGACGACCGTCTGGCGGGTGTCGGGATCCCATTTTGGCCAGGGCAGGTTTCCGGTTGACGGGTCTCCGGTTCGGGCGAAGGCGAGCCAGGTGTCCATGGTCAGCTCGGCCAGGCCGTTGGCGGCGACGCCCTCTCCGGCGAAGGCCGCGGCGATCTTGTGGGTGCCGAAGACGAAGGGGATATCGAGGGCGTGGCAGGAGCCGAGCGCGCCGTCCAGCATCGGCGACTTCCAGTCGAAGAGGTAGCACCAGGTTTGGTCGGAATGCTGCGACTGAGCGTCGAGCAGACGTATCGCGGGGACGCGGAAGAGTTCGTCGCCCGAGGCGGCGGTCTGGATCTCATACGGAGTGACCGCTTCGCCGCGCTCTTCGCGGGCTGCGCGATAGATGTCGTACAGATGGCGGCCGTCGCCGTGAAGACCGTCCATCACGGCAACGGCGTCCTCCTCGTTGGGCGGCTCGGTCGGAACCATGGCCGCGAACAGCTTGCTCTCTTCGTCGAGGCAGCCGATCAGAGCGGCGACGCCCTCAGCCTGGCCCGCGCGCACGGCGTCGATCGGCATTTCGGTCAGGAACTCGCCGTCGATGATCGGGCGGAAGGGCATCTCGGGTTGCTTGCCGGCCTCCATCGCGACGTACAGCATTTGCTCTTCGAGCTTGGCCTGAGCGGCGAGGATGTCCTCGACGGCGGCCGATTGCAGGGCGTCGGCGTCGGCTGGGTCAACGCCCAGCAGCTCGCAGAACTGCTGCCCGTGGCTGGCCGCCTGCAGGTCTTCAATCCCGTGATGTCCAGCGCCGGACTGGGGAATGGCCTTGTGGAACAGGCCTGTGGCTTCAGGCGAACCCATCAGGGAGGCGACGGACATGCCGCCAGCCGACTCGCCGAAGATGGTGATGTTGGCGGGGTCGCCGCCGAAGTTGGCGATGTTGTCGCGCACCCAGCGCAGCGCGGCGACCTGGTCGCGCATGCCGAAGTTGGACTCTTCGAGCGCGGGCAGGTGGAGGAAGCCGAGTGCGCCGAGGCGGTAGTTGATCGTGACCACGACGACATCACCGCGGGCGGCGAGCGTTGCGCCGTTGTAGAGGCCCTCACTGCCCGAACCGATCGTGAACGCGCCGCCGTGGATCCAGACCATGACCGGGCGGGCTGCGTCGTCGGTTCCCGGCGTCCAGATGTTGAGGAAGAGGCAGTCTTCCGACTGCTCCTGCGGGGCTGCGCCGATCATGGCGTCGAGCGCCTCGTTGGGGATCTGGGGCGCCATCGGGCGGAAGGATTCGCAGTCGAGGACGTCATCCCAGCCCGGGTGAGGCCGGGCGACCTTGAATCGCAGGTCGCCAACGGGCGGGGCGGCGTACGGGATTCCCCGATAGACGCTCAATCCCTCTTCCGACGATCCGTGAACTCGTCCTGCTTCGGTCTGGATGATCGCTGCCATGTGTTCGCTCCGTCCGGGTTACGCGTGTACGACGCGCAGGCTATCCCCTGCGCTGGAAGAGCGATGACGGCGTGCTGTTGTCGGTGGTTCTGTCGCGCTCAGCGCCTGCCGAAGCACGCGCTGGTGGGTGAGATGTGTGTGGGAGGGGAGCGGGTCCCCGAATAAATCGGGGCGTGGGAGGCCGTGGGCGACATTCGGAGGCGGTTTGCGAGCAGGTGTCCGAAGGGGGTAGTGGGTTGGGGCTAGGGCGTGTTCACACTTCTGTCTCAGCCGGACGATCCATGTTGGCGCAAATCGACGCGGGTCAGAACAGCCCACGCCAATCACAACACCGCAAAGGATCGTGGCCCCGTGCTTGACACGGGGCCCAGACCTCGATCTTCAGGCGAGGTAACGCCGCGTGCCTCGGCTCAGACCCGGAGCGGCCAGACCCACGCGTAGACGTCGAGCTGAGACCAACGTCATTCCGCGCGCGAACCTGGTTGCTCTAGGCCCCGTGTCAAGCAGGGGGCCACGATCGCTGGCGGCGTCGCGAACGGGGTCGCCAACTCAAGCTCGCGTCATGCGCCTTCGACATCATGAGTCGATGGGAGTGAATGTGTGAACACGCCCTAGTTGGCGGTGAGGGCGGCGGTGCTGAAGACGACTCGGAAGGGTTTGCAGTAGATGATTACGGAGTTGATGTCGTCGGGCGAGAGGTCGTCGGGCAGGATGTAGTTCTGGTTGCCGACGTTGCCTTTGAGCCGGGCGAGTTCGGTGTATCCGGCGTCGGAGATATCGCCTCGACCGCCGGGATTGGGATGCGGGCTGACGAGGACGAACAGGGCGGGGCCGTTGGTCACGCGGAAGTCCTCGAGACGGAGGACGTGGGAACCGTCCTCGAGCCGATAGATCGTGGCGGTGCCCTCGCCCTGGTGGAATGCGTCGCCGTCGGTGAAGGTTCCCGACTTAAGCGCGACGACCTCCGGGGCCTCCATGGCCTCAGTCATCGGCTCTTCGACCTCGATTTCGAGCTTCGAGGCGGCGGACATCATGACCCGAGCTTCGTCGTCGCTGAGCTCCTCGGGAATGGTGGCGTTCGCGCCGAGCGGGAAGGATTCGTCGACGACGGTATCGACGAACAGGGGGCGGATCAGCCAGCCGGCCAGCAACAGCAGCGGAATCGCTGCGGCCAGCATGCCGAGCAAGGTGATTCGACCGTTCCTGGTCGTCCAGAGCCAGTTCAGTATTCGCTTGATGAGCGTCATCGCGTTCTCCTTCCGGTGGCGCCTCCGTCGAGGAGCGAATTGGCTTCGCTATCAACGTACGCTCGTCCGGCAGGGTTTGGTATCTAGAACACCCCATCCCAGACGGCCCGCTCTGTCGCGCGCCATGCACTCTCGATTCGAATGTTGGCTCCGAGCATCACCTGGGCTCGCTCCGGCGGTGTGTAGCGGGGCCAGTCCAGACCATCGATGGCGGGATTGCCCGTTCGCGCAAAGCTGGCCCAGACATCCATCATGGTCTGTGCGAGCGCGTCCGCAGCCGGACCGCTGCCGGCGAACTCCTTCGCGTCGTGGTGCGTGCCAAACGCGAAGGGAATGTCGAGGGCGTGACAGGAGCCCAACGCGCCGCCGTTCATCGGCGATTTCCAATCGAGCGTGTAGTTGAAAGTCGGTGCGCCGCCGCGCGCCCAGGCGTCGGCGAAGCGGAGGGAGGGCATGATCTCGAGGAAGTCGCTGGCGACGGCGTCGAGAACGTCGTCCGGCGCGCTCGGCTCACCGCGCGCCGCTCGCGCCTGGTGATAGGCGTCGTAGACGCGCCGGGCTCCGCCGGGAATCTGTTCCAGCCGAGCCATCACGCCAGCCTCGTCGAGCTGTTCGGGCGGCATCATCGCCCGGATCAGTTTCATTTCTTCGTCGGGGTTGCCCGAGAGAAGCTGGACGGCGCTGGCGGCGCTCGCCTCGGTGGCGGTCGACAGTGGAGCGGCAGTGAGGAAGGCGCCGTCGACGACTGGTCCGTATGGCAGCCGCACCGACCACATTTCGCTCAGATCCTCAAACGCAGCGGCCTCGACTGCTGCCTGAGCCGCCAGAAGGTCGGCCGCCGGGAGGCTGCGCAACATGTCGGGATCGGCGTCCTCGATGCCAAGCTGAGCGTAAAACTGGTCGGTCGTGGGGATTGTTCCTTCAAAGAGGATGCCGTGGTCGCCGGCGGTGCTCATTCCAATCGCGCGATGGAACAGGCCGCGCGCCTCGGGCGACACGAGCAGGCAGGCGACTGCCGCGCCGCCGGCCGACTCGCCGAAGATCGTGACCTTGTCCGGATCGCCGCCGAACCCCACGATGTTGTCGCGCACCCAGCGCAGGGCGGCGACCATGTCGCGCATGCCGAAGTTGGTCTCGCCGAGCGACGGTTCGTGGAGGAAGCCCAGCGCGCCGAGCCGGTAGTTGATCGTGACGACGACGACATCGCCGCGCCGGGCGAGGTTTGCTCCGGAGTACATCGGCTCGCTGCCTGAACCGAGGGTGAAGGCGCCCCCGTGAATCCAGACCATCACGGGACGCGATCGATCGTCGAGGCCGGGCGTCCAGACGTTGAGGTAGAGGCAGTCCTCGCTCTGGGCTTGCGGCGGCGAAGGGAGGAGAGCGTCGAGCGCGTCCATGCCTTCCTGAAGCGAGATTGGTCCGAACTCGGTGGCGTCGCGGACGCCGTCCCAGCGCGGATGGGGTTGAGGCGCGCGGAAGCGGAGCTCTCCGACCGGCGGGGCAGCGTAGGGAATGCCTCGGAAGATGTGCAGACCGTCATCGGACAAACCGCGGATTCGTCCGGACGAGGTGTCGATAGTGGCTGACATGGGCGAAGCCTTTGATAGTCGGACGGAATGTGTCGCGCAGGCTAGGGACTGGCGCCCGCAGCGACTGGCGGCCAGCGCTAGCCTCGATGTGGCGCAAGATGAGCGAAACCACGGGCAACACGGGCATCAGCAGCGAGTCGCTGGCTCGGCTCGATCGATTGCTGCTCTCGCGGCACATCGAGGGTGAGCGGATCGCCGGGTGCGTCGTGCTGGTCGCGCGGGGCGGGGCAATTGTTCATCGTTCTGCACTGGGGATGATGGATCGCGAACTCGGCAGGCCGATGTCCGCGGATGCGATCTTTCGGATCTACTCGATGTCCAAGCCAATTACGTCGGTCGCGCTGATGCAACTGCTTGAACGGGGTCTGTTTCAGCTCACGGATCCGGTCAGCAAGTTCATCCCTCAGTGGCGCGACCTGCAAGTGTGGGTCAGCGGGGAGTATCCCGACTACGTCACCCGGCAGCCTGATCGACCGATGACGGTTCGCGATCTGCTCTCACACCAGTCCGGTTTGACCTACGGCTTCCAGGGAGGGCCGGTCGAGACGGGCTACTTCGAGCGACAGGCCTACCGCGCCGGCACGATGCGGGGCCGTGATCTTCAGTCGATGGTGGACCGGCTGGCGAACCTGCCGCTGAAGTTCTCTCCGGGAGAGCACTGGAACTACGGGCTGTCGACCGATGTCTGCGGGTATCTGGTGGAGGTCATCTCCGGGCAGGGATTCGACGAATATCTGAAGCGGCAGATCTTTGAACCGCTGAGGATGGTCGACACAGGCTTCCATGTACCTGCCGAACAACATCATCGGCTGGCAGCCAGCTACGAACTTGGGCCTGATGGTCGGTTGCGCCAGACCGACCTGTTCGGGGCGGACGAGTTCCTGGAGCCGCCGACCTTTCTGTCGGGCGGCGGAGGGCTGGTCTCAACGGCCGAGGATTACTGGCGCTTCTGCCAGATGATGCTGAACGGCGGCGAGCTGGACGGGGTCCGCATTCTGGGGCCGAAGACCGTCGAGCTGATGACGATGAATCATCTACCCGACGACGCGGAGTTGAGCGCTTGCGCTCTGGGAACATGGGCCAATCCGGCCAACGACGGCGTTGGATTCGGTCTGGGCTTCGCGATGACACTCGATTTGCCGACCGTGCAGAGTGTCGGCTCTGTCGGCGAGTACTGGTGGGAGGGCTCTGCCAGTACGATCTTCTGGATCGATCCGGTCGAAGACGTGATCGTGGTGTACATGACGCAGTTCATGCCCTCGGACACGTATCACTTCCGGAACGAGATCAAGCAGATCCTGTATCCGGGAATCCTCGACTAGCCCCCAGTTCTTCGGCCCAACAGGTTCTTCGGCCCAACAATGAAAGCGACGCGGATTATGACAGCCACAGTCGGAAGCACCGGAATCTCGATCGAATCGCTCGCGCGCCTCGACCAGCACCTGCTCAGCCGTTATGTGCAGCCAGAGAAGATCGCCGGCTGCCTGACGCTGATCTCGCGGCGCGGAGAGATCGCGCACCTGTCGGCGATGGGGTCGATGGACCGCGAGCGCGGCAAACCGATGGCGACGGACACGATTTTCCGCTTCTACTCGATGACCAAGCCGATTACGTCGGTGGCGCTGATGCAGTTGCACGAGCGAGGCGCGTTCCAGCTCACCGATCCGGTCAGCCGGTTTATTCCGAAGTGGCGCGCTCTGCAGGTGATGTCTGATCCTGACGGGCCGGTCACGGACACCTGCCCCCCGGCGCGTCCGATGTCGATGCGCGACGTGCTCTCGCACCAGAGCGGTCTGACCTACGGGTTCATGGAGGTCATGGGCGCAGGGCTGGAACGGGCCTACAACGAGGCCCAGGTGTATTCGGCCGGGACGATGAAGGGCCGCGACCTGCAATCGATGATCGATCGGCTGGCGGAGCTGCCGCTCAAGTTCTCGCCTGGAGACAACTGGAACTATGGCGTGTCGACGGATGTCTGCGGCTACCTGGTCGAGGCGATCTCCGGGCAGCGGTTCGATGAGTATCTGCAGGAGCAGATCTTCGATCCGCTGGGGATGGTGGACACCGGCTTCGACGTTCCACCGGAGAAGATCGACCGCTTTGCGGCCAACTACGAGCGCGGTCCCGACAAGCGGCTGCGTCTGATGGATGATCCGGCGACCAGTCACTATGCGGAGCCGCAGACGTTCTTCTCGGGCGGCGGCGGTCTGGTCTCGACGGCGCACGACTATCACCGCTTCTGCCAGATGCTGCTCAACGGCGGCGAGCTGGACGGGGCGCGGCTGCTGGGTCCGAAGACGATCGAGCTGATGACGATGAATCATCTGCCCGATGGGCAGGATCTGTCGCAGCGGGCGCTGGGGAGCTTCTCGGAGACGGCCAACGACGGAGTCGGGTTCGGTCTCGGCTTCGCGATGATCGTGGACATCCCGCGCACGCAGAACGTGGGATCGATCGGCGAATACTACTGGGGCGGCGCGGCCAGCACGATCTTCTGGATCGACCCGGCCGAGGACATGATCGTCATCTTCCTGACCCAGTTCATGCCCTCAGGGACGTTCAACTTCCGCGGTCAGATCAAGCAGATTCTGTACCCGGGTCTGCTGGACTGAACGGCTAGACTTGTCGCAAATTCGCTCCAATCGAATCTGGAACAGGCATGGCCGACATACCCGACGCGCTTCCGACTTACGATCAGCTTCCCTACAAGGCTGGGAATCCGGCCAAGACGGCCTGGGGTCTGTTCGGCGACGATGACCAGGTGGGGATGTTCAACCTGCAGACTCCGGAGCGGATCGTGCAGGCGGCGTCGCTGATTCGCAAGGGCTCGATGTTCCCCATGAACTGGGACCAGTCTCAGCCCAGCCCGCCGCTCTACAACCGCGGGGCGGTGCGGCACACCGTGATGCGGCGGGCCGGATTCGGCCACCACGGAGACGACGTGCTGGACAACTTCTACACCCAGCAGTCGTCGCAGTGGGACGCGCTGACGCACGTCGGCGACTTCGAGCACGGTTTCTGGGGCGGCGTGACCAACGAGTGGTTGTTGGAGAACCGGGACACCCCCAAGCTGGGGATCGAGCACTGGGCGAAACGCGGGATCGCCGGACGAGCCGTACTGCTGGACCTGGGACGCTGGTTCGAGTCGCAGGGTCAGCCGCTGCCGATGGATGAGTATCGACCAATCACGGCGGACGAACTCGAAGCCTGCCGCGCTGCCCAAGGGGTCGAGCTGCAGACCGGCGACGTGCTGCTGATCCGGATTGGCTGGATTGGCTGGTACGAGCAGACGGACATGATGACGCGCCAGTCGCTCTCGCAGATGCCGAACCTGGCCTTCCCCGGACTGGGCTGCTCGGAGGACATGGCCGCCTACCTGTTCGACCACCATCCGGCCGCGGTGTGCTCGGACAACCCGGCGCTGGAGTCCTGGCCGCCGCCCAACTTCGCCGACCCGGACGGCTTCCTGCACCACTGGATCATCGGGCGCTTCGGCATGGCGATCGGCGAGATGTTCACGCTCGACGCCCTGGCCAACGACTGCGCCGAGGACGGGGTTTACGAGAGTTTCTTCGCCGCCGCGCCACTGAATGTGACCGGCGGCACCGGTAGTCCACCGAATGGCCTGGCGATCAAATAGGGCGTAGCCTAAGGGAGCGTCGTCTGGTGGGAGCCCCCCTCTGCCTGCGGCATCTCCCCCCGCTCCGCGGGAGGAGAGCGGAATGGGCATGACGAACTAGGGCGAAGGACATGACCGACTCGACGATCGAAATCATCCAGGGCGATATCACCCAACAAGACGTTGACGCGATAGTCAATGCGGCCAACAACCATCTCTGGATGGGCGCCGGCACGGCGGGAGCCATCGTGCGGGCCGGTGGGCGCGAGATTGAGGATGAGGCGATTCGCCAGGGCCCGATTGAGGTCGGCGAGGCGGTGGTGACCGGGTCCGGAAACCTGGCCTGCAAGCACGTGATCCACGCGGCAGCGATGGGTCAGGACCTGTTCACGTCGGCCGACAAGATTCGCGCGTCCACCGACAATGCGCTGAAGCGGGCCGAGGAACTGGGCCTCTCGTCGGTCGCCTTTCCTGCGCTGGGCACCGGAGTGGGCGGATTCGACTACACACAGGCCGCGGAGATCATGCTGAGCGTCTGCTACGAGCACTCCGGCGCGGACCGCAGCGTGCGCACGATTCGCTTCGTACTGTTCGACCAACGCGCGTTTGAGGCGTTTGAGCAGGTCTGGCAGAACCTCGAGACCGCCGCCGAGATTCATCGCTAGCCTTCGACTATCAGGAGTCCAGGATGTCCCGCCAAATCGACCATTGCGACCTCCAGGTCCAGTTGACTTCCGGCTCAGAGGAATGGACGTCGGTCACCAGCCTCAGCGAGGCCGAGTGGACCGGCTTCGCCCCGGCGGGTTGCGGCGTCGATCAGGGCCGGGTGATCGCCCTGCCCCAAGAGGCAGACTCCGCGCTGCTCGATCCTGACGCGCCTGACCGGACCTGGCGGCTGGTCGACGGCGACGGTGAGCCGCTCTTCCAGTTCCTGGGCTACGTCGACGATCGGCGGCCGCGCAAACGCGGCTACATCATCCTCGGGATCAGCACGACGCCCGAGTTGCTCGGGTCGTGGACCGAGCTTCAGCCGGCCGCAGTCGACTAACCCGTCCCTGCTCGCGGATACAATCACTCCATGCCGCACTACACGCGCTCCGGCGACGACGGCTCCACGACCCTGTGGGGCGGGGGCCGGATCCCCAAGGATCATCCTCAACCTGAGGCCTACGGCGCCATCGACGAGGCGTCCTCAGCGCTGGGACTGGGGCGAGCGCTGTCGAGCGACTCCCGGACCCGAGAGATCGCGATCGAGATTCAGCGCCGCCTCTATCTGATCATGGCGGAGCTCGCGGTGGCGCCGGGCAAACCAATTCCCGACGATTTCATCACAAGCGGCGACGACGTCGATCAGCTCGAAGCCTGGGCGTCCGAGCTCGAGCAACTTGCCCCGCCGCCCAACGAATTCGTGCTGCCGGGCGGTTCTCCCGGCTCGGCCGCGCTCGACCTGGCTCGCACGACGATCCGCCGCGCGGAGCGAGAGACCGTGCGACTTCGCGGTCACGGCCACCCCGTCAACGACGACACGATCCGCTACCTCAACCGCGCCTCGTCGGTGCTCTTCGATCTGGCCCGCTACGAAGAACAACAGTCGGGCGTTGACCCGATCCGCTCTCGTCCGGCAACGACTTCGGATGTGGCAGCTCAGTGAGTGCCATGACGCCGACGCCTCTCGCGCTGATCTCCGACGACGGATCGCTGCACATCGCCCAGATCCACGGGGCCCAGAATCACGAGGACCAGAATCGCGGGGCAGACGCCGAGTGGTCGGCCGACGTGGTGACGCGGCTCGACATGAAGTCGGAGGGCATGGTCTTCATGTGGCCCTCCTGGTCGCCGAACGGCGACCTGGTCACCGTGTCCGCCTCGTCTCAGCGGCGGGAAGACCCCCGGCTTGAACTTTGGTCCGCGCCGCGAAACGAAGGTCCGACGCAGTCGATCTTCCAGAATCCGCGCGATGGACGGCAAGTGATCGCCGCCGGTCTGGCGCACTACGTCAACTGGTCGCCGACTGGACGCGCCCTGGCGGTGGTCGGCAATGTCGGCAGCGGCCTGGCGGTCAATCTTGTCGCCGCCAGCGGACAGGGCCGTCCGCAACGACTGGTTGACGGCGCGCCGCTGTACTTCGCCTGGGCGCCCGACGGCCGCGCCATCCTCGTCCACCGCGCCGCCCAGCTCGTGCTCTTCGACCTCAGCTCGGGCTCCGAGGGTCCGATCCAGATTCAACGGGTCCGGCCCAGTTTCCGCTCGCCGGCCTGGTCACCGGACGGCTCCGCCTTCTACTTCGCCAAGCCGCGACCGGGCGGCGGCTCGATCATCGTCGGCGCTCGGCGCAGCGAGGTCGGCTCGGGCGCGGATCACGAGGAACTGATGGAACTGACCGGGCCGGCGTCGTTCGTGGCCTCGCGCAGCGACGATCGGCTGGCCGTGCTGACGCTCACGTCGGGCGACGCCGAGGGCCGCAACCTGACCATCCTCAACCCCGTGACGGGGATGCAACAGCCGGTCATCGACCGTGCGATGAGCGGCATATTCTGGGCCCCGAACGGCCGGGCCGTGTTCGCCTTCGAACCGCAACCTTCAAGCACGATGATCTCGCTGACGCGCTACGACCTCAACCGAGACGGCGAGTACGTCGGCAGCATGCGTCTGGCGCGCTTCCAGCCCTCGGCCGAGTTTGCCACCATGCTCAACTTCCACGACCAGTTTGCCCACTCGCACCAGGTCGTGAGTCCATGCGGCCGCTGGTTGACATTTGCCGGACTGGCGCTGGGCAACGGCGGATCCGGACGCCGCGGCTTCGGGCCGCAAAACGGCTGCTACATCGTCCCTGCCGACGGTTCGGCGCCGCCCCGCCGCGTGGCAGCCGGCAGCATCTCGTTCTTCCCTGCCAGTCTGACCGAGGAGACGGACTGAACCATCATGGCCTGCACCGTTGAGTCCGAACACCTGCTGCGCAGCAACGAGCTTCGCGTGACCCGGCAGCGACTCGCCGTGCTCAGCGTGCTGCGCCATTCCGACCAGCACATCACCGCCGCCGACGTCTATGACCGCGCTCGCCGCGATGCTCCCGACCTCAATGCCTCCACCGTCTACCGCACCCTGACCCAGCTCCGCGATCTCGGCCTGGTCTCCCAGACCGACCTCGGCGGCGGCGAGCGCACCTATAGCTGGCGATCGGAGCGGCCGCATCATCATCTCGTCTGCACCTCGTGCGGCCAGATGAGCGAGCTGCCGCACAACTTCCTCACCGATTTCTCCAACCGCCTGCATTCCGAGTTCGGATTCGAAACCGATCCCGACCACTGGGCCGTCTACGGCCGCTGCCGCTCGTGCATTGACAGTGAGCGGGTCCCATGATCGCCACACCCGACGCCCTCTCCCGCTACCACGATGCCGTTCAGGCGGAAATGAGAGCCGCGCTGCCGGATGTCGACCTGCCGATCTACGACATGGCTCGCTATGCGCTTGGTTGGCAGGACGAACATGGCAACCCGGCCAGCGCATCGGGCAAGGGCGCGCGCGCCGCGCTGACAATGCTCGGCGCTGAAGCGATCAGCCACGATCAGGAGGCGCTCAAGCGCGCGAGTTCCGGGGCGGCCGCAGTCGAGATCGTGCACAACTTTTCCCTGGTCCATGACGATGTCCAGGACGGCGATGTCGAGCGTCGAGGCCGGCCGACCGTCTGGAAGATCTGGGGCGTCGCCCAGGCAATCAACACCGGCGATCTGATGCGCGAGCTGGCCGATGCGGCCCTGAGGCGCGCGCTGTTGCATGGCGCGAGTCCTGGATCCGTGATCGAAGCGGTGCGACGCCTCAACCGGGCGACGATGCTGATGATCGAGGGGCAATACCTCGACCTGACCTTCGAGCAGCGCACTGACGTCGCAGTTGACGAATACCTCGCGATGGTCGAGCGCAAGACCGGAGCGATGATGGGCGTCTCGCTGTCGATCGGCGCGACCTTGGCCGGCGCCTCGGCCGAGCAGGCCGACGCGCTCGATCGCGCCGGCAAACGACTGGGCAGATGTTTCCAGATGCGCGACGACTGGCTCGGCATCTGGGCCGACCCCGACGCTCTGGGCAAACCGACCGACGCCGACATCCGCCGCCGCAAGAAGTCCTATCCAATCCTCTACACGCTCGACCACGCTCCCTCAGCCGCGCGGCGAGAGCTGATGGAGATCTACCGACCCGATCTCGGCGGCGACGGCGCCGATCTGCCCGACGATCAGGTCGACTGGGTACACAATCTGCTGGGCGAACTCGGCGCCGACCAGGCGACGGATCAGGCTGCCAGGGACGAGTACGAGGCCTTCCGCAGCGAGCTGGAATCGGCGCATCCCCGCTCTGCAGCGGTGGACGATCTCGAGGCCCTGGCCCTCTTCACCCTCGAACGCGACCGCTAGCGTACGCGCATGGCGACAGCCTCGACCCCGATCACCGACAGCGCCCTCTCACGCTCGATCCGACGGGCGACCGACTGGTTGATCGAGCAACAGGACTCGTCGGGATTCTGGTGGGGCGAGCTGGAGTCGAACCCCTCGATCACGGCCGAGTACCTGCTGCTGACGCACCACCTCGGCATCGGCGACCGGGAGCAATGGGACGGCATCGCGCGCTACATCCGCGCACAGCAACGTCCCGAGGGATTCTGGGCGCAGTACCTCAACGGACCGGGCGACGTCTCAACCTCCGTTGAGGCGTACTTCGCGCTCAAGCTGGCCGGAGACGATCCCGATTCGCCGCACATGACGCGGGCGCGGGAGTGGATTCTCGAGCAGGGCGGGATCGTCAAGGCGCGCGTCTTCACCAAGATCTGGCTGGCGATGTTCGGCGAGTTCGATTGGGATCGATTACCGGCGATGCCGCCCTGGATCAACCTCTTGCCCTCCTGGCTACCAATCAACCTCTACGAGTTCGCCAGTTGGGCGCGAGCGACAATCGTCGGGATCACGGTGATCATGACGCTGCGTCCGACGGCTGCGCTGCCCGCGGGCGCGGGAGTGCCCGAGCTCTGGGTCAAACCGTCGGACCGGCGCAAGTTCGCCGTTCCGCCGCCCAGGAATCTGTTCTCGGCCAAGGGCGCATTTTATGTCTTCGATTCGTTGCTTCGGCTTCTCGATCGCAACCGGATCAGGCCCTTCGAGCATCGCGCCCTGGCCTTCTCCGAGCGCTGGCTGCTCGACCGTCAGGAGGCCGACGGCTGTTGGGGCGGCATCCAGCCGCCCTGGGTCTACGCGATCCTCGCCCTGCGGGCGATGGGCTATTCGCTCGACCACCCCGTCATCCGTCGAGCGCTGGCCGGCTTCGATCGATTCACCTGGAACCGGTCCGGCGCCGAGGGCGAGCAGATCTGGACCGAGAGCTGCCAGTCCCCGGTCTGGGATACCTGCCTGGCGGCGGTCGGCCTGCTGGACGCCGGACTGGATCCCACGCATCCGGCGCTGCAGAGCGCGGCCCGCTGGATGCTGCGCGAGCAGGTGCTGTCGGGCGGCGACTGGCAGGTCAAGAATCCCGACACGCCGCCCGGCGGTTGGGCCTTCGAGTTCGACAACGACGTCTACCCCGATGTCGACGACACCGCCGTCGTCCTGATGGCCCTCGAACGGATTCCAATGCCGGGGCTGGAGTCAGAGCGCCAGCTCGCCCTCGACCGAGGGCTGCACTGGATGCTCTCGATGCAGTCCTCGAACGGGGGCTGGGGCGCGTTCGATGTCGACAACGACAAGACGTTCTTGGCCGATATCCCCTTCGCCGACTTCGGCGAGTTGCTCGATCCGCCCACCGCCGACGTGACGGCGCACGCGCTCGAGTACATCGGCCAGCTCGGCTACAGCGGACAGTACCCGCCGGCCAGCCGCGGACTGCGCTTCCTCTATGACCTGCAGGAACCGGACGGCTCCTGGTGGGGCCGCTGGGGCGTCAACTACATCTACGGCCTCGGCGCGGCGCTGCCGGCGCTCCAGGCCCTCGGCGAACCGATGTCGGCGCCCGCCGTTCGCAACGCGGTCGAGTGGCTCTTCCGCCGTCAGCTCGAGGATGGCGGCTGGGGCGAGTCGTGCGATACCTACGCCGATCCGTCGCTGCGCGGCCTGGGACCATCGACGCCGTCGCAGACCGCGTGGGCGCTGATGGCACTGATCGCTGCGGGCGAGGCGGAGCACGAATCGGTAGCGAGAGGGGTCCAATATCTCGTCGAGCGACAGCGCGAGGACGGGACCTGGGACGAGCCGGAGTTCACCGGCACCGGATTCCCCAGCGACTTCATGATCAACTACCACCTCTACCGTCACTACTTCCCGCTGATGGCGCTGGGCCGCTACGAACGGGCGCTCGCTCCTCGCTGACACTGCGTGCCGCACGCAACACCCCACCACGCTCGAACTCACGTTCATGTACCATCGACCGCAACCAGCCGCGCGCCCGCTATCGAGGATCAGCCATGCCTACTCGCCGTTTTTTCTGGCCGGAAAAAGTTGCCGAGATCCCCGGATCTCAGGCCCCCGAATCCGCTCCGTCGATGTTCAGCCGACCTGAACTGGGCTGAACCACGCTGAACATGGCTGAACGAACCTGAACACCCTGAACACACGAACTCCCGCAAAACACTGGAGATCGTCGTTTTCTGGCCGGGAGAAAAATTTCCGCCTGAACATCCGAACATCCCCGGTCCAGGCCTCCACGCGACGGCCGAAGAAACCCGAAAAAACCTGAAAGAAACTGAACTTGCCTGAACGACCGACACCCGCGATCCCGCAGCCGAAGCTGCCCGCAGAAAGCGGTAGCATGGTGCTCTATCGGGCGGAGTCCGCAGACCGAGGGAGGGGGCAACATGACGACGACCCAGAGCTCGAATGCCGACATTGAGATGCGTCAGCTACCCCTCGATTTCCGCCACGGCGGACATACGATCCGTCTCCGACACCTGGCCAGCGACGACGGCAATGCGCTGCTCGAGTTCGGCCGCCGACAGCCCAATGAGGACCTGCTCTTCCAGGAGCGCGACATCACCAACGTCGCCGACATCGGCGACTGGATCCACGAGAGCGAAGCTGGTCGGATTCGCTCCGTCGTCGCGGAAGAGAATCAGCAGATCATCGGTTACGCGACGATCGAGCGGGGACGGTTGCGCTGGACCCGGCACGTGGCCGAAATCCGTGTGATGGTCGATGTCAGCGCCCGCCGGCTCGGTCTGGGCCATATCCTCCTCGGACTCGCCTTCGAAAGCGCGTTGACCGACGATGTCGCCAAGATCATCGCCCAGATGACGCCCGACCAGGTCGGCGCGCGCAAGATCTTCGAGCGCCTCGGCTTCGTCGAGGACGCCGTGCTGACGCGGCACGTAGCCTCCTCCGACGGTGAGCTGCACGACTTGGTCGTGATGCGATTCGACACAAAGCAGCGGCTGATCTGCGAGGAATGCGGACAGCCGGTCCTGACGCTGATCCCAATGCAGGGCAAACAGCTCTGCTGGGCCTGCTACGAGATCCTTGATCACGAACTCGGAGCGGGATAGCCAGAGGTAGAAGCAACTGGAGGACGACATGGCGGAACATCGAGACCACACCTACAAGATCATCGAACTCGTCGGCTCCTCGCCGGACGGCGTGGACCAGGCGATCCGCAATGCCATCGAGCGGGCTGGAGAGACGCTCAAGAACCTCGACTGGTTCGAGGTCCGCGAAATCCGCGGACCGATTCAGGACGGTCAGATCGGCTGGTTCCAGGTCAAGCTCGGCGTCGGTTTCCGCATCCTCGACCCGGCCGACCTCGAAAACGACTAGGAAGCACACGGGCCTCGATCGCCGATGAGCACGATCACCCCGGGCAGCGCGTTCGCCGGCGACTCGGCCGACGCACTGAGCTGGTGCCGGCGCTACACGCGGAAGCACGGCGAGAACTTCACCGTCGTGAGCTGGTTCCTGCCGCGCGAGCTGCGAGCGCCGATGTTCGCCGTCTACGCATTCTGCCGCTTCACCGACAACCTCGGGGACGATCCCGACGCCGAGCCGCAAGAGCGGCTCGAGCGGCTCGATACCTGGCAGGCGGACCTCGAGAGAACCTTTGACGGCTCTCAGCCTCAACACCCAATCAACGTCGCCTTGCAACACGTGGCCGAAACCAAGCCGCTGCGCGCAGACCCGTTTCGGCGGCTGATCGAAGCCAATCGCCTCGACCAGCGCAAGTCGCGCTACGAGAGCTTCCAGGACGTACTCAAGTACTGCGACCTCTCGGCGAATCCGGTCGGTGAGATGGTGCTGGCGCTGTGGGACATTGACACGCGGACCGACGAGGGCCGCTACCGGCGCGACCTGTCGGACGCGACATGCACGGCGCTGCAGATCGCCAATCATTGGCAGGACGTGCGCCGCGACTACCTCGACGCTGGGCGGCTCTACCTCCCGCTTGACGAGATTCAGGGTTTCGGCCTCTCGGAGGAAGAGATCGCCGAGGCCATCCAACGACGAAGCTGCCCGGACGCCTTTCGCACGCTGATGCGCTTCCAGGTCGACCGCGCGGAGGTCTGGTTCCGAAAGGGCGAGCGGCTGATCGACGAGGTGCCGCCCGAGCTGGCGATCGATCTGCGTCTCTTCACCGATGGCGGCCGAGCCGTGCTCAAGGCGATCGAGCGCCAGAACTACGACACCCTGACCCGACGGCCGAGGGTCGGCAAGGGCACTCGCGCCTGGCTGGCCCTGCGCGCAGCCATCCAACTCAAACTAACCTGACGCCACCATGCAACGACGTCTCGATCCCCAGGTCGCCGACGCCTACCACGAGTGCCAGGCGTTCACTCGCCATCGCGCGACCAACTTCTACATCGCCTTCTCCGCGCTGCCGCGACTCAAGCGTCAGGCGATCTACGCCGCCTACGCCTACGCCGGAACCGTCGACGACGCCGTCGACGACGCCGGCACCCAGGAAGAGCGCACGGCGGCCTTGCATCAGGCTCACGAACTGCTGCACGCCGCCTACAACGGCGGCACGGCCGATCCCGCCTGGTTGACCGCAGGTCTGGCCGACGCCGTCGACCGCTACGACATCCCGCGCGACCACTTCGAGGAGCTCGTGCTGGGCATGGAGCACGATCTCACCTACACGCGCTACGAGACCTGGGCCGACCTGGAGGAGTATTGCTACCGCGCCGCTTCGGTGATCGGCCTGGTCTGCATCTGCATCTTCGGCTACGACCGCTCGCAAACCCAGCTCGCGATCAACTCAGCCGTCGCCATGGGCAAGGCGCTGCAAATCACGAACATCATGCGCGACGTCAAGGAAGACGCCGAGCGCGGCCGCATCTACATCGCCCAGGAAGATCTGGCATTGCACGGCCTCACAGACGCCGACATCCTCGGCAACGTCTACAACGAGCCGTTCCGCAATCTGATGGCCGACTACGCCCAGCGCGCCTACGCCTTCTATCGCGAGGGCAACCGGCTCATCCCATTGCTCAACGGACCCCGCAGCCGCGCCTGCTGCAACGGGCTGCAGGGCGTCTACCGGATGATCCTCGACGCCATCGTCGAGCGTGAGTACGACGTCTACAGCCAGCGCGTCTCGCCGTCCAGGGCGGGACGCGTGGTCCGCATGCTGGAACTCTGGCTGATGGGCGCGATGCCCAACTTCGCCCGCATTGGCTGAAGCAACCGTGAGCGACTACGGCGCCGAAACTCCGATCGCGGTGATTGGCGGCGGGCTGGCGGGCCTGAGCGCAGCGCTGGATCTGATCGACGCGGGCAAGGACGTGCTGCTGCTCGAACGCCGCCCCTTCGCCGGCGGCAAGGCCTGGTCGTTCGACGACCCAAACCACGACGTTGTGCTCGACAACGGGCAGCACGTTACGATGCGCTGCTGCACCGAGTTCCAGTCCTTTCTCGAACGCATCGGATGCCCGGACATCGTTCGCTACCAGGAGCGCCTGGAAGTCGCAGTGATCGATCCGGACTCACGCGGGCATCACGTCAGCCTGATCTCGTCCGAGCAACCGCGCAGTCTCGCTCGGCTCGGGTTGCAGCTCCTGCCGGCTCCGCTGCACATGCTTCCCTCAATCGTCACCTATGAACATCTCAGCATGGGCGAGAAGACCCGCCTGGCGCTAGCGTTCGAGCCGATCCGGCGAATGAGCGAGTTGGAGCGGCTGGCGCTGGATCGGCAGTCGTTCGAGACCTGGCTGTTGAACCACCACCAGACCTCGCGCGTGATTGAGCGATTCTGGGACCTGATCATCCTGCCGACCTGCAACGACCGTTGCCGCGACGTGTCCGCGACCCAGGCGATCCAGGTCTTCCAGGAGGGGTTCAGCGTCGACCCGCGGGCAGCCGATATCGGCCTGTTCACACGCGGACTGGGGCAGGTCGCGGAGGCTGCGCTGGCGAGACTCCGCGAACGCGGAGCACAGATCGAACTCAATGCCAGCGTGAGCGGCATCGTCACCCGCGGCGGAGAGGCTGCGGCCGTTCGTTACGGTCGCGGCGAGCAGGCCGATGTCAGCGCGGTGATACTCGCGCTGCCGCCGAGGACGGCATTTGAACTGGTACCGGCCGCCTGGCGACGGCGAGAGCCGTTCTGGCGCTTGAGCCAGCATGAGGTCAGCCCGATCATCAACGTTCACATGAAGTGGGACCGGCAAGTGATGCGCCGCGATTTTGTCGCCGTGCTCGATCCGGACGCCCAGTTCATCTTCCACCGCTCGCAGATTCATGGCTGGCAGACTCCGCCGCACTGGATCTCCGTCTCCCTGAGCGGCGCCCACGACCTGGTTGACCGGCCGCAACGGGAGATCGTCGAACGCGCCGAGCGCGCCGTCCGCCGAGCGCTGCGCCGAACGGCGGGAGCGCAACTGCTCGCGACACGCGTGGTCAAGGAGTCGGAAGCGACGTTCCGGCCCAAGCCCGGGATCAACGCGCATCGGGTCGGACCGCGGACGTCGATCGGCAATCTCCTCCTGGCCGGGGCCTGGACAGCGACCGGCTGGCCGGCGACGATGGAATCCGCCGTCCGCAGCGGCCGCGCCGCTGCTCAGGCGTTGCTGGAAGGGCAGGCTCAAGCGACATGACCGACAGACTACGGACACACTCGAATCCGGACTTTGAAGCCCGCTTCGCCTATTGCCGCGCGCTACGGGTCGGCAATCTGATCCACGTCAGCGGGACGGCAGCGGTCGAGGACGACGGCAGCGTCACGCCGGGCGGCGCCGGGCCGCAAACAGCCCGCTGCCTGGCGATCATCAAGGCGGCCGTGGAGGATCTCGGCGGTTCGCTGGCAGATGTCGTCCGTCTTCGCATGTACATCACCGACATCAGCCAAACCGACTCGATGGGCGATCATCTACGCGCTGCGTTTGCCGATGCTCCACCGACCTCGACCCTGGTCGAGGTCAGTGGGCTCGTCGATCCTGAAATGATTATCGAGATTGAGGCCGAAGCGATCATCGACTCCGAGATTGTCGAAGAGGCTTGATCCCGTGCCGCTCGCGGATCGCGTTGGCGGCCGCCCACAGATGCGGCTCGGAGGCGAACAGCTTCGTCAACTGGTTCGAGGAACAGCCGAGCCGCGACGCGCAGTCGGCGGTCGATCCGCGGACGGCTTCGAACAGGTCGAGCAACGGCCCTACGCCGGTCCAGAACTCGCGATGCTTCGGACCAACGCGCCCCTTGCGCGGAGCCTCGGTCTGGACAGAGCGGGGCAGCACCCGCTGTAGCTCCAGCGGCGGATGGTACATGTCGAGCTGGACCTCCCCCCGAACCTCGAGCGCAATGCTGCGGCGCAGCCGGGACAGAGCCGTGGCCCGATTCTGATGCTGTGAGCGGCGTTCGGAGGCAAAGCCGACCACACCAGTCGGTTCGTGGGTCAGGCGGACGGCGGAGTCGGTCTTGTTGCGGTGCTGCCCACCAGGTCCGGAGACGCGAAACCGCTCGAATGTGCACTGCGCCAGCAGTTCGTCGTCGGACAGGGCCAGCCAGTTCACGGGCGTTCGCTCAGAGGTCGACCGTGGCGGGCGGCGGGGCAAGGTCCGATGACTTCGAGATTTCGAAGCTGATGTAGTGCCAGTCGGAAATCGTCGTGTGGTTCACGTGCGATGCCATCTCGTTCAACAACACCAGACCCAGGTCGCGCAGCTCGTCGCTTTCTGCCTGCACGAGGTCGGGCGGTAGGTCGGGCATCTCTACGTCGCGGGCTTCGGAGCGATCGGTCACCATCACTTCGACGACACTGTCGTCGGGCGACAGCTCGATTCGCAGGGTTCGGTCGGCATCGCCCTGCTCTGACAGGTGGGTAAAGACTTCCTCGAGGCACAGCTCGAGTTGGTTTGCGGCGCGGACCTGCAGGCGCATCGACTCGGCCGCTTGTTGGGCGAACTTCAGCAGGCCGGGCAGTTCTTCCGCGTCCGCCTGCCCGCGCCAGCGGAAGCGCTTGCGCGGTGTGATTCGGAACAGTGCCGTGAGCAGCACCGCCAGCACCGACGAGGCGGAGATCGAGTTGCCGGCGATCGGCTCGAGGGCCTGGGGGATCTTGTCAATGAAGAACAGACCGTTCTGCGCGGCGAAGCCGCCCCAGAACGCGACGCCGATGATCAAGGTCGTGCGACCGTTGATCCCGCCGGAGACCGCCAACTGCAGTCCCATGACGAAAAGCAGCAGCATGGTCACGAATGTCACGGCGCCGATCGCGGCCAGGGGCAGGTCCAGGACGAACCCGGTCAACACGGGGAAGAAGGCCATCACGACCATCAACGCCCCGCCGTAGAGCGCGACCCAGCGAGAACCGACGCCGATGACGGGGATCATGCCCGTCGGCGAGGAATATGTGGTGTTTGGGGTCGTACACATGATTCCGGCGAGCGCATTGCCGACCGCGTCGGCGTTCAGCGAGCCGCGCACAGACTCGTAGTCGATCCGGCGGAAATCGCGCTGTGACACCCGCTGCACGGCGATCGCGTCACCCACGGTTTCAAACGTGCCGGCCAGGGTCGCGATGACAAATGCGCCGAGCACGGCGAAGGCCTCGCCGGTCAGCGGGAAGGTGGGCGTCTCCCACTCGCCGATGGGAAAGCCCACGATTGCCGCTTCGCTGGTCTGGGTGAAGTGCCAGTCTCCGGTTGCGAGGGCGGTCAGCGAGCCAGCGGCCAGGCCCAGGATCGGCGACCAGAGGCGATAGCGCGGCGGAGCCCAGACGATCATCGCGATCATGACGATGGCGGAGACGGCGCCGATCAGCAGGAACTCCGATGACCCCTCCTTGCCCTCTACGAACGTACCCTGCCACTGATCGAGTGCGATCGGCACCACGAGTACGGCGACCGACATGACCACGACTCCGCCCACCGTGGGCGTGAAGATGGTGCGCAGGACGCGGAAGTAGTGGGCTATCAGCCACTCGGTCGGCGCGGCGATCAGCGCCAGGGCGGCGACGAAGCCGATCCCTGCCAGCTCGATCGCGTCCATGGTTGCGGCGAAGAACGCGCCGGAGGTGCCCATGAACAACATAAAGCCCGAGCCGACGCGGCCAAGCCGCATCGCCTGGATCGCGGTCGAGAGACCGGCGGTGAGCAACGTGGCGGAGACGAGGAAGGCGGCCTGCTCGGTGGTGACGATGTCCAGCGAGCGCATCAAGATCGGGAGGAAGATCGCCCCCGAGATCACGAACAGGGCGTTCTGCAGACCCAGTCCCGCCGTGATGAGCAGCGGCGGGCGCTCGTTGACGGCGTAACGGAGGGTTGGTCCGCGCTCTCGCATGGCGCGCGTAGTCTATAAGGAACACCGATGCGTCACTGACTGAAACAAGACTGAACCAAGGGGTTCCAATGGCAAACGGGCAGACAGCCAGGGTCAACGGACTCGACCTTCACTACATCGATCACGGGGGCGACGCAGCGGTCGCGGCGGTAGCGCTGCACGGCTTCGCGCTCAACTGCCACTCGTTCGATGAGGTTGCGCCGGCCCTTTCGAGCCAACTGCACTGGTACGCGCTGGACCAGCGCGGGCACGGCCACTCCGACCGCGCGGCCGAGCTGCGCGATTACTCGCGCGACCACATGGCCGCGGATATTCGCGAGTTCATTGCGACGCAGGGGCTTGATCGTCCGGTGGTGCTGGGGCACTCGATGGGCGGCATGAACGCGATGACGTTCGCTGCAGAGAACCCTGACCTGCTGCGCGCGCTGGTGCTGATCGACGTCGGTCCCGGCGTCAGCGTCGACGGCGTGCAGCAGGTTCGCCAGTTCGTTGCCGGTCCGTATGAGCTCGAGTCGCTGGACGCGTGGGTCGAGATGACCCATCAGTACTATCCGTTCCGCTCGAAGGAAGGGATCCGCAAACGGCTCGAAGTGTCCTTGCGAGAGACACCCGAGGGCAAGATGGCCAAGATGTTCGACGAGCGTTTCCGAGAGGCCGACTTCCGCGGCGTCGCCGACGCGCGGGCGGGCATCTGGGAGACGGCGCAGGCGCTGACCGTGCCGACCCTGCTCTTGCACGGCGAGAAGAGCCCGGTGCTCAAACGCGAGCAGGCGGAGGAGTTCGCCGACAAGGTTTCGGTCGTGCGACTGGTGACGATCGCGGAGGCGGGTCACTCGGTCGCGGGAGATCAGCCGGTGGCATTCGTCGAAGCCGTGCGCGACTTCCTCAGCGATGTCCTCTAGTCGACCGGCTTCCGGGTCGGGCCGGCGGCGGCAACGCTCGTCCCTGCTGATCCCGATCATCGGCGCGATCATCGGTTTCATCGCCGCGCTCTTCCTCTTGCGGGAACTCGACATCTTCGAAGGCGACCCGGTTCCGCTCGAACCGTCGCTGGGCGCGGCGTGCGATTACCCGGTTGGCGGCTACTACGACCAGCTCTGCAATCTCGTGGCGCGAGCAACAGTCGAGATTCAGACAGTGATCGATCCCGAGACGGCCGAACTCTGCGCCGAAGAGAACACCGACTGCCGGATTCATCGCGAAAACCTGCGCCGCGGCCTGCCGACAACCGAGCGCTTCCGCGACGCGCTCTTCGACCTCAAACCAACGGAGAAGGCGGAGGACTGGCACACCCGGTACCTGACGGCGATCTCTCTGCTGCACAGCGGCTACAACGCCCAATTCGTCGCCCTGCAGGAGAACGATCGCGAGGCGTTCCTCTCGGCGCACGAGCGCACCATCGAGGCCGCGTCTGGGGCGACGGGGCTCTTCGACGACTTCGAGATCGCGTTTACCGATGAGCGGACTCCCTAGGGCTTCTTCGGATCGCGGCCCCTCTCTCCGGCGCGGCGTCGGTGGAACTCCTGGGCGATCCAGGGGAGTCCGCGTGTGTGTTCGGAGGAGGCGTTGATCGTGGAGGTGGCCAGGGTCGGGTGCGATCGAATGTGCCGTGGTTGGCGAGGGATGGCCTGGGTCTGAGGTGAGGCGGGGGGCGCCTTGTGGGCGAGCATGGGCGCTCTGGGCCCCGTGTCAGGCTCGGGGCGTCGGGCAGGGGGAGGGAGGGAGTGGGGCTATGGGGATTGGTTGGCTTCGAGGATGGTTTTGAGTTGGCCTAGTTCCTTGTTCATCTGGCGGGTCATCATCGCTCTCATTAGCGGGCGGAGGAGGGTGAACATGATTGAGGTGACGATGTGGTCGCTGTCGGCGGTCATGGCGTTGGTGACGGTCGTGGCGGGGCCGGATCTCTCCAGGGTCAGGCAGGCGGTAAAGGGGAACGGACCTTCGGAGGCTTCGATTGCCAGCAACCGCCCTTCGCGGAACTCGGTGATCGTCATCAGCGTTGGGGCCGAGCCTCCGCCGTAGGTGTAGACGCCTTTGATCTGCGTGCCGCGACCAATCGGGCCATCGCCAACGACCTCGGACTCCGACATGCCGTCGACCCAGTGGTCCTGGTTGGTGACATCGGACACGTAGGTCCAGACCTCCGCAGGATCGCGTTCGATGGTGATCTGCGCGCTGGCGCTCATGCTGACCATCAGGCGCCCAGTCCCATCGCCTCACGGAGGTGAGCGATCTCGTCTCTCAGCATCCGATTGGCGACGATGCTGCCCAGGGGCCGCAACGGGCCCATCGCGATCTTCATCATCAAGGAGGTCGGATAGAGCGTGACCTCGTACTTCACTCGCGAGGCCTGTTCGTCACCGGAGCATGTGATGACCGTGACGAACGGCGTGTGGCCATCCTCGTTCTCCCAGGACACGCGGTTCGGTGGGTCGTATTCCTTGACCAACATCGTGACGCGCAGCGACTTGCCCTGCTCAGTCGAGGTGCCGATGATCTCAGAACCGACTGCGATGTCGCCTCCGCCGACCACCTCGGAATCGGACATGCCGAACACCCATTGGTCCTGGTTGGGCACGTGAGAGACGAATGTCCAGAGCTGATCCAGGGAACAATCGAAATCGGCTTCGATGCTGAATGCGGCAGCCATCGATCGGTCCTATCTGAACAGATCCATCTCGGGCGGCCGGACCAGGGTGGAGTGGTCGTAGTCCTCAACGGGGACGTTCAGGCCGCGGACGACGGCGACGGGAACCTTGTCGAGCTTGTTCATGACCGGCTCGGCGGCTGAGGCCAGTTCGTCGACGATGGCCATTTCCGTGACGCGCAGGTCGTAGCCCTCGGCGTCGACCTCTCCGACGTAGGAGCGAATCGGATTCATCCCGCTGACGCCGATGGCCACGTTGGTCAGACCGTTGCGCCAGGGCCGGCCGAAGGTGTCGGTGACGATCACGGGCACGTCGACCTGGCCGCGCGCGACGAGTCCCTGACGGATGGCCAGGGCGGACGCGGACGAGTCGAGCGGCAGGAGGGCGACTGCCTCGCCGCCGCCGACGTTGGATTGATCGACGCCGGCGTTGGCGCAAACCCAGCCGTGGCGGGTCTCGGAGAGGATCAGGCCTCGCGTCATGCGCACGATCCGCTTCGATTCGCGGAGCACCAGCTCGACCGCGCGGGCGTCCTTCTCCCAGTCCTGGGCCCAGTCCTCGGCGAACTCGCCGGCGCTGACGTCGTCGAGGCGGATGACTCGGCCCTCGGCCTTGGAGACGATCTTCTGGGTGACAAGAAGGACGTCGCCGGCTTCGAGCGGCGTCTCCTGCGCCGTCAGGGCATTGTCGATCAGTTCGGCCAGGTCGTCACCGTCGACGACCTCGGGAATGCCGCCGACTGCGAACACGCGGTACTCGGAGGGAGGCGCCATCAGTCGATTCCCACCATGCGCACGGCGGCCTGCGTCTTGTAGCGCATGTTCATGCCGATGATCAGCGCGGTCAGGTCCTCGACGAACTTGGACATCGAGAGCGGCCCGGCGTCTACGGGGCGCAGGTCCGGCATCTTGCCGACCAGATCGACGACCTGCTGCTTTGCATCCTCGTCGTCGGCGGTGATCAGGACATCGCCTTCCATTGGATCAGACAGTTTCTGCAGCTTGCGCGCGCTGAGGTTGTGGAACGCGCCGACCACGCGGGCATCGGGCAGCAACGCCTGAGCCTGTTCGGTGGCCGAACCCTCTTCGACATCGGAGATGCCGGGGATGCGGTTCTCCATCGTCAGCGGCACGGCAGCGTCGATCACCAGCTTGTTGCCGATTGCCTCACGGAGATCGTTGAGCGTGGCCTCGTGGCCGTCGAAGGGGACCACGATGATGACGACATCGGACTGCTCCACAACAGCGCGGTTGACCCCGCCGCCGGCGTCGGGCGAACCGCCAGCCTCGCTGACGGCGTCGCGGACGGTCTGAGCTGCATCTTCGGCTCGTTCGATTCTGCGCGAACCGATCAGCACGCGTTCGCCCGCCATCGCCAGCCGCATCGCCAGGCCCAGCCCTTCCGGTCCCGTGCCGCCGATAAAGCCAATGGTCGCCATGCCCACTCCCGATCTACGCCTAAACTGAGGATTGCCTGCGCACACGCCCCGCGGAGCGCACAACCACAAGGCTAGCGGTAACTCCCCGATTCACCGTGACCAGCATCATCGACACGCCGACCTCCGCTTTGCCGACCTCCGTAAGGCCGACCTCTGCGGGGCCGTTGGTGATCAAGCATCCGATCGAGCCCGAGGCTGAGCCCGCGATCCGGCTGCAGGAGGTCCGGCTGACCTACGAGACCAAGGAAGGGGCGCTGCTGGAGGCGGTCGATCGGACCAACCTGACGATTCGCGCAGGAGAGTTTACGGCGCTGGTCGGGCCGTCCGGCTGCGGTAAGACGTCGCTGCTGCGAATCATCGCCGGGCTGACTCCGGCCTCGAACGGCGACGTCTCGATCTTCGGCCAGACGCCAAAGGAGGCTCAGCGGCACAAGCGGCTCGGACTGGTTTTCCAGGAGCCGGCGCTGCTCGCCTGGCGCAGCGTCGAGGACAACGTGCGGCTCGGCCTACAGCTCAATCCTCGCGAGACGCACTCTTCCACCAACGTGCACGAGCTGATCGAGATCGTCGGCCTGAGCGGCTTCGAGCGCTACCGCCCGGCCGAGCTATCGGGCGGTATGCAACAGCGAGCGGCGCTGGCTCGGGCGCTGGCGATCGACCCGCCGCTGCTGCTGATGGACGAACCGTTCGCCGCGCTGGACGAGATCACGCGCGAGCAGATGCGGTACGAGCTGCAGCGCCTGTGGAGCGTGTCCCACGATCCCCGCGATCCGCCGCGGTCGGCGGTCTTCGTCACTCACTCGGTCGCCGAGGCGGTGGCGATCGCCGACCGGGTGCTGGTGATGTCGCCGAGACCTGGCCGGATCATCGCCGACATTCCGATCACGACGCCGCGGCCTCGGCGTCCGGAGCATGAGCATTCCGACCGCTTCGTCAACGACACTGCCATCGTGCGCTCGGCGCTGCGTTCTCCGACGACGCCGGCCGTGCCGCTCGATGCGGCCTGAGTCCCTCATGGTTTCTGAACCGATCTCCGACATCGACCAGCTTGAAGCACCCGGTTCGGGCCGGATCCCGCTGGCGACGCCCGATATCCGGCCCTTGCTGGCTTGGGTCCTGCCTCCGCTGATCGCGCTGTTGCTGCTTGCCGTGGCGATCGAACTCTGGGTCCGAATCGGCGACGTGTCGATCTGGGTGATGCCCCGGCCGAGCGGAGTACTGGAGAACTTCTTCGCCGACTTCGGCGGCTACTTCTCCGAGGGGCTGAAGACGCTGGGGGTGTCGCTGGGCGGTCTGGCGATTGGGACCGCCGCCGCAACGTTGCTGGCTGCGGGCGTGGCTCACTCGCACGTCCTGGAGCGCGCCGTGCTGCCGATCGCGATCATGGTCAAGGTGACGCCGGTCGTTGCGCTGATCCCGCTGTTCATCATCTGGATGGGACACGGCTGGAACCCGAAGATCGCAATTGCGGCGCTGATCACGTACTTCCCCGTGCTGATCAACGCGATTGCCGGATTCCGCGATGTCGATCCGCGGATGCACGACTTCTTCCGCTCGGTCGATGCGTCGACCTGGGAGATCTTCCGGCACCTGCGGTTGCCGGCCGCCGTGCCGTATCTGTTCGCCTCGCTCAAGATCTCGGTCACGCTGTCGCTGATCGGGGCGGTGGTGGCAGAGTTCTTTCTCTCGGGCCAGGGCGGCCTGGGCGCGGTGATCTGGATCGAACAGAACAACCTGAGACTGGAGCAGGTGTTCGCGGCGGTGTTGATGCTGACGCTGATTGGTGTGACCCTCTCGACAGCGGTGGTCGTCGCGGAACGTCTTCTCTCCTGGCGCCTCGACCAACCTGTCGCCGCCTCATAAGCTCAATCCATGGAGCGACCATGACAACTCCTTCCGATCAACCCGCCGACGACGGAGAGCGCACCGACTACCGGCTGCCCCAACGTCAGGCCCCGGCGCAGTCCGATTCCGTCGTGATCAAGTTTTCGAACGACGGCCTGGTCCTCGAGCTGGAAGGTGATGACGTCGACCTGGGCACCGACCTGAAAGTGCGCAGCGAACACCGGCTGATCGCCGAGTTTCGGCGCGACGCGGTCGACGGCTGGTGGTTCAAGTCGGCGGTGCTCAGCGAGCCAACGCCGCTGCCAACCGACTCCTAGTCGTCTTGACGGCGTTGGGACTCGACCTGGTCGCCGGTTGCCCGATACCTGCGCCGTTCATAGGCTGTTAAACGGTCGCTATCGCCGTGGCAACCCCACGGAAGCGGCTCCGGCTAGCCGGCCCGGCAAGGAGTAACGCCCGGCGTCCGCCCAGCCCAAGGAGCCCTGCGCCCATGTCCCAGATGCCCGTTTCCGTTCGCAACCCGTTGTTGATCGTGTTGACGCTCGCGGCCGCCCTGGCGGTCTCGTTGTCGATCGCCTGCTCGGGCGACGACTCGGACGAAGTCCTGACCATGACCTACATGGCGGGATTCGTCGCCCAGGCCAACCTGCCCTTCGTCGCCGTGTATGTGGCTGAAGATCAGGGATTCTTCGCCGACGAGAATCTCGAGGTCGACATCCAACACGCCGGCTTCACCGGCGCTCACAAGAACCTGCTGCTCGCGGGAGAGGTCGACATTACGACGCTGCCCGCGTCGGAGATGCTGCAGATTCGGGCCAACTCGGGGGCGCCGTACGTGGCGGTGATGCTCTTCGGCCAACGCGGGGACTTCGGCTACGCAGTCCTCAATTCATCGGGGATCGAGTCGCCCGCCGACTTCGCCGGGCGCGACGTCGGATTCAAGGGGATCGTCCAGTCCGAGTTTCACGCGATGCTCGCCGCGCATGGCCTGAGCACCGACGACATGAACATGATTGACGTGGGCTTCAACCCCGTCGTTTTGGTGGAGCAGCAGGTCGAGGTCTATCCGGTCTTCCTGTCCAACGAGCCCGACACGCTGACTCGCAACCTGAACCAGGAGATCACCGTGTTCGAGGCGGCAGATTACGGCGTGCCGACGTTGGGCGTCGTTTACCTGGTCAGCGAGGAGTTTCTCGAGGACGAGACCAATCGCGAGAAACTGGAGCGATTCCTGCGCGCTACCGTGCGCGCGTTCGAGTTCTCAGTCGATGACCCGGCTGCGGCCATCGAATCGACGGCGAGGTTCCTGGCAGAGGACCCAGCGCCTGATCTGGTCCACGAGCGGTTCATTCTCGACACCGAAATCGAGAACGCGTTGAACGATCTGACCCGAGCCAACGGGGTCGGCTGGTTTACTCAACAGCAGTTCCGGGCGCTGACGGATGTGCTCTTGGAGTACGGCGCACTGGAGACTGACATCGATCTCGAGGCGGCGCTGGATCGGTCGTTCCTTGAAGACGTCCACCAGTAGCGGAGGGTCGCAGCGCCCGCGATCTAGGGGCGGCCGCAGGGGCCGCTCCTGTTCGTCCTTGGCACCGTAAAGGACAAGGGCGGCCACAGGGACCGCCCCTACCAGGACTGTCCGGGAACAGAGGGTCTACGCTCGGCTGCGGAGGAATTTCTCCTGACCCGGGGTTGGCTTGTCGCCCGGGTAGTGGAGCTTCTTGAGCATTGGCCGGCGCGGGAAGATGTGGACCGCGTCCCAACCGCAGGATTGCTCGCAGAGGCGGCAGCCGGTGCAGTTCTTTTCGATCACCACGGCCTGACCGAAGAAATCTGAGGCTTCGTTGGTGAAATCGAGCTCGAGCGCCTCAAAGGGGCAAACGTTGATGCAGATTTCGCAGCCGGAGCCGATGCACTTGTCCGGGTCGACCTCGGCTTTGGGCCACTCCTTCTTGGCGAACTTCCGGCAGATGTCGCCGTCATCGTCGAGGATGCACTCGACCGGGCAAACCGCCCCGCAGGCGCCGCAGTCGATGCACAGCGCAGGGTCGATGTAGTGGATGGTGTTGCGCTCGCCCCAGATGGCGTTGGTCGGGCAACGGTTGGTGCAGGCGGTACAGCCGATACACGTTTCAACGATGTCGTAGGCCACGTCCGACTCCTCTGCGTTCCCCCAATGGCGCTCCCGCAAGTATATCCACGCCTGCTGACAGCATTCAATCAATGCGGCCACGCGCGCCGATTTACGGGTATTGCTCCTATAGTGAAGATCAGGCGGCCGGAACCAGGTGCTCCTATGTTGCAAATTTCTGAGCGCGTTCCTCGCGCCGTCGTCGGACTTTTCATTGGTCTTGCCCTGCTCGCGGCGGCGGGCGTCGCCTGTAGCGACGACTCGCCCGAGCAGGCGCAGCAACAGGCCCAGGAAGAGGCTGTTGCTCAGGCGCAAGAGCAAGAGTCGCAGCCGATTGACGCGGCGGAGCAGGCGCAGAGCGACGAGCCGGCCGAACAGCAGGCGGAGGCGCCCGCGCAGGAGCAGCCTCAGCAAGCGGCCGCCGACGAGCCGCAACAGGCAGCCGAGCCAGAGCAGGCGCAGCAGGCCGGCCAGTCTGAGCAGCCGGTCAGCGATCCCGACCGCGACACGCTGATTGAAGGCGAGCGGTTTGCATCGTCGCTCGGGCCCGACGAAGACGAGAAGCAGTTCCGCTTCCAGGCCGCGGCCGGAGCATGGCTGCGAGTGTTCGTCGACGGCAAGGGCGGGATGGATCCGATCGCCACCTTGCTGCAGCCGGACGGTACCGAGATCGCCGTCAACGATGACCTGTCGACGACCAACCGCGACTCACTGATCATCGCCCAGATTCCGGCCGAAGGGCTGCAATTCATCCGCGTTCAGCCGTTCGACTCGAACAGCATCGGCGAGTTCACCATCCAGGTGCAGACGCTCACGATCGGCGCCGATGACGACAACGCCGTCATCAGCGTGGGCGCAAGCGCCGACGGGCGATTGAACACGCCCGGAGACGTCGATGTGTTTGAGTTCCAGGTCGAGGCGGGCCAACAGATCCTTGTCCTCGTCGACGGCGACACCGGCGTCGACGTGTTCGCTCAGGTCTTCCAGCCGGACGGCAACTTGCTGCAGATCGACGATGACGGTGGGCACGGTCTCGACGCGGAGGTCTACTTCACCGCCGAGACGGCCGGATTGTGGCGGGTCGAGGTCTGGCCGGCGTCAAACAACGTCGGTCAGCGTCAGTTGATCGGCGCCTATCGGATCACGGTGGAGGAAGGTCTGCCAACCAGCGCGGTGGATGAGGCGGTCGCCTCAGACCTGGCGGGCGCGGCGCTCACCTTCCTGCAGGCCCTGCGCGACGGCGACTCGGCCACGATCCTGGCGCTCGCCGGTCCCGAAGCGCTGACGATCTGGGGCTGGGACGATGCCGGCGATGTCGGCCGTGATATCCGCAAGATCCAGTCGATTGACCTCGGCGGAGAGATTCTGCAGACGGTCTCATTCGGCGACGTGCTGCATCCAGCCCGGGGACGCGTGTACTTCCAGCTCTCGGAGACCGACTGGCTGCGATTCGAGCTGATTCAACTCAGCGGCCACTGGCTCGTCGACGACTGGGCGCACAGCATCGGCCCGCCCGGCTGATTCCGCTTCGAGCTCAGATCTCGGACCTGCTGATATCGTCTGACTCGACAGAGTTGACTCGTGTCCCGCTGCGGGGAGAGATGTATGTCAGATCAACAGGTTGAAGCCGATGGCCCGCTCGACGGCGTGATCATCATGACCGACGGCCAGAGCGCCGAGTGGTCGAGCCACCGTTCCGGCATGGCGATTCAGTTCGGCGTCTCGGGCGATCTCTCCGGCTCGGAAGAGGTCTTCATGACTCGCCAGAAGATTCCCCCCGGGATGTACTCGACGCCGCACTGGCACGTCAACTGCGAGACGGCCATGTACATCCTCCAGGGTCCGATCGTGATGTCCTACGGCGAGAAACTGGAGCACGTTCACGAGGTAGAGACCGGCGACTTCCTCTACGTGCCGCCGCGCGCGATCCATCAGATCAGCAATCCACGCGATGACCGCGACGCGGAGGTCGTCCTCTGCCGCAATGCGGCTGAGGAGATCGTGGCCGAGGTGGATGTTCCCGGAGCACCGGGGTGCTCCCCGGCTAAGTAGCGCGCCGGGGTGCTCTCCGGCTGAGTGAGTCGAATCGCCTAACCGGCGGCCATCGCCAGCGCGCGCTCGGTCTGCAGCTCTTCCAGGTACGAGAGCATCGTCGGCATCGCCGCGTGCGCGCTGTTGAGCGCCGTGACCACGAGGTCCGCTCCGGTCACATTGTCGCCGCCGGCGAAGACGCCCGGTCTCGATGTGCGACCGTGTTCGTCCACGATGACCTCGCCCCAGTCGTTGACGTCGATGCCTGAGTCTCCGTAGACCTCGCGGCCGACGTCGTAGCCGACGGCGACGATGAAGGCGTCGCAGTCGATCACAAACTCGGAGCCGGGCATCGGTTGCGGGCGTCTACGTCCGCTGTCGTCGGGCTCGCCGAGGCTCATCCGCACGCATTCGACCCCGACGACGGCTCCGTCCTTATTGATCAAGCCGACCGGGGTGGTCAGGTACTCGAAGGTCACGCCCTCTTCCCGGGCATGCCGGCGTTCTTCTTCGCGACCAATCATCTCGTTCTCGGTGCGCCGGTAGAGCAGGGTCACTTGCTCGGCGCCCAGGCGCACGGCGGAGCGCACGCAGTCCATCGAGGTATCGCCGCCACCGACGACCACGACTCTGCGGCCAACATCGAGGTCGCCACGCAGCGCGGACGGCAGCTTCGCGTCGTCGAGGTTTGCGCGCACCAGGAATTCGGTGGCGCTGTACACACGCGCCAGTCGCTCGCCGTCGAGGCCGAGTCGCTTACCCATACTGGCCCCGTGCGCGAGGAATACCGCGTCCCACTGGGAGAGTTCGTCCCAGTCGATGTCGACACCGACTCTGGTATCGAAGCGGAACTCGACGCCGGCCGCTGCCAGGGCTTCGACCTTCTCGTCGACGATGTCCTTGGCGGTCTTGAAGTTGGGAATTCCGTAACGCAGCACGCCGCCGGCCGAGGGCCAGGCCTCGAACACGGTCACATCGTGACCGGCAGAGCGCATCTGTTCAGCGACGGCCAGACCAGCCGGTCCGGACCCTACGATCGCGATTCGCTGGCCTGTCTCGATCTCCGGGGCGGGAATCGGGAATCCGCCTCGCTGTTCGCGGTCCCAATCGCCGAGGAAGGCCTCGAGCTTGCCGATCGCAACCGGTTTGGCGTTCTTGCCGATCACGCAGGAACCTTCGCAGAGCGCTTCCTGGGGGCAGAGACGACCGCAGAGCTCGGGCATCTCCGACGTCTCGCGGAACACGGCGGCGGCATCGGCGAGCTTGCCGATCTCAAGGAAGGCGAGCGCGCCGGGGATGTCGTTGCCCACGGGACAGGCCTGCGTGCAAGGCGCGGCCGGGCACTGGATGCAGCGCTGAGCCTCGAACATGGCGGGACCGGCGGTGTAACCGAAGTACACCTCGCGCCAGTTGTGGATGCGATCGTGCGGGGTCTGCTTGGTGACGTGGTGCGGTGGAATCCGCAGTCTCTGCCGACGGTCTATCGGTTGCCCGGCTCGAGTGAGCTGCGGTTGCTTCTCGCGCTTACGCTTCTTCTGCTCTGGTGGTTCCTCTAGCTCGCCGACACTGGAATCCGCTGTTTCGTCCGGCATCTCGGCTCACACGCTCCTCGCTCCGAACCGTGCGATATACACCCATCATACGTCCGTTCGGCCACGCTTCGCCTGTTAGCCTCGATTCATGGCGGACGATGTCAGGCAAGGTTTGGTAAAACTTCACGATCTGAACTCGGCGCGGCAGTTCGGCCATCTCGCCAGAGGGAATGAACGCGCCGTCCGCCTCGATCTGTGCTGCTTTCTGATCGGTCGAATTGTTGAGCCGGACTTCGACCAGCTAGCCGCGCTCCAGCGTCTGGACGCGTTGGCGACGGAGGCGCGTCCGTCCGCTGGTGCCAGCACCGAGACCCGCGTGGACCGGCTTCGGCAGGTGCTGTTCGAAGAGCATCAGTTCCGCGGCGATACCGACACCTACTACGACCCGGCCAACTGTTGCCTGCACTCGACCCTGGAGACAGGTCGCGGGATGCCGATCACGCTGGCTGTGCTGATGATCGAGGTCGCGCGTCGGGTGGGACTAGAACTGCACGGGGTTGGCGCTCCGTTCCACTTCCTGGTCAAGTACGTCGATCCCGATGCCGACAGCGAGCACTTCCTCGATCCGTTCCACGCCGGACGTGAGATCGACCGCGAAGCGCTAAGCGAGCGTCTGCGCGCCACCAATCGCGGCGCCGGCCCGAATCCGGAGTCCTTCCTCGCCTCGGTGACGAAGCGTCAGATTCTGCAGCGCATCCTGACAAACCTCAAGGGCGCGGGCGTGCGCAAGCGCGACTATTTCGCCGCGATCACCGCGACCGATTTTCTGCTGGCGCTGTCGCCCTGGTCGCTTGAGGATCGGCGCGACCGGGGACTGCTCTGCTACCAGACCGGCCAGTACATCGAGGCGCTCGACGATCTGCAGCAGTACCACGACCACGCGGCCGACGCGCCCGACGCCGACCGTGTGGCCGACTTCATCGAGCGGGTCCGCACGCGGATCGCCGAAGGCAGCGGCTAACGTCCCTCCGTCCCTCTCCGGAACTGCCGTGTCGCGAGGCGCCTTTCAGGTATTCGGCCAAGTTTTTTCTCGAGCTGAAAAACGCGGGTTTCGGTCATGATCTCCTGTGAAACACTGGAGATCGTGATTTCAGGGCTTTCAGCTTTTTTCAGGTTTCTTCAGCGCTCTTCAAGATTCTTCAAGCCGCGGAGCGTTCGAACGTGTTCGGAGATGTTCGGGCTTGTCCGTCCAGGTTGGCCTGGATGGTCTTGTTGGCGGGTGCACGGGCAGGCGTTGGTCATGGGGTCTCTCGCGTCCCTTCGTCTTCGTCGGCTGATGCGGGAAGAATACCGCACTTGAGTTCTCTTTGGGTATGCCGAGTGTGGTGAGGTTGCCAGAGGCGGAGACGACGCAGGTATCATTCCTGCACAGGCCGGAGCGTCATGACCAGCGATGAGCCAGCCGTCGCCCGGACGATCGCCCGCTATCGACTGCCCGACCCGCCCGAGCGGGAGCCGGACGAGGTGACGGCGTTCGACCACGTCTACGAGGGCGGCGCGCCGCTGCATCTGCTGCGACACCTCGGCCGCCCGGACACAACGATGGTCAAGGC
>JAJDYG010000011.1 GCA_022822855.1 Dehalococcoidia bacterium
CTCTGGGGGAGGTGCCCCGAAGGGGCGGAGGGGGCCCGCCTGCGGTGGCGGGGGTCCGCTGCGTCGGAGCCCCCCTCTGTCGCTTCGCGACATCTCCCCCCAAGGGGGGGAGAAAATTTGGGGAGGGGATCTCCTCCGGAGGGGGGAGAGTGAGAGGCAATAGCATGGGCTTGCAATTGGAGGTGCTTTGATGACTTACCAAGATCTGACGCTTGAGATTCAGAACTCAGTGGCGATTGTGACTTTGAATCGTCCGGAGAAGATGAATGCGATGGGGCCTCGGCTGGTTCATGAGTTGCTGGGGGTTCTGGAGGCGACCCGGCATGACGATGGGGTGAAGGCGATGGTGATTACGGGGGCGGGGCGGGGGTTCTGCGCGGGGGCGGATGTGTCTGGCGGGGCGGAGGCTCGGAAGTTGACGGAGGAGCTGGTCGAGGCGGATAGCTATCGGCGGCATACGGAGGCTCCGATCGGGCATTACGGGGTTCTGTTCTCGACGCTGAACGATTATCCGAAGCCGATTGTGGCGGCGGTCAACGGCGCGGCGGCGGGAGCCGGGATGTCGCTGGCGCTGGCCTGCGATATCCGGCTGGCCTCGACGAACGCGAGGTTTATCTCGGCGTTTGTGCATCGGGCGATCGTTCCGGACACGGGGAGCACGTTCTATCTGCCGCAGATGCTGGGCAAGGGCCGGGCGCTGGAGTTGATGTACACGGGCGAGCCGCTGAATGCGTCGGATGCGGAGCGGTATGGTCTGACGAATCGGACGCTGGATCCGGAGTCGTTGGTGGAGGAGGCGATCGCGCTGGCGGAGAAGATCGCGCGTGGTCCGTCGCTGGCGATCGAGTTGACGAAGCGTCTGGTGAACAATCAGGCGCCGAGCTTCGATATGCAGGTGGAGCGGGAGGCGTGGGGTCTGGGCGTGACCGGTGACTCGGAGGATCGGCAGGAAGGGATCGACAGCTTCCTGGAGAAGCGTCCGGCGCAGTTCCGGGGTCGGTAGGAGTGGGCGCGCGGGTTAGCAGCCCGCGCGTGGGCGTCCGTCGCGGCACTAGGCTCCCCCGACACGACGTTCGCCTGCCCTGTGGTCATCGTAGGCGATTTGCAAGCAGCAACGGGCCCTCGCCCCAACCCTCTCCCTCGGGGAGAGGGAGTCAGAGGGGCTCATCTCCGGTTCCCTCTCCCTCTGGGAGAGGGCTAGGGTGAGGGTCGCAGAATGTCAATACCGGAAAGCGAGCAACCGATGGTCACGATCACGAATGTCAAGGTCGATGTGTTCGACTGGGAGACGCCCAACTGGCGCGTCGGCTCGGGGATGCGGTTCGGCGGTCGCAATCAGCTTTCTGTTGTGAGCGTCGAGACCGACGCCGGCGTGACGGGGAACGCGTTTCTCTCGCGTCCGCAGTACAACGCTCAGGCGTTGATCGACATGCTCAAGCCTCGCGTGATCGGCAAGAATCCGCAGGACATTGGGCGGATCTGGGCGGATTGCTACAAGCAGAATCGGGGCGTCTCGACGGCGGCGATCGGGGCGATCGACATTGCGCTGTGGGACATCAACGGGAAGCTCGCCGATCAGCCGATTCATCGGCTGCTGGGGACGTGCAAGGACGAGGTTCCGGTGTATTCGTCGACGGCGTGGTGGGAGACGCCGGAGGAGTATGTCCAGGAGGCGCTCGAGTTTCAGTCGGACGGCTGGATCGCGCACAAGCTCCACCCGCACGGCGAGCCGAAGGCCGACATCAAGATCTGCCAGGCCGTGCGCGAAGCGGTTGGCGACGAGATGATCCTGATGCTGGACAGCATGTGGTCGTATCAATACGAGGACGCGGTTCGGGTGGGTCGGGCGATCGAGGACCTGGACTACTACTGGTACGAGGATCCGCTGGTCGAGGAAGACCTCTACAGCTACGTCAAGCTGCACCAGAAGCTCGACATTCCGATCATGTCGACCGAGTACGCGCCGGGTCGCTACTACGGCATGACGCAGTGGATCACGCAGTACGCGACCGACATCCTGCGCGGCGATGTCGCGGTGACGGGCGGGATCACGCCGCTGGTTCGTCTCTGCCACCTGGCCGAGGGTTTCCAGATGAAGTGCGAGATCCACCACGGCGGCAACAGTCTGAACAACGTCGCCAACCTGCACGTCACGATGGCCGTGCCCAATTGCGAGTTCTTCGAGTACTTCCCCGCGACCGGGGGCTTCCTCTACGGCCTCGTCGAGGACATCGACATGTCAGGTGGAACAGTCTCAGCGCCGACCAAGCCCGGTCTCGGCTTCGAGATCGACTGGGACCTGATCAAGAACAAGCACATCGCGACGCTGGAGTAGCTGTCGGCAGACCTTTGCTACTTCAGTCGTAGACAATCACACCCCGGCCGTCTTCGCCTCGCTCGAGGGCTTCGAATGCCTCGTTGATCTCGTCCAGCGGGTACCTGCGCTGGACGATGTGATCGACCTCGATCCGGCCGCTGACGTAGGCGTCGACCAGGACCTCGAACGTGCGGTGCGGCGAGGCCGAGCCGTAGTACGAACCGACCATCGTCTTCTGCTTGCGCACCATGTCGACGAGGTCGAAGGAACCGACCGCCTCGGTCGGCGCCAGACCGACGATCACGCCGGTGCCGCCCTTGCCCAGCGACTCGAAGACCTGGTTGGCGGTAACATCGGAGCCGAACGTGTCGAAGGCGAAGTCGACGCCGCCGTTCGAGAGTTCCACTACGGCCGCCGCGGCATTGACGTTGCGCGCGTTGACCGTGTCGGTCGCGCCGAACTTCTTGGCGAACTCGAGCTTGTGGTCGTGGATATCGACCGCGATGATCTTGCTCGCGTTGAGCATCTTCGCGCCCTGGATCGCGTTCAGTCCGACGCCGCCGGCGCCAATCACGGCGACGGTCATGCCGGCCCGCGCCGTCGGCTGATTGATCACCGCGCCAACGCCCGTCGTGACGGAGCAACCGATCAGCGCTGCGACTTCCATCGGCACCTGATCGGGAATCGGGAAGCAGGCCTGCTGCGCGGTCACGACATGCTCGCCGAAGACGCCCAGCTTGCCCATCTGGTAAATCTCGCGTCCAGCGTCGTCGTGCAGTCGCACGGTGCCGTCCAGCAATCTTGAACCGGTCGCCTGGTGCAGATCGCAGAGCTGCGGCTGGCCTCCGCGGCAGGTCGGACACTGGCCGCACGGGGTGACGAAGGAGAGGATGCAGCGGTCGCCGGGCTTGAGACTTGTGACGCCCGGACCAACTTCCTCGACCGTGCCGGCGCCCTCGTGCCCCAACACCGACGGCAGCGGAAACGCCGCCGTGCCTTCCATGATGTGATGGTCCGACGCGCAGATCCCGGCCGCGCCCATCCTCACTCGGACCTCGCCGTATTGCGGCTCGTCCTGGATCAAATCCTTGACCATCAGCGGGGTGTTCGGAGCCTCGAGTACGGCAGCGCGCATGGCAGTCCCTTCCAGAAATCGCAGTTCGGGCAAGGGTAACGCAGGCTCCAGAGCAGTCGCCGCTCCAGGCTGGGAGTGCGGACCCTGGCCAGCTTTAGATCACCGAAATCGGATGCGGCAGCGGCTGATTAAACAGGTAGCCCTTGTCGTTGAACGGAACAGATTCCGGCTGCGTATTGCCATGGATGTCCGTGGCCCGAGTCATGATCGTGTACTCGCCCGCAGACGCTCTCCAATCGATGGCGAACTGCGCCCAGCCGTACTCCACCTGCGTCCCCTCGATCTCCGCCCGACGCCAGGTGAAACCCTGGTCTTCGCTCCACTCGACCGATGCGACATCACCATGCGGCGAGTGGGCAAAGCCCGCCAGACGATGCTGACTGCCGCCGAGCCGAGCCGGCCAGGGCAGCGCCAGCGCGCTCTTGATCGTCTGCTCGGTCACGACTCGGCCGGGCGCCTGACCCTCGGACTCGTAGCCTTCGCCGGTCAGCACATAGGAGGTGGTGTTGTTGCGCGTCCACTGAGTCGTCGCCGAGACGACAATCCGTCCCAACCACTTGATCTGGGAGGCTCCAACCCAACCGGGCGCGATCGCCCGGAGCGGGAATCCGTGATCCCTGGGCAACGATTCGCCGTTCATCCGATGGGCCAGCAAGGTGTCCGGGTGCATGGCCTTCTCGATCGGCATCGCTCTGCGGAATCCGCCCTCGGGAGAGCCCCGATCCAGCCCCACCAGGAGGACACTGACGGCGTCATCCCTCACGCCGGCCAGAGTCAGGACATCGGACAGCGCCACACCGGTCCAGGAGGCGTTGCCGACCGCGCCTCGGCCCCACTGCGTGCCCATGGCCGGGCGTCCCTGGAGCAGGTCGAACATCACGCGATGATTGCCGGCGCACTCCAGATAGGACGTCATCGTGCGCTGGGGTAATCGGAGGATTTCTTCGAACCGCAGGGCCATAGGACGATCGATTGCGTCTCCCTCTACCCGCAGTTGCCACCCCTCGATATCGACGTTGGCGCTGCGCGAGTTGTTGCGGACGAAAAACTGCTCAATCGGCGTGATCGGCCCGCTCAACTGCTCCAGTCGAGCCTCCAATCCCGCGTGACCGTGATCGATGAACGGCGTCGCGTCCTTGTAGACCAGCGGTGACATGGGCACCTCCTCAACCGTTCGCTCGGGGATCGCGTCGCCGCATGCGGCCAGCACGGCCGCCGCTCCGCCAGCGAGCAGCAAGGCGAGGAAGCGGCGACGGCTCAACCCCCGGCCGCGCGCGAACCGCCAGAGCGGTTCCTGCCCCTCGATCGCCGCACCGCGCATGATCCGCCTCAAGCCTCCACCACGGTTTGACCGCAGCATATGAACCCTCGACCCGACGGACTGCGCCCCAACAGTCGTTAGCCTGCGCCTCGGCTGGTACCGAGGGGACTGAACATGCAGCGCACCGATTTTGAAGCGATTACCAGGGCGGCTGGCGTCGAACCGACGGCGTCCGATATCCAGTTCGTCGGTGACGGCGACCCCATCTATCCCTCGCCGCTGCGGCTCGCCGCGGGCACGGCATCAATCCTGGGCAACATCGCCGGTGTCGTCGACGACATCCGCTGTCAGCAGACCGGCGAGCGCATGTCGGCGCAGATCCACATGGGCCAGGCCGCGGTCGGCATCTCCTCGATGTGGGTGCTCAAGATCAATGGTCAGAACGCGCTCGAGTCGATGCCCGATTCCATGGCTCCCGGACAGGGCATCTTTCCGACGCGCGACCGTCGCTATCTGTATCTGCTCAGCGGATTCCCGCACATCGCCGAGCGGACCCTGGAAGTGCTTGGCTGCACCTACGACAACATCGCCGAGTACGTCGCGGCGCACGACGCGGACGAGATGGAAGCCCGCCTCGTTGCGGCGCAACTTCCCGGTGTCGTGGTCAAGACGCCGGAAGAGTGGAACGCGCACCCGCAAGGCAAGCTGTTGGCCGACTCGCCCGCTGTGATCGTCGAGCGGATCGGGGACGCGCCGCCAATGCCGATCCCCGGCGGCGAACTGCCGCTCAACGGCGTCCGGGTGATTGACAACACGAAGGTGCTCGCCGGACCAACTATCTCACGCACGCTCGCGGCTCTCGGGGCGGATGTGTTGCACATTGGTGCGCCCGACGTCGCCGACATGCAGGCCGCCCAGGCCGATACCGGACACGGCAAACGCCGCGCCCACGTCGACTTCGACACCGCGGACGGGCGCGCGGCGCTCTGGAACCTGCTTGAGGATACGGACATCTTCAGCCAGTCGTACCGCGCCAAATCGCTGGCCCGCCGTGGCCTCAGCCCGGAGGCGCTGGCCGAGCGTCGGCCGGGGATCATCTACATCTCCGAGAACGCCTACGGACAGTTCGGACCCTGGCAGGAGAAGCGAGGCTTCGACGGCAACGTCCAGGCCGCCTCGGGCATTCATCACGTCCAACAGAAGGACATGACCAGCATGATGGGCGTCGGCCCGGCGATCGCGCTGAACGACTACGGCACCGGCTATTGGGGCGCCTACGGAGCGCTCGAAGCCCTGCGCCGGCGAGCCATCGAAGGAGGAAGCTGGCACGTCAAGGTCGCGCTGGGCCAGACGGCGTCGTGGTTCCTACGGCTGGGCACTCCGCACCAGATAGAAGACGCCGACCCCGACGAGGGCTGGCGTCTGGCCGACCAGTACAGCGAAGAGGTCGAGTCGGACTACGGGACGTTGACCAGATTGAGCTTTCCGATCCAGTTCAGCGAGATTGAGCCGAAGTGGGGCCGGACGGTGAAGCCTGGCTCGCATGAGGCGGTGTGGCTATAGAGATTCGCAGATTTCCCACTGCTCCCTGAGGTAATCGCATGTATCCAACCAGGTCTTCTTTCTTGGCTGTACAGATACCCCGCGGGCGTAGTACATTCCGGTCCTCCACTTCGCTTCGTCACGCGGCACGAAGCGAAGCCATTCAACACCGACGAACCACTCCTCGTGGCCTTCCTCGAACACCTTCTGCGCCTCTAGATCTACTTCCCTAATGCCCACCTCCGCTCCTTCGCCGTCGCTGACCATGAACTCGCTTTCGGCTCTCGCCTCGGTATGGACTTCGCCGTATCCTACGTAGCCTTTACCCGAGACGTAGGCCCAGATCCTGTCGCCCTCCTTCAGTCTCTTCATGGCGTCCTCAAATCGCTTCGCTCCACCCGCGCTCACAAAGCCGTATTGCAAGTTGTCACTCCAGCTTCGATACTCACATTCTCCCACGTTGACGAAGTACTCCCCGTTCCACTCGACGTCGTTGTCGTTCGCATCTTCCTCATCACGGGAAAGGCGTACATTGTCGCCGAGCCATGCACGGACAATGTACTGTCTTCCTGAATCGACGAACGCCTGGAAGAGTGCCACATTGATATCAACCTTATGTATCTCGCGTAGGTACTCGACGATGCGCTCGGTCGTAGGATCGAGTGTGCTCGCGGCGATCAGCATTCTATGTCCTACATTGTAGTCTTCCGGTTCATCCTTAAACTGTTCGTTCATAGCATCGGCCAGCGACTTTGGCGCTGACACCTTGCCATAGCGATTCTGAAAGTCGGCGAAAATCTTCTCAACGCACGCGGTAGTCAGATGGCGTACCCAAGACGCATAATCGAGCGCTTGCGCTACACTGTCTCTAGGTGTCTTATCTCGCTTGAGCTCTATGACTATCAAGTCGCCGCTTTTGTCGATGGCCAACAGGTCGATACTCTTACCATAGCTTGTCGCGACCTGTCTACCGACTACCATCAACTCGTCGTCGAGAATGGAGATGTCGTCTGCTATGGCGTCCTCCAGCTGCTCTTCCAAGTCCATCCCCGTTAGCTCCATGCGTTTCGCGCTTTGGTCGATCCGCCAAACACCAACCTCGATCGCCATTTCATTCCTCCTTTTCTACCAGTCGGGCCGTTCATCGCATCGCGACTTCATGGTCTGTCGGCCGAGGAATCTCATACCAGGGTTGATCGCAGAACTCGAGGTCTTCCTCGCTCAGTTCAATCTCCGAGTACTTGAGCGAATCTTCGATCTGCTCGGCCCTTGATGCTCCGACGATGGCCGAGGTGATTCCTTGCTGGGCCAGGACCCAGGCGATGGCGGCGTGGGTGATGCTGGTATCGCGCTCGGCGAAGTAGGCCTGGAGGCGGGCGACCTGCTCGAACTGGACCTCGTGCCAGTACCGATTCCGATACCGAGGTCCGGCGTTGCCCAGCGTGAAGCGCGTGCCCTCCTGCAAGTCGGCGGTGTTGCGGTACTTGCCGGTCAGGAACCCGCCCGCGAGCGGGTTGTAGGCGATGATCCCGACTCCCTGGTCGCGGCAAAGCGGCAGCAGGTCGGTCTCGATGTCCCGCCAGAGAATGTTGTAACGCGGCTGGTCGCAGTCGAAGCGGGCGAGTCCAAGCCGGTCGGATGCGCCGAGCGCAAGGGCCAGTTGCCAGGCGCGGTAGTTCGAAGCGCCTGCATAGCGCACCTTGCCCCAGCGCACCAGGTCGTCCAGCGCCTGCATCGTCTCCTCGATCGGCGTGCGCGGATCGGGGCCGTGAAGTTGATAGAGGTCGATGTAGTCCGTTCCCAGCCGTCGCAGCGACTCGTCGACCGCCGAGAGAATGTGCTGCCGCGACGTCCCTCGCTGATTCGGCGCCGGACCCATCGGCGCGGAGCACTTGGTCGCCAGCACGACCTGATCGCGCGGTCGCCCGGCCAACCAGCGGCCGACGATCGACTCGGTCGTACCCGCCTCATTCGTGCCAAGCGGGTACACGTTGGCCGTGTCGATGAAGTTCACGCCGCCGTCGAAGGCCTCGTCCATGATCTTGAACGCGTCCTCGGCCTCGGTCTGGAAACCAAAGGTCATCGTTCCCAGGCAGATCTCGGACACCCGGAGCCCGGTTCGGCCCATTTGTCGGAACTTCATACTCTTGCTCCCTCCACGTTGCTTGCGTCTAGCGGAACTGAGCGATCACTTGATCGTCCAGACGCTGGAAGTACTCCGGATCGTTGTCGCCTCGGCGGCCGAACATGATCTCGTCGATGCCGTAGTCGATGAACTCGCCTATGTGCTGCACGATCTTGTCGGCGGTTCCGTTCAACGTACCGGGGCCGATCCGCTCTTCCCAGGCCGTCGCCTCGGCCTCGTCGTCAGTTAAGAGACACGGCATCAACGCCGTGATCTTGATCTCCGACGGATCGCGGCCGACATCCTCGCAATGCGCGTGCAGAATGTCCACTTTCTCCTTCAGCAGCTCCACCGACATCCCGCGGCCGGCCCAACCGTCGAGGTTCAATATGTCGCCGTACAGTGCCAGCGTTCTTAACGTTCGCTTCGGGCCGGTGCCGCCAACCAGGATCGGAATCGGATTGTTGTAGCTTCCTGGCGACAGCGGCGCATCGTCGAGCGAATAGTACTGGCCGTCGAACGTCACGTTTGCGCCATCGTTATGGATAAGGCCGCGCAGCATCTTGCACGCTTCTTCAAAACGATCCTGGCGCTCCTTCATGCTGGGAAAGTCCCAGCCGTAGGCCTGATGCTCGCGCAGGAACCACGACGCTCCGATGCCCAGCGTGAAGCGCCCGTGCGAGATGTGATCGACAGAACCGGCGATCTTGGCCACCAGTCCCGGGTTTCGGTACGTGTTGCCCAGGACCAGGTGACCGATCCTCAGCGTCTCAGTCGCCACGCCGACCGCCGCCGCCAGCGAGAACGCCTCGAACGCTTCGCGGCCCTCGACTTCCTTGCCCCGGTTGGGCGGGACAAAGTGATCGGCGAACCAGATCGAGTCGTACCGGCCCGCATCCATTGTCTGCGCCACCGAGCGAATCTCGTCCCACGACGTGAGATAGGCCGACACCTGGGCCCCAAACTGCACATCTGCCATGTCTGCTCCTCGACTCCCAATCTCTGGGTATCGATGGCAGTCTACGGCGGCTTTGGCGCTCAACCGCCGGTGGTAGTCTGACCGCTGGCGCCCACCGGTCGCGCCTCTACTGAACTCAGGAGCCCACAGAACCATGCGCGTACTCGTGATGCCCGGACTGACCCTGCCCGAAGTTTCCGAGGCGCAGCTCGATTCGATTCGAGCCGCTGCCGGGCCGGAGGCCGATGTCGTGGTCGCCAACAACCGCGAAGACGCGATGGAGATGATCGCCGACGCAGAGGTGCTGCTCGGCTACCTCACGCCCGACCTGTTCGCCGAGGCGAAAGAGCTCAAATGGGTCCACGCGACCGCGTCCGGCGTCGACGGCTACCTGTTCGATGAGTTCAAGAACGCCGACATCCCGCTGACCGGCGAGAAGGGACTCGTCGGACCGCATCTCGCCGACCACGCCTTCGCGCTACTGCTGGCGCTGGCCCGCTCGCTCAAGCCGGCAATGACGCTCAAGGGCGAGGCCTGGAGCGGCCGCGTGCCGATGCGGCGGGCTGCGTTTGAGCTCTCCGGACTGACCATGGGCATCGTCGGGTTCGGCGGCACCGGACGCGCGATCTCCGAGCGCGCCAACGGCTTCGGCATGAGCGTCCGCGCCGTCGACGCCCTCGCAGTGCGCGGCACGCCGATCGTTCCCGTGGTCGGACACATGAACCAGCTCGACACGCTGCTGGAGAAGTCCGACGTCGTCGCCGTCTGCACGCCGCTGACCGAGGAAACCAGGCATCTCTTCAACGCAGACACGTTCGCCAAAATGAAGCCCGGATCGGTGATCGTCAACGTCACGCGCGGCGAGATCATCGAGCTGGAGGCGCTGATCGACGCCGTCGAGTCTGGTCACCTCCGAGGCGCAGCGCTTGACGTCGTCGAAGGCGAGCCGCTGCCCGGCGATCATCGAGTCTTCGAGATCGACAACATCGTGATGACGCCCCATACCGCCGGCGCCTCCCAGCTCCGAGCCGGCCGAAACCTGGAGCGATTCTGCGAGAACCTCCGCCGTTACCGAGGCAACCGCGAACTCGTCGGCGAGGTCGACAAACAAGCCGGGTTCTGATCCCCACTTCCTTTCTCCCTCCCTCTGGGGGGAGATGTCGCGGAGCGACAGAGGGGGCGCCCGTGGACTACCAGGCCGAACTCGATGCCGCCCAGGAAGCCGCCCGCCGGGGCGGCGCGATCCTCCAGCGATTCCGGCAGTCTGGCGCCCGCTACGGCTGGAAGCACGGCGACCGCCTGCAGGGCCGCGCTTACGAAATCGTCTCCGAGGCCGACGTGGAAGTCGACAACACCCTGAGCGAGACGCTGCTCGGCGCGTTCCCCGAGGACGCCTGGCTCTCTGAGGAAGCGCATGACGACCGCGAGCGCTTGTTGCATCGCCGCGTCTGGATTGTCGATCCGCTCGACGGCACGCGCGAGTTCCTCCAGGGCGTTCCCGAGTACGCCGTCTCCATCGCGCTGGCTTACAACGGCCAGCCAGTGCTCGGCGTCGTCTACAACCCCGACGCGGACGAGATGTACGCAGCGACCATCGACTCGGACGACGAGCGATTCAGCATCGAGGATGCGTCATCGCTGTCCGAGAGCTACATGTTGGTCGGACGCGGCGAGTGGCACTATGGCGACCTGCCTCCGGTGCCCGACGGCACGAAGGTGATGCCGGTCGGTTCGATCGCGTATCGGATGGCGCTGCTGGCGACCGGCAAGGGTTGTCTCGTCTTCACGCCCGGGCGTCGCAGCGAATGGGACCTCGCAGCGGGCGCGGCCCTGCTGGCCGCCGCCGGCGCGACGGTCACCGACATCGACGGCAAACCGCTCCAGTTCAACCAGGCCGAACCGTCTGTCAAAGGGTTAATCGCGGCGAGGCCCAACATCCACGGCGAGGCGCGTCGGATGTGGCAGAGCTCGGGCTGGCAGATCCGCTGAGCTGACTAGCCGGAACCGTACAACCCAAGCTCGCCACGCTGCAGATCATCTCCGACCAGCTTCAAAATCTTCTCGAGCTGATCGAAGTCCCACTCCCCGACGAAAGAGATGGCTGAGCCTTCGGCGCCCGCCCGACCCGTCCGCCCGACCCGGTGTACGTAGTCCTCGGGCGTCTGCGGGAGGTCGAAGTTGACGACGTGCTGGACGTCGGGAATGTCGAGCCCTCGAGCGGCGACATCGGTCGCCACCAGGAACTGCAAGTCGCCCGAACGGAACTGGCCCATGACCCGGTCGCGCTTGCGCTGATCGCGATCGCCGTGGATCGCGTCGGCGTTGAGCCCTCGGTCAAGCAGCCGACGGACGAGGCGGTCGACCGTGACCTTCATATTGCAGAACACCAGGGTCCGGCCCGACAGCTCGGGCAGCAACTCCTCGACGGCCCGGATCTTGTCGCGGTCCGCGACTTCGTAGTAGCGCTGGTTGATCCCCTCGGCCGTGGCGACCTCGGGGGCGATGTGAACATGCTCCGGATCGTGCATGAACTGGTGGATCAGCGACTTGATCGGGGTGGGGATCGTCGCCGAGAACAGCGCCGTCTGTCGGTCGTCGGGACTGCGTCGCAGGATGCGCCGCATGTCGGGGTAGAAGCCGATGTCCAGCATCCGGTCCGCCTCGTCAAGCACGGCCATACGGACGTGGTTGAGGCGCAGGGTGCGGCGCTCGAGGTGGTCGATCACTCGGCCGGGAGTTCCGACAACGATCTGGGGCCGGCGTTCGAGGTTGGCGAAGTCGTCAGAGAGGCGGCGTCCGCCCATCAGCACCGTGGCCTCCAGGCCTCCCGCGCGGGCGAAGAAGTCAAGCACCGAGCCGACTTGCTGAGCCAGTTCGCGGGTGGGCGTGAGAATGATCGCCTGGCATTCGCCCAGGTTCGGATCGCAGATCTCCACAGCGGGCAATCCGAAGGCGACGGTCTTGCCGGTGCCGGTCTGAGCCTGGCCGACGACGTCGTGTCCGTTCATCAGCAGCGGGATCGACTGCGCCTGGATCGGAGTGGGCTCCTCGAACTTGAGCGCGGTCAGCGCTGAGAGCATTCGCTCCGACAGGCCGAGGGCCGAGAAGGACTCCGACCAGTCATCGGGCGCGACCTGATCGAGTTCATCCAGCGCGGGGAGCTTGTAGCCGCCCGAGAGCAGGGCCTTCTGCGTCGCGCTCTGGGGCGCGGGCGGACCTCCGCCGGCCGAGCGCTTGCGACGGTTTCGCCTGCGCTGTCTGGGAGCGCGAGGGCCGTCGGACTCGGAAGATCCGGAAGTGACGGCCCGTGGCGATTCGCGCGCCGGTTTGGCTGACCGTGGGGTTCGAGCTGCAATTGCCGCGCTGCTCGTTTGCGCTGCAGTTGCCGCGCTGCTCGTCTGCGCTGCAGTTTCCGCGCGAGGCTTGCGCTTGCGTCGGCGGCGGCGTGGCCGGCCGTCGGGGGGAGCGGCGCCATTGGAGGAGGCCGATGGGGGTGCAGGTGCTGGAGATGAGGGAGGGGATGGAGGTGGACTGGCCGGGGCAATCGTTGTCTCGGAGTTCTTGCCCATCAGTCGCCGAAAAATACTCAAACGTTCCGCCACACTATGCGCAGGTTCAGGCGCTGCCCGAGGCGCGCCACGCGCCGGTGATCTTGCTTATGCCATTCAGCGTATCAGTCCACCAGGGCGGGTCAGGTGGATTCGCGCGGCGACAGCGCGATCAGCGGTATCCTCCGCGACGTTTTCTCCTGGTACCCGGCGTAGGGCGAGTACATCGAGGTCAGCCGTTCCCAGACCTCTTCCCGCTCGTCGCCTTCCAGTTCCGACGCCGCCATCTCCTCGGCGCCGCGGTTGGCTGACCAGATCCGGCAGTTCGGCTCGGTCTCCAGGTTCTTCCACCACTCGGGATGCTCTGAGTGTCCGCCGTATGAGGCGACCACGATCACGCGCGGTCCATCATCCAGGTAGAGCAGCAGCACCGACCGCTCACGCCCCGACTTGCGCCCTATCGTCCAGAGCCGAAGCGTCGGAGGCCCCTGCATCCGACCCCGCATCAACGTGAAGATCGGCTGCTGAAATCGAGTCAACGCCTTGATCAGTCGAGGTCCCATGCCGGAATGCTAGCGGTTTCAGCGCGCCTCGTTCAGGGGTCACCATCCGATGGATTTCCTCCCCCTCGCAGGGAGAGGTGTCGCGGCGCGACGGAGGGGGTCCACCGAGGACGCCCCCTGCCTTCGACATCTACTCCCGCGGGGCCGGCGAAAACGCACCCCGGCGTCGGGCGACAAGACTCCGAAACACCGACGAAACAACCAGCACACACCGGAAATGTACGCGCAATCGAAACGACATCTGAGCGCAACTCTTGTGAAACCATTCACGCCCACTCCCTTCATAGGTTGCGACCAGACCGGAACTCGGGAAGGGAGGCTTTTGTGACATTAGCCCGCACGTTAGCCGGTAACGTCAGGACCCCGTCGCTTTCATTTGGCGCGGTCCGCAAACCTGGATTGGGGATCTTCCTTGGATTGCTGACCGGCTTGGTCGCAACATTAGGGATTACCCATGCGCAGGAGGTCAGCGCAGAAGTCGCCGACCTGATTCTCGCCGTCGACACGATCTGGTACGTGGTCGCCGGCATCCTGGTGTTCTTCATGCAGGCTGGATTCGGCCTCCTCGAGGCCGGCTTCGTGCGCGTCAAGAACACGACAAACATCCTGATGAAGAATGTGCTCGACGCCTCGCTTGGCGCGGTCGTCTGGTGGGCGGTCGGCTTCGGCTTCGCCTTCGGCACGTCACAGGGCGGCTTCATTGGCGGCCACTCCTTCTTCCCTGGACTCGGTGGACTGAATGAGACCGACGGCGTCTCCGAGGCGGCGGTTTTCTTCTTCCAGTGGGCGTTTGCTGCGACGGCCGCGACGATCGTTTCAGGTGCGCTGGCCGAGCGGACCAAGTTCTCGGCGTACCTCTTTTACACCGTCTTCATCACCGGCATCATCTACCCGATCGTGGTCAACTGGACCTGGGGCGGCGGCTGGCTGGCTGGGCTGGGCGAGACCGGCTTCATGGACTACGCCGGCTCCACAATCGTCCACTCGGTCGGCGCCTGGGCTGGATTGATGGGCGCGATCCTGGTGGGGCCGAGACTCGGCAAGTACGCCAGTGGCGGACGCGTCAACGCGATCCCCGGGCACAACATGACGCTCGCCGCACTGGGGATGTTCATCCTCTGGTTCGGCTGGTACGGCTTCAACGGTGGTTCGACGCTCGGTCTGACCGGCGGTCTGGCCACCGAGGCGGCGTGGGTTGCGATCAACACCACGCTCTCAGCCGGCGCCGGCGCGATCGTCGCGGTCGCAATCGCCAAAATGCGCTACGGCAAGGCCGACCTCGGTCTAACGCTCAACGGTGCGCTCGCCGGACTTGTCTCGATTACCGCAGGCTGCGGCTTTGTCGAGCCCTGGGCGGCATTGATCATGGGCGCTGTCGGCGGCGTCATCGTGGTCTTCGGCGTCGCCCTGCTCGACCGCTTCAAGATCGACGACCCGGTCGGCGCCATCTCAGTCCACGGACTGTGCGGCGTCTGGGGCACCCTGGGTGTTGGCCTCTTCGCGATCAAGGCCGGGGCTCACTTCTGGAGCGGCACTGATCTGCCGATTGAGGAGTGGGACGGACCGTACGGCCTCTTCATGGGCGGCGGTTTCGGCGTGCTCTGGGTCCAGATTGTTGGAGTCCTCGCAGTCTTCGGCTGGGTGGCCGTGACAGCAGGTGCCTTGTTCTTCGTCATCAAGAACACCATCGGTCTCCGCGTCCCGGAGAACGAGGAACTCGCCGGACTCGACGTGCAGGAGCACGGCATCGGCGCTTACCCCGAGTTCCCGACGGTCGCGCCTGGTGTGGCCGTGGAAGTCTCGGCTGGCGAGGAACTGCCTGCAGCCGGCTCGGCCGGCGGAGGCGGCGGTGCTGCCGGCGGTGGCGACTGAGTTGGACGCGAAGATTCTCCCCCCTCTGTCACTCCGTGACATCTCCCCCCGCTGGGGGGAGAAGGGGAGAATGGAGCAACAGCTTCCCGAGCAGGCAACGCTTGGGAACAGCAGGAAAGGCAAACGATCATGAAAATGGTGATCGCCATCATCCGCCCCGAGCGACTCTCCGTCGTTCGCACGGCGCTCGAGGCCATCGGCATCGTCTCGATGACCATCTCCGAAGTCCGCGGACGCGGCGCCCAGAAGGGCGTCGTCCAGGAGTTCCGCGGCCAGCAGGTGCAGGTCGACTACCTGCCCAAGATCAAGATCGAAATCGTGATCAACACGACGCCGGTTGACGACGTGATTGACGCGATTCTCGACAACGCGGCCAGCGGCCAGATCGGCGACGGCAAGATCTTCGTGCTCAACGTCGAGGACGCCGTCCGCGTGCGTACCCGTGAACGGGGACCGGCCGCCGTCTAGCAGCCTGACACCGCTCAGGCGGTGGCGACAGACGGCCGATCCCCCTCCGCGGGGACCGGTTGGGGCGGGGGCAGCTCTTCGGAGCGGCCCCCGCTTCATGCGTGAGGTTCATGCGTCTAACCTGCTCAGGCGATATACCCTGACCAGCCCATGACCCTCACGATCGAACTGCTCCCCGACCCGGCTGCCAACGACCTCCGACTCGCCCAACTCGCGGCCCAACGCAGCAGCCCCATCGATCGGCTCAACATCCTCCACGGCTCAGCGCTGCAGCGTCTCGCGACTCAGCGACTGCTGGCCGAAGCCAACGGCGGAGCCCTCGCCGCCGTCTATGGCTTCACTCCCGTCGACCTCGCGCAGGCGGTTGCGCAGCTCGGCGACGCGCCCGAACGACAGACCTGGCCGGCCGGCGCGGACCTCGCCACGCTGCGGCGCGTCGTCGCGACGCTTTCCCTGAACAGGCTCGATCCCGACGCTCCGGGCGTCGCCTCGGCGCTGCTCCGCACGCTCACCGATCTCCGAGAGGCGGCGCTTGAGCCGGCAGATCTTGAGGAAGGCGACCTCAAGACGATCTTCGCGGCCTGGTCGGAGATCGTCGCCTCCAGCGCCGACCGCACCTCACGCTACGAGGACGCGATCAGCTCGGCCACTCCCGACTCCGCCTATCGCGAGGCGCTGGGCGACGCTCCCCTGATCGTCTCGGGCATCTACGACCTGACCCGCATCCAACGCTTGCTGCTGGCTCGGCTCTCGCAGGCCGCCGATGTGCGAATGCTGCTCGTCGCGCCAACCGACGATCCAGCCTCGCCCGCCCAGCGGACGCTGGCGGCGCTTCGTCGAGAGCTGAACCCGCGAGTAATCCGCTCGCTGATCCCTGCCTCGCCGTTGCCACCGGACTCGTACTTCAGCGTCGGCGATCCGACGGCCGAGGCCGATGAGATCGCGTCCCGGAGCCTCCGGCTCGGCCGCAATGGCGTCGCCTTCCACCGCATCGCAATCCTCCATCAACAGGGCTCGGCCGCAGACGACCGATTCTGCGCCGCCCTCGAACGCGCCGACATCCCCTCCTGGAGAATCGGCGGCCGACAGCTCCTGCACACACCGCCCGGACGCGCCGCCTTGAGCCTCGCTCAGATCCTCCTGGATCCCGAGTCGGTCGAGCGCACCGCCCTGCTCGATAGGCTATCGCACCGATCATTGAGCGACCGACCGCTCGGCATCGAACGAAGCCCTGCCCAATGGGATAGCGCCGCCCTCGACGCCGGCCTCACCCGAGGCTTGCACCAGATGAGCGACCGACTCGACGGCTGGATCGCCGCAACCCACGCAAACGCAGGCGCGGGTCTGGAGAAGCTCGTCGGAGATCTCAGCCGCCGCAGCCGCCAACTCGAGCAGCTCAAGTCCTGGGACCTGGCCGTCGCCCTGCTGCTCCGAACCGTCGACGACTACTTCGGCGACCGCAACTGCGAGCCGGAACTGCTCGCCGCTGTGAGCGACACCTTCGCCCAACTCCGAGCGCACGACACGCTCGGCGTCGACTGGTCGCCGAGCGACGGTCTGACCGCCCTCAACCGAGCCTTCAGCTCGCGAGTCGCCCGCGATCCGAGACGCCTGATCGGAGGCGTCAACGTGGGAGCCGCAACCGGACCGGCCCGAGGAATCCGCTACGAGGTGGTCTTCGTCGCGGGAGCCGCCGAGCGCGTCTTCCCGGCCGTCGGCCGACAAGATCCCCTGCTCACCGACCGCGAACGAACAGAGATCAACGCCCGTATCCCCGACGCCCTCGCCCTGCAGGGAGACCGCGCCGACAGCGACCGCCACGCCTGGGCGCTGGCCCGCCGAGCCGCCGCCCAACAGTTCACCGCCAGTTGGAGCCGTCGCAGCAGCGCGGTGGGCGGACCGGCTCGACCCTCATCCTTGCTGCTCGAAACCGCCGCAATCGACCCAACCGCAGCCTCGGAAACGGCGCTCTCCGCCATCGGTCGCATCGAGCGCATCGAGACAGCTCTCGTCACCGCCGCTCCACCGCCGTCCGCCGTCGAATCCGCCGATTGGTCATCCGTCGTCGATACGCCCGACGACGCCAGCCTGCGCCTCGGTCTGCTGACCGCTCCGAACGTCGACACCGCCGACCTCCTGCCCCAAATCTGGCCCGAAGCCGCGCCGGCCGACACCGCGCGCCGCCGCCGCAACGCAGCCTCGTTCACCGAGTTCGACGGTCTCCTCGATCACAACGCCCTCACCGACGACTGGCAACCGCTCGACCACATCTGGACGGCCTCCGCCCTCGAGACCTATGTCACCTGCCCCTACCGATTCTTCCTGCGCCACGTCGTAGGAATCCACGCCGAGCCCGATCTCGGCCGAGCCGAACAAACAGAACGAGAGCAGGGACGCCTGATCCGTCGCGTCCTCTCAAGCTGGGTCCGCGAATACGAACACTTCAAGGCCGACCGCACCTGGTTCGAGTACGCCGACAGCCCGAGCTACCTCAACACGGTCGCGCACAGGATCCTCGACTCCGCCGCCGAGTCCGGCGCTCTCGGCCCGCCTGCGGGCGTGCCCGCTGCGCGCCGGGAAATCCTCAGCGACCTCGACCGAGTCCGCCGCCGCGAAGCAGCCGACGCTCGCGACGGCTGGAGACCGCTGGAAGTCAACGCCACATTCGACGACGCACCGCTCCGCGTCACGGGCGATCGACAGCTTCGGCTCCAGGGCATCATCGATCGCATTGACGTTCACGCAAGCGGCCGCCAACGCGCGCTCAGCTTCTTCTCCGGCCGGACGTTCCCGGACGTTCGCGGCTTCGTCAACGGTTCCTCATTCGCATCCGTCGCCGCGCTCGCGGCCCTGACCCAGCGAGGCGTCCCGATTGATCAGGCCAAGGTCGAGCATCGCTCGGTCACCAGCCGAGGAAGTTTCGAGTCGCAAACCCTGGCCGGCGAGTCCCTCACTTCCACCGGCGGTCGCTCCGCCCCCAGCGACGGCGAGCGCCTGCGAGACGCCCTCGCGACCATCGCCGACCAGTTGGAAGCCGCCAACTTCGTTCCCTTCCCCGGCAATCCACCCCGCGATCGACCGAACTGCGCGCGCTGCCCGGTCGAGTCGTCCTGCACCGCCGACATCGGACGTCGCTATGCGGAGAAGGCCCGCCGAAACCAGGAAGTCGTGCGTCCGCTCGAAGTGTTGCGGCGGCAGCGCCCATGACCGAGCAGAACAACCCTCCCGCCGACCGGGAAGTTCGCGAGCGCTTCATCAACGAGATCGACACCTCGTTCTTCCTTGAAGCCGGCGCAGGCTCGGGCAAGACCTCGGTCATCGTCTCGCGGGTCGTCAACCTCGTCCGCCACGGCCGCGCCTTGCCCGAGATCGTCGCCATCACCTTCACCGAGAAAGCGGCCGGTGAACTCCGCGACCGCATCCGCTCCGAACTCGCCCAGGCCGGCGAGCATCACGCCCTGCGCGACGTCGACGCCGCGCCGTTTCAGACGATCCACGCCTTCGCCGCCGGCATCCTGCGAGAACACGCGCTCGACGCAGGCCTCGACCCCGACTTCCGCGTCCTCGATCAGCTCCAGGCCGACCTCAGGTTCGCCCAGTCTTGGCGCTCATGGCTCTGGAGCGGCGACGCTCCCCAAGCCGCGCTGCAACGAGTAGTGGACCTCGGCCTGCCGCTCACAGAGCTCCAACTGGCCGCCGAACAGCTATCGCGCAATCGAGACCTGACAGGCGACTACCCCGGTGAACTGGCATCGGAGGAAACGCCCGAAGACCAGACTGGCCGCGACGCCGCTCTGGCCGACGTCACCGCCGCCGTGCGGCAGTTCGTTGACCAGGATGCAGCGCGTCGCCGCCGCGAGGGCGTGCTCACGTACGACGACCTGCTCCTCGAAGCCCGCGACCTCCTGGTTCGCTCGCCCCGCGCCCGCCGCGACCTCCGCGACCGCTACCGCACCATCATGATCGACGAATTCCAGGACACCGACCCCCTCCAGGCCCAGATCGCCCTCTTGATCGCCGCTGAACCGGATACCGACGACTGGACCGAGGCCGCTCCCGGACCGGGCAGGCTCGTGCTCGCAGGTGACCCCAAGCAATCGATCTACCGATTCCGCCGAGCCGACATCGACATCTACGAGCAGGTCCGCGACCTCTTCAGTGCCGCTCCCGAGACCGCCGCCATCGCCAGCCTGACCGTCAACTTCCGCGCCCGCCCGCAGCTCTGCCGCTGGCACAACCGGATCCTGCCGCACGTGCTCAAAGCCGATCCGGACCATCCCCGCGCCCAGGCCCGCTGGGAGGCAACCGTTCCCCATCGCGACGGCCAGGGCCCGGCACTGGCTGTGATCCCCAGCCCGCGCCAGTTCGACCGCGCCGATGAGGCTCGAACGGCCGAGTCCGCCCTGATCGCCAACCTGATCAAGCACATGCGAGAGCCGGACGCCGTCCTCGGCGGGCTGCCCTCCCACGCGGCCGCGCGAGCGCCCGAGTATCGCGAGATTGGCGTCCTCGTCCGAACCCGCGCCGGAGCCGACCGCTACACCGCCGCCCTCGACCGCGCCGGCATCCCCTATCACTTCGACAGCGGCCAGGGCTTCTACCAGCAGCCCGAGATTCGCGCCGTCGCCCACCTGCTGCAGGCGCTCGACGACCCGTCGGATCAGGCCGCGGCCGTGGCCGTGCTCAAATCGCCGCTCGCCGCTGCCTCGGACAGCGAGATCTACGAGCTGCGCCATGCGTTGGCAGATCGCCCCTTCAGCCTCGACCCGGACGCTCTGCCCGAGTCCTACGACGGCAGGCTTCGCGGACCGATCAGCTCGATTGCAGAGCTTGGCCGCGACCTCCACCGGCTCGGCCTGCCGGAGCTGATCGACCACGTCATTCGGGCATCCGGTCTCCTCCAGGCGCAGGCCGTCGGCGTGCGCGCTGCAGTCATGCGTCAGCGCCAGGCCAATCTGCGCATGCTGGTCCAGCGGGCCGCTCAGTTCGCCGACGCCAACGACGACAGTCTGCGTCCCTTCGTCCGCTGGCTCTCGCAGCGAGGCGTGCGCAACCTGCCCGAGTCCGAGTCGCCGACCACCGAGGCCGACGACGACGCCGTCCGCATCCTCACCATCCACCAGGCCAAGGGTCTCGAGTTCCCGATCGTGATCGTGCCCAAGCTCCAGGACCTGCCCGGCTCGGGCGCCGACTTCATCGTCGACCGCGCGCACGATCGGGTCGAGTTCAAGCTGGGCGACGACCGCGCTCCCTTCCGCACTCCGGGATACGCCGCCGCGCTGAGACGCGATCGCGCCTACGCCGACGCCGAAGCGCGGCGCATGCTCTACGTCGCCGCCACACGCGCTCGCGACTGGCTCATCCTGCCCTCGTTCCCGGCCGACAGCCTCGCCCGCCGCGAGTCCTTTCACACGTACCTCGACGAAGCCGCCCCTTACTGGCTCACCCGCGACGCCGACCCCGACACCCTGGTCATCTCCCCCCGAACCTTCGACGCCGCCCCCTCAGCCGATCCCGAACTCCACCTGCCCCCGCTCGACGATCTGCAAGCCGAATGGCGCGAACGCCACGACGCCTCGGTTCAGGGAGGATCGCGCCAGATCGAAACCGTCACCCCATCGAGCCTCGGCAAGGACGCGCCGGAAGAAAGACCGGACGACGCAGTCGGAGACAGCGAGCGCGAAGACAGCGCCATCGATCCGCTCGACTTCGGCAGCGCCGTCCACGAGGCCCTCGAAGCGGCCGATTTCAACGACCTCGAAGTCAGCCGCCAACGAGCGCGTCGCATCTGCCGCAAGCGCCACATCCCCCCCGAACCCGTCTTCGAACACATCGGGCAATCGCTCAATTCACCCCTGATCCGCCGAGCAGCCGCATCCGACAAGGTCCATCGAGAGCTCCCCCTGGCCACGATCGAGTCGGACAGTTCCCAAACCAGGATCACCGAAGGAGTCGCCGATCTCCTCTTCCAGGACCAGACCGGCTGGATCCTCGTCGATTACAAGTCCGACAACCACATCCCCCCCGACCGACGCCAGGCCTACGAGCGCCAAATCCAGACCTACGCATCAATGCTCCAAAAGACCGGCCTCCCAGTCGCCGAGGCCTACCTCCTCCAAACCCCAACCGGCAACCCCATCCCCATCCCCCTCAACCCCAATCCCCATCTCCCTCGGGAAACCAGCGCCCAAACCTAATCCCCCTCCGATGCCCCGTGCTTGACACGGGGCCCAGAGCACCCACCTCCGCCAAGGCAACACCCTCCGTCTCACCTCACCGTTCCCGACCCAGGCGCGGCCTCAGCATCGTCCAACAACGCCATCTCCCCTCGCAAGAGGAAATTTCCTCCCCCTCTGGGGGAGCCTGCCCCGCACTTGATGCGGGGGTGCCGCGAAGCGGCGGAGGGGGCCGCCCGACGTGGGCAACCATCACGAAACAGCTGACAGCTCCACCCCCAATCCGATGCCCCGTGCTTGACACGGGGCCCAGACCTCAATCATCTTGCGCGGCGTCCATCCCCGCCTCACCTCACCGTTCCCGACCCAGGCGCGGCCTCAGCATCGTCCAACAACGCCATCTCCCCTCGCAAGAGGAAATTTCCTCCCCCTCTGGGGGAGGTGCCGCGAAGCGGCGGAGGGGGCCGCCCGACATAGGCAACCATCACCAAACACCCGACAGATCCACCCCCGCCCCCGGCCAGGCCCCGATTTATTCGGGACCCGCCCCCCTCCGATGCCCCGTGCTTGCCTGCCCCCGGCTTGACCGGCGGACACGGGGCCCAGACCTCAGTCCTCGCGCTCCGCGCTGCCGTTTCACTCACCTCCCCGTTCCCGACCAAGGCGCGGCCTCAACATCACGCCAAACAACGCCGTCTCCCATTCCAACCCCGCCGCCGGAAATTTGCTCCCCCTCGCAGGGGGAGCTGTCGCGAAGCGACTGAGGGGGTCCCACGCCAAGAATCGCCCCGCCATCCACCTACCCCTGAGTCCCTCAGCATCCCCCAACACTCTCCAAAGAACACATATTTCGATAATATGGTTTCCAAAGGAGACCCCCAATGCCCAACCCCTACCACTACCGAGCCAGAATCGACCGCCTCTGGCGACGCTCCGAACCACACAACCCCGGCTACATCCGACTCAAGGCCCTCAACGCCATCGTCCGAGAACTGTTCGCCCCCAACGAGCGAGCCCGCCTGAACCACGAGATGTACCTCGCGACCGACCCCTACGACGTCGCTCGCCACCTCCTCCGTGACCTCCACGACAACACTTCCCTTTCCCCCTCTCCCCCCGCTTCCAGCGGGGGGAGATGTCACGGAGTAGCCTGCCCCGCACTTGATGCGGGGACAGAGGGGGGCTCCCCACAAGGCGAGGATTCTCCCGAGGAAGACGACGACCCCCTGTAATCCACCTCGTGTAATCCACGTCTTCTCTCTTTTTTCCCGCGCGTTTTTTTCTCACAGGCGATCCCTCCACGCCGGCCCCGCCGTGCCCACCACCGAAACCGGCCCAAATTCCGGCAGCCGGTATCGTCAGTCCGAACGTCAAGCCTCCAATCTCGATCAGCCGGGAGCTGTCCATGGCCGCCAATCCGCTCACGCCGCAACAGATCCGCGAAGACCTCCTCATGCGCCGGCAGAAGATCGTCTCCGAAATGGGATCGGCCGAGCGCATCGCCCGCCAGCACGCCAAGGGGCGCATGACGATCCGCGAGCGTCTGGACAAGCTCTTCGACGCCGGCAGCTTCCGCGAAATCGGCACCTTCGCCCACTCCGAGATGCACGAGGTCCGCGACCGGACCCCCGGCGACGGCAAGATCGGCGGCTGGGGCGCGATCGACGGCCGTCCCGCCACCGCCGTCGGCGACGACGTCACCGTGCTGCACGGCTCTTCCTCGGTCGTCGGCGGCAAGCGGATGAAGCGCATCTACGAGCAGTCGCTCAAGCAGGGCGTGCCCCACGTCTACTTCGGCGAGACCGGCGGCGCGCGACTGCCCGACGCCCTCGGCTCAGAAGGCTTCAGCAAGATCCCGCCCGGCATCGAATCCGCCCGCCGGCGTCGGCGCATACCGATGGCCACCGCCATCGTCGGAGAATCCTTCGGCGGCTCCAGCTTCCACAGCGCCTACTCCGACTTCACCGTCCAGGTCCGAGGCTCGGCGCTCAACGTCTCCTCTCCGCGAGTGATCGAGATCGCCACCGGCGAGATCATCTCGTTGCAGGACCTCGGCGGCGTCGACATCCACCTCGACCTCACCGGCCAGATCGATCAGTCCGCAGAGTCCGAGAACGAAGCCATCAAGCTGATCAAGCAGTTCCTCTCCTACATGCCCTCCAACTGCTGGGAGACCCCGCCGGTCCGCGAGGGCTACGACCACGCCGAGCCCGACCCGGCCATCGCCGACCTCGTGCCCACCCGCCGGCAGCGCGCCTACGACATGCACCGCGTGATCAACCGCATCGTCGACGACGGCGAGATGCTGGAGTTCAAGCCCCGCTTCGGCCGCTCGCTGATCACCGCGCTCGCCCGGATCGGCGGGCACACGGTCGGAATCATGGCCAGCAACCCGATGTTCAACGCCGGCGCGCTCGACCCCAACACCTGCGACAAGGGCACCCAGTTCGTCTGCATGTGCGAGGCCTTCAACATCCCTACGGTCTGGCTGCAGGATGTTCCCGGCTTCATCGTCGGCTCGCAGCCCGAACACGCCCGACTCCTGCACAAGGCGATCATGTTCATGGAAGCGCTCGGCCAGATGACCGTTCCGCGTATGACCGTCGTCCTGCGCAAGGCCTTCGGCCTCGCCTACTTCTCGCTCTCCGGCAACAGCATGGACAACTCCCTGATCACCGCCTGGCCCGGCGCCGAAATCTCCTTCATGGACCCCGGAGTCGGAGTCAACGTCGTCCACGCCCGAGACATCGCCAATGCCGCCGATCCCGACGCCGAGCGCCTGCGTCTGGTCGACGAGTGGACCCTCGGCCACGAGCCCTGGGGAGCCGCCGGGATTATGAACCTCGACGAGATCATCGACCCCGCCGACACCCGCCGCTGGCTCCTCGAGAGCCTCCAACGCTTCCCCGTCACCCCACCCCGCCGAGGAGAAACCAGGGAACTAGCCAGTTGGCCCACCTGCGTCTGATCTCGGTAGGCTGGGTCCATTGGAGACAACAGTGACCACTGAAGAAGACACACTGCCGTTCGACATCAGCTTCACTACGCCGGGTACGCCCGATTACGAGCTCATGCAGGCCGCGGATCAGGTGGCCAAACGCAATCTCGACTCCTTCCTGGCGCATGAACAAGAGATCAACGAACGCTTCCCCGGGCCGTGCACCCTGGTGATCTACAACGGCGGCGATGTGAAAGGCTGCGAGAGTTTCGATGAGCTGATGGACTTTCTGGACACGCTGAATGAAGTCGAACGTTTGGGCGCGCTACAGTTCGAGCAGCCGGGACACGGCAGCATCTGGGCTCTGTGAGCCGCCGCTTTCCTGGATACCTTCGCGAGGTCCCGGCGAAGCTCCCCCCCGGAACTGTTGATCACTTCGCGTCCCCGCATCAACGTAGTCGTATCGTTCGGGCGAGGAAGGCTCAGGGTACCGTTCCTTGTAGATACAGGCGCGGACTTCACGGTCCTTCAACCGGACGATTCCCGACAGTTGTTGCGAGTGAGTCAGCAACGTACGCCAACACCAGCAGCAATCAGTGCTGTGACGATTAGCGGTATCGGTTCCGGTGTTGAACGAACTTCGGTCCGTAGAGTCGGTCTGCGCTTCATAGACGACAACAGCCAGTCGTACTGGTTCGCCCAGAGCATCCTCTTCGCCGATCACCGGGCATCCAGGAGTTGGGGCGTGCCCTCGGTCCTTGGCCGGGATGTCTTGCAGCGCTTCGAGCTGAACCTCTCCTCCGACCCTCCGTCTGTCAGCCTGGCTCTCAACGACTAGCCCGGCGTTCCCGCATCCGACGCGCCATCGCCTCCGACGGCTTCGCCATCTTGTGACCGGTGTCAATCTTGTTCCGCACCTCGCGGAGGACTCTCGGAGCCAATCGGTCTTCCCGGTCGATGATGTACTCGATCACGGCGTCAGGATCTCTGATCGCCAGTTCGCGCAACGCCCAGCTCAGAGCCTTGACGTGCAGGTCAGCCCGATCGTCGACGAACAGCTCGCATATCTCCAGCGTCCGCGCAGCGTCGCCCGTACCCAGGTGCCGCTCGTTCAGCGCGATCGTCGAGACCAGACCGGCCCGACGCCACCAGAAGTCCGACGATGTCGCCCAGCGACGCACCCTCGCATCTGTGATCTGACCCCGTTGCCACGCTGGACCGCTCAGCTTGCGCGCGAAGTGATCGACGCTCGCCCAGCCGTCAAGCGTCCGCCCCAGACGCTCCAGTTCTCGCCAGTTCAGGAGCGCGAATGTCGGCTTGTGCATCCAGGCCAGATCGAACGCCACCATCCTCGACTCATACGCTGGGCCATGCTCCGCTCGTCGCACCCTGCCCCTGCCTCCGTGTTCGATCAGCAGGTTGCAGATCTCCAGCACAACCTCGCCCGGAGCCGACTTCAACTCCCGAGCCTCCCGCCGCGCGATCCGCCGCAAGGCCGGGGTCATCAGCACCTCCGGCGAATCGAGAATCTCGTGGAGCAGCGCTTCAGCGCGTTCACCGACCTGCACTGGCAGCGCTCCTCCCCGCGATTCGTCCAAACACGCTGCCCGCCATCAACCCTGAACCGCCCGCGTAGTTGTTGTAGAACAGCCCGCCGACCAATTCGCCAGCCGCGTAGAGACCGGACATCGGTCGATCCTCGGTGTCCAGGACCTGTCCGCTACTCGGATCGATCTTCAGCCCACCAAAGGTAAACGTGATCCCGCAGGTCACGGCATAGCCGAGGTAGGGCGGCGAGTCGAACGGTAAAGCCCAGTTCGACTTGGGAGGATTGACTCCCCGCGTGCCGACTCCATCCAGCGTCGACGGATTGAAGACGTCGACCCCGTGCTCCGGGCACGACATGTTGTACTCGTCAACCGTTCGGACCAGCCCCTCCGGATCGACGCCGAGCGACTCTGCCAGGTCTTCAATCGTGTCGGCCTGCGCCATCGTCACCTGTCGGACGTGATACTCGTCCCGCAGCAGGTGCGCCGTCCGCTGATCGAAGAGCTGAAACGCCGCCCGCTCCGGCTGCGAGAGAATCGCGCGACCGTACTTCGCGTACGTGTAGTTGCGAATGTCCGCGCCCTCGTCGACGAAGCGCTCGCCGTCCAGATTGACGATCAGCCCGTACGGATACGAGTGCTTCTGGTAGAGGTCGGCGACGATTCGGTTGCCCGTCGCCGGGGCGTTGAGGTCCCACGCCACTGCATGCGCGCCCGACCAGTTGCCGAACGGCTGCGCGCCGGCGTCGATCGCGGCTTGGATTGCGTCGCCGGTATTGAACCTGGAGCCCCGCACCTTGGCCATGTCCCAACCCGGTCCCAGGTACCGCGTCCGCATCTCGATATTCGCCTCGAAGCCGCCCGCCGCCAAGACCACGGCATCCGCCTCCAGCTGCTCAACTTCGTCATCCGTCCACAGTTCGACCCCGCAGATCCGCCGACCGTCGCGCAGCAGGTTCACGACTTTGCAGCCGTAGTGAACATCGACACCGACCCGCTTGGCGGCCTCGAACTCCTGGTCCGACAGTCCCTTGCCCGCGCCGACCGCCTCGACGGTCAGTCCGCCGTAGAAGACCAGCTTGCCGTCGACCTCGTTCGCCTGCCGACCGGTCATCAGCGTGAACTTGACGCCCTGACCATGCAGCCAGGCCATCGTCGGGGCGGCCTCACGGACCAGCGCTGAGGCCATGCCATCGTCGATCAGGCCGTCGGTCACGCGTGCAAGGTCGTCGCGGAACTGCGCGACCGGATACGCGCCGACATCGACCCGCTCGATCTCCGCCTCGCTTAGGTCGGGGATGATGCGCAGGATGTCGTCCATGCCCTCGTAGGGAAATCGAAATCCGCCGCCCGTGAAGTAGGTGTTGCCGCCTCGCTCGCCTTCGGGAGCCTTCTCCAACACGGTCACTTCGGCGCCGAGTTCCCTCGCCGATAGCGCTGCGCACAGCGCTGCATTGCCCGCCCCAACCACAATCACGTGCGTCACGACAACTCCTTCCTCGCCTGAACAGTCTCGATCGACTGTGAAGCACCAGCGCTATCTCCACCGTTGGCGCTGTTCGTCGTCGACTTCTGCCCGCGGAACAACGGCACCATGGCGGAGATCTCGACTTCAATCGCTTCTCGGACGACCTGGACGCCTTCCGCGGCCTTCTCGGCCACGACTCGGACCCCGCGTTGCCCGCCGAGCAGAGACAGCAGGATCGCGGGAGACGCGGCGATGGCCGAGACGACCAGCGCGGTTCGGAACCCGTGAACCACAGCATCGCCGCTGTCGGCAGGTACACCATTGTTGATCGCGAAGCTCGCGGCGACCGACGCCATCACCGCTACGCCGACCGACGTGCCGAAGGCGTTGCCGAACGTGCGGGCCGTCGTCTGCGAGGCCGACGCGGTTCCAAGGCGTTCAGGCGGCACCGCCGACATGATCACCGATGTGTTGGGCGAGCTGAACGTCGACGTGCCAATTCCCAGCAGCAGCATTCGCATGGCGAAATCGACGGGCGAAGTATCGGCGGTCGTGCGTGAGAGCAAGAACAGGGACGCACAGACCATCACCATCCCCGCCGTGGTCAATGGACGCGACCCGAAGCGGTCGGATAAGCGCCCCGAGACCGGCGACCAGAGCAGCATCATCAGCGAGAGCGGCATCATCATCAGAGCGGTCTCGGTGGCCGTGAACCCGCGGCCGTCCTGTAACAGGGTCGGCACCAGGTAGAAGGTGAAACTCATCCCGAAGAACTGCAAAATTGCGGCGAGGATGCCAAACGAGAATCCACGTCCCTTGAACAGCCCCAGATCGACGACCGGCGAGGGCGATCGGCGTTCGACGATGATGAACCAGACCAGGAAGACGAGCCCGGCCGCGAGAACCAGGGTGACCGTGGTTGAGGTGATACCCAGATCCCTCGCTCTGTTGATGCCGAATGTGAGGCATGCCAGCATCCCGAACAGCAACACCGCGCCCGGGATGTCGAGACCCTTGGGTCGCTGGTGGCTGGGCGCGTCTACCAGGTAACGCCAGGCCAGCAGCGCGGCAAGCAGGCCGAACGGCACACGAGTCCAGAAGATCGCGCGCCAGTCCAGCAGGTCGATCAGCACGCCGCCGAGAATCGGGCCCGCAGCCGCTCCGGCGCCGACCGTCGAGACAATCAATCCAAGACCGGTTCCCCGCTTCGACGGCGGGAAGGCCGCGGTGATGATCGCCGCACCGTTCGCCATCGTCATCGAGGCGCCGATCGCCTGCAGCACTCGAGTGCCGACCAGTTCCTCCAGAGAACCGGAGATGGAAGACAGAAACGTCGCGATCGTGAATACGACGAAGCCCCACGTGTAGAGCATCTTGCGGCCGTAGAGATCGCCCAGCCTGCCCATCGTCAGGGAGAGCCCCGTGCTAACCACGATGAAGGCCAGCGCCACCCAGATCACGTCGTCCAGGGTTCGCCCGAACTCGTCCTTCATCGTCGGCAGGGCGATGTTGGTGATCGTGTTGTCCATGACACCGAGGAAGGTGCCCACACAGACCACGATCGCCGCGACCCAGTGATAGGGAATCGGACCGAGCGAGGGACCGGTCACCAACGGCCGGTCGTCACTCGGCTGTCGTCCACCGCCCCCCCCTCTACGCTCCCCCCTGAGGGGGGAGCTGCCGGAAGCCTGCCCCCGGCCTGAACGGGGGGCTGAGGGGGGTTCCCCGTTCCGCTCCGCCATCGCCGCCTCTTCACAGACCCGTCGCGCGCCGTTCTGGACGCGCCGCAGGCTCAGTTTAGTTGGTCAGTTCGTCTATCCGAACTAACTAGACGAGCTAACTTGATGGCGCTCCAGGTCTCGCCGCGCGCTAACATAGAACTCTAGTACTCATACAACGGGCGCTGAACATGTTCGGCGCCCCAGACAGGAATTTGACAGGAACGGCCATGAACGCCACTCGACCCCATCTGACCGGACCCAGCAATACCTGCAGAGGTCTGACCTGGACCCGACAGAACCCGTCAAGATCTGACCTCATCCGACAAAAACTGACCAAATCTGACATCCGGAGCACCGAATTTCCCGCTCACAGCAGCAAATTCGCCGACAACCCCCGAAGAACCTCGAAAAAAGCAATCTCTAGACTCATCTCATGACCACAACCACACACACTCTCGATGACGAACTCTCCGCCATTGACTGGTGCTACGAGCAAGGTTGGACCGACGGCTTGCCGGTCGTTCCGCCCGCTCGCGAGCGAGTCGAGCGCTTCCTCATGGCCGCCGGCCGCCCGCCCGAGGAAATCGTTGCTCGGCATCCCGCCACCGGACGCGAGTGCAGCGTCCAGTCGGCGGCGGTCAACGCCGTGATGGCCGGCTGCCTGCCGCAGTACTTCCCCACTGTGCTCGCCGCCCTCGAGGGCCTCAACGAGGATAGCTACAACTTCCACGGCTCGACGGCCAGCACCGGCGGTTCCGCGCCGGTCGTCATCATCTCGGGCGACATCCGCGACGAGATCGGCATGAACGCCAGCGTCAACGTCTTCGGCCCCGGCTATCGCGCCAACGCGACGATCGGCCGGGCAATCAGACTGGTGATCATGAACACCTTCCAGATGATTCCCGGCATCTCCGACCGTTCGACGACCGGCTGGCCAGGGAAGTACTCCTGCTGCATCGCCGAGAACATCCTCAACAGCCCCTGGGAACCGTTGCACGAATCCCTCGGCTTCCCGCCCGAGGTCTCGACCGCCACTGTCTTCGCCGCCTCCGGTTTCTACAACGTCGAAAACCACTACACCAGCGATCCCGAGCGCCTGCTCGACACCTTCGCCGACGCCATGGGCTCACTGGGCGCATTGACCGACGGCCAGTCCCTGGTCGTGATGTCGCCCGAGCACGCGCAGATTGCGGCCTCCGGAGGCATGACCAAGCAGGACGTGCAGGCGTACCTCTTCGAGCACGCCAGCCGCGATCCCGAAGAGATGCTGCGCAAGGGCAAGTGGCCGTCCGGACTGGACCGAGACGGGCTCTCGGAAGGCGAACGCGGCCATGATCGGACCGAGGGCCAATTCCACCGAGGCCGCAGCCCCGATGACATCCTGCTCGTCGTCGCCGGCGGCGAGGCCGGTGGACACTCCGCCTTCCTGCCCTCCTGGAGCCGCGGCCGCAACTCGATTTATCAGACCAAAGCAATCGGCGTCTGCCTCGACTGCTGACAACGGAGAGAGGCCTCCCCCTCTGGGGGAGGTGTCACGGAGTGACGAAGGGGGTATCCGCTATGCCGCTCGAACTGTTCGACCCTACCGGCGAGCCCACGCCGACGGGCTACGCTGCCGCGCCCCGGCTGACTTCCATCGAAGGCCTCAAGGTCGGCCTCTTCTCCAACGGCAAGGTCAACGCCGACAAACTGCTGCGCTACACGGCCGAAGTCTTCGAGCGCGAGGCCGGCTGCAAGATCGTGATCGACTCCGGCAAGCGCAACGCTAGCCGCATCGCTGAGCCGCAGGTGCTGGAACGGATCGCCAACGATGTCGACTTCCTGATCACCGCGGTCGGCGATTGAGGCTCCTGCTCAACGTGCAGTGTGCATGACGGAATCACCTTCGAGCAGTACGGCAAGCCGGGTCTGGTCCTCTGCACCCATCCATTCGACCCAACCGGGCGGATGATCGCCAAGACCCTCGGCATGCCCGATTTCCGCTACGCCCTCGTCGACCACCCAATCGGAAGCGCCAGCATCGAAGGCCTCCAGGCCCGGGCCCTCGACGCCTACGAACAGGGCCGCCTGATCCTGCTCGGTTCCTAAGAGCTCCCCCTCTGGGGGAGGTCACCGATCACTCGGGACCTACCAACTCCCGGCCAATCAGCATCCGCCGAATCTCCGACGTTCCCGCGCCAATCTCCAGCAGCTTCGCGTCACGGACATACCGCGCCACCCGACTCTCGCTCATGTACCCATATCCTCCGTGGATCTGCACCGCCTTGTCCGCCACCCGGCTCGACATCTCGGCCGAATAGAGAATCGCCGCAGCCGCCTCCTTGTTGCTGCGGATCCCTCTCGCGGCGGCCTCTTCAACCACATGCGCCGTCCGGTACACCAGCCAGCGAGCCGCCTCCAGCTCGGTGTACATGTCGGCCAGCATCGCCTGGATCAGTTGGAAATCGCCGATCCGCTGGCCAAACTGCCTGCGGTTTCGCGCATACCCAACCGCCTCATCCAGCGCGGCCTGAGCGATACCCAACGGCTCTCCGGCCAGGAACGAACGCTCGACCGCCAGGCCCTGCATCATTACACCCGCGCCCGCGCCTTCGCCGCGCAACACGTTCGACGCCGGCACGATGCAGTCCTCCAGGATCAGCTCCGCCGTCGGCGATCCGCGATGCCCGACCTTGTCCAGTACCTGACCGACGCTGAACCCATCAAAGGCCGACTCCACAATGAACGCCGTCACGCCGCGCGAACCTGCATCTTCATCGGTCTTGGCGTACAACACCAACGTGTCGGCGACCGAACCGTTCGTAATGAACATCTTCGAGCCGTTCAGCCGATACACGTCGCCGTCCCGCACCGCGGTGGTGCGAATACCCATCGCATCCGAGCCGGCCTCCGGCTCGGTCAGCGCCAACGCGCCGATCTGGGTACCGTCGCAGAGTCCCGGAAGATACTGCTCCTTCTGGGCCTCGCTGGCATTGGATGCGATGTTGTTTGCGCAGAGGTTGGCATGCGCACCGTATGACAATGCTATTGAAGCGCTCGCGCGCGCGATCTCCTCAGTCGCAATCACTCCCGCCAGCAATCCGGCGTTCGACCCGCCGTATTGTTCTTCGATTGTTACACCCAACAGGCCAAGTTCGCCAAGCATCGGCCAGAGATGTGTGGGAAATCGATCTTCGCGATCAATATCATCTGCGATCGGATCGATCTCGGCGCGAGCAAAGTCACGTACTGTCTGTTGTATCAACCGTTGCGACTCCGACAGCTCAATCATGACCCGGCCTCCCTCACTCGCCGATCGAACCTTCGATCCGCCCTGAGCATACAGCCCGGTATCGGGTCGGCTGCTAGACTCCGCCCATGAACACGCTCAGCGACCGAACGGCCGTGTTTGCGGAAGGTCTCCGGGCCGCGCAAGGCGAACTGGTGGCATGCAGATCATGGGACGATGTGTGGAAACACGCCGTCTCGCTCAGTGCCGAACGTCCCGCCGTCTCCCCTGCTGCGTATGAATACTTGAAGCAAGGCGACCTGCCTGATGTTAACGATCCACTACGCTCGATCGCCGATCGTGCAATCGGCATTACGCAGGCTCAGCTTGCGATTGCTGAAACGGGCTCGGTATTGCTGATCGAGCCGGCGCCGATTGACCGAGCCGTATCACTGTTGACGAAACACTTGATTGTCGCCATCTCCGAGCAGGACATCGTCGACGAACTCGCAGACGGATTCGGCTGGCTCGCGCAACAACCGCAAGCGGCCGCCTATGCCACATTCGTCACCGGTCCGTCGCGCACTGCCGACATCGAACGCTCGCTCACCATCGGCGTCCAGGGACCGAGTCGCATGACTGTGGCGGTGCTGGCGTGAGCGCGTCGACCGCTCCGTTCAAGGTGCGCTACCAGCGCTCAGTGGGTGATCCTGATCTCAAGCCGCGACTGTTGGCCTTCCAGCGTTCCTGGCGCGAAAGCCGCGACGCCCAGGTCCGGCGGCTGGAACAGCGCACCGAGCAGTCGTTTCACGAGTTGCGCCGCGATTTCGCCGCCGTCAAGGATTCGACGCTGGAGCGCATCGACGACTACATCGCCGAGTTCCGCGCCAACGCGGAGGCCGCCGGCGCGACCGTGGTCGAGCTGTCTACGGCCGAAGAAGCAGTCAGCTACATCGCCGCGATCTGTCAGTCGCGAGGCATCGATCTGGTCGTTAAGAGCAAGTCGATGGTCTCGGAGGAGATTGAACTTAACCACGAGCTGGAGCAACAAGGGATCACGGCGATTGAGACCGACCTGGGCGAATGGCTGCTGCAACTTGCGGAGGAACGGCCCTCCCACCTGGTGATGCCCGCGATCCACCAGAAACGGCAATACGTCGCCGAGATCCTTGGCGAAGAGCTGGGCCGTGAGTTTGATCCGGACGACATCCCGGCGATGGTCGCCAGCGCGCGCGATGGGTTGCGCCGCCACTACCTCTCGGCCGGGGCCGGTCTGACCGGCGCCAATGCGCTCATCGCCGAGACCGGCAGCATCATGGTCGTGACCAACGAGGGCAACATGCGGCTGGCCACTTCGTTGCCCGAGGTCCACTTCGTCACAGCCGGGATCGAGAAGTTGATCCCGACCTGGGCCGACGCCGAACGCCAGCTCCAGCTCCTGCCCCGCTCGGCCACGGCGCAGACCCTGAGCACCTACACCACCTGCATCACGGGGGCCCAGCCGGGCAAAGAGATGCACATCATCCTGCTCGACAACGGCCGCCGCGCCATGCGAGAGACGGACACCATCGGCGACGCTCTGCGCTGTATCCGTTGCGGGGCCTGCGCCAACGTCTGCCCGCCGTATCAGATTGTCGGTGGACACACGTTCGGCCACATCTACACCGGCGCGATTGGACTGGTCAACACGACGTTCCATCACGGCGTCGATCACGCCGCCGGACCGCAAGGCCTTTGCGTCTCATGCGGCGCTTGCCAGACCGTCTGCCCGGTCGACATCCCGCTGCCGATGCAGATCCTCGAGGTTCGCCAGCGGGCCCATGAGTCGGGACATGCGCCGCTCTGGGAACGGATTGCGCTGCGTCTGTGGGCCAAGCCGAGGTTGTTCCATCACCTGATGGGCCTCGCCGCAGCCGGGTCGGGAATAGGCAGGCTGGTCGGCCTGGTGCGACGCGACCACCTACGCCTGCCATTGCCCAGGCGTCTTCGTTGGCGATCCGTGCCTGCACTGCCGCTGCGCAGCGGACAGACCCTGGTCAAGAGCCGTCCGCCGCTTCAGCCGCTGACAGAGACGCCGTCCGCCGGTCGAACCGTCGAGCTGTTTGCGCAATGCCTTGCCGACCGCTTGCTGCCCACTGCTGTGGATTCCGCCGCCAAACTGATCGAGGCCGGCGGCGCCTCGATCAACCTGCCCGATTCACAACACTGCTGCGGACTGCCTGCCTTCGACGCCGGAGACTGGGATACCGCTCGACGCATGGCGAAACATACGATCGAAACGCTCGAAGGCAGCGAGCATCAGATTGTCACGCCGGCGCCAAGTTGCGTGATTTCCATGCAGGACCACTGGCCGTGCCTGTTCCAGGACGATCCTGAATGGCGAAGTCGGGCCGCGGCCGTGAGCCGGCGAGTTCATGATCTCGCCGACTGGCTCGAGGGTCCGGGGCGTCTTCCTGACGGATGCCTCAGCAACGGCGACAGCCATGCGTGGACGGCGCATCGATTCTGTCAGGCTTCGAATCGCAACGATGCCCGGGCTCGGATCGATCAGCTCGTTGAACGCTTGACTGGTGAAACTGCCAGGCCGCTTGAGGAGCCGGATGTCTGCTGTGGTTTCGGCGGATTGACATCGCTCGCTGCTCCTGAGGTGGGGTCGGGCATCCTCGAGCGCAAGCTGGCCTGCGTGGCCGAATCGGGCTGCGACACGCTGATCACCAACAATCCGGGCTGTGTCATCCATCTCCGAGCTGGGGCGAACGCCAGCGGAGCCAGGCATCACACCCTGCACTACGCCGACTTCCTTGCCGCCCGACTCCCGAAGAACCCGTGAGGTGAGCAAATGCCGACCGTGATCGATGTCCACGTCCACCTCTGCAGAACGCCCGAGCAAGAGGCAATCGTCTTTCCCAGACGCGGCCTGCCGCTCGACTGGCGCTGGGCCAATGGCGACGCCTGTGGCGAGTACATGACGCGCAATGACGTCGAGGCGATCGTCGGGCTGAACTACATGGTCGTCCCGGAGATGTTCGAGCAACAGCGCGGGCGCCAGCCCGATGCGTCGGCCGAAGAACTGCTGGCCATGCTTCACGACCGCGTGCGCAGCTTCAATTCTTGGACGCTGGAGCGTCAGGCTGCGGATCCCCGCATTCGCACATTCCTCTGTTGCGACATCGGTACCTGGGTCGAGACCGACCTGCTGATGGAGGAGCTTGAGCGTGGAGTCGCGCTGGGCGCCCGCGGCGTCAAGATGCACCCCGGACTGGGCCGCTACTTCCCCTCCGACGAGCGGATGATGCCGCTCTATGCGCGTTTGGAGGAGCTTGGTCTGCCAATCCTCAGCGACACTGGAGCATTGCGCGGTGGACCGGGCGAAGACGTCTATGGCATGCCCGACCACTTCATCCCCGTGTTCGAGCGCTTTCCCCGGCTGCAATTCATCATGGCCCACATGCCCGGCGCCTACTGGGACCAGCGGGTCGAGATCGCCAAGCGATATCCGCAGGTCCTGTTCGACACCGCCGGAGGCTTCGACGACGGTCACTTCACCTGCCGAGACGGCCGCCGAGCCTGCGCCCTGGAAGACGCCGCCAGGTTGATCCGGACGCTGGGAGTCGAGCGGGTCCTGTTCGGCTCCGACGCACCGGGCGCGGACCAAAAGCCGCAGGTGTTGCAGCTGCTTCGTAGCGGTTTGACTGACGCGGAACTGGACCAGGTGTTGGTCGAGAATGCCCGCCCGGTCTTGGGTCTCAACTGACACCGTAGACTCGCCGCATGAGCAACCAACCTGACCGGCGCGACCTGCGCAACCTGCAGGACAAGACGGCAATCGTCGGCGTAGGCACCACCGAATTCGGGGCCATCTACCGCGACCTTGATCCGGAGCGCTCGGCCTATGAGCTGGGACTGATCGCCTTCCGCGAGGCGCTCAGAGACGCCGGGCTGAAGCGCACCGATGTCGACGGCGTGATCGTCTCCCGGCTGCCGCACTACGGCCGCATGTGCGAGATGATCGGCCTCCGACATCCAAGGTTTGTCAACGTCCTCCCCGGAGAAGGCCGGCAGTCGGGCATCGCGCTGCAGTATGCGGCGCTGGCGGTCGCCAATGGCATGGCCGAGGTTGTCGCCTGCATCTACGGCAACAACGGACGCTCAGCGGGCGCGAAGTACGGCGGCGAGAGCCGAGGCATCTCCACGCAGGCGATGTTCGAGGCGCCCTATGGCATGACCTCTCCCGGCGCCGTGACCTCGATGATGTTCCGCCGCCACCAGTACCGCTACGGGACGACGACGGAACCGCTTGGCCATCTGGCCATCTCGAACCGCGCCAACGCCGCGCTCAATCCGAACGCGGTGATGCAGCGCCCGATCACAATGGACGACTACGAGGGCGCGCGCTACATCGCAGAGCCGTTGTGCCTGCTCGACTACTGCCTGATCAATGACGGCGGAGTCTGCTTCATCGTCACCTCGGCCGAACGCGCCCGAGACCTCAAGCACACGCCGGTGCTGATCCACGCGTCCTCACAGGCCTCGGACATTACGCCTGTGTACGTCGCCGACGATTTCTGGCACGAGCCGATGTCGCAGATTGCCGACGACCTGTTCGCCAACTCCGAGGCGCAGCGCGAAGACCTCGCCTTTGCGCAGCTCTACGACAACTTCACCCCGACGATGCTGTTCACACTCGAGGGCATGGGCTTCTGCGAGCCTGGCGAGGGAGGCGACTGGATCACGCCCGAACGGATCGGCCTGCACGGCGAACTGCCGCTCAACACCGGCGGCGGACACACCAGCGAGTCCTACATGCAGGGTTGGGCGCTGCACGTCGAGGCGGTGCGGCAGTTGCGGCAGGAGTGCGGCGACCGGCAGGTCGACAACGCTGAGTACGGCCTCTACGCCTGCGCCGCCCCTCTGGCAACCGGGCACATTCTACGCCGGGGTGACTAGGGGGAGACAACTCATGACGACCGAATCAGCAACTCCAGGGCTCAGCTACGAAAAGCCGCTGCCGCCGGTGCTCGAATTGACGAAGCCGTTCTGGGATGGCTGCCGCGAGGGCGTCCTCCGGATCCAGTTCTGCAACATCTGCGATCTGCCCTGGTTCCCACCGGCGGAGGCGTGCCCCAGATGTCTGCAAGACGATTGGGAGTGGCGGCCGATCTCCGGTCAGGGAACGGTCTGGTCCTGGATCCGAATGTGGCAGAAGTACTTCCCCGGCTGGTCGCCCGACGAGTACCCCTACACGGTCGCCTTGATCAAGCTCGAAGAGGGCCCATACATGTACTCCACGCTCGTCGAGATCGAAGACCAGGACGTCACCTGCGACCTCGCGGTCGAGGTCGATTTCCGAACAGTCAACGACGAGATCACCCTGCCCGTGTTCCGGCCTCACCGGGTCTGAGTACCAATGTCAGAACAACCTCCTGCTGCAATTGGTTGGCCTGCACGGGATTTTGACGAAGCGGCACGCTCGTATCTCTTGCAGGAAGCACGACTTCGAGTGCAAGAGCAGCTTGCCCAGATCAGAACTTATGACGTGAAAATCGCGGCACTATTCACTGCCAGCGCTGGACTCTTCGCACTCAGCGGATTCCTTGGCAGCTTGACAATCGAAGCGACGCCGGAAGCTGTGTTGACTCTGTTGGCCATCTCCGTGTCCCTGGTTGCATGGATCCTATTGGGCATTGCGTATTGGCTGCGAACCACAGGTGTCGGTCTGGACATGCAGGCAATCCGCGACAGCTACGCCAATACGGGTCAGCAGGAACTCAGGGATACAGCGCTTGAATCCCTTGTCGAGGATTTCATCCTCAACGAGAGGACGATTCGTTCGAAGGCTGGTTGGCTCACCAGGTCTCTGATTGCAGTTGCGATTCAGCTGCTCTTGCTGTTTGCAGCGACTGTGGCCAATTCAGTGACTTAAGAAACCAATGCTGGAACTGTTGCTTCCGGCGACATCGAAACCGCCTTGCTAGGCGCCATTCTTGTACAGAGTGCGAGGTAGAGGCCGCCGCGGAGTTTGTGCTCGTGTAGCACCGGGCTTCTTGGGCGTCGCCGATTTGACCTTCTCATCCTTTGAGGTCCGTTTCTTGAAAGATGACATTTCTGAATCCGCCTACTCACGCTGACCCGGTCGTTCGACACACGCTTATGGTAGCAACTCCATCTCGCTGAGCACCTCCGACTGATGTTCACCGAGAGCCGGCGCTGGACGCATGGTCATCGAGACCGGCGTGCCCTCGAAGTCCCACGGTGGTGCGATCTGGCGCATCGTTGTGCCGTCGCCCTGCTCTACATCGATGATCGCTCCGACCGCCTCGACCTGCGGATCCCGGCTCAGGCGCTCGTAGTCGTGCATGGGGAAGGCCCAGCCTCCGTGACGCTCCACGATCTCGATGACCTGCTCGGAGTCGAAGCTGGCGAAGCCTCGTTCCCAGACCGGCGCGAGTTCGGCCGCATACCGGCCGGCACCGCCGGCACCATCCGTGCGCAGCTTCTCGTACTCGGGATGATCTCGCACCCAGGACATGTCCAACTCGTCGATCAAAGAGTCGAACGCGTCGCCGCGGATTCGGGCCAGGGAGAAATAGATCGGCAGGTCGCGGCACTGATAGCCGTGATCGGGCGGCTTGACGTAGCTGTCGAGGTGGAACCCCCACCACTCGTCGGGGTTCGACAGCGCGACCCAGAGCGTGGAGCGCATCGCGATCAGGCTGCCGAACAGCGATACCTCAACTCGTTGCCCGCCGGTCGGATTGGAGGGATTGCTGTCGTCGCGTGCGAAGAGCGCGGCGCAGATCGCCTGAATGGCATGGTTGGCGGCGAAGACCGAGCCGATGTCGCTGCCATGACGGACGGGCTCTTCGCCCAGGGCGCCGAGCGACGAAGTGGCTTCGCTCGCCATCTGGGCGCCGACCTCAGAGGCCGGTCGGTCGGCCCAGGGACCCTTCGGCCCGAATCCGGATATCGCGCAGTAGACGAGACCCGGGGCATCCAGTCGTTCCCAGCCCAGTTCCGGCGGCAGACCGGACTTGTCGACCACGGCGACGTCGGCTTGCGCGAGCAATCGACGAGCCACCCCCAGGTCGTCGTCCGAAGACCAATCCAGGAGGACGCTGCGCTTGTTCCGGTTCAGGGCTTGGAAGAGCGGAGAGTCGCCGCCATCGATGGACGGAGACCAGGCCCTTGACCGATCTCCCTGAGGCGGCTCGATCTTGACGACATCCGCGCCAGCGTCGGCGAGCGACATGGCCGTGTAGGGGCCGGCGACGCCCTCGGCGATCTCGACGACGCGGTATCCGGCCAGCGGACCCGGCACCCTAATCCCCGATCACCGCTACCGGCTCATCGGCCGATGCGCGGCGTACGGCCAGCTCGTCGAGAATCTCGCCGGTGTGCTCACCGGGCAGACAGGCCCCGAACCAGCGCGCCGGCGTTCGCGACAGCTCCCATGGCGCCCCGCCGGTCCAGACCTTGCCCCAACCAGAGGTTTCCACTTCGCGCAGGTATGCGTTCTCGAGGGCCTGCGCGTGATGTTGCAGGGTCTCGAAGGAGATCGGGTATCCGCATGGGATGCCCGCCGCGCTGAGGCGCAGCATCCAGTAGTGCCTCGGACGTTGTAGGAATCCCGCCTGGAGCATGGCGGCCAGTTCCGACCGGCGTGCGACGCGATCCCGGTTGCTGCCCCATCGAGGGTCGGTCGCCAGATGGTCAATCCCGTCAACCTCGGCTTCGGACTCCCTCATCACCGCGGCGAAGCGCTGCCATTCGTCCTCGCTGGTGACCGAGACGCCGATCCAGTCGCCCCACTGACACTGAAACGCCTGGTCAGGCGCGGTCGCGAACGCGGCCGAGCCCTGGGGTTGATGCAGTTCTGCGGTGCTCAGGTACTCGGCGAGGCGTCCGCTCTGCAGAGCCATGCCTGCGCGGAGCATACCCACGTGAATGCGCTGACCCTTGCCTGTCCGCTTGCGCGCCAGCAGACCCATCAGGACCGCTTGCGCGGCGACGTTGCCGGTCGTCGCATCGATCTGAGCCATGTGCCGGTAGACCTCCGGACGCCCGCCTTCCGCTCCGCTGACCGACCAGAAGCCAGTGAAGTACTGCGCCTGCACATCGGCTCCCGGCTTGTCGCGCATTGGCCCAACTTCGCCCCAGCCGGTGATCGCCGTGTAGATGATGTCGGGATTGACCGCCTTGACCTGCTCGTAGCCGACCCCCATCCGTTCGGCAGCGCCGGGGCGCATGTTGATCAGGAACACGTCGCAGGTCTGGAGCAGTTCGTAGGCGGTCTGGCGGTCGGCGGGGGACTTGAGGTCCAGGAACAGTCCGCGCTTGTTCTGATTCCAGGTCATGTAGCCGATCGAGGTGCCGTTGATGGTGGGCGGCACGCCTGCGCCCAAGGTGCGCGGATCGACCGAGGGCTGTTCGATGTGAATCACGTCTGCGCCCAACGCGCCAAGCTGGGTTGAGGCCCAGGGTCCAACCATCCAGAGCGTCAGATCGAAGACGCGCACGCCATCCAGCGGTCCGGGCATCTCGGCCTCCGTCCTGAACTGCCGTCAGCGGCCATGATAGGTCCGGCATCGCCAAGCTGTTCAGGCAGGTCGCGATGCGTCGGGCAGGTCTGCCTGAGCTGATCGGGAGGGAAGAACGAGGCTTTCAGGTTTTCGGCAACTTTTTTTTCGAGCGGGGAACAGTCACGATCCTCAGCAATGGGCTGGAGATCGTGCCTCCAGAGCTTTCAGGTTCTTTCAGGTTTTTTCAGGTCCCGCTGGAACGTTTCGTTCGATCCTGTTCGGGTTTGTTCGGCCTCCGAGAAAGTTGACTACTCGGATGGAACATGTGACTGGAGCACAGCGCCGAGGAGCGGCCTGGGGCGTGTTCACACCAGCCACATTCGGAGTCACCCCGCGCTTGATACGGGGCCCAGACCCTGGACCCGCGGTCGGAGTGACGATGTGTGCCTCGGCTCGGACGCAGAGAGGCCGGACGCACGCACAAGCGTCGAGCTGAGGCCGACCTCATTCTGCGCGCGAGCCTGGTTGCTCTAGGCCCCGTGTCAAGCACGGGGCGACGATCGCTGGCGGCAGCGCGAACGAGGGTCGCCAACTAAAACTCGCGTCATGCGCCTTCGGCATTCTGAGTCCATTGGAGTGAATGTGTGAACACGCCCTGGCAGTCGAGTCACGATTTGCCCTCCTCTCCACACAACACGAACGTTCTTAGTATATCGCATTTCTGGGCAGATCGGGTTCGGCTCCGCGATTGGATGAATGAATCGGGGTCAGCCTCCTCCTCGTTGCGCCTTGAGCATGAACCGGTCGATCAGGGTTTCGAGGGCCTCGTCTGTTTCGGCCGTGAAGACGAAATAGTGCTCGTCCATCCTGGTGGGCAGACGCGGATGCATGGGCCGCTGCTCGGTGCGCCAGAGCACGGTCCACCCCTCTCCTGACATCGCGCCGTCGGGCCGGACGACTCCGTCGGGATCGGTTGCGCCGGGCGCGGGGGCCTCCATGTCCTGGGCGCCGAGCTGTTCCAGGTACTGGCGCAGCAACCAGATGGGGACGGCGCGCAACGTGAGCTCCTTGACTGCTCGGGGCATCTCGAACAATCCCTTCGGGCATACGTGACAACTGCGTTACGTTACCGCGCTTCTGATGTATCGTTGCGCGATACCGGCCAAACCGCATGCGGGCGCGGAGGCGAGGTACAGGAGGCAACGATGAGCGAACGTTCCTATTGGCAGCGCATGGGTCGAAAGCGGATGAGCCGCCGCGGAATTCTGCGCGCATCGGCCCGCGCCGGGGTCGGCGCCGCCGGTCTGGCGCTGGTCGGCTGCGGCGACGATGACGACGACAGTCAGTCGGTTGCGCAGGTCCAGCAGCAACAGCAGCAGGCTGAGCAAGACGCGCAGCAGCAGGCGATGCAGCAGCAACAGCAGCAAGCCATGCAGCAGGATCAGGCCGAGCAGCAGGCCCAGCAACAGGCCGCGCAGCAGACCGCCCAGGAGCAGACGGCCGAAGAGCAGGCCGAGCAGCAAGCTGCTCAGCAGCAGGCGATGGTCTCCCAGACCAAGAAGTACGGCGGCTACTTCGTTGAGCAGTCCGCCAACGTGTACGAGACCTACGACGCCCAGCGCACGGTCGCTTCGCCGGTGCTGCAGGTTCTCGCGCGGGTGCAGTCCAAGATCCTGCGCTTCTCCAACCCCGACACCGGTGAACTCGTCGGCGATCTCGCCGAGACGTGGGAGACCCCGGACGCGACCACTATCGTCCTGCACCTCCGCGACGGCGTGAACTGGCACGGTCAAGGTCCGGGAGCCAACCATCCGGCGGCCGCACCAGGACGAGCCCTGACCACTGAAGACATCGTCTGGAACATCGATCGCCAGCGCAACAAGCTGCTGGAGAGCGGGGAAGAGGCCGGGAACTTCGGTCGAAGCGCGTACTGGGGCGGCGTCGATTCCCTGGACCAGGGCGACATGAGCGTCACCCTCAACCTCGTGGAACCCGACGCGACGTTCATCCAGGGTTTCGCCAACGAGTTCAACCTGATCAACCAGCCCGAGCTGGTTGGAGGCACCGAGGATCAGTACACCGAGGTCGACGCCTCCAAGGTGATCGGCACCGGCCCCAACATTCTCACGCGTTGGGACCCGGGCGAGGGCATCTCCTGCGTCCAGAACCCCGATTTCTGGGGCCTGCCGGACCGGCCCTGGCTTGATGGATGGGTCTGGGTGCAGACCTTCCAGGACCCCAACGCCTACCGGATCGCCTTCGAGCAGAAGCAGGTCGACTCGATGACCGACCCGGATCCGAATACGATCTTCGCGATCCACGACGACCGCATCGACGAGACCTTCCTCACCTTCCAGGGTGTCGCCAACACGGTGGCGATCTTCACGCCCTCGAACAAGCCACCGTGGAACGACCTGCGCCTGACGCGCGCCATCGACCTGGCGATCAACCGGCGTCAGCTCATTCAGCAGCTGCACAACGGTCTGGGCAAGGTCTCGGGTCCGGTCTCGTGGATGCAGGAAGCCTGGGCGATCCCCCAGGAGGATCTCGAGACGATCCCGGGCTACCGCATCGACAAGGATGCAGACATCGAGGAGGCGCGAGCGCTCTGGGACGCGGCCGGCGGACCGGAACTCGGTCAGATCGACTGGGTTACGTCGGAGCTGTGGGCCTCTCGCGCCGCGTGGTCGGCGACGCCGGGCATCGTTGCCGAGATGTTCAACCAGGCCTTCGACACCGACCAGTTCAACGGCATCACCAAGCCGTACCTGGAGATCATCCCGTCCTGGATCGCGAAGGACTTCGACCCGTTCTTCAGTTGGATCCCGAACATCGAGATTCCCGACGCGCGGGCCGACATGATCGGCGCGTTCACCACGGGCGCGGGTTCCAACTACTGGGACGTTTCCGATCCGTACATCGACGAAACGCTGATCGCGGCCAAGCAGGAGCTCGATTACGAGACCGCCCTCCAGATGGTGCGGGACGTGCAGGACTACGTGATGGAGCGCGGCCAGTTCGGACGCTCCATTTGCTACAACTACATCTACCCGTACATCGGCTACAACTACAACAAGATCGAGAAGAAGTCGGACGAGGAGGGTTGGAACTTCCTCGCCGTCAGCCTGCAGGCCTTCGAGCACTGGCTGGATCTCGACGACCCGTCGGCCGCCGACCGACAGGCGCCGGAGCCGACGCCGCTCTGATCCGAACGTACGCAGAAGCCCCGGCGAGCGCAGTCGCTGCTCGCCGGGGCCTCTCGCTTCTTGTCGACCGGCTAGACTTCGAGTCGGCCATCCCGTCCCAACGGGATGACAGGTGAGGCAATGCAGGCCTACATCATCCGCAGAATCCTCGGCGCGGTCTTCGTCGTCTTCCTGGTCGGTACGTTCTCGTTCTTCGCCATCCGAGTATTGCCCGGCGATTTCGCAACCGCGTCGCTGGGTCTCGATGCCGGCAGCGCCTCGGCCGACAATATTGAGCAGCGCCGCGCAGATCTTGGACTTGACGATCCGATCGAGAAGCAATACGCGAATTGGCTCTGGGACACTGTCCGTCTCGATTTAGGGAAGTCGTTTCTGACCCAGAACACGGTCTGGTACGAGATCGGCCGCTCGCTTCCCTACTCGATTGAGCTCGGCATCCTGATCATGATCGTCGGGTTCACCGTGGCCATACCAGTTGGTTTGATCTCGGCCATCTTCCAGGACAAGGCGCTCGACTACAGTCTGCGCGGATTGGCGATTCTCGCTCTGGCAGCGCCGGTCTTCTGGACGGCTGCGATTGCGTCGCTGGTGGTGCTGCAGTGGGACCTGTTCCTGATCGATGTGATCGGTCAGCCGCATCTCTGGGAAGATCCAGGCAAGGCGATCACCTGGTATCTGATCCCGATGTTCGCCGGCGGGTTCGCCGGCACGGCGACGACCATGCGGCTGCTGCGCTCGCAGATGCTGGAAGTGCTGCGACAGGATTATGTCCGCACCGCGCGCGCCAAGGGACTGCGTGAATCCGTGGTGATCATGCGTCACGCGCTGCGCAATGCGCTGTTGCCGGTCCTGACCGTGATGGGCGTCACGATTGCTACGATCGTCGGATCTCAGGTCATCCTCGAGAACATGTTCAACATCCCGGGGATTGGCAACAAGGTCCTGACCGCACTGTTTGCCCGCGACAATCCCGTCTTCCAGTCGGTTGTGCTGATCATCGCCGTCTTCACTGTCTTCACCAACCTCGTGGTCGACATCCTCTACGGCGTGATCGACCCGCGCATTCGGCTCTCGTAGCTCGTAGAAGAGGACGAAGATGAGCCAGATAGCTGACCCAACCGTCGTCCCGCTGCGGGATCCGACGATCCTGGATCGCGCTACCGGAGCAGCACTCGCGCTGGGCAGATTCCTGCGCAACAAGCCGCTGGGTGGGTCAGGCCTCATCCTCGTCGTCCTCTTTATCGTTGTCGCAGTGCTCGCTTCGGTGATTCAACGGCACGATCCCGACCAGATCTTCGAGACGCCGAACCCCGACTACAAGGCCAACCCCAGCACCCTGGAGTTGGCTCGTAATCCCGATGTCGGTTCGCCCGTCCTGGTCTCGCAGTTTGAAGAGCCGGGCGGCGGTCACTGGTTCGGCACCGACAAGTTCGGGCGGGACATCTGGTCGCAGGTCATTCACGGGTCGCGACTCAGCCTGATCGTTGGATTGGGAGCGTCCGTGATTGCGGTGGTCGGCGGACTGATCATCGGCATGATCTCGGCGTACTACGCCGGGATTGTCGACCTGTTGATCCAGCGGATCGTCGACATGCTGCAGGCGATCCCGTTCCTGGTTCTCGTGCTCGTCTTCACTCAGATCACGGAGCGTTCCGTTCTGAATGTGGTCTTATGGCTCGGAGTGGCCGGCCTGGCGATTACGACCCGGCTGATTCGCTCGGCCGTGCTCCAGGTGCGCGAGAGCGAGTTTGTGCTCGCGGCGCAGGTGGTCGGTGCGAGCGACCTGCGGATCATGATCCGGCACGTGCTGCCCAACTGCGTCGCCGTGCTGATCATTGCGTTCAGCATCGGTATCGGCGCGTACATCCTCGCCGAAGCGTCGATTTCCTTCCTCGGCGCGGGACCGCAGGGGATTCCAAGCTGGGGACAGATGGTCCAGGCCGGGCGGGGTTCGCTGGACCTGCATCCCTGGCAGACCGTCTTCGCCGGCGGCGCGATCATGATGATCGTGCTGGGTTTCAACCTGCTCGGGGATGCGCTGCGCGACGTGCTCGATCCTCGTCTGCGGGGCGCGTAGGACCCTCAGCGAGGACCCGGGCGAGTCGTCGGAACATGATCATGTGGACGGGCCACAGGGCGTACCAGTAGATCAGGCCCCAGACGCCGGCCGGGTGAAAACGCGCCTGCAATTGTGCGACGGATCCTGCGCCGTCGGAATCGACCGAGAGCTCGAGTACCGCTGAGCCGGGTAGCTTCATCTCGGCGACGAGGGTCAGGCTGCGGCCCGGCTCAATCGCCGCGACGCGCCAGAAGTCGAGCGGGTCATCGACCCGCAACTCCGTGGGATGCCGGCGGCCTCGACGCATGCCGACTCCCCCCAGCAGACGATCGATTGCGCCGCGCAGTTTCCACATCCAGTTGCCGAAGTACCAACCTCGCTCGCCGCCGATCGAGCTGATGTCGGCCCAGACTTCCTCGGCCGAGCGCTCGGCCTCGAGCGCGACGCGAACCGACTTGTCGAACCACGACACGTCGTGCCGCTGCCGACGGTAACGAAATCCACCTTCGGTCCAGCGAACCGTGAGCGCCGAGTTCTCTTCGGCGACGAGCGCGTCCTTGACGGCGTCGCGATAGCTGCGCTGCAGGATCGGGATCAGATCACGCAACGCGTCGGGGCGCTCTGAGATCAGATCGTGCTTCAAGCCGTCGATCAATGGCCGTGCGACGCTCGCGGGCACCGCGGTCACGAGGTCGAGCCAGTAGGAGGACAGCCGGGGCGTCAGGACCGGCAACGGCACGATTCGCACGCGGCGGCCGACCACGTCCCCGAACTGGCGCAACAGATCTCCGTAGCTCAATGTCTCGGGTCCGACAGCGTCGTAGACCTGCGATTCGCCGTCGTCGCGAAGTCGAAGCAGGCCGATGAGGTAGTCGAGCAGATCGTCGAGCGCGATCGGTTGGCTGCGGGATTTCACCCAGCGCGGGGCGAGCATTAGCGGCAGGTGATAGACGAGGTCGCGGATCACTTCAAACGCGGCCGAGCCAGGGCCAACCACGATCCCGGCGCGCAGCTCGGTCACGGGCGTCGAACCACCGCGCAGAATCTCGCCGGTCTCGCAGCGCGAGGCCAAATGGGGTGAGGCGCCATTGGACGGCTGGATCCCACCGAGGTAGATGACTCGCTTCAGTCCGGCTGCAGCGGCCGCGTCGCGGAAGTTGGCGGCGGCTTGCCGATCGATCTCGGAAAAATCGCCTCCTGACGCCATCGAGTGAACGAGGTAGTAGGCGATGTCGACGCCGTCGAGCGCGACATCCAACGATTCCGTATCCAGCGCATCGGCGCGGACACACTCGACGCCCTCCCAACCCCGCGCTCGCAGCGCATCGATCCGTCGCGCTGCGGCCCTGACCTCGAATCCTTCGGCTGCCAGCCTGGGCGCGAGGTGTCCGCCGACGTAGCCGCTCGCCCCGAGGATCAGGATTCTGGTCATAGATTCAGTATGCCCCGACGGGAGCCCCCCGACAGCCTCAGAGTGAGTTGAAGCTGACAGCTGAGATTAGCGCGGCGACAACGAGTCGAGCACCCGGTACTCCGTGTAGCCGTCCGGGAGTTCCTGCGCCAATGCAGCCTGCCGCATCGCTTCGAGGGCGTCGTTCCAGCCCTGGGTCCAGCCTGCTCGAAACCGCTGGGCGTAGGGTGCGTCGTCGCCTTCTCCGGCGGTCACGATTCGCTCGCCCATGTGCTGTACCTCCCCATAGGGGAGACCGTCGGCGTAGCCCTCGGACTCGACGGCGTCGTAGGCGACTTCGTAAGCGGCCAGCTCGGCCCGGCGCAGGTCGTCGGAGGTGCGGAGGTTGAACGGGTCGAGCGTCGCGCCGACCAGCGCGGCGAACAAGACGCCCAGCACCGCAGCGACCATCGTGTGACGCCCAATCGGGTCGCGGCCGCGGCGCCACCAGGACCGTTCGCGGTCCTCGGTGCCCCAGCCTTCCAGACGTTGTCGCTGGCTCATCGGCGCAACGCCTCCCATGCCTCGAACGCCGACTCGACCTCCAGCTTGTCCCGCTTGGCGCGCTCGAGTGCGATGTCGATCGCCTCGTTCCAGGCAAAATCGGAGGCCAGCCGATAGCCGTCGTCCGGGTCGCCGGACTCCAGCAACTCGCCAATCTCCAGCGCGGTGCGTCCGGCGCCGTCGAGCCGCCCGCGTTCAAACGCGGCCTCGTATCCGTCGATCTTTCCTTCGCGCTCGCCGCGCACCTCGGCCTTGGCGATCTCCTCAGGAGTCACCTGGTCGAGGACCGAGATCATCCACCCAAGCGCCGCCGTCACGGCGATCGCAGCGACGAATGTGAGAAAGGTCTGGCGGGGGAGGTCGTAACGCCAGAGCGATTGAACGGCAGACATTCGGCCAGCGTATCGGGCGGATCGGATAGTGGCCGGTCTCTGGCCCGATAACCCTGAGTCGCCGGCCGACGCTGTTCGGCCGGACGAGCGAAACAGCGATCTTCAGGTTTCGAGAAACTTTTTTTTTCTGAGCCGAATACGACGCCGAATTGGGACGACCTCCAGCGTATGACTGAAGATCGCGCTTTTCGGGCTTTCAGGTTCTTTCAGCTTTTTTCAGGTTTCTTCAGCGGAGTTCGTTCGGCCTTGTTCGGCTCCGTTCGGTCGGTTTCGTCCGATTCTGTTCGGTTTTGTTCGGATTCGCTTCATATCGCTCGCTCCTGTTCTCGCTGTTCTGCCGACAGTGGCCGGAAACCCCGGGGATTGGAGAGTCTCCAGAACCATTGGGTCCGAGCAGCGGCAGCCTTGCGCAGCCGTCTGCATGGACGATCTTAGTAGGTCATTCGTTCTTTGGATCGAGCAAACTGCTGCGCCGGACACAGTCGCAGCCAAAGATGCGCAGCCGGCTGCTGTCCAACAAACCCTCTTGAAATCCCGACGTCATCGCGACTCCGCTGAATCGCGCCGTGCAAGGCGACCTCGGCGACGGCTCACAGTCTCTGGCGCTCAACGCTTCCCTCAAGAGAGACCTGCGGGTGCATCGCCTTACCCCCGCTTGTCAATCCTGGGGCGTGTTTCACACCAGCCCCGTTCCAGGTCGCCCCGTGCTTGACACGGGGCCCAGACCCCGACGCTTGCAAGGAGGAATACCTCATCCTTGGCTCAACGGTGGAGCGGGCGGACTCACGCGCGAGCATCGAGGTGAGGCCAACGTCATTGCGCGCATGAACTTGGGAGTTCTGGGCCCCGTGTCAAGCACGGGGCGACGTGGAATCAGGCTAGCGAGGACGATGCCGGTGAGACGGCGCAGGCGTCAGCGGCGAGCGATCCCGTCGAGCAGGCCGAGTTCCCGGTCGAGTTCTTCGCGCGGCGCATGCGCCTCGCTTGCCTCCTTCAAGGCATCGAGCGCGTCGTTCCATCCCTCCGACCAACCTGCTCTCGCTCCCTGCACCCACGGCGATCGGTCAGCCGCCGAACTGAGCGCCTGGGCGATCAGCGCCTCGCGTCTGCCCCGCTCCGTCCAGGTCTCCTGTGCCGTTTGACGGGCGACGGCGTAGGACTGGTCGAAGGCCACCTGTTCCGTTTCGGGCAGGTCGAACTCCGTCGTTACGCCGAGCGGGTCGAATGTGACTCCGACCACGGCGACGAGGGCGATGGCAAGAGCAAAGGCGAAAATCGAGTGCCATCCGACCGGATCGGCGTTTCGCTTCCACCACACGCGTCCGCTCGTGTCCTCGCTGCGATAGTTGGGCAGAGGACCTTGGCCGGGTCGGCGTGTCATCGGTACAGCGCCTCCCAGTAATCGATGCGTCGGCGCTGAAGTACCGGTTCATGAGCGGCACGCTCGATCGCGGTTTCAATCGCGGCGTTCCACGCGAGTTCGACAGCAAGCTCACGACCTTCTGCAAACGATCCGTTGGCAGACTGCGACGCAAACTCCGCCTGGCCGGCCCGGCGTCCGGCGGACAAGCCGTCGCGTTGACCGTGGCGGGATCCCTGCGCTCGGCCCTCGGCCTGGCCTGCCTCTTCAACTTCAGCGACACGGGACGGCGAGGCTCGCCAGAAGAACGTGATGATCAAACCGCAGATGATCGCGACCAGCAGACCGATCAGGAACGCCTTGATGCTCTGGCGCGGGACGTCGTACTGCCAGAGCGATCGAGCAACAGACACAGCGTCAGCCTATCCCGCGCGCTTTGATCGGTTGATCATGTGGATCAGGGATCTTCATGTCGACGGCGGACATCGTTCAGCGCAGCCATCTCCGAGGAGTTTGCACCCAATCCTGCCTCGACTGACGCGGCGCGCATTGCGTCGAGTGCATCGTTCCAACCCTCGGCCCATCCGCGCCTAACGCCTTCTGCCCAGGCCGAACCAGCGCCAGCATCGGTCTCCAAGACCATGCGAGCCAGCTCACGGGTGATCTGCTGGGACAAGGCAGCGTCGTAGGCGCGCTCGTACTCGGCCAGATACGCCTCCTCAGAGGCCTGTAGTCGCACTTCTTTGATCTGCACCGCGTGAGATTTCACCATCTGGGCACCGAAGGCGAGGACCAACCAGCCGAGGAAGCCAGCAAGCACCGCGCCGAGCAGAAACGAGGTCAGTGTCGGACCGATGCGCAGGGCCGGCGGGACCCGGGCGCCGAGCCTCTGAGGCTCGCGGGGACCGTAAGGAGGCTGCTCCTCTTCAGGAGCGGTATTCACCTCAGGAGCTCGATCCATTGGGTGTGCGCTTCCTCGCTCCGCAACTGATTGGGAACTCTTCGGCTGAGCTGGTCGACGGCATCGTTCCAGGCGTATTGGTAGGTCGGGCGATAGCCGTACTGGAAGTTGCCGCTTGCGACGAGCGCGTCGATCCGGTCAGCGGCCAGACGCGGCGCTCTGTCGATGGCGGTCTTCAGGGCGTCCTGTTGGGCGAGGTATCGACCTCGCGCTGCGCCGCCAGCCTCGGGGACGGCTCGATCTTCCGCCGATAGCTCCCTGGGCAGGGGCGCTGCGAACGCCCCCACAACCGCAACCACGCCCGCGACAAGGAGGAAGCCGATCAGGAAGGCACGCACGCTCTGCGGCCATGATCGCACGTGCAGCAGACCTGGCAAGCCGATCTTCATTCTGCTCTGGAAGATACGCAGTGCGCTCAGCCGCCAGCGACGGGCGGGAAGATGTCGAGTTCGCTCTCGGGGTTGACGCGGCTTTGCAGGCCGTCGATGTGGCGGATGTCCCGGCCGTCGACCATGATCGCGACGAAGCGTCGGACCGTACCGTCCTCGTCGAAGAGTTGGTCGTGCAGGCCTTCGTACTCGGAGGCGAGCCGTTCGAGGATGCCGTTGACGGTGTCGGGCGGGTCAGACAGATCAACGCTGCGACCGCCAACCAGCGGCCGCAGCGTTGCGTAGAAGCGGATCTGCATGGTCTCCTCGGGATGGATTCGCTTCTCGGTAGGTGACCCCCCTCTGCCTTAGGCATCTCCCCCCTAGAAGGGGGGAGAGGGGAACAGGGGCATTCATCTCCCCCCGCCGGTGGCGAGGGGGAGAGTGGGATGGGGCACTGCTACGAGATGATCTCGAGTTCGCGCAGCTTGGCTTCGCCGACGACGCCGTCGTCCCAGCCGCGCGCCTCGTAGTACTGCTCCTTCATCTGATCGAGTTCGCAGACGTGGCCTTCGGCCGGGCCGCTGGCGGGCTCGGTCAGGAAGCGCTCGGGCAGCGAGTCGTCGCTACCGTCGAATCCGGCCAGATTGTTGAAGTGGCGCTCGAGGTTGTAGATCCGCTCGCCGGCGACCATCACGTCCTCTTCGGACATCGGCAGGCCGACGACGTTCTCGTAGAGCGCCGCGTACTCGGGCGCGCCGACGGCGAAGGCAGAGAACTTGCAGAGGTCGAGCGAGTCGGAGAAGGCGTGCAGGTCCTGGAAGATCTTGAGCAGCGGACCCTTGCCGTCCCAGTCCAACGGGTCGGTCTTGACCGGGATGCCGAGCAACTCGGAGGCCGGCGTGTAGCCGCGCAGGTGGCAGGCGCCGCGGTTGGAGGTCGCATAGCCGAGGCCCTCGCCCTTGATTCCACGCGGGTCGTATGCGGGCACTGCCTGGCCCTTGACCGTCATCGAGATCTCGGAGTGTCCCCATGCCGCCGCGGCCTTGGCCGTGCCCTGGCCCAGCGTCTGACCGATCGAGGACGAGCCCATCGCCATCTCATCGGTCACGCGGACCATGCCCGCGCCGTCGCCCCAGTCGAGCGGGGTGTCAACGTAGCCGCGTTCCGAGGCTTCCATGTACATCGAGATCACGTTGCCGATCTCGATCGCGTCCATGCCGTAGTCGTTGCACTGGTCAATGACCTTGGCGATCACGGCCGGGTCGTCGTTGCCGCAGTTCGCGCCCAGCGACCAGGCCGGCTCGTACTCGAACGACTCCATCTTGAGGCCAGCGTGCGGACCCTCGGTGATCTCGACTTCCTTCTTGCAGGCGACCGGGCAGGCGTGACAGGTCGGCTCGGCGGTCAGGAATTCGTCGCGCATCGTCTCGCCGGAAACCGCATTGGCCGCTTCCGGAGTTGTCTGCGTGAGCTGCGAGTTCTTGGTGCCGAGACCGCCAATCGAGTTGACCGCGTTCATCAGCACATTGGTCCCGAACGCCGAGAGCGCGCCCGAGCCATCCTTCAAGGTGCCGTCGTCGTTGACTGAGGACGGGGCCGTGACCGGCGATTCCATGATCAGCTTCAGGTGGGCGCCCTGAGCCTCGCGGAACGCTGCCCGCTTGTCCTGGTCCGGTCGCCAGCGACCGGCGCGTGTGCCGCGCACGACCACGCACTTGAGGTTCTTCATCCCGGCGACGGCGCCGGTGCCGCCGCGACCGGCCGCGCGATCGTCCTCGTTGAGGAACGAGGCGAAGAGCACGCCGTTCTCGCCGGCCTGGCCGATCGACATGACTGACACGTCGGTCTTGTTGCCGCTCTCCGAGCCGAAGTGGGCCACCGTGTCGTGGATGCCCTTGCCCCAGATCTCGGACGCGTCCTTGATTGCAACCTCGCCGTCCTCGACCTCGAGGTAGACGGGAGAGTCGGCCTTGCCGGTGATCAGCAGGGCGTCGAAGCCGGCCCAGCGCAGCCGAGCCGCAGACCAACCGCCCATGTGCGAGTCGGTCACCGTTCCGGTCAGCGGCGACTTGGTCACAAACGCCAGGCGTCCGGACATCGTCACCTCGGTCCCGGTCATCGGACCGTTGACCAGGGCCAGCATGTTGTCCGGCGAGGTCGGATCGGTCTCCGGGCCATTGTCCAGCAGGTACTTGACCCCGAGTCCCCGAGCGCCGATGTACTTGCGCGCGTCGTCTTCGTTGATGCCTTCGTACGAGACCGTGCGGTCGGTCAAATTGATCCGCGCCACGCGGTCGGCAAATCCACCAAGTGCCATGATCGATCCCTTCACCAACGCTCTGGCTTGCGAGGTCAAAGATAGCGGATTGGCAAGGCCCCGCAGGCGGGCCAGGCCCTAGAATCGAGATGGGGAGGAAGAAGATGACGACTGAATCAAGGCCGAAGGCTGGTCGGCCGACGGATTCCTGGACGCTGGAGGAGCATCGCGCGGAACGTCGGAGTAACCGTGAGTACTGGGACGCACATCGGGACGAGTTAGTGGCCACGTTTCCTGATCACATGATCGTCGTCTACGGTGGCGATCAGGTGGTTGCATACACCGACGGTCAATCGCTCATTGACCATCTCAACGAACTTGACGATTTCACACGTGCCGGGATGAACTGGGCTTGGCCGCCCAAGAGAAGCCCGCGAGCGCTGATCGGACGGTCCCCGGCCGAAGCCCGATGACGAGACGGGTCCGCGGCTGGCTGAACGCGCTCTGGGACCCAGCCAACCCCGCACCGTTCGTCACCGCGATCGTCGAACTGAGGGGCATCCGACATGAGCTTGACTTCTTTGTCGATACAGGCTCGGACGTCACCTGCATCATGCCCCGGGACAGCCTTGAGTTGCTCGGCGCAGGTTTGTCCGCGACGAACTTTCGCGGCGTCGACGATGCGGCGATGATCGTAGGCGTCGGAGAATCGGGCTACTACGCGGTGGAGCTTGAGGACGCGGTACTGATCCTCGTCGACGAAGTAGGTGTCGAGATTCGCGTGGAGACGCCACTCTTGCTAGCCGAACCAAGCCCGCGAGATCAGTTGCCACGAGGCAACTGGGCCCTTCCCTCCATCTTCGGCCGCGACGCCATCCGACCGGGGGATTTCGAACTCAGCTACATCAACAACACCGTCACCCTGATCCGCCCCAACGACGAGTAGATCCCCCTATGGGCGCATCCCGTATCTGACCCTCAGGCCCACTTGGCTGGGCAACTCTGTCTCGTAGGCCATCTCGAGCCACTCGGCCAGCATCGGACGCGTCTCCCGAGGATCGACAATGTCCTCCACTGCAAACGCTTCGGCTGCCGCGAACGGATCCCGCAGCGCGATGAGCCGGTCCTCGATTGCGGTTCGATGCGCTATAGGGTCCTCTGCTGCCTCGATTTCACGGCGATACGCCGCGGCAACGCCGCCCTCGATCGGCAGCGACCCCCACTCGCCCGAAGGCCAGGCGAATCGGAAACAGAAGCGGCTGAAGTCCTGGTGCGCGCCGCCGGCGACTCCGTACAGCCGCCGCACCACGACCGTCGCCCAGGGGATCTGCGAATCATTGATCGCCGCAGCCGCCTTGACTCCGGCGCGCAATGTGCCGGCGCCTTCGCCCGGACGTCCGATCAGGAAGCCGGGTTGATCGGCAAAGTTCACGATCGGCAGATGGAAGACGTCGCAGAGGTCGACGAACTTCTCGAATTTGCGCGCCTCCTTGGCGCCCATCGCGCCGCCGTAGTGCATCGGATCGTTGGCCAGCACGCCGATCGGCCGGCCGCCGATCCGCGCGAAACCCGTCACCTGCGAGCGACCGAAGTAACGCCCAATCTCGAAGAACGATCCCAGGTCAACCACCATCTCCAGCATCCGCCGCACGTTGTAGCCGCGGTTGCGGTGCTTCGGCACCACCGATGCCAGCCGGTCGTCTTGGCGATCGACCGGGTCGTCGCAATCGATCACCGGTGGCAGTTGATGGACGTTGGTCGGCAGGTATGACAGGAACTGCTGGATCTGCGAGATGGCGTCGGCTTCGTCGGCGGCGTCGTTGTCGACCACACCGCTGCTGCGCGCATGGACCTCGTAGCCGCCGAGTTCCTCCTTGGTCAGCTTCTCACCCATCGATCGCTCGACCAGCGGCGGTCCGCCGGCGAAGACCTGAGACGTTCCGCGCACCATCACCGAGAAGTGCGATGCGGGAACTTCCGCCGCCGGCAGACCCGCAACTGAACCCAGCGCGGCCGAAACGACCGGCACTTCGGCCATCAGTTTGCACCAGCGCTGCGGCCAGTACAGCTCAGGCAGGTAGGTGCGACCCATCTCGGCCGTCGCGCGGATGTCGGCCCCGAACCCGTCAATCAGCCGGATCATCGGGATCTTCATCTCGATCGCCAACGACTCGATGTGCCCCGACTTGTCGCCGCCGCTGTGGATCCGAACCTTGCCTCCGTGACTCCGTTCCGCCTGCGACCCGCTGCGCGGACGCGCGGTGAAGTCGCCGCCCGACACCGCCACCGGCCGGCCGCCGATCTTCGCCGTCCCCGTGACGGTCCCGGATGGGTGAAAGCCGACCAACTCACCCGCCTCGTCGTAGTAGCCCGCGCCCGACAACACACCGCGTTCGCGGAACGATCCCTCGTCGGTGAGCAGTTCAATCCGCTCGCGGACCGTCAGGTTGCCCCGCTCATGCTGCTCCTGGACACGGTCGGCGCCGCCCATCTCCCGAGCCAGCCCCCGCCGCCGCGCGATCTGATCGATCTCCGGCTGCCAGACCAGGTCGCTCCCAGCCTTGCTGCTCGACGTTGTGCTGCTCGTTCGGTTCGTCTCTGCCATCGTGTGCCCCCATCGTTCGGCTCAGTATCGCTTACACCCGATAGAACGCCGCTTCGCGTTATCTTCGGACCAAGACCAGCAGACGCAACCAGACACATTCGGGGAGGCCCATGTCCACTTCAGCGATCGCCATCGAGCCTCTGACCCCAACGATCGGCGCGACAGTTCACGGCGTCGATCTCACCCAACCAATCGACGAAGAGACATTTCAGTTCATCCACGACGCCTGGATGGAACACCTCGTCCTCTTCTTCCGCGACCAACCGATGGAGCCCGACCAGCACCTCGCCTTCGGGCGCATGTTCGGCGACCTGCACATCCACCCGGCCGCGCCCTATGAGCACGGCAACCCCGAGCTGATGCGCATCCATACCGACAAGGACTCGTTCCGCAACAACGGCGAGCGCTGGCACTCCGATGTCTCGGCCGACGAAGAGCCGCCGATGGCCTCGATCCTGCACATCCACAGCATTCCGACCCAGGGCGGCGACACCTGCTGGTCCAACATGTACGCCGCCTGGGACGGACTCTCGCCCCAGATGCAGGCCCTGCTCGAGCCGATGACCGCCCTCCACGCCGCCGATTACTCCGGCCAGTACGGAGACCACAAACCCCAACGCGAGTCCCCGCGCGCCGTCCACCCGATCGCCCGCACGCACCCCGTCACCGGACGCAAGGCGCTGTTCGTCAACTCCAGCTTCACCCGGCGCATCGTCGAGCTCCCGCTCGAGGAGAGCAACGCCATCCTCGACTTCCTCTTCGAGCACGTCAAGAACGTCAACTTCCAGTGCCGCTTCAAGTGGGACGCCCACTCGGTCGCCCTCTGGGACAACCGCTGCACTCAGCACATGGCCATCTGGGACTACTACCCCGAGTCGCGAAGCGGGATCCGAGTCACCGTCAAAGGCGACAAGCCCTTCTAATCCGCCGTCGGCCTGAGGTCGTCGACCGCGCGCGGTAGTCCCTTCGGCCGCCGTCTCTGCTCAGAGCGGCCGCTCACTGGCAACCCTGCCTCCAGTCCCTGATTCATTCGGCGACCTGTTTTTTCTCCGCCACGTCTCAGCCACACCCATCTCCCCTCTCCCTTCCGATGCCCCGTGCTTGACACGGGGCCCAGAGCAACCAACCCCGCCAGGGCAACACCGTCCGCCTCAGCAACAATCCCAGCCACACGATCCCCCCTTCCGCCAACCACGACACACCACATCAGAACACCCTTTCGCTACAGTGAACAGAACACTCGTTCCCGCATCCGAAAGGCCCATCCCATGCACATCACACCCAGACAACGCCGACGCAGCGTCCGAGTCCACTACCTCCGACAATGCGGTCAATCCCTGCAGCAGATCGCCGAGACCGTCGACGTCTCCGTCGCCACCGTCCGAGCCGACCTCAAGCTCGCCGAAACCCACTGGAGCAGCATCGCCGCAGCCACAGCCGACGACCTCCTCCTCCAATCCCTCCACCTGCTCCAGCTCCGTCTCAACGTCGCCCTCAAGTACGACTTCGTCGCCGACAACACCAACCGTCTCACCCCTGTCGACTACCTCCGCGCCCGAGACGGCCAGGAAACTCAGCTCAACAGCCTCGCCCGAGAGATCCGCCGAACCGTCCAGGACGTCCACCGCCGAGCCGACCAGCGACCCGACCAACCCGAACTCTTCGACGAAGAGCCGGACAACCCGCAAGAACTAGCAGAAACCACCCCAAAACTTTCACAAATTGAACCCCCAGATTCCACGATCCCCAGTCCAGAGCAGGAGATCGTCCCATCTGAGGCCGAAGAAGAAAAATTCGCCCCAGAACCGCCCCAAGCTCCCGAGATCGACCCCGTGATCAGCGAAGCGATCGAGCTCTTCCCTCACCTCAGGCGCAAGTCCGACGAGCAAATCCTCCACTTCCTCGAAAGACTCACCGACCCCAACGCCAAAACCCCGGAGATCCCCATCCCCGCCTACCCCGAAGCCGCCGGCTGACCTCCGTCTACAGCCCCCGATTCATTCGGGGGCCCGCTCCTTCCCCTCTCAAGACCCCCCCGGAGGAAGCCTGTGCCGCACTTGATGTGGAGGGGTAGGGGCGGAGGGGACCCGCCTCCACGGTCGCCGACAGCAGGCCGAAAAGGGCCACAGAACTGGATTGTGAACGCTGGACCACAATGATATCGTTGTGCCAATGATTCCTGGCTTTGACGACGCCGGCCTCCTCCCCCCAGGAATCCACTGGTCAACCTGGCAGGAGTTCAGCAAGAGATTTGGAAGTAATTCCCGGAGACGGGAGTTGATGGAGGGGCTCAGGAAGGCGATGGAGAACCTGCGGGAGGCTGGCTGTCAGACTCTATACATTGACGGCAGTTTCGTCACGGCCAAGGAGGTTCCGGGCGACTTCGACGGCTGCTGGGATTGGCACGGGGTCGATCCTGACCGTGTCGACCCGGTCCTCTTCGAGTTCGCAGATGGCCGGGCAGCTCAGAAACGAAGGTACGGAGGCGAGCTGTTCCTGGCGGATGCCCCGGCCGATGACGCCGGTGCCGTGTTTCTCGACTTCTTTCAGAGAACCAGAGACGGGGCGCTCAAGGGCATCGTCGCCCTGGATTTGAGAACCAACTCATGATCAAGAACGAACGACAGTACAAGGCCACGAAAGCTGCCGCTGCCCGATTCGAACGGGCCCTGGAGGAGCTTCGCAATCGAGACCTCGGGGCGGAAGGAATCCACCCGCGTATCGCGAGAGCCCGAATAGAAGGAGCCGAGAGTCAACTGGAGGACCTCCGTCGCGAGCTGTGCGAGTATGAGTCACTGAAAGAGGGGACGTTCCCCCTTGACGAACTTGAGAGAGTCAAGGACATTCCCAACCTTCTGATCAAGGCGCGGATCGCACAGCAACTCACCCAGAAGCAACTGGCGTCTCGGACCGGACTCTACGAGCAACAGATCCAGAAGTACGAAGCTACGAACTACGACTCCGCCAGTTTCGCCCGAATCCAACTTGTGGCGGACGCCTTGTGCATGTCCTCGGACGAGAACATGAAGCCCACGGTCTGAGGGTGTCCTTCTTCGCCCAGGCGCGTTGTCGCTTCGGCCGATGCAGGGTGGTCCCCTTGGGGGCGGAGAGGCTCTGCGCCACCCGCTACCCCGTCACCACAGCCCATGCCAGCGAGTACCGATGCTCGGCCAAGACGAGAAAGCGCCCCACCCATTGCTAAGAACCAATCGCCAGTGCCGCCAGATCCCTCGCCGTGTCCCTCGACACGTCGGGGCAGGCTATCGGGAAGATCTCCGTGCCGTGGATCGTGCCCATCACCTGCCGGCAGCGGGCCGGCACGCCCGAATCCAACAACAGCCGGTAAAACGCGATCCCCTCGTCTCGCAGCGGATCGCACTCGTTCACCGAGATCGTCGTTGGCGGCAGGCCGATCACGTCTTCCGACGACGCGAACAGCGGCCAGGCCAGCGGATCCTCCGCCTCGAACGCCTCGATCCCGTAGCCCATCGCCCCGTTGTTGTGATGCAGGCTCAGCAGGATGCCGTTGTTCTCGATCGTCGAGGGCAGGTCGTCACGCGGCCAGCTCCCCGCGATGTACGGACAGAGCGCGTACAGACCCTGAATCAAGTCGATGTCGCCGTCGCGCAGCAGTTTCATCCCCGTCGCCAGCGTCAGATTGCCGCCGCCGCTCTCACCTGCGATCACGATCCGCGAGGCGTCGATGCCCAGCGCACCCGCGTGCTCCGAGACCCACTTCAGTCCCGAGACGCAATCGTTCAGTCCGGCCGGATACGGCTCGACCTCCGGCGCCGACGAGGCCACCACGCTGTTGCGGAAATCGACCATCGCCACCGCCACGCCGTTCTGGGCGATGATCCGTCCCCAGGCCTTGTAGTTCGGGTCGTAGCAGGACATCTGCGCCATCCCGCCGCCGTGGATGTAGTAGACGCAGGGCAGCGCTTCCCCAGATTCGGGGCGGATGTACTGGATGTTGACCGTGTTGCCGTCGGGGGACGAGGTGAACGTCTCCGTCGTCACCGTCAGGCCGGCCGAGGGCGCGATCTCCTCCGTGTCGCTCATCGCGAGGAAGGCCTGCAGACCTTCGAACTGTGCGCGAGCCTCCTCGCTGTTGGCACGCTCGATCAGCTCCTCGCGGCTGGCCACATCTGCCGCCGCAGGCAAGTCAAACGCGCCGAACAGCGCCTTGATCCGCGGGTCGATCCGTGGGTCTTCAGAGAGCTTGGTCACGATGTCCACCTTCTTCGAAGTCCTGAGAGTCAGCGACAAGTTAGCAGTCAGCGAGTAGCCTGACCGCCGAACGCTGAAGCGGCAGAACGGGAGCAACACCAATGAGCAACATCGCCATCTGGGTCAAGGTCAAAGTCAAGCCCGAGGGACGCGACCGGTTCCTCCACGCGATCGAGGTCGACTGCCTCGGCTCCGAGCGCGACGAACCCGGCTGTCACCGATTCAACGTCCTCCAGGACGCCAACGACGATCTGACCTACTACTTCTACGAGGTCTACGAGAACGAGGCCGCGCTGGACGCTCACCGCGCCGCGCCGCACTACGCCGTCTGGTCCGCCGCCGCCGACACGCTCGACGGCGACATCGAGATCACTCGAACCTCAACGGTCTTCCCGTCCGATCAGGGCTACTGGGCCTCTGCCTAGGCGGGCTCGTCGTCATCAAGCAGGCCATGACGCACGGCCCAGACCACGATCTCCTGCTTGGTGGTCAGCCCGAGTTTCTGCTCGATCCGGTAGATCGTGTTCCGCACCGTGATAGGGCTGTTGCCGATGATCCCGGCGACCTGAGCGTAGGAGTTGCCCTTGGCAAACAGCCTCAGCACATCTCGCTCGCGCGCAGTCAGCAGGCTCGACGGGGACTCGCCGCTGCGAGCCGGCGCGTCCCGCACCGATTCCAACGCTCGCCTGACCATGTCCACCGGAATCTGCGAGCGTCCGGCCGCAGCGTCGCGCACGGCCAGCAGGAGATCCTCCCGGCCCGAGTACTTCTGCAGATACCCCGTGGCGCCGGCCGCCAGGGCGTTCATGATCGCCTCGTCGGCTGTCGACGCGGTCAGGACCAGGACCCGCGTCTCGGGCAAGGCCGCCATGATCTCGCTGCAGGCCTCAACCCCGTCCTTGTTGGGCATGATCAGGTCCATCACGACCACATCCGGCGCGACGTCCAGGGCGACCTCGAGCGCTTCAACTCCATCGACCGCCTGGCCCACGACCTCCATGTCGCCGGCCTGTTCCAGGACCTCCTTGAGGCCGTCTCGGACGATGGCGTGATCGTCGACGATCATGACTCGGATCTGTTCGCGCACGGTCATGGCACCCGCCTGTTCATTCTGAGTCATAAGGGATCTGGCAACTCACTGTTGTCCCATCGCCAGGGCCTCCGAACTCGACCGAGAACACGCCACCGAGTCGCTCCGCTTCGGCACGCATATTGCGGAAACCATGTCCCCGTTCGGCGTAGTCCTCGGGCAGACCGACTCCATCGTCGGTCACGGACAGACACATGCCGTCCCGCCCGAACTCGATTTCGACCCTGACTTCAGATGCGCCGGAATGCCGGTGAGCATTGGTCAGCGCGTTATGGGCTATCGACAGAATCCGTGCCCGTACCTGCGGTTCAAGCGGCGGCTCTTCTCCGATCTGCACCAGCTCGGCTGGTACCGAGGTGATCGCAGTGAAGGTCCGCGCGTGCGCCCCAAGTACTTGCGACAGCTCCTGACCCTCATAGATTAGGCCCATGTTGATCGGTTGACGCAACTCCCACATCGCGGTCCGCGAGAGCTCGGAAGTTGCGGTCAAGGTCCGCCTGAGCTCGGCATGATCCTCGCCCGCGAGAGCGATCGCGTTGTCGATGCCCAGTCCGATCATGTAAGCCGACTGCGCAGACGTGTCGTGGATTCGTTGCGAGAGCTGGATCTGTTCACGCTGCAGCGCCTGTTCGCGCTCCAGCGCCTCCAGCCGACCGGTTCGCTCGTAACCGGTCACCATGTTGACCGCGAAGGCGACAGCGAACATCATCACCACCCGGGCGACCAGCGTGTGAGTGTCGGGGGACTCAAGCCCGGACGCGCTGCCGAAGGTCAACGTCGTACCTACGTATGCCGCTGCGATCAGCGCGGTCCAGATGGTACAGAAGGTGAACGAACTGAACCCCACGGCCACGCTTGCGAGCGCAGGAAAGAGTCCGAGATAGACAATTGACTGAAATGGGTTCGGGAAACTGCTGGCGGAGATGATGATGATGGCGTCAAGGGCGCTAAATCCCAGAAACCAGCGCGCGGTGATGGGCTGGCTTGAGAGCAGGCGCCAGTGAAAGCCGGCATTCGCCACCACCATGGCGACGAGCAGTGCGATCATCGCCCGTTGGTTGTCGCCGGTCAGATCCCAGTGCGACAGCATGTACCCCAGCGCCGCGATCCACAGGATCCAGCGTCCCCAGATCGACATCCGGGCGATCACATACGTCTCGTCCGGGCTGCAGCGCAGCAGATCGTCGATCCAGACCTGAAATCGCGGCGTCGGCTCAACGGAACCGCGTAGATCGAGGCGGTCAACCGGCTCAGTGCCCGCTGCAGCTGCTCTAGCCATCCGCCGCATGGCGCCTCCGCACTTCATCCTGCAGCGAGACGCGCATAGCGAACTCAACTTGTCCTGATTGGTCGGCTGTCAGAGATACCACCTCTGCGCCTTCACTCCAGCCTTCGGGATGGGTAACGCAAATATCGATCCTCGAAGCTCGATAGTACGTTTCGACTCCGACTTTCATCATCGACTAGTCGGATTCTAATCGACTCGTGGAGCACAAGCGTCTGGTCCATGCCCAACGGTTCCCGAGGGCGATTCGAACATCAAACACTCAGGATTTCTTCGTACGGATCAACGCTCACAACCATGCAGCTTGACGCTTACCTCAGCCCGGATCTGGGCGCCAAGAGGCGGCAGTGCAAATCCTCACAAACCGACGCAGGTTCGCTGCGGGGGCGGCTTCCTGGCCAGCCATCCGTGACCGGCCCTCCTCGACAGGTCTGGCCAACGGCCATGCCAACCCGAAGGTCCTAACCGAAGGTGTTGCACCGACTTCGGAATCCGTCGATCCCCAGGTCATCCTGCCACTCCTCCATCACGCGGCGCGAGCCGGCATCGAGCGGGATCCCGCAGCCGTCGGCGATCCGAACCATCCGCTGGAAGTTCGCGATCGTCGCGGCGCAATCGACGACCGCGTCCGGCCCCATCGCCGCGTTGACCGCCTCCCGCGCCTCGGCAAGGTTCGCTGCGCGGCCAACAGCAGCATCGGAATAGCGAAGCAGCACCTCGCCGTGCTCAACACCGCTATCGACTGCGTTGCTTATCGTCCCGTTCAGGTTCACGGACTCATCGTCTTCGCTGCTCCGACCGAGCAGCATTACGTGTGAGACTGTTCAATAGAAACACTCGTTGAGCGCCGAGACCCTCGCGGCCACCAACTCACGCTGTGGGCGCGTCAGGACGCGGAACGGTTCCTGCTCACCGCGGATCTCGGTCCAGCTCAAGTAGTGCGCGTCGAACAGGTCGGCCAACCAGCGGACGCTGTCCGGATGCAGACTCATGGCCGCGCGGACATTGGCTGCGTACTCCGCGCCGTCGTAGATGTCGGCTTCGCTCTCGGCAAGGTCTTCGGGCCAGATCGTCGGCGGCCAACTGTCATGCGGCTTCACACCGGCCGGCCTGATCTGCGTTGGCTCTCCCGGGATCGGCTCTGGCAACGGTTCCAGCGGCAGCGACAGCGCGCGATGGAATTCGTCCACCGACCAGACATGCACCACGACGCCCAGCAGCTCGATATAGCGAGCGTCCGACATCCCTTCCGACGCGATCGTCTCGTCAAACCACTCGCGGGTCACGTTCGGGAGATCACCGATCAACTTGTGGACCGCAAAGACTGCCGCCTCCGGCAAGGCCGCCGGTCCGGGACCCGGGTCAGGCAATCCGTCGACCATGGCAGACGCCCGGCGGACCTCGGCTGCAACCGACACTCGCTCGGCTCCCGTCCACCACTCGCCCGCCGAGGCCAGCATCTCCCAGCTCCGCCGGTGCGCCTCGGCCATGCGCTCGAGGACCGGCCAGGGTGAATCAACGTATCCAAAGGCTCTGGCGGTCGTGGTCATGGATTGCTCCTAACTCAGGCTGTTGGCGGCGAAGGTGTACAGATCGACTCCGAGGATTCAGTTGTCGGGTTCCTCGACGACGAGGTCCGTCGTAATGATCAGGAACGTGCCTTCATTGTCGCTGACCGGCAGCGAGTGAGTGACCATCCAGACTTCGCCCCCGCCGGCGTCGAAGTAGGGGTCGGTCCACACGCCGGCATTCTCGGTCAGCGGAGCGGTGAACCAGTCTTGGGCTTCGATGTCGTAAGTAGGGTTGGTCAGGTCTCTTTCGGCGTAGCCGTCAACCGTGCGAAAGACGTAGGGGCTCGCGATTACAGCGCCGGATCGATCCAGCAATACGGCCGCGCTACCGAAGAAAGACGGATGCTCCTCAAGGTAGGCTCGCAAGCGCTCCATGTACGCGGCCGCATCTTCGGGTCGGTCGGCAACCAGATCGCTTGCGAGTTGCTCGAGCGCCGTCGCCACGTCGGATCGCCTTAACTCCTCGTCGGAAGCGTCGTCGCCGCAACCTTGAACCAGGACAGCGGCCATCAGGGCAAGCACAAGCATGGTCAGCAAGCGAATGGTCATGGTCCCTCGCTCCCGTCGGTTGCTCACGTCTCAATAAGGCCCACCTTCGCCCAACCGCTTCCCGCTACGGCAGCACGCGAGCGGCCAGTTCGACGAAGTCGTTGACGATGATCTCGGGCTGGTACTCCGACTCCTCGGTCGGAAGGTTGTAGCGGTTGACGTACGCCGCTTTGAAGCCGCTGGCCTGTGCGCCCAGCAGATCGAAGGAGTGGGCTGCGACCATCATGATCTCGCCCGGTTCGCAGCCCAGCCGCTGAATTGCCTTTCGATAGATCCCGGGCGACGGCTTGAAGGCTCCGACCTGATCAACGGAGATGATCGCGTCGAATTCGATCGGCACATTGTTGGCCAGCAACTCCTCCAGGTACCACTGCTCTCCGTTGGACAGCGCGACCAGCTGGTAGCGCTGACCCAGTGATCGCAGCCCGGTGATGGCGTCGTCGTAGGGCTGAAGGCGTGTGTAGACGTTCATGAACTCCTGCACGGCATCGTCCGTGTAGGCGACGCCGTGCAACTTCAGGCAGTAGACGAAGGCGCGGCGGCAGGTCTCGAGATATCCGCTGTGCCCCAGCATGAGCTGGTTGTCCTGGTACTGCTCGATCCGCTGGCGCGCGCGCCAATCGGCGTAGAAGGCCTGGCCGCTCATGTCCGAATCGTGGGCCGCGAGAAACTCGCCCGCCGGACCGGCCAGGCTGCCGGTCAGATCCATGACGGTACCGAAGATGTCGAAGGTCAGGTAGCGCACGCGTGCCAGGAATTCGTCCGACACAGCGTACCCTCACTCACTCTGCCAGCTACGCATGTCCCAGCTCCATCCGTCGAGGATGATAACTGCGGACGCCGTGTTGACCAGGCCGGAGCCACTGGTTGCAACGATCTAGCGCCGAGCCTAGACTTCGCCCGCGAACCAGCGAGGCTGTGGATGCCGTCTCAATATCCGATCGATCCAAGCCGCACGGATCTCGCGCGGGAGTTCATGGCGAACCCCATGGGCCCGCACAGCGCCGCGCTCCAACGCATCGTCACCCGCATGCGCGATACCGAAGCCGCCGGCCGTTATGTCCTCGTCACGCGCGTCCCCTACCAGGAGTGGGGGCTGGCCCAACTCTCCGGCCAGCGCGGCGTCGATCTCACGCTCCTCGAAGATCAGGTCTTCACTTCTCTGGAGGACGCCGAGCGCGCGGTATTCAGGCTGCGCTGGGAACTGATTACTGGCTCCCCACTCGCAATCGATTGACACTTCAGCCGGACCCGGCGCCGAGGGAGCGATCCATGCTCGAAAAGAAAATCGCGGGCTACAGCGACGAGATCAGCGTCGCGCCCGGCGAACGCATCCGCTTCATGGTGAGTTGCGAACCAGGCATCGATCGCTACCAGGCCGACATCGTCCGGCTGATCTCCGGTGATCGCCAGCCAGGCGGGCCCGGCTACCGCGACGAGCTGCTGCCAACGTCCGTCAGCGGCGAGTATCCCGGCCGCACGCAGGAGACCTACTGCGGGTCCTACGCCGTCGTGCCCGATGGCCCCGCCTTCGGCAGCCTCGACGATCTGACGCTCCAGGCCACGATCTTTCCCACCCTCCCAGGCCTGCGTCGCGCCTGCCTGATCTCGAGGATGGATGTCGACGCCGGCCGAGGCTTCGCGCTCTGGACCGATCCCGAGCATGGTCTCGTCCTGGAGCTCGGGGACGGCGCCGGCGGTCTGCACGAGTATGCCCTCGGCCAACCCCTCGTCGCCCGGGAGTGGTACCTGGTCAGCGCCACGTACGACTCTGCTGGCGGTGAAGTTCATCTGCGGCAACAGCTACTGGACTCCTACGCTCGCGACTCGTCGAGCGGAGCAGCCAGCTTCACGGGAGAAGCGGCCGCCGTCGTCGCCTGCGATGCGCCTCTCTTGATCGCGGCTGCCAGCCGTGAAGAGGCTCGCGGCAAGCCCATCGGTGAGATGATCTTCAATGGCCGCATCGAACGGCCCGTCGTCGCTTCCCGGGTCCTGGAGCTCGGCGAGATTGAAGCGCTGCGCGGGGGCGCGGTGCCTCCCGCCCTGCGCTCCGACATCTGCGGCGCGTGGGACTTCGCCCAGGCGATCGAGACTGATGACATTATCGATATCTCGCCCAACGGCGCGCACGGCCGGCTGATCAACCTGCCAATCCGCGCCGTGCGCGGCTCCAACTGGACCGGCGACGAGCTGAGCTTCCGTCACGCCCCCGAGCAGTACGCCGCTATCCACTTCGTCGATGACTCGCTCTACGACTGCGAATGGGACGTCGATTTCGAACTGGAAGTGCCCGCCGATACGCCGAGCGGACTCTACGCCGCCCGCCTCACGGCAGGCGATCAGGAGGACCACATCACCTTCGTCGTGCGGCCGCCGCGCGAACTCAGTGCGCGCAGTAATCGAAGCGAACTCAGTGAACGAAGTGTTCCGGGTGACCGGGCCACAGCGTCGCTCGCGCTGCTGATCCCCACGGCCAGCTACATGGCCTACGGCAACTCTCGTGGGGGTATGGAGACCGGCAACGAACTGCTCTCCAACCACCTCACGGTCATTTCTCCGGAGATGCGCTACCTCAACCGGCATCCGGAGTACGCCAACTCGATGTACGACGATCACAACGACGGGACCGGTGTCTGTTACTCCTCACGTCTGCGTCCGCTGATCAACATCCGTCCGACTCACCCCTGGCTCTGGCAGCTCAGCGCCGACATGCACCTGGTCGAGTGGCTCGAGGCGCAAGAGATCCCCTTCGACGTGATCACCGACGAAGACATGCACCACGACGGCGTCTCACTGCTCGAGCGATACGCCTGCGTCATGACCGGCAGCCACCCCGAGTACTACTCCACCCAGATGTGGGACGCCCTGCATGCCTTCACCCAGCGCGGCGGACGGCTGATGTACATGGGCGGCAACGGCTTCTACTGGCGCGTCGCCTACCGCGACGACAAGCCCGGCGCGATGGAGATGCGCCGTACCGAGGACGGATCACGCTCCTGGGCCAGCGAGCCGGGCGAGTACTACATGGCCTTCACTGGCGAGTACGGAGGTCTCTGGTGGCGCGCCGGGCGTACGCCGCAGTCGCTGGTCGGCAACGGGTTCATCGCCCAGGGCTTCGACCACTGCTCCTATTTCCGACGCACGTCCGACAGCCACGACCCCCGCGCCGCCTTCATCTTCGACGGCGTCGACGACGAGATCATCGGCGACTTCGGCCTGATCGGCGGCGGCGCGGCCGGACTCGAACTCGATTCCGCCAGCCGCGCCTACGGGACGCCCCCCCACGCCCTCACTGTCGCGACGTCCGAGCAGCACACCGACGCCTACATCCGCGTCAACGAGGACATTGGGCACATGCTGCTCTCGATCGGCGGCCAGGACGATCCCCAGGTCCACGCCGACATGGTCTTCTTCGAAACGCCCCGCGGCGGCGCCGTCTTCTCCACCGGCTCAATCGCCTGGGTCTCATCCCTGTTCCACAACGATCACGACAACAACGTGTCCCGCATTACGCGCAACGTGCTCGACCGGTTCCTCGATCCAACTCCGTTGGAGTGATGGCATCGCCTCGGAGATGCGAAGGCGCGCCGTTCAGCCTCGGCCGGCTGCGTTTGACAGGTCTCTTAGCGCAGCTGGCAGCTCACTAAACGTCGCTACTCTGGCAGTCGCACAGGACAGATCGTGAGTCGCCGTGAACTCGTTAGCGACCACGATGCATTCGATACCCGCCGCTACCGCCGACTTCAACCCTCTCGCCGAGTCTTCGATGACCACCGTTTCAGAGGCCGTCGCGCCAAAGCGTTGGAGGCCTGCCAGATAAGGCTCGGGATGCGGTTTCGCTCGCTCGTAATCCTCAACCGTCAGACAGAACTCCATGTAATCCAGGATCGATCGCCGTTCGTGAATCAGCGAGAAATCAGCTCGCTTGGATGTCGTGACGATACCCATTCTGTACGTATCGGCGAGTTCGGCCAGCGTTTGCAGCACACCGTCGATCTCGATGTCTTCGGTCGTCAGATACTCCCGGTAGTAGCGGTCTCTCAGCTCTCGTCCACGTTCAATCTCGGATTCGGCCACTCCCGAGGCCCGTGCAGTTTCCCACGCGGACACTCCCTCGGCCATGTTCACCAGATACGCGTCTCGCGGGAGCTCGATACCGAGAGACGCGAGCGATCGCTTGTTTGCCAGGTAGTACCACTGCTCTGTTTCGACCAAGACGCCGTCATGGTCAAAGAGAATGAACCTCTTCACCGGCGTGCTCAGTTCTGTGTCCGCGTCGGCGATGGAGCCGTCTTGGTCATGCGGGGCAGCGTAGCTGCCCAACCTGGTGGCCGAGGCATGACATTGAGGCGCGCCGCACAGCGCAGTGAGAAGGGTCGCCGCTTAGGTGGCGGCATCAACGGTGTTGGGCCAGACACCAAGCGAGATTCTGATCTCGTTGAGCGACATACCAGAGGTGATCGTCGCGGCCGCCTGCAGCGTATTGCCGTCATCGGCATCGCTCTGATCGCGCATCTCTTCATAGAGCTGGATGGTCATGCGTCGACGCAATTCGGCAGGGGAAGGGGCTTTGGCTTGACTGCTGGTCATGGGAGTCCTTTCATCTGGCAACCGAAATGGTAGCGACTGAAGCAGTCTTGGAAGGGAGCACATGGAGTAGGAGTTTGAGAAGCCTGGGCTTGCCGAGTTGACATGGGGCGGCTGTAGAACCGCTTGCTCGCAGCTTTGATCCCTGGGGGTGAGTCGACGCAAGGCGCGAGCCGCAGTCCCATCCGTTGGCCGACGCTAGCGGTCGCTGTCGCCCGCACGAATCCAGTCCGCAGCCGTCAGATCGGTATGTAGCCGCCTGCGCCAAAGCCACCAGCGCACCCGCGGCGTTGAGAGGGCTAACAGGGCGGCTCCGAGCAGGCAGCCAGCCATGGCCAGCAGCGCCGCCTGGGGCCCGAACGAATCGACGAGCGCGCCGGCAATGATTGCCCCAATCAGGATCGTGCCCTGGGCCAGATTCATGAGGGTGAGCGCCTGAGCGCGCATCTCCTCGGGTGCGTGAGCCAGCAGTGCGAGGTTGGCGACGGTGACCATGTTGTAAACGCAGGCAGTAGCGAAGAACACGCAGACCGCGACGACCGCGAGGTGCGGCGCCAGCGAGATCCCGACCAGTGCGACGCCTCCGGTCGCGATCAAGCCGACCATCAGCAGGTTCGGCGAGCGGATCTCCTTCAGCGAAGCCAACCAGACCGCACCCACGGTCGCGCCAAGACCACCGACGGCCGCCAGATAACCCACCCATGCACGATGTTGGCCCAACTCGTCGATCACGACGAGAGGCATCAGCACCGCCTCGTACGGCTGCAGGAACATGTATGACATCGCTGCGATGACCAGCACAGCCAGCGGCCATCGGGTGTCAATCGCCCAGCGAGCCCCGGCGGTGATCTGTCCCACCACAGACTGTTCGACGTCCCGCTCGCCGGGCTGCGACTGCCCGCGGGCCTGGATCAGAGCCCCGAACAGCGCGGCCAGCAGGCTGAATGCGGTCATCAGGCCGAACATCCAGGTGAAGTCGGCGAAGCGGAGCAACAGGCCGGCCAGGAGCGCGCCGCCAATCTTCACCGAGGTCTGTCCGGTTTGAGAAAGCGCGGTGGCCGACCGTAGGTGGGATGACTCGACGATTGTGGGCAGCATCGCCCGGCGAGCCAGATTGAAGAATACGAAGCCGATCCCCGACAGGGCCGACAACGCGATCACCTGCCAGCTCTGAGCCTGATCGACGATGAGCAAGACAAACAGCACACCGGAGGCTGCGGCGTTGGTCAGAAACGAACCAATCAACACACGCCGATAGGGGTAGCGGTCAACGATGACACCGGCAAACGGGGAGAGCAGCAAGTTCGGCGCCATCCAGGCCGCCAGTACGGCGCCCAGCAACACGGCGGAACCGGTCAGTTCGACGATCAGGACGGCCCGGGCAACCAGTTCCAGCGCCAGCGCGGCCGAGCGGACAAACGTTGCCGCCCAGAGCACCCGGAAGTCGCGGTAGCCGAACGCGGCAAAGGTCTCCGGGTTGAACAAGTTGCGCCTCTCCGCGCTTGCAGCCTGAACATCTGTCGAGCCCCCCGGGAGTGGATGCGGCCCGCCACCCACTCACCGGGTTGACACTCAGGCGCGACATCATTCTGGGCCGAGGTCAAGATAGAGCTTTTCATTCCTTTGACGACCTGCGATAGATCAAACGGAGGCCGATGGTCTTTCTCTTTTCCCTCGCCGCGACCATCAGTATGCCCAATAGCGTTTGGTGCAAAACGATCTCCCATTTGCAGAGCAGTCAATATAGATTTTGATTGTGAGCGACGCGCAACTGCGTGCAGTTCAACAGCATGAACCCGGGCCGAGTGAGGTCAGGACGTGGCATGTGTTGACAGGCAGCGGCGACGTCCTGCGGGGATGGCTGACGCCGGTCACGCTGAGCGAGCCGGACGTTGTCTCATACGCGACTTGGGTGTCTCTCTGGGGGCGTTGGTTGATCTGGCTGGTGGTCGTCTTCCTAGCGGCCTACCGTCCGGACTTCTGGTACCCCGAGCGGGCGGAAGCCGTTGCGCTCCCGATCCTCCAGTTCCTGATCAATGGGCTGCTGCACTACCGGCTGCGCAAAGGACAGCCGGTTACACCGCGATTGCTGCTTCTGGTCAGCGCGTCCGACGTGGCGCAGATCGTGTTCGGCGTCTTCGTCCTGGGCGGCTTCTCGACCTTCGCCTTCATTGCCTTCTATCCAGCGCTCGGCCTGTTCGCGGTGATGTTTTCATCCGTCTGGGCCACGATCGCCTGGACGTCATTGGCTGCGCTGGTCTATGTCTCGGTCTGTGTCTGGACCGGCGGCGGGCTGGACCTCGACCTGGGTCAGGAGAAGGTGCTCGTCGGCAGAGTGGCCACGATGTATGTCGTTGCAATAGGCATTGGCATGATCGTTCGCTATGAGCGCCTGCGCTGGCGGTCCGCGGTGTCCCGAGAGCAGCAGCTGCGCAGGGAACGAATCGACCTGTCCCAGCAGATCCACGACACGACCGCCCAGACCGCGTTCATGATCAACCTCGGCCTCCACCGAGCGAGGACGCTGGCAGGCGAGTCCAACGGGGAGTTGCTCTCCGCGCTCGATGCAACGTCGGCACTGTCCCGGTCGGCGATGTGGGAGATGCGCGGACCGATTGATTCCGGTCACATCGTTGAAGGGCGAGAGCTTGGTCAGGTCCTGTCATCGCACTGCGCCACGTATGAACGAATCACAGGGATTCCGACCACGTTGTCGCTGACTGGGATCGAACCGAACCTCCCAACCGCCACTCGGGCTCGACTCTTCTCCATCGCGCACAACGCGCTCACCAATGCATTTCTGCATGCTGGACCGGGCCGGGTCGAGGTCAGCTTGAGCTTCGCCAGGGAGGAAGTCGCCTTGTGCATCATGGACGACGGCGTCGGCCTGCCCGACGACTATGTCGGACGCGGGCGTGGCATCACTGGGATGATGGAGGATGCCGTCCGAATGGGTGGAACGCTGAGAGTAGACGGCGCGAATACCGGAGGTGGAACGATGATCACATGCGTAGTGCCGCGACAGAGAGAGTGGAGCAGAGACTGAGATGCCTGCCAACAGCCTCGTCCGGGTGATGGTGGTGGATGACCACCCGATCGTCAGGAGCGGCTTGCGCGACCTGCTTGAAAGCTCGGGTCAGTTCGTCGTGGCCGCGGAGGCGGGAGACGGCGAGGAAGCGCTGCGGCTGGCGGAGGAAGTGCAGCCACAGGTGGTAATCATGGACGTCATGATGCCAGGCAAAGACGGCATCGAGACCTGCCGCGAGCTGATGACGCTTCTGCCTGACACGCGGGTCCTGATGTTGACGGCCGCGACGCAACGAGATGCTGTCGTCAACGCGATCGCCGCTGGGGCAACCGGCTACCTGGAAAAGTACGCCCCACCGGAAGCCTTGCTGTCGGCACTGTCAGACGTTGCCGAAGGTCGGCTCCGCGTGCCGGATGAGGCGATCAAGAGAGCTTTTGCGTTGCTGAAGGGTCAAAGCCAGCTCGAGTCCAGCAGGCCGGTAGACCGGTTGACGAAGATCGAGCGGCAGACGCTGACATTGTTCGCCAGAGGCACACCATATGCCGAGATCGCCAGGCAACGGGGCAACAGCGTTGTGACCATACGCAACACGCTTTACCGCATCCAGGACAAGTTAGGCATCCAGACCAAGCAAGAATTGGTGATCTGGGCCGTGCGCAGCGGTCTGCTCGACGATGTGGTCGTCGGTATCGATGAGCAGCGCCTCAAGTAGCATCCAGGCCGATCCTTGTTGAGTGCGGTTGGCTCGGTCAGGCATCCCTGCTCTGCTCAAGGTCGGTCCGCGGCCCTTGCATGCCAGTTCGCGTCCGAGTCACGGTGGCCGCCAGTAGGTGTCTCCGCGAATGGTCGAATCGCTACATCTCACATGAGCAAAAGGAAATCTTGATCCCGCTCGGATGATCTATTGCCCTCCAGCGCCGGGCATCACACTTCGACGCAAGTGCTGACGGGAGCGATGGTATGCGTGTCAAGGTGAGACGGCGCCGGAGGTCTACGCCTGGTGGTGAAGGAGGTTGTGGAGGTCTTGCTACTGCCGCCCTATTGATTGCGGTTCTGGTCGGTGGCGCGCTGTCGGTTACGACCGGCCACCCGGCTCTTGGCGAGGAGAGTGTCCGGCAGATCGACGCCGACGTGCGCGTCGCGGCTCAACGCCTCGAGGACGGTGTCGTCCAACTCGCCTTGCGGGCGCGAGACGCTGACGGCGACTGGACAGCACCGGTGACGCCGCGCGCGCACCGCTTCGATCCGGCCAGTGTCCGCGTGGGGCGCTGGCTCGTGAGTTCCTCGCTCGTCCTCGATGTGGACGAAACCAGACACGGGCGACTCCTGCGGAGCGAGCTGTTCGAACCTTCTTCGACGGCCGACGTTTCGCTGGTCACCGGATTGGACGAGTGGGCGGGCGATGCTCACTACTCGGCATTTCACGACGACGCGGGCGACCTTCGAACGAGGGTGTCGATCTACAGCGCCGCTGCCGGAGCGCCGGATGGCGAGCTGAGGACTACCATCACCTGCCAGGGAGGCGAGACCTCGGTCAGCATTGGCGGACTGCCTGAAGACCTCGGCGACGGCTCCGCCAGTCAACAGGTTGGCATGACCTGGTCCGTGGACGACGGAGCCAGGCTCTCCGAGCGACGCTCTGTCGAGTCGGCGGCAACGGGATTCGACCTTGTCCAACCGGCAGGAAGCAAGCTATCCGAGGCGCTGCTGGGGTACGGTACGCGGCTCGCCTTAACGGTCGGTACGACGCCGGCCCTGACAACCAGCATCGACCTCGAGAGGATCCGCGCTCTGCCGGTCTACAACAACCTCCGGTACTGCGACCCTGAAGTCGGCCCGTCGGGCCGCACCGAACTGCGCATACGCGCGCAGGTCCGCGCCGACCAACGCATCGAGTTCGCCGTCCAGCAACGGACTGCCGATGGTTGGAGCGACAACATCCTGTCTCGCGCCAGGATCATCCCTGCGTTCGGTGAGGCGACCAACTGGCTGTCTTCAACGCCCGTCTCTGTGAACGTCGAACTCGAACCCGCCATGGAGATCAGTCTGCCCGAACCTCTGATTCGGCAAGACGCCGAACCAATCGTTCCAGTGATCAGGAGTGCACCGTACACCGCTTCACTCTCGTATGAGGTGGACCAGCGCGACCTCGAGGGCTACTGGCCGACCAGGCTGAACTCGGTGGTGACCGTGAGCAGCGGCCGAGGACTGCGACTGCAAGTTGGATGCTTCGGCGACGAACTCCAGGTGTTGCTGAGCGGAGCGCCCTCCGACCTAACCGGCGACCTGCTCCTCGGATTCGACGACCGTGCAGTGAGCGCCAGCTGGAGCGCCGACACGTCCGACGGCGCGTCCACGTGGCGTCCAACCGACGCGGAACGAACGATCGAACGCCTCCGACAAGCAAAGCACCTGTCCGTCAGTTCCGGTCGTGGGGAATCAGCGCCCATATCGTTCGATCTGGGTTACCTGTTCACCACTCCGATCCAGGCAAACATCGACCACTGCGGCAACTATGGGGAACCGGACTGGCGGCCGGTCACCGATGCCCAATACGTCGAGAGAGAGTCCGGCAGCTATTACAGGGTGCTCTACCGGGAGTGGAACGGCTTTCGCCGCGACAGCCATGTCAAGACCGTTGCCATCGACAGCGCATCCGCTGCGGCCGGCAGTCCCTTCACTCTCTTGATGGTCTGCAACTCTCAGACCCTGACCTTCCTGATTGAGCGGCTACCAGACGTGGGGAACCCTACCTCGATTCTTCTGACACTGGACAACGGTGAACAGCTTCAGGAGCATGTGACCGTCTTCGCCAATCAAGATGGCACTGCGACCGCTGCCTTTGTTCCCAATCTTGCAGAACTCACGCGGGGAGCAACGCTTGAGTTCGAGCTCGGTTCGGACCAAGTAGTCCGAGGAACGTTCAGCCTCGCCGAGCTGTTCGGGACTCCGATCCAGACCAACTTCGACAACTGCACGCGGGACTACTGGACATCGATGTCGACCTATGTGCCTCTGGTGGCTCCGAACGAGCGGCAATCTCGATCTCTCACCTATGAGGCGTACCACGATGAAAACAGCACGGTTACCACCGGGGTGTGGTCCACGGCTGCGGGAGTGCCAGAGGTCGATGGCGCGATCGAGATGCAAGCAACCTGCTACCTCAGCACTGTGTTGCAGATCCTGATAGAGGTACCTCTGGAGTTGGAGTCGGAGCACGTACCCGTGACCGTGACGGTTGACGGCCGGTCGCTTGGAACGTCGCCCTGGCACGTCCAACGAATTGGAACGCTGAGCCTGCTCAGGCCGCCGTCGCCGAGGCTGATGATGGCGCAGTTCCGCGACTCCTCCTTCGCGCTTATCGAGATCGCGGCGCTCACATCTGTCCCGATCACATTCGAAATGCGCGGCATGTTCGATACGCCGGTGCAAGCGAACCTCGACGAGTGCGGCTACTACAAGCCGGGTGAAGTACGAACTCTTCCTCTCCCGCTGAACGCATTTGGCGCTGACAACGACTCTTTGACTCTCAGATTCTGGCAACGGCTACCGGGAGATCCAATGATTGTCGCAACGACGATGCTTGAACACCACATACGGGATGATCGAGTCTTCATCGGTCTTGCCATAGGTTGCGGGGCACAGGGCGCCGCCCTGTCCTTGTTCGGAGAACGGGCAACGACGATCGTCTCGGATCGCGTGCGGGTGGCGTGGCGAACAGACGGCGGCGCCGTGCAGCAGGCGATCTGGAACGTGCTCCTCGGCCGCAACACGACCGCGATCAGCCCCGATCGCGCGCGCGAGGTGATCGCGTCCTGGCGCAACGCTACCGATCTGGAGATCACTCTTCTGGACGCCAATCCGAGCAGTCACCACTTCAGTCTCGGCACCATCTTCGACAACCCGGTCGTCGATTCCTTCGACGAGTGCCTGGCAGTGCCGATCCCGCCCCAATCGTTGCCGGCGACAGGCATCCCCCTGAGCTTCGATGCCAATCTCACCTTTGCGGCGGATGCTCTCTACGGCTCGGCGTGGACTTCCAGCTTCGTCAATCTGCTTGAGCGCAGAGATACCCAGGCCCCGGACATCGAGCGAGACAGGCGCTCAACGTTGGGCATCTCCTGTGCGATCGACGGCTTATCGGTCGGAATCGCAGGTCTTGACGCAATGCAACCGGCGTTCGTCGATGGCAGCAATGTCGAAGTCACCTGGGACATTGACGGTCGCACGCGCACCGAGATCTGGGACGTGTGGACCGCGTTCTATCAGTACGACATCTCCCCGCCCGATGATCTGGAGTTCTACCGCGCCCTGAAGGGGGCCGCGACACTCACCATTCGCGTCGCTTCCGATCCGGTCATCACCAAGACATACGAGCTCGAACGACATGGCTTCTGGGACACGCCCGTTCAACCAAACCTCGATGCCTGCAGCGCAGGCGATGCTCCGTTGGGTGACGAACGACCGCCGCTAGCTCTCGAACTCTCGAACAACGCCGTCTCGCCGACGGTCGCGTGGAGCTACCTGCACCCCGCGCTGGAGTCGGAAACCGGGGGCTACGCCTTCGAGTCGGAGAGCCTGCAGGCCCTCGACTCGTGGATCGACCCCGAGGACCCAGGTATCGAAGGCGGCCCTGAGCCGCGTCCGCTCTAGGGGGCGATGAGCTGGGCGAGGAGCCATGCATGGAGATTGCCTGGGCGGCGGGTCACGAACCGGCGGCTGCCGCCCGAGCCCTCTTCCTGTTTTCTGCTAGGAAGCCGCCAATGGACCAGTGCAGCAGTACACCCTTCGCCGTACCGCCCAGAAACACGGGCGGGTACGGCTCCCGGGCCGGCTCGGGGAACAGCTTGACCGGCGGGAAATCGTAGTAGGTTCCGTGGTACTCCGCCTCGTCCTGGGTCCACAACTGCTTCATCGCCAGCATCGCGTACCGGGGCTGGGTCCAGCGGCGATCGAAGTCGGCTCCCATGATCTTCTGCTGCTCTCGGAGTCCGCCGGCGCCGATGCCGAAGATGAATCGGCCTCCTGAACACTGATCCAGGCTTGCCACCTTCTTCGCCAGGTGGAACGGGTTGTGTTCCGGCACCCAGCACGACTCGAAGCCGAGTTCCTCGGCCCGCTTCGCCAATAATGCGGGGTCGGTCGCCGCATTTGTCCACGTGAAGATGCCGACGTCCATCACGATCTCGGGAGGGCTTCCAGTGTCGCAAGCCTGGCTCGCAACCTAACACCAGTGACATTCCTGCCGCGGCTTGAGCGGCGCAGCGCGATTCAGAAGCGCGAGCAGCGTGGCACGTCGCGAACTTGGCCGGCTTGTACCGTGCGGCTTGGGACTTGGAGGCGACACATACGATCCGACGCTCGACGTGCGTCGAACGGAGAGGCCAAATTGACTGGTTCATGCTCTCAGGAAACTTGGTGGGCGTAGCCTGCGCGCGTGAAGTTGTACGTGATGCGTCACGGCAAGGCGGAGCCGCGGGGCGTCGAGTGGCCCGTGGACGAGCTGCGTCCGCTCGCGCCGACGGGCCGCCAGCGCACCCGAGACGGCGCGGTCGGCCTGAGGCGTCTGGGCGTCCGGCCGCCACGGACGCTCTCGAGCCCGCTCGTCCGCGCCCGCCAAACTGCGGAGATCGTCCACGAGGCCCTCAAGCTGGAACGACCCATCGAGTTCGTCGATTCGCTGGCCGGCTGGCGGCTGTCCAGCATCATCGCGGACGCGTCGATGGCAGACGTGGAGTCGGTCCTGCTGGTGGGTCATGAACCGACACTGAGCGAGCTGATCGCGCTCCTGATCGGCGGCCGCGAGGCGTCGATCCGCCTGCGGCCGGGCAGCATCGCGAGGCTAAACGCGCCGGAACTCCATCCCGGTCCCTGCGCCGAGCTGGAGTGGCTGCTGACACCGAAGCAATTGGCGGCGATCGGTCACTAGCGCCGTCAACCGGGGGAGTCGCCCGCCGACTCTCGTCCGGCCGCTCCGAGGCTATTGCCCCGGCGCGCCGGCTGTCTCTTGCGGCTGGGCCGCAGGCAACGTGGTCGTCGCGTTGATCCGTTCTCTATTGTCGGAGCAAGTTTGGGTTCTGATTCAGACGCTGAGGGTCGCCCCCGCTTCGGTCATTCGCTGGCTAGCTCACTCTCGGCAACGGGGTTGAGCACTGGGACGCCGGTGGGCTGGAAGTGGCTGAGGTTGCGGGTCACCACGGTAAGACCGTATTCCAGTGCCGTTGCGGCGATTAACAGGTCGGCGCCCTGGTGACCGAGGACAGCTGTGAGACGTCCCCAGCGTTGTGCCGTGGGTAGATCAACCTGGAGGATGCGGTCGCCGTACCAGGCGAGCACGCGAACGAGCCAGTCCGACAATGCGCGGGCAAACTCTGGATCGCGGGTCAACTGGCGTTCAATGCCGCGTTCGATGTCTCCGATGGTCACGACGCTGAGATAGAGGTCGGAGCTGCGCTGGGTCGTGAGCCAATGGGCTACCTGGGGATGTCACTCACCACGGCGCAGGGCCGAGAGTGCGTCGGTGTCGATCAGGAACATCAGAGGTCGGGAGTTCGGACCGGCAACGTCAGGCGCTCGAATTCCCGGCCATCTTGCGGGATCTGGAGCAGCAACTCTGCGAGCGTTGGCGCGTTGGCCTGTTCGATCCGGCGAAGTCGCTCATACTCGTCCACGGCGAGTACCACGACTGCCGGTTTCCCGCGTCGGGTGACACGCTGCGGGTCGCCAGCGAGCGCGGCGTCAACTACAGCGCTCAGGCGATTCTTGGCATCTTGTAGCGGCCAGTCAGTCATGATGACTCCCAGGCTAGACAGAACGGCTAGCTGCTGCCCAGACCGGCAATCGAGGATTGTGTACTGCTCGTGCTCCTCGGTTGAGGGATGCGCGTTGGCCTCATGCAGGGTCTTGACGGACTGCTCCAGGATCGACTGATCCCGCTGGCAGCCGCGACAGACGTCCCGGAGACGGACAGGCCCTCACACCACAGACGAGCTACTTGACATATCGTTGGTGGCCCCAACGGGATTCGAACCCGTGCTACCAGCTTGAAAGGCTGGCGTCCTAGGCCTCTAGACGATGGGGCCGACCGGTCTCAGCTTACATGGCCCGCTGCATCCGAGACCGTTCAGTTCATGCGCCTGTCAACTCTGATATCGCGGCGGCGAAGCCAGGCGCCGCGCCTTCGAGTTCTCTCTGCTCGACGCAGTAGGAGATGCGGAAGTAGCCCTCCATGCCGAAACCTCGGCCCGGCACGACCAGCACGCCCTGACGCTGCAGTGCGGCGACCAACTCCATCTCGTCGGCGACGGGCGACTTCGGGAACATGTAGAACGCGCCCTCCGGCTTGCGTACCTCGTAGCCCGCGGAGGTAAGCACCTCGTAGAGATAGTCGCGCTTCCGCTGATAATCGGTCGTGTCGATCGTGACGGTCTGCAGATTGCGAACCAAATGCTGCATGATCGCCGGCGCGTTGACGAAGCCAAGTACTCGATTGCAGAAGATCAGCGCATCCATCAGCGAGCCGCCGTCGTCGTAGTCAGGATGGACGGCGATGTAGCCGATCCGTTCCCCGGGCAGCGCCAGATCCTTGGCGTGCGACGTGACGGTGATCGTCCGCTCGTATGCGAGCTGAGGGAACGGATAGGCGTATTCGTCGAAGAGGATTTTGCGGTAGGGCTCATCGCTGACCAGGAAGATCTCAGTGCCGAACTCCGCCGACTTTGAGCGCAGAAGCTCAGCAAGCGGGCTGATGAAAGACTCTGGATACATGGCGCCCGAGGGATTGTTGGGTGAGTTGACGATCACCAGCTTGGTGCGCCGGGAGAGCTTGCTCGCCAGTTCATCGAGATCAGGGATGAAGTCGGCGTCGCAGCCGACAACGACCGGCTTCGCGGCGTGGTTCGCGGCGTAGAAGAGGTATTCGGCGAAGAACGGCGTGAGGATGACCACTTCATCGTCGCGGTCGCAGAGGGCGTGTATGACGACATTCAATGCCGCGGCCGCGCCGACGGTCATGACGACATGGTCGGCGCCGTAGCTCAACCCTGTCTCGTCCGAAAGCGCGTCGGCGACGGCCTGCCGGGTCTCGACGTAGCCGAGATTGGGCATGTAGCGATGCACGCCAGGCGCGGCGGCGGCGGCGTAAGTGCGCAGCTCATCGAAGAACTGCGGCGGCGGCTCGGCGATCGGATTGCCCAGCGAGAGATCGAAGACGTTCTCCGGCCCACGTTCCTGTCGAAGCTGGATGCCCAGCTCAAACATCCGGCGAATCCAGGAACTGTCCTCCATCGCCCGCTGAATGTCAGCCGCAACTGCCATCGTCGCTCCTCCAAAAGCCCGCGCTCGGTCGTGTCAGCAGGCTACCTCAGCACCTCGCGGAGCAGTTCTCGGCTGTAGCTTCCGATCTCGTCGCAGATGCGGCGAAACACCTCGACCATTTGCTCCCGGCTCAGGTCCGCATAGTCGGGATCCTCGAACGCGCGATGCATGGTCCGTGTGGCGCCGGGAAGGACCGGACAGGATTCCCTGGCCGAGTCGCACACTGTCAGGACGAGATCGAATTCATCCTCGAGGTACTCGTCAATGTGATTCGAGGTGTGGCTGGAGATGTCGATACCGACTTCTTCCATGACGGCGATCGCGATCGGATGAACGCCCTTCGGCTCGGTGCCTGCACTGGAGACAACGACCCGATCGCCTCCGATCTGGGCCAGCCAGCCGTGGGCCATCTGAGAGCGTGCCCGGTTCCCTGTACAGATCACCAGGATGCGGAAGGGGTCAACGTGTTGCACGACCAACCTCCCGCCAGGACAGAGCAGATTTGCCGGATGAAGCGGGGTTCCTCACCCGCATCCTGCGCGAAGGCTGGACCTGGATGACGCGTTCGAACCTCGGACGCAACTGAGCGTATCGGCCGCCGAGTTATGACTCCACGGTCCCGCGACGTGAGCGAGGCATACACTCCGACTTGGAGGGCTGTGGATGAGCCAACGACGGGGCTATCGTCGACGGCCCGGCGATGTCGTCCTGCGGCGGGCACGGCTGCAGCCGGAGCGCGTGCTGGCCAGGCCCCAGCGGCGGATACGGATCACGCCTCGCGCCTGGATGGTCGTCGTCCTCTTCGCTGTCGTCATGCTCATCGGCGGCGGGTTGCTGCACTTGCCAGCTTCGTCGGCGAGCGGCGAGTCGATTCCCTTCCTGGACGCCCTGTTCACGTCGGTGTCCGCCGTCAGCGTGACCGGACTGACCCGTTTCGACACGGAAGAGACGTTCTCGCACTTCGGCGAATTCGTGACGCTGGCGCTCTTCCAGCTCGGCGGTCTCGGCGTCACGATGTACGCCGGTGTGCTGATCGTCCTCGCCGGCCAACGTCTCGGCATGCGCGGGCGGGCCTTCCTCGGACTCGAGCTGATGACGACGGGGGTAGAAGGATCGGGCGCGTCGATCCTGTTGCGGCGCGTGATGATCTACACCGCGATCATCGAGTTCACCACCTTCATTCTGTTGCTGCCCTGGTTCCTTATCGAGCTACCGGGGGACATCTCCCGCGGCCGCGCCGTCTGGTTGGCGGGATATCACGCGATCTCGGCCTTCAACAACGCAGGCTTCGATCTGATGGGCGGCAGCCGCAGCTTCGTCGGACAGGCGCACGACGTCTGGCCGATGGTCGTGATGGGCATTTCCGCCTTCCTGGGGTCGTTGTCGTTCCTGACAGTCTTCAACCTCAGGCAGCCGCGACGCCGATGGACACTGGACACCAAGCTGGTGGTCACCGGGATGGTCGCGCTGCTGGTGATCGGAATGGCGTTCTTCTTGATCGCCGACTGGTCGAGGCTGTTCGCCGACCAGAGCGCTGGCTCGAAGCTGGTCAACTCGCTCTTCCTGTCGGTCAACCGAACCACGGGCATGACCACCGCGCCGCTCGAGCAGGCCGGCAACGATACCTCCCTGGCCATGATCATCCTCATGTTCATTGGCGGCGCCTCGACCTCGACGGCCTCCGGAATCAAGATCGGCTCGTTCATGGTCGTGACGTTCGGCGTGATCTCGGCGCTGATCGGATCGCCGCGGGTCGTCGCGTTCGGGCGGGAGATTCCGGCATCGGTCGTGCTTCGCGCAAACGCTCTGGTGCTCATCGCCCTCGGCGGTTACACCTTTGGGCTCCTCTTCTTCATTGCCGTCGACCCGAACATTGATGTGCTGCCAGCGGCATTCGATGTGATGTCGGCGCTGGCCAACTGCGGTTGGACCCAGGGAGCGTCGCAGGCCGCCACGCAGGCTGGGGCGAATATCCTGATCATGATGATGTTCGTCGGCCGGCTGGGTCCGCTGGTGATCACCAGCCTGATCCCCGACCGTCCACGTGAACGGTTCCGTTTCCCCACCGAAGCGGTCCGGATCGGATAGGAGCCCGGATGCAGGTCGCCGTGTTAGGACTGGGACGCTTTGGCTCGCACCTGGCCGAGGCACTGGACGATCTGGGTCACGAAGTGTTGGCCATCGACCTGGACGAGAGCAACGTCCATGAGCTCGCGCCGCGCGTCACCGACGCGCGCATCGCCGACATCACGGACATCGACGCCCTGAGAGCCTTGTCGCTGGGTGAAGTCGATGTCGCCGTAGTCGCAACCGCGGACCTCGAGGCGTCGGTGCTGGCGATGATGAATCTGAAGCAACTCGACGTGCAGATGGTCTACGCCAAGGCCTCAACCGACCGCCACGCGCGCATTCTCAGGCTGCTTGGAGCACAGCGAGTGATCCGGCCGGAGCGGGATGGCGCCGAGCGTTTCGCCCACATCATCCGCGTAGCCTCCGCGAGCGACTTTTTGCCGCTGACGGCGAGCTACGGGATCGGCGTCTTTCCGATCCCGGCGACCTGGGTGAGCCAGACAGTCGAATGGGCACTCGAGCGGGCCGGAAACCGGCGTCTGATCGCGCTGGTCCGGGGCGACGAGGTGTTGCTCAACCCTGTCATGTCGGAACAGGTCCAGGTGGGAGACCGGTTCGTCTTCTCGGCGTTGGACGAACAACTCGGCGAACCCCTGGACGGTCGACGGTAACGGGCTTCGATCGACAGCCGCCGCTGCCGGGCGAACAGACGATCCACACTCTGCGTCGTCAGCCGTCGACGGGAAGGCGCGGCCCCAGCCTCGGAAAAACGACAGCCGACCGACTCTCAGCGAGTCGGTCGGCTGTGTTGGATCTGGTAGCGGGAGTGGGATTCGAACCCACGACCTCCGGGTTATGAGCCCGACGAGCTACCGCTGCTCTATCCCGCAACGCGGGGAGATAGTGAAGAGATGCGTACGTATGTAGTTGACGCTGCTTCGACTGTCCTTCGCCGATGCGCTGCAGCAGCTGCGCACCAGGTTCGCGCTGCAGTAGCTGCGCGTGGCGTAGGGCAGGTCAAGCCATTCGGCCATTAGTACGACTCAGCTGCACCCGTTACCGGGCTTCCACCTGTCGCCTATCAAACGGGTCGTCTTCCCGTGGCCTTATCCGCTCAATGGCGGAGGGAGCGCTCATCTTGAGGTTGGTTTCGCGCTTAGATGCTTTCAGCGCTTCTCCTGTCCGGACATGGCTACCCAGCGGTGGAGGTCGGCCCTCCAACTGGCACACCAGCGGTCCGTCCACCCCGGTCCTCTCGTACTAGGGGCAGTTCCCCGCAACGCTCCAACGCCCACAGAGGATAGAGACCGAACTGTCTCACGACGTTCTGAACCCAGCTCGCGTGCCGCTTTAATGGGCGAACAGCCCAACCCTTGGGACCGACTCCAGCCCCAGGATGCGACGAGCCGACATCGAGGTGCCAAACCTTGCCGGCGATGTGAACTCTCGGGCAAGATAAGCCTGTTATCCCCGGGGTAACTTATATCCGATAAGCCACGGCCCTACCACTCGGAACCGTAGGATCACTTTGGCCGACTTTCGTCCCTGCTCGACGTGTCAGTCTCGCAGTCAAGCTCCCTTATGCCAATACACGTGACAGGTGATTTCCATCCACCCTAAGGGAACCGTTGCGCGCCTCCGTTACAATTTGGGAGGCGACCGCCCCAGTCAAACTACCCACCAGACACGGTCCGCGTGCTTGCTCACGCGTTAGAAGGACACCATATGAAGGGTGGTATTCCAAGGTTGCCTCCCCCAGGCCCGCAAGCCTGGGTTCGCCGGCTCCCACCTATCCTACGCATCATAAGGCGACCTTCAATGTCAAGCTGTAGTAAAGCTCCACGGGGTCTTTTTGTCCATCTGCGGGGAGGCCGCATCTTCACGGCCACTTCAATTTCGCCGAGCTCCTCGCCGAGACAGTGCCCAGATCGTTACGCCATTCGTGCGGGTCGGAACTTACCCGACAAGGAATTTCGCTACCTTAGGACCGTTATAGTTACGGCCGCCGTTCACTGGGGCTTCGGTTCGAGCCGTGAAGCCCTCCCCTTAACCTTCCAGCACTGGGCAGGCGTCAGCCCCTATACGTCCGCTTTCGCGTTCGCAGAGACCTGTGTTTTTGTTAAACAGTCGCCTGGGCCTGCTCGCTGCGGCCTCCGGCCCGGCGCCCGAGCGAGTCGGGGCTAAGCCGCGAGGCGTTCCTTCTCCCGAAGTTACGGAACTATTTTGCCGAGTTCCTTAGCGAGGAATCACTCGTCCACCTGGAGGTACTTACCCTCACCTACCTGTGTCGGTGTGCGGTACGGGCGCTGGATGTATTCGCGACCGAGGGTTTTCTGGCCGGGGTTTTCGCGCGAGTCGCTTTGACTGACGTCGCCGCTTCCGCGCCGCCTCGGCTTAACCGAGCGGTGTTTGAATCCCGCTCGACGCTTACGCGGCGCGACGGACCATGTCCAATAGGCCCGCTCACGTTATCAACCCGGGTCGCCCCTGTCGCTCAGGCACACACTCAGCGGGGACGGAATATGAACCGTCTGTCCATCGCCTACGCCTTTCGGCCTCGGCTTAGGCCCGCCTAACCCTACGCGGATTGCCCTGCCGTAGGAACCCTGAGGTATTCGGTGGGCGTGGTTCTCACACGCCTTTCGCTACTCATACCGGCATTCTCACTTCCGTCCGCTCCACCAGCCCTCGCGGGTCCGGCTTCACTGCTGAACGGAACGCTCCCCTACCATCTGGTCACAACAAGCTGTGACCAGATCCGCGGCTTCGGTACTCCGCTTGAGCCCCGTTGAATTGTCGGCGCCCAATCACTCGACCAGTGAGCTATTACGCACTCTTTCAAGGATGGCTGCTTCTAAGCCAACCTCCTGGTTGTCTGCGCGACTGGACATCCTTTCCCACTAAGCGGAAATTTCGGGACCTTAGCCGGCGGTCTGGGCTGTTTCCCTTTTGACCATGAAGCTTATCCCCCACAGTCTCACTGCCGCAGGTTCGGCCGTGGCATTCGCGGTTTGATAGGGGTTGGTAGGCTGTCCGCCCCCGTACCCAGTCAGAGCCCTACCTCCACGGTCGTTTCCCGCAACGCTGCCCCTAAAGGCATTTCGGGGAGAACCAGCTATCGCCAGGTTCGCTTGGCATTTCACCTCTACCCACAGGTCATCCAATCCATTTGCAACTGAAGAAGGTTCGGGCCTCCACGGAGCTTTACTTCCGCTTCACCCTGCCCATGGGTAGCTCACCTGGTTTCGGGTCTACGTCTTGCGACTCGCTTCGCCCTGTTCAGACTCGCTTTCGCTGCGGCTGCGGCACAGAATGCCTTAACCTCGCCACAAAACGTAACTCACCGGTTCATTCTTCAATAGGCACGCGATCAGCGTCGAAACGCCTCTCACTGCTTGAAAGCACACGGTTTCAGGAACTATTTCACTCCCCTCCCGGGGGACTTTTCACCTTTCCCTCACGGTACTGGTCCGCTATCGGTCACTTCGAGTATTTAGCCTTGGGAAGTGGGCTCCCCAGTTTCCCACGCGCTTTCACCGTGCCGCGTGGTACTCAGGGACGCTGCCAGCAGGTGCGTCGGATGTCGGCTACCGGGCTCTCACCGTCTCTGGCGGCCCGTTCCAGGGGCCTTCGCCTATCCGCGCAATTTGTAACTGCTGTCGCACCACCCTCGGTGCGAACGCAACGCCCTACAACACCGAATGAGCAGAGGAGAGGGCTCCATTAGGCTCACTCGGTTTGGGCTGCTCCGGGTTCGCTCGCCGCTACTACCGGAATTGTTTCTGTTCCTCGGGGTACTTAGATGTTTCATTTCCCCCACTTACCCCCACCAGGTCTATGTGTTCAACCTGGGGTGACAGCGCATCACCGCTGCCGGGTTGCCCCATTCGGGAATCCAGGGATCAGCCTGCTTGACGGCTCCTCCTGGCTTATCGCAGTCATACCGCGCCCTTCATCGGCTCGAAGTGCCAAGGCATCCACCGTGCGCCGTAGTCACTTGACCTGCGCTACGCCACGCGCATGCATCTCCGCGATCAGGAGTTCCCCATCGGCATTGTTGCTGATGCCGACGGTCCCCACCGCATGCCGCGCGCCGCGCCGTTCTCGCCCCAAGCTGGGCCGGGAACCAGCGCAGTCATCTGCATGTCGTCTAGAACCACACACGTACCTCCCGCGCTCATCCGGCTGCAGCAAGCAACCAGCTGACGCGAGAGTTTCCCGCAGCCCCCCTGATGTCGATGGAGACCGACGCCGTCGCCGACCTCCGGGGGGATGCTGTGGACGCATCTCAATCACTATGTCCCTTGTGAAGGCGCATCCCGAGGTCGGTCGCCCCGCGTCAAAGCGGGTCTGCTGAATTCGGGGTGCAAGGAGCAATATTACCGACGCCAAACCCAACATGTCAACAAGCGGTTTACACAGCCGGTGGGTCGATGGTGGATGCCAGGCGCCCGCTCCCGCCGTCCCGGTGGGCTCACCAACAGGGAGTGGGCGAACTGCCTGCTCCCCAGGGAGCCGGCGTCGCGATGCGACGGCACGGATCCCTTCTCGCAACGGCGAACCACTACCTGTATGGCCGTTACCCCTGAGCGGGGTCCAGGCGGAAACGGTCGCAGGCTGTTGCGCAGCAACAGCTAGAACCGGTCCTGATACGACCTCGCCAGCGACTCCGACGGATCCGCCTGGATGCCCAGCGGCGGAATCGGGTAACGCAGCCCGTTGCGGGACAGCTTGTCCAGGCCGTCCAGCAGCTTGGGCAGATACCTGGGCGGGATCGCCATCAGCAGCTCGTCATCCTGCACCCCGCCGAAGCGCCGCTCCGCGTAGCAGGGGATGCTCAGCGACGGCTCGCCGGTGCGCAGCGCCCGGCCCCAGCTATCGGCGCAGGCCGACTCGCCGACCGACGCGAACTCGAACTTCTTGAAGCCCGAGAACTGCAGCCCGTTGATCAGGATGATCATCTGCCCGGGCGTCCCGTAGAGCAGCACCACATCCGGCGGATCGAGCCGGCCGGTAGCGATCGGCGAGAGCGCCAGCGCCGCGTAACGGCCGTAGGGCATCACGTCCATCGCCTGCTGGTGCAGGATCGAGTCCTCGTCGGTCTCAAACCAGACATTCGTCATCGTCGTGCGTAGACGCCACTCGCCGTCGTCTTCGTTCGGGTGAAGTCCGACTGGCGCGCCGCATTGCGCGCCGATCAGGTCGTCCATCGTCACGCCCAGTGTGAAATTCAACCAGCGCGCCTGCGCCACGAGTTGGTCGAGCGCATGCTTGAACTGCGGCCGGCGGATCCGCTCGACCTCCTGCATTTCCTCGATCGTCTCGAACATCTTCATCCCGACCGGCGTCGCCGTCAGACGCAGGTAGCGCTGCAAACCCGCCACGATTCCCGGCCAGTCGTAGCTGTCCGGCTCCGGCGGCGCATCCGCGGCGACTCCGACTGCAGGTGCGGTGGTCATGACTGGTTCTCCATCCCTGGTCCTGGTTGGCATGGTTGGCCTGGTTGGCATGGTACGAGGTGCGCCCCCGACCAGGCCTGAGGAGACCTGAATCGGATGGTCGGTCATTACTCTGTCGGCAGTCCACGTGAATTCTCCTTCGATACAAGGGATTGCAAATGCTCAGTCGATTCAAAGGACGTCTCCTCCTTCTCGCGACGCTCGCAGTCGCGGTCGTGTTGACGACGCTCGCCAATCAGCTCTGGTTCGGCCCCGCCGATGCCGGCTCGCATGACGAATTCACGACCGAGGTCCGAATCAGTGCGAAACAGCTCGCCGACGGACGCGTCGAGTTCGCCCTCCAGCAATGGGACGGTAGTCAATGGGGCGAGCGGATTCTCCCCCATCCCCGACTCTTTCCTGCGAACTCCCGCGTCGATCTTTGGCGTAACAGCGGCCGAATCGAGATCGAGACGCCGTTGCCCCCGGCGGGGCCAATGCCCACCCTCTGCGTGGTGGGCAACGGCGACCCGGACAAGCTGTTCTGGCAGTTCGTCGAGTTGCACTCGAAGCGAGCAGCCGACCTGATCGGAGTCAACCTGATCTATTCGACGCACATGGATCCGAGCAAGCGCGTCGAGGCGATCGAGGAATGCGTTGAGGAGGACGCAAAGATGATCGTCGCCGCGCTGGCAGACGCCGACGCCATCATTCCAGCCTTGCAGGACGCGGCCGATCACGGCGTACGGATCGCCAGCTTTGGAGCAGGCGAGGAACACGCCGACCGCGCCGGCTCACTGATTCACGTATCGCTTGACGAATCGGCTGCCGGACGCCGGGCCGCCGAACAGTTCGACTCATTCCACACTTCTGGCGTTGTGCTCTGCGTCGCCCCGCACGACGCTCATGCCGGCCGCCTGGAAGTCTGCGATGCGGTCGCCGAGTCGTACACGGGCGGCCTCGTGGAACAGGTTCAGCTGAGCGAAGAGGACGCCGAGCAGCAGTTCGACGACCTGCTCGGGGATCGTCCGCAGGTAGCGGGATTGCTGCTGCTGGAAGCCGACCTGCTCCCTCACGCCATCGACGCGATGGTGCATTCCGGAGTCAAGCCAGTGCTCGGCTCGATCGGCGAATATCCGCTCTCCAGATTTGGCAGATCGTTTGAGCAGCGGGACCTGATCAAGTTCACGGTGATGGACTTGGCCCGTTTCGAGACGTTGCTCTCTGCAGCTGCTCTGCATTACATGTACTCCAACCACCCCAACGCCCGATTCTTCGACGGCGCCATGATCTTCGCGGGAGCACCCAACGTGCACACCGGCGGACCGACCGGCGGACACGGCCGTCCTGCCGAAGGCGGCCACGGTCACGACGACGGTCACTAGCGCGGCCATCGGCATGGCCATCAGCCCGTCAGCCCACCAGCCCACCAGCGTGGTGATCGACGCGTGCTCACTCCTGGTTCTCAACGCGCCGAGGCAGGCCGGAGCGCCGCCGTCGAGAACCGGTTGTCCGGACCGTCGGCCTTGTCCTCCTTCCCTATGATGGTGAAGATTCTCACCGACAGTCCGCACCCTCGGAAGGACACCACCAATGCCAGCACTCGACGGACTCAGAGTCCTCGACATGACCCAGTACGAAGCGGGCACGTCCTGCACCCAGGCACTGGCCTGGCACGGCGCCGATGTCGTCAAAATCGAGCAGCCCGGCGTCGGCGACCCCGGCCGCGGCGTCGGCAGCGGCGACGAGATCGACTCGCACTACTTCATCAACTGGAACGCCAACAAGCGCTCGGTCACGATCAACCTGCGCGACGAACGCGGCAAAGCGCTGCTCTTCGAGATGCTGCCCCACTACGACGTCTTCGTCGAGAACTACGGCCCGGGCGTGATGGAGAAGCTGGGCCTGACCTACGAGGCGCTCAAGGAAGTCCACCCGAGCATCATCTACGCGCGGCTGAAGGGGTTCGGTCTCTCCGGTCCGTTCGCCAACTTCAAGAGCTTCGATCCCGTAGCGCAGAACGCTGCCGGTGCGTTCTCCGTGACCGGCGAGGCCGACGGCCCGCCGATGCGGCCCGGAGCCTGCGTCGGCGACAGCGGCACCGGCATGCAGCTCGCCTTCGCGATCACCTCCGCCTACGTGCAGAAGCTGCGCACCGGCGAGGGTCAGCACATCGAGATCTCCATGCAGGAAGCGATGACCTACTACGTGCGCACCCCGGTCGCCGGCACCCAGAGCTGGGGCGATGTGGCGGCCGAACGCCGAGGCAACGGCTGGAACGGTCCCACCGACCTCTACCCCTGCAAGCCGCTGCCCGGCTCCAACGGCGCAGACGACTACCTCTACATCATCGCGCTCACGACCCGCATGTGGGACACCTTCTGCGCGGCCATGGGTCGGCCCGACATGGTCGTCGACCCCCGCTTCGCCGACGAGCAGGCGCGGATCGACAACAACGACGCGCTCAAGGCAGAGATCCGCGCCTGGACGATCCAGCACGACAAGTGGGAGGCGATGCAGATCCTCGGCGAGGCCGGAGTCCCCTGCTCGGCCACGCACAGCACCTACGACCTCTTCCACAACCCCCACTTCGACGAGCGAAACTTCATCCAGGACATCGATCACCCCGAGTGGGGACCCATCCGCCTCCTCGGCTGGGCGCCCAAGATGTCCAAGAGCAACGTCCCGATGACGGCCGCGCCGCTGCTCGCCGAGCACACCCGAGAAGTCCTCTGCGACGACCTCGGAATCGAAGGCGAAGAGTTCGCCCGCCTCGAAGCCGAAGGAATCGTCAGCAGCCGCTAGTCGAACTGTCGGTCAGCGACGCTGGCACAGCCGCGGGTCAAGGACATCGCGGACGCGAGTGGCCAGCTTCAAGCCGTAGGCGGCTCGCAGGCAAACCGCAGGCGGTGTCGCCGTCCTTCGTCGACTTGAGCGAACGAAGCTCAGCTCCTCCCGGTCGCCTTCTTGGCAACGACCCGCACGCCCTGGATGATGCCTTCGACGGAACGCCGCACGCGCTTGGCGGCCGTTTCACTGACCTCGCCCGCGCCTTCGATGGCGCCGGTCGCGGCGGCCGCGGCGGCGTCTTCCACGTTGATTCCCGTCTGTTTCGCGGCCTCGATCGCTCCTTCGACCGCTCCGACAGCCGCCGTCGTCACGTCCGCGCCATCGACAGCGCGTCGCCGCCGCCCGCGAGCTGCGCCTCCTGCTCCGCGAACTCCGACCCCAACCCCGCCGAAGCTCAGGCGAGATCATCGAACTCGCCGAGCGGCTCCCGCGACCCGGGCAACCTGAACAACCTGAACCAGGCTGGATCCAGCTGAACAAACCTGAACGATCTGAACACGCGATCCCCAGTAAAACACTGGAAATTCCGCTCCCTGAGCCGCAACGGAAAAATTCGCCTGAACGCCTGACCTCTGATCCCGCTGCTCCCTTCCAGGGGGAAGCTGTCCCGTAGGGACTGAAGGGGGGGGTTCTCCGCCCGCGCCCCAAACAAGTCGCCTCCGCGCAGCCTGCCCCTGGCTTGAACAGCGGCCGGCGCCGCCCCACGCTGCCGCTTCCCTATCATGAGGCCGAGTACCACCACACCGCAGCAGGAGGACACAACCATGCCGGCTCTTGATGGAATGCGCATCCTCGACATGACCCAGTACGAGGCGGGCACGTCCTGTACCCAGGCGCTCGCCTGGCTCGGCGCGGATGTGGTCAAGGTCGAGCAGCCCGGCGTCGGCGACCCCGGGCGCGGCGTCCGCACGGGCACGCTCAACTCGCCCTACTTCATCAACTGGAACTCCAACAAGCGCTCGGTCACGATCAACCTGCAGGACCCCAAAGGCCGCGAGTTGCTGCTCGAGATGCTGCCCCACTACGACGTCTTCGTCGAGAACTACGGCCCCGGCGTCATGGAGCGGCTCAACCTCACCTATGAGGTGATGAAGGAGATCAACCCGGCGATCATCTACGGCCGACTCAAGGGCTTCGGACTCTCCGGTCCCTGGCAGGACTACAAGTGCTACGACATGGTCGCCCAGGCGGCGGCGGGCGCGTTCTCTGTCACCGGCGAGGCCGACGGCCCGCCGATGATGCCCGGCTCGACCGTCGGCGATTCGGGCACAGGCACCGAACTCGCGCTCGCGATCACCGCCGCCTACGTCCAACGCCAGCGCACCGGCGAGGGCCAGTTCATCGAAATCACCATGCAGGAGGCGATGACCTATTTCATGCGCACCCGCATCGCCTACTCGCAGTGGGGAGAGCGCGTCGCGCCGCGCAACGGCAACGCCGCCGGCGCGCCGACCAACCTCTACCCCTGCAAGTCCACGCCCGAGAGCGAGGAGCGCGGCGGCAACAACGAGTGGGTCTACATCATGGTCGTCACCAGCCGCATGTGGGACACCCTCTGCGCCACCATCGACCGGCCCGAGCTGCTGCTCGACCCGCGCTTCGAGGACATGTGGAAGCGCAACGAGAACGGCGACGAGCTCTACGCCGAAATCTCGAAGTGGACCAGGACACGCACCAAGTGGGAAGTGATGGAAGAGCTCGGAGCCGCCGGCGTGCCCTGCTCGGCGACGCTCGACACCTACGACCTCTTCCACAACCCGCACTTCGAGGAGCGAGGCTTCGTCCACGAACTCGACCACCCCGCCCACGGCAAAATCCGCCTGCTCGGCTGGGCCCCGCGAATGTCCAAGAGCGACGTCCCGCTGGTCAGAGCCCCGCTGCTCGGCGAGCACACGACCGAGGTTCTCAGCGACGACCTCGGCCTCAGCAACGCAGACCTCCAGGAAATGGAAGCCGCCGGAATCATCGGAGGCGAACCCGTCTTCCCCGCCAAGTAACCCGCTCTCCCCTCCGATCCCCTCTCCCTCGTGGGTGAGGTTTCGGGTGTGGGTGAGACCCGCAATGCCTCCCAACGACCTCCTCCAGGGCCTCCCGCCGATCCTGCCCGACGGCCCCATCCAAGCCCTGATCCTCGGCTCCTTCCCCAGCGTCCAGTCGCTGGAAAAGCGGCAGTACTACGCCCACCCCCAGAACTGGTTCTGGCGAGTCCTCCAGCACTGCAACGTCATCGAGGACGCCACCGCGCCATACGAGCAGCGGGTCGAGCAGGTCCAGGCACACCAAATCGCCATCTGGGACCTCTACGAGCAGGTCCGCCGGGAAGGATCAGGAGACGACAAGATCCGCGATGCAGTCCCCAACGACATCGAAGACCTGCTGAACGCCCGAGGCCCCTGCCCGGTCCTCCTCAACGGCCGCCGCCTCAGAGAGTTCCGCCGAGCCTTCCCCAGCCTCGAAGCAGAACTCATCCCCCTCCCAAGCACCAGCCCCCGCCCCCTCCACTGGAACACCGAGGCCTCACGGTTTGCCGCCCTAAACGAGTGGTGTTCCGCGTTGTCGCGGACGCAATAGCTGACTACGCTCCATGCGTGATTGTCAGAATTCGCCACCGAGGACTGCGCCGCATGCATGAGCGGAATGACTCCAGGTATCTGCCGCCGCAACATATTGAGAAGATCGAGGACATCCTCGGCCGCCTTGATGTGGCCACCGCGCCTTCCAAAATGGACATCCCTGCCTTCCGACTGCATCCGCTGCACGGTAACTTGGAGGGGCATTGGGCGGTCCAGGTGTCGCGCAACTGGCGGATCACGTTCCGATTCGAGGGCGTTGACGCCACCGATGTTGACCTGATCGACTACCACTGAGGAGCAGACGATGCCGATGAAGAACCCGCCGCACCCTGGCCGCTCGCTGCTGCGCGACTGTATTGAAGAACTCAATCTTTCGATCGCCGAGACTGCCAGGCATCTTCAGATCGAGGAATCCACTCTCGCCGAGGTTTGCCGCTGCCGCGCACCCATCACAGCGGATCTGGCCGTGCGGATCGACATGGCTTTCGGCGGCGGAGCCGATACCTGGCTCGCAATGCAGACCGCCTACGATCTCGCCCAAGCCCGCAAATCAGCCTGCAACATCAAGCGAATCGAACGGGCCGCCTGACCCATGCCGATGTACGACCCGTCGCACCCCGGCGAGATCATCCGTCACGAGTTCATTGAGTACCTCGACATGACCGTGGCGGAGGCTGCCGAACGGCTCGACATGGACACTCGGCAACTGACGGCAATCATCGAGTGCCGAGAACCGATTACGCTCAACGTCGCCCGGCGACTCAGCCTGGTCGTCGGCAGCACGACGGATATGTGGTTACGGCTGCAATCCGGGTACGACAACGCCCCGGCTCGCAAGCAGAAGCGGCGCATCTAAGGAGATACCAGCGGAGGGTGAAGAGCAGGACCGCGACCTGTAACGCGCAGCACACCTGCTTCACACTTTTGTGCTACTCTAACCGCAGGCTCCCCTTTTGGGGGCAAGCCCCTGGAAACGAAGACCATGACGACTTCCGATGATCACAAGCCGACCGCCTTCGTCATCATGCCATTTGATGACGATTTCAACGCCGTGTATGACGACTTCATTCGAGCCACTCTCGAGGACGTTGGCTTCCTCGTTTCGCGCGCGGACACCCACCTCCACATGGAAAATGTCATGCGCTCTGTCGTCCGGGGAATCGACAGCGCTTCCTTGGTCGTCGCGGACATCTCACTGCCCAATGAAAACGTCTACTACGAACTGGGCCTCGCCCATGCCCTGGATCGACCTGTAGTACTCCTAACAGCGCACTTAGAGGCCTTGCCATTCGATCTGCGGCTGTATCGCGTTATCGAGTATTCGACCCACTTCGCCAGAATGCCACAAGCCAAGCTCGACTTACAGCAGGTAGCCCGGGGCTTTCTCGACGGTTCCTTGTCCTTTCGCAGTCCGGTTGCGGACTTTCTCGATAGGCCAGTGAAGCTGCCATCTCAACAACCTTGGGAAGAACCGAATGGCGACAGCCAAGACGCGTCATGCGACGACTCAATCGAAGAAGATGGCGACCCTGGTTTGTTGGATCACATTCTAAACTTTCAAGACAGTTTCGCTGGCATTCGGTCTGCTATGGAGAGTATCACTGAACGGTCGGTGAACGCATCGACCTCTCTGAACAGTGGTTCCGAAAGACTCGAGACGATTGAATCGACAGGCACCGACCTCACCGCCAAGGTCAGGGAGAAGCGCGTCGTTGTAATGGCTATGGCGCAAGACCTAAACGGCTTTGCGAAGGGACTTGCGACTGACAATGACCGCTACGAACGGGCCCTCGAACAAGCAGAGCCAGCAATAGAGGGAATCCTCACTCATGGAAGGCCGAACACCGCAAAAGACTACGACGAGTTGGAAAGTCTCCTCCCAGCCTTGGGGTCTGCAGAAGAGTCGATGCAGCAACTTCGTTCATCGACCTCAAACACGATGCGTATTCTTCGAGAGACGCCGAACTACGAGCGGTCACTCAACAAAGCCAATGCAAACGTCGTTGCTCAACTACAAGGGATCGTGAACAATACCGACCGAATGATAGCTATGCTCTCACGATCTCGATTGATAGTGGAAGAACGTTTGGAGACTCGACACGGAGAACGGAATGACGGCTAAGTCGATCCACCCTCCCGCACATGTCGAATGGTGATTGCTCCGAGACGAAAACTCTGAACACGTCGCGCCACCTCTGAAAGCAAGGCCACCTACGCACGTCATACCTGCGCTTGCTGCGGGGGTTTCGCCGTGGCCAGCACCGCCACCCGACGCGCCACCTCCGACCACCACGACACCTCCGACACCGACAACGACCGACCCAACACCTTCGACTCCCGATACGACAGCCACTTCTTCAACACCTGGTACCCGCCCAACCGATACTCCCACACCTCCACCGGCACATCCCGCCAGTACGCCCGATCGTTCAGATACACGTCCACCACGTCCCCCCGACGCTCCACCTTCCCCTGGCCGGGCATCACCGCCTGGTTGGCGCCGAAGTGGCCCCAGCCGGCGCTGACCTTGAAGTCGTCGTCTAGTATCTGCGACCCGTCGATCTTGGTCGGGACGGCGATGCTGGGGTCGAGCAGGTCGTCGACCTTGGATTCGGTGTCGAGCAGGCGGGCCAGGAGGCGGCCCCGTTCGGCGGAGGCGGCGAACTCGTCGGCGTCGGCGGGCAGCGGGATACGCGGCCAGCCCATACGCAGACCGCCGGCGTTGGCCTCGCGGTAGGCAGGGTCGTGCAGAGTGGCGAGGACGTGATGGAACAAGTCCTCGGGCTCTGCGCCCTGCGACTCGATGTAGGCCCGCGCCAGCTCGCTCAGGTTGGCGGTCCGCTTGACGCCGTTGACCTCCTCGCCGAACTGGTCGTCTCGGAGGTAGAGCGGGAACCAGATTGCTCCCCGCTCAATCAAGTGATAGGAGCCGATGTGCGTCGTGAATGCTGCTTGCGTCTCTGAAGGGTTCTTACGAAGATGCTGCGCGGAACAGAACCACAAGTTGCCGACAAACACATGGGGCTTGTACTCGGCTCGCTTCTCGTCAAGTAGTTTCGTCTCGCCCTCCCAGTAGAGCCAACGAGCGTCGAACGGACGATATGAATATGGCACAAGGCCATCGGGATTGGGCTTCCCCCGAGCCAAAAGTGCCTCTCTCACTCGCTCCGCATTGAATCTTCCTGTCTCTTTCATAACCACGGGGTATTGATTCCGTATTGCCTCGTTGGCCTTGTCAGGATCGAAGTAGTCCTTGATTCGCTCTTCCAGAGCTTGGGGCTTATATCGATGAGTGCGCAACCATCATCGAATGAGCGCCAGCGCGAAGGCCGACAGAATAACTGAAATTGCCAGAATCTGTTTGATGCGCCTAAGCGCTTGTAGTAAGAACTGGGTTTCAATGTGGATTCGGACGGAATTACCCGACCGAGAGATAGATGGATTGTCATTCATAACGCACCGTCTTTCCACTGCCGGAACCTCTAGTTGCGCTGGCGCGTCCCGCAGGCCCGTCGAGCCATGCGCGGGATGCGCCCCAGCCTAGCAGCCGATCTGCTAGGCTGGGCAACGCCAAACTGAAGACCCGCCGAATCGTCGGCCAAAATCGGGACATCCGTTTCCTGTCCCCTTCTCGGCGATTCGCGGTTCGTCTTCAGTTTGGCAACGGATACGTCCCGTGCCAAGAAGGGGGCTTTGTGTGTTGAAACGAACCAGAATCTTTGCGGCGCTCGCGCTGTTGATCGTCTTCGCAGGCGGCATCGCAGTCGGTGTGACGGGTTTGAGTGGATCGCTGGCGCAGGACGCCAGCAACGATGCCGAAGTGCGCATTGCCGCACGCAAACTGGACGATGGCAGAGTCGAGTTCGGCTTGCAGCAGCGCACTGGCTCAGAGTGGAGTGAGCGAGTGCTGCCGGACATTCGAAGGCTGCCTGCGAACGCACGAGTAGATCGCTGGTTGGTCTCCAGCCCCGTCACGCTCAAGGGGTATGCGACTTTGCCGATTCAGTCGGCTGAACAGTATCGGATCGACAATGAAGGATTGAAGGCAGTCACGTTCTCTGCCAGATTCCGAAAACACAACGGCCTGTTCAGCACGTCAGTACATGCCACAGGCTCCGTGAACTACTCCAACATTGCGGACCCACACCTGACCTTCGTGTGCTTCGCGCAAGCTGATGGTTCGGGCAGATTCGAAGGCTCGGTATACGTGCCGTGGCGAGAACATGCTGAGTCTGTCATTCTGTTCGTCGCCAGACGCTATGAGTTAGACCGATGGGGCTTCGTTATGCGCGATACCATCGCGGAGGAGTTGACATGGGACTATGAGGAGCCGCCCGGATGGTTCAACACCGCATGGGCAGTGTCCCAAGATGAAATGCGCAGCTTGAAAGGCTTCCATGAACTGCGAGTCGCGTATCAGGACTTGAACTTGAATGTCATCGTTGCCGCGTTCGACTTGCAGCAGGCTCTCGGAACGCCCGTGCAAGCGAACCTCGACCATTGCGGTGAGTACGAACACCCCGAATACGGGTACGAAGTCGTCACTCAGGCATACGATGGACACTAACGAATACGCTATGCTGAGTGAAGCGGTGCCCTCGGCGGGATTTGAACCCGCAACCACGTCCGAGTCAGGGCCGCGCTCTATCCGATTGAGCTACGAGGGCGCGAAGCGCACCCAGCCCGCCAGCGAAAGCCAAGCGCGTTCGCTGGCGGGCTGTCAGTGCGATAGGCTGAGTAATGTGGTACCCCCGGCCGGACTCGAACCGGCAACCTGAGGCTTGGTACGCGACTGCTCTATCCAATTGAGCTACGGGGGCACGACGACGAACCGCCACGGGATCACGCGATCCCGTGGCGGTTTACTCGGCTCAGCGCCGAGTTATGAACTAGAAGATGAAACCTCTTTCAGAATCTCTATTTGGCAATCAGCGTGTCGTAGGTCAGGCGCTTGCCGGACATCCCGAACACGACCTCGTTCATCTGCTCAAGCGTGTCAAGCTCTCTCATGCGCTGCCGCGCCGAGAATTCATCGACGTAGCGCTGCAAGTGCTGAGCGCTCATGCGGTGGTAGACGCCCTGGAAGCCGCGCTTGAACATCGACCAGAACGACTCGATTCCGTTGGTCCAGACTTCGCCGCGCACGTACTCGCCCAAGCTGTGGGCAACGCTCTCGTGCTCGGCACCGAGCGGTCCCAGCACCGAGTACAACCGGTCGCCGTCAGTGAAGATTGTGGCGTTCGCGCCAACATGCTTGTCGAGGAAGGCGAGCATGGTTTCGCTGTCGGCCTTGTCCACAACCTGAGCGTGGACCTGATTCGTAGCACGATCCTTCACGCCGATCACCGGCGTCTTGCCCACTGTGCCGCGCCCTTGATTGAGGCGCTGCGAGACGTGCTTATTCTTTTCCAGCCCGCCGACGTACATCTCGTCCACTTCGACCGGCCCGAAGAGCAAGGCCTCAGGGTTGGCTTCCATCGCCTTGCGAATCCGGTGCAGCATGAACCACGCGGTCTTCTGCGTCACGCCCAAGTCACGATGCAGCTTCATGGAGGACACGCCTTTGAGGTTCGTGACGACCATGTAGATCGCAATCGCCCACTTGCGCAACGGAACGCGCGAGCGCTCCATGACCGTCCCGACGCGCACGCTGAACCTCCGGCGGCAGTCGCCGCACCAGTGCGTCATGCTGGCGTGGTTGGTGGTAGACGTGCGCAGCGAGCCGCAGCGTGGGCAAACGACTTGTTCGGGCCAACGCTGGCGCTCGAACCAGTCGCGGGCGGATTGCTCGTCGGGGAACAGGTCCATCAGTTGAATCAGGGTCAGGCCCGTGCGGTGAGACTTGCCGGGTGTGTTGGGCATAGCGCAACCCTCTATCCTAGTACGGATCATGCCACAGATCGAGAGGGAAGCGTTATCTCGTGGGATACAATGTGTTCGGGGTTACAAAGTGTGGCTTGACATGAGAATGGGCGTTCTGTTATATTGAGGGGAAGAAAGAGGGCGAATTATGCCAACAAGAAAACCTACTCGGACGGACGTAGATCGTGACAAGAAGATTGAATGGCGATCAGTGCCGCGTCGTAAAGACGGAACGTTTGGGCCGGGTCGGAGGCCGATTGTCAAGTCCCCGAAGAAGAGGTAAGGCTGGGCGTTGCGCACTCATCGATATAAGCCCCCAGAGCTTCCTTTCGAATGTCGACGAGAAACGGATCACGACTCGTCGTGACTCCGGGAAACTGAGAAGGAAACAGGTCCACCAACGACGGCCAGTCGAACCAGTCTTCGCTCACGGCCACAGGTGCGAACGCCAAGCCGAGACCGGGCATCGCCTTGACCGACTTGTACTCCGCCGAGTCCGCCGACTCCTGTAACTCTTGCAGCTTGCTGGTACCCCAGAGTTCGCGCCATTCGACCTGCTCGGCTGGCTTATGCGACTCCTTGCGCACCAGCGTCGCGATCCCCGTGCCGACCTGGATGCCGACCGGATCGTCGGATGTGGAGAAGACGCTGGGATCGGGCAGGCCCTCGGGCGTGACCTTGCCAGTGCGGTACTTGTCGCCGTGCAGGTTGTCGATTCGCACGATGTCGAACGCGTCGAGGTAGCGCTGCCTCATGCCGGGGAAGGAGAGGCCGTCCAACCACGAGTAGTTGGAGATGAAGCAGACGACGCCCTCTTTGGTCTTCTCTGCAATGCGTCGTTCGGCCATGCGGTAGAAGCGCACGTAGAGGTCATTGAGGCCCTGGCCCTGCGGCTTGGGCACGTCGGCGCCCTTGACCTCGCGATAGGCGTCGGTGAGTTTGCGCTCCTCGGCATTCTCGGAGACGCCGGGGAAGCCGTTGTAGGGCGGATTGCCCAGCACGACCAGAATCCTGTGCTGCTGCTTGACCTTCGCGGCCTGCTGGCGCTCCTGCTCCAGCTCGGGGAAGGGCAGCGGCTTGGTCGTTTGCGGCTCCCAGCCGGTCAGCGCGTTGGTCAGGTAGACGCCGGCGCGCTGCGTGTCGTCCAGGCCCGCGCCCGGCTGCTCCAGCCCTGCGCCCAGCTGCTCCAGCGCCAGCCCGACCTCCAGGTGCGCCACGACCAGCGGCGCGGGCATGATCTCGAAGCCGAAGACGCGCTCCGTCGCCGCCTGCCGCACCGTCGCCGCCGTCAGCGCGCCGGCCGAGGCCGACTCCGTCTCCGCGATCCGGCGCAGCGTCTCGACCAGGAACGCGCCCGTCCCGCAGCAGGGATCGAGCACGACCACGCGCTCGTCGGCCAGTCCCTTGGCGATGCCCAGGTCGTCGCGCAGCGCCCGGTCAACCCGCGCGACCATGTAGCGCACGATCTCGCGCGGCGTGTACCAGACGCCCAACTGCTTGCGCAGCTCGGGGTCGAACGCCTCCAGGAACGGCTCGTAGAAGTACTGGACCGCCTCGCCCTCGCTGAAGCGCGTCAGGAACGCCTCTCGGTCGACGCGCCCCAGCGCCGCCTCGGTCCAGTCCAGCACTTCGTCCAGCCCCAACCGCTCCAACCGTCCCGGGTCGGTGATCTGATGAAACAGCATCCGCAACACAGGTGCGCGCAGTTCATAGACCGTGTCCTTCCAGCCGAAGCGTCCCGGCTTGCCGGCCCGAGCCCACAGCACCCAGGCGGCGAACACGCCGTAGAACAGCGTCTGTACCAGGGTCGAGCGGAAGAATTTACCGCCGTCCTCGCTCTCGAATGACATGCCCAGCGCCTGTTCAATCGCGTCGCGGATCGGTTTGAGCGAGTCCTCTTCTTCCCCCGCCTGTTCCACCCGCTGCAGTGCGTCGCGGGCATACGAAGCGAGCAATCGGGCCAGCTCGCGAGGTTCGGAGATAGTCGAGCGGTGCGACATCACGCGCAGCAAGTACTCGCCCAGCGACACGCCGTGCCGGTTGGCGGCAGTCGTGCGATGTTTGAGCAGTTCGTCGAACGCCGCATTGGAGTCGGCGAGGCAGTAGCGCTCCAACGTTGCCTTCGCTCCGTCGCGGTCCTGCCCGACCAGCGCGAACTCGCGCAGGTTGGTGACCAGGACGAGCTTGCGCGCCTGCCAGTACGTGTCGACCTGCTCGGATGAGATCAGCGCCTCAAGGTCGGCGTCGGCGCCCTTGACTTCAACCACTCCGCGATCCGGGTCGGTGTTCTCTCCCGAGAAGAATCCAAGGTCGGGCTGGCCGCCGCTGGACTCGCTGTAGTGAACGACCGCGCGAACCTTCGGCGTCAACTCCTCGCCGACCGCATCGAACAGGTTGTCCAGCGCCGTGTAGTGCGACAGTTCCGGCGTTCCCACGCGACTGACGACGGAAATCGCGTCGAGGTATTGCTTAACAGCCTGCCGCAGTTCACTCACTCGTCACGCCCAGCTTCCCAACCAGCGACGCCACCATCGACATCATCGGAACGCCCACCCCCAACTCACTCGCCCGCTGCACCGGCTGCCGGAAGATCGCGTCCAACTCGAGCGGCCGGCCCTCGTTGTAGTCGATCACCGTGCTCGGCCGATAGGCCCCCATCCCGAGGGTCTGCGTGAGGAAGAGGTGCGCGATCCGCGGGCCGTCGATCCTCGCTGACTCCCCGTGCGCCTCGAGGTCGGCGTTGCCGGCGGCGACGACCTCGCGGATCAGCTCGTGGGCGACGTCGTACAGCGGCGGATCCTCGATCACCTGGTCGACCGGCACGCCGCCGGCGATGACGCACAGGCCATTGAACGGAATGTTCCAGCACAGCTTCTCCCAGCGCGCCTTGAGCAGGCTGGACTCGGGCCGGATTTCCACTTTGCTGCCCGCAAACAGGTCAACGCCGCGTTGCAACTCGCCCGGGTCGTCGCCGTAATGCCCCAGGTTGATCGCCCCAAACTCCTGGTGCAATATCTGACCCGGCTCGCCGCGGATCACGCCGATAAACCCCAGCCCGCCGAACAGTGATGTCCTCTGCGGCAGTTGCGCCGCAATCTCCTCGTCCACGCTGAGGCCATTCATGATCGCGAGCACCCGTGTGTCGTCGGACAGCAGCGGTCCGACCAGCTTCGGAATGTCGGGAATCGCGGTCGCCTTGAGTCCGACCAGTACCCAGTCGACCGGGCCGCGCGAGGCCAGCGCCTCAGGCGTCCGCTCAACCGTCGGAGAGTCCAGCGACATGTTGCCAAGATGGCTGCTAAGGTGCAGGCCGCCCGCCTTGACCGCGTCGTAGTCGCGCCGCATCAGGAAGCGGACATCGTGGCCCGCGTCGGCCAGGCGCATGCCGAAGTACCCGCCGACAGCGCCGGCCCCCACCACCGCGATCCGCTGCGGCATCGTTCGTCAGTCCCCCGCCGCTGTCTGTGAGGGCTGCGATGTCTGCGACGCCTGCTCACCGAGCCGCTCGACGAATCGGTCAACGCGGAACAGGCCGAGGTCGTGCTCGGTCTTGCGATACATGCTGAGGTCGGCCAGCGCCTCGCCGATCGCCGGCGAGAACTTGAACCCGTGACCCGAGCACGGGCTGGCCAGCACGATATTCGGACGCTTCGGATGAATGTCGATCAGGAAGTGCGCGTCGGGCGTGCTGGTGTACATGCAGGTCTCCGCGCGCAGCAGCTTGCCGCCGACATCAGGGAACGTGCGCTCCAGCCACTGGCGAACGTTCGCCTCATCCTCAGCCGTCATCTCCTGGTTGTAGCCGTTCGGATCCACCTCATCCAGCGGCTGATGATGCCCCAGCTTGAATCCCTTGCCCACGTTCGGGAATCCGTAGGCGAAGTCCTGCGGTCCGCGCTCCCACATCCAGAAGGGCAGCGCGCCGACCTCGAACGCCTCCGGATTGGCCCGCGGCTCAAACCAGAACATGACCTGCCGAGTCACCAGAAGCGGCAGGTTGAGCTTGCCCACCAGCCCCGCGTTCCAGGCGCCGGCCGTCACCACCATCCGCTCAGCCTCGTAGGTCCCCTTGGCCGTGTTGATCACGATCGGCGATTCGACGTCGTCCATGTCCTGCGGCAACCAGCGCTCGACCGGTTCGTCGAAGTGCAACTCCGCCCCATGCTTGGCCGCCTGATCGAGCTGACCCTTGAGCGCCGGCTCGATCTCAATCATCCCGCCCCGATGCTCCAGGATCCCGACCAGGTCGTCGGTCGCCAGGATCGCCGGATAGCGCTGCTTCAGCTCTGCCCCGTCCATGTAGTCGATCGGAATGTCATGTTCGCGAGCGCTGGCCAGCACCCCGTTGATCTGCAGCGAGCCGTCGGTGCCCAGAGTCAGCGACCCGGTCTGCCGGAACAGCGGCTGGCCGACCAACTCCGACAGCTCGTCCCACAGCTCGTACGCCCGCCGCACAAACGGCACGTAGGACGGCCCCTCGTAGTACGCCTCGCGAATCCCGCGAGTGTCGCCGTGCGTCGAGCCCATCATGTGAGGCGGATGAAATCGGTCAAACCCAATCACCCGCTCGCCCCGACGGGCCAAATGCCAGGCCGCAGCCGACCCCATCGCACCCAGTCCAACAACGGCCACGTCATATCTGTTCGTCGAGGCGCTCATCCGGAACCTCCCGCAGCCGCCGATCCCGCCTGCGACTTCATCTCCGACGCCACCTGCGACATCGAGTTCCGCTCCCAGTACAGCACATGCTCGACGTGCTCACGCATCGACCAATCGTCGTTCGGAGCCTTCGCGTCCAGCAGCGAGTCCTCCATGTGCAGCAACTGACCCACCAGCTCGGCCCGTTGGAAAATCAGGTCACGAGTCAGATGCGAGAGCGGCGACTCCTGCATCTGCTTCGCCGTGTAGCGAGCCGTCGAGACCGCCCCCGCGTGCATCCGATCATGCTCCGCGTTGTGAACCAGCAGCCGCCGAACGCCGCCATTCATCGCGCAGCCGTGCTCCGTCGGAAAGCCAAGGTCGTCGTCCGACAGACCCGACAGTTGCTCAACGGTCTCAGTTAGCTGCCTCAACAGCTTGAGTGCAAGCGCAGTCGACTCAGTACTTGTCATCACTATCTCCTCTTCTCATCCCCTCTCCCTCTGGGAGAGGGCTAGGGTGAGGGTTCCCCGCGAAGGCGGGAGGTGAGGGCCGCCTACGCCGAAGGCCGCTCCCCTGCTCCCGCGAGAAACTCAAGCAGCGTCTTGTTCGTGAACTCCGGCGCCTCCTCCGGGAAAAAGTGCCCTGCCCCCGGCACGCCGATCGATGTCAGATCCGGGAAGTACATAGGGAACTGGTCGAAAAACGGATTGCCCGACGGCGTCTCCCGGCTCGGCGGACTGTCCGGCGCAAGCCGGGCGTTCCCGTACATCCACAGCGCCGGCTTCTCGAATCGCTTGTGCCGATCCTCAGGTCCGTACTCCATGAACTCCCGACCCCAGGGATGCTCATTGAGCCCACGATTCCAGACCTCGCCGACCTGCGCCGACGTCAACCGCTCGCAGCGATATCCGCCCGCCACGTTCTCGTCGGCACGCATCCGATGGAACGGCAGCGCGTGCCGGTAGTACGAAATCGCCGCCGCCTGCGAGTCCGGATCCGAAAACGCGCGCTTGTAGACTTCCACATCCTCGTCCGTCGCCCACCGATTCGGAGTCAGCCGTCGCCCGCTCACGTTCCACGGCGAGGCCGGCCAGCCCGGCAGCTCAGGCTCAGACTCGCCCGTGAAAATCGTCTCGATGAACTGAGCGTGATACTCGGCGAAGAAATGCTCCGGCAGCGGCCGAGCCTTGAACCAGAAGCCGTGAATCGCCGCCGGTGTCCAGACCGAGCAGAGCGTGTCCATCAGCGCCACGCTGGAAATCCGCTCAGGCCAGTCAATCACCACCTTGAACCCGATAATCCCGCCCCAGTCATGCCCGACCAGCGCCACTTCGTCGATGTCGAAGTGGTCCAGCACCCCAACCATGTCCGCCGCCAGCGTCCGCCGGGACACCGGCCCCGGCGGCTTGTCCGAATCCCCATAGCCGCGAGTATCGGGAACGATCACCCGATACCCCGCGTCGACCAGAGCCGGAATCTGCTTCCGCCACTCGTAGGAAGTCTCAGGAAACCCATGGATCAGCAGAACCGGAGGCCCATCCGACGGCCCATCCGTAAGCACATTGATCCGAATCCCATTGGAATCGACGCGCTGAGTCTCCATCGACGGCTCCAATCACTCACCCCCGCAGGCTAACGCGATCCCCCTACCGTCATTCCTGCTCTCCCTCCCCGTCATTCCTGCGCAGGCAGGAACCACGAGCTTCCCGACTTCGAGTCCACCTCCCAACCCCAGCCGTACCTCAACATCAGTCCAGATACCGCCGCAGCAACGGAGTGAAGCCAGCCCGTGCAAACTCCTGGTCCGCCGTCAGAATGCTCGTGATCCCATACTCCCTCATGATCACAATCGCCGCGCAATCCTGAAGCGAGAAGCTGGACTCCGCAAACTCCCCGGTGTACAGATCAAGCGCCGCCTCTGAAAGCAGCCGGTCATGCGGCACGATTGTGTAGCGCAGGTCAGCGCGCAGCGACGCGACACGTCGACCGAGACGAACTCGAACGGAACCCCTGTAACGAGCGAAGTGCGCGAGCGTCTCCAACATCACCCCCTCGCTGGTTACAAGCGGCCGATGCGGGGGAACCTCATCGGCCGCCGCGAGCGCAGCCTGTCGCCAGTTGTCAGTCGGTGACAAACGAGCAATCAGATAGACACTATCGACAAACAATGGCTGTCGGTCTGAAGGGAGGTGATTCGGCATCAACGATCGCGCGGTACCAGAAACTGGTCCAGGAACGCCTTGGTCTCAGCCGCCTCTTCTTCCGACAGTTCCAGCGGTTCATCGCCGAACGTGTCCAAGAGGACTTCTCGGGCGGTTCGCGTATCGTCTTCAGGAATCGGCTGGATCGGCACATACCAACTGGGCCGCTCGCGACCCTCACCCCCGTCGGTGCCGTTGCTCGTCGCCTGGTCCGCCATCTCGATCTCCTGGCCCCATCCTAGCGCGGATCTACCCCACGCCTCCGCCATTCCCGCGCTTGCCGCGGAGCCTGCCCCCGATTCGATAGAGGGACCCCCCTGCCGACTATGCTGACCACATGACAACTGAGCAAGTCGTTCACTACCGAGAAGTCAGCGCCGAGTATCTGACTCACGCCCGCTCACTGCTGACCGATGGTGATCTGAAACATGCTTCAGAGAAGGCCTGGGGCGCCGCGGCAGTGCTAGTCAAGGCAGCGGCAGAAGGACGCGGCTGGCGGCATGAAGGGCATCGGGAGTTGTGGCGAGCCTTGCATCGGCTGGCCGACGAAACCGAGGACGAGGAAATGCGTCGGCAGTTCGGACTCGCCGGAGCGCCGCACACCAACTGCTACGAAGCCTGGCTCGACGCGAAGTCAGTCGAGCAGTACCTCAGCGAGGTCGCGCAACTGGCCGCCAAGCTGGACGCTCTGACGTCCTAAACCGATTCCGTCATACCCGCCCTTGCTGAGGAGCCTGCCCCCCGCTTGAACAGGGCTATCTCTCCAAGACCAGCACGACACGCAGCTCCACACCCTCCGATGCCCCGTGCCCGGACACGGGGCCCAGACCTCGACCTCCGAACACGGCATCACACAAATCCTCACCACCACCGCCAGCTGCCTAAACCGCCGCCGACATGGCATCCTCTGACCGATTCACCACCAACCGCAGTCGTGGGCGCAATCTTGTTCGGCCGTCGACCACACCTACGCCCACGCGAAGGGTGGCAACGACAGCATCGACAAGGTGCAGCTCATGGGTAGGGACTGGAACTTGGTCAACGGAGATCGGGGCATTGAACATCTGCGAACCAATCTGCAGGTGCGCTCACCGATTACTCACTCTGGGGTCTGACAGATTCTCCATTGAGGTCCCAGCGAGCGTTCGAGACACGTAACCGCTGTCAGGCCATCGAGGAGTCCAGCGTCGATTCTTCGTCCGGATGGCGTCGAACAATAGGGCAATGCCCTGAAGCACGGATCCCGCAACCAATAGGTAGAACTCGTCCGTTGCAACCGCTGCGATTCGCCCCGCCCTCATTGGTTACCCAAACGGCAGAAGCGGCAAGTTGTCCTCGCGATACAGCGCCCGGTTAGCCAAGCTCGCCGTCGCCATCACCCCTCCCCCACAACCCATATGTTCGCCGACACATTCCATCTCCTCAACCCGACCCAAATCCCGATACCATCAGAACACAAGTACTGCCATACCGCAAAGGAGCGCCCCGTGCCCAACCCCTACCACTACCGATCCACCATCAACCGACTCACCCGCCTCACAGGTCCGTCGCATCCCGGATACATCCGCCTCCGCGCCGTCATCTCGCTCCTGCGCGAGCTGTCACCGGCCAATCCACGATCAGCCGCCAACAACCAGATGCTCCAGGCCGTGGATCCCTACGAGTTCGCCCGACACAAGCTCCGCGACCTCTACGACCGCGCCGACCTCACCAAGACCTCCCCCCTTGGGGAAGGTGCCCCGCACCTGTGCGGGGCGGAGGGGGCCGCCTTCGCCGGGGAGAAATCACCTGAGGAAGACGACGACCCCTTGTAACCGTCACCTCCCCCAACCTCGCGTTTTTCTTTTTTTCCTGAGCGACCACCCGTCTCCAGCCTCGCCATGCCCGTTCCCCGCTTCCCCCTCTGGGGGGAAGCTGCCGAAGGCTGAGGGGGGGCTCCCCCACACACGCAAGAACCCTCCGTGAACCTCGGACCCTATCTCCTACGTGCACAGGCCCAGTCAACCGTCCTAGTCGAACGCCGGCAAGACCTCGTTGACGACACGGTCGTACATCGCCTGCTGGTCGTAGCCCACCAGACGCAGCGTGATCGTCGTCGCCCCGGCATCGATGTACCGCTGGATGTCGCCGATGCACTGCTCCGGCGTCCCCATCGCCACCCACAGGCCCAGCGCCTCGTCGGTGTAGGTCGTCGTGTAGTACGCCTCGAGGTAGCGACGCGACTCATCCAGCGCCGCCTGCCGATCGTCGTTGACGTTGATGTTGTAGTACACGCACGTCTCGAAATCGCCCGGCAGCTCCCGACCCTCCTCGCCCGCATAGCGATGGATGTCGGCCAGGTACTCCTCAACGATCGCCGGAGGTTGGAACGTCGTCATCCAGCCATCCCCAAGCCGAGCCGTCCGCCGCAATCCAGCCTCGCGGTTGCGCTTCAGGTCCGGCCGAGGATTCGACGTCACCCAGATCGGCACCGGCCGCTGCACCGACCGAGGCTCAATCGTCACGTTGTCGAAGTCGTTGTACTCGCCGTGATACGAGACATCGTCCTCCGAGGTCAGCAACCGCATCACCTCGATCGCCTCCTCCATCCGCTTCATTCGCGACTCTGGCGCCACGCAGAACGCATCGAACTCGTGCAGCATGTCCCCGCCGCCCGGCGCAGCCTGCCCCATGCAGGCTGCGAAGATCGTCCGACCGCTGGACATGAAGTCGAGCGACGCCCACTGGTAGGCCAGCAGCAGCCCGTCGCGCAGCGGCGTCGAGGCAAAGCAGGCCGGCCCAATCCGGACCCGCTCCGTCACCACCGCCAGCGCGCCCATCAGAGTCAGCGCGTCCAATCGAGGCTTCGCAAGGATCGAGTCTCCAACCCAGATACTGTCCCAGCGCTCATCCGAGTCCGCCCGCTGAGCCAGCGCAATCATGTCATCAAGAGTCGAAGCCCCCGTCACAACGCCCCGATTCGAAAGTGTCAGTCCGAAGTTGACCATCAAGATCCCTCCCTGCCTGTCCCAGCAGGATAGGCCGGGCAGTCTGCCGGATCGCGACCCCACCCGTCCGCACGATCCAGCCCGCCGGAACCCACATTCCCCTGCCCCATGCCACCACCTCCACGCCTTGCACCCGGCGCTCCGTCCACGAGACCTACAACCCAACAGACGAAGCGCAGATTGAGACTGCTTGTGCTGGGATAGGAGACTCAAGCAGTTCCCCAGACCCATCATCACCGCTTTGGCTGCTGCACTTCCTTGGAAGACGATCGTGGGAATACTGTGCAAAACCTGTGTGAACTGCATGTCATTGAGCCGAACACGCGCCGGTTCAACCGGATTCGTCCTATACATTCCTGTTGCCGTTTTAGATCGAGAACAGTGTGCGCGTACGGAGACGATTCCTCGTGTGTCACCGGGATCCAACGATCACAGCGTTTTCGCTCACCCTCATGCCCGTCTGCGCACGCCAAGACTGTTCCGCAGCGATCCAGCTTCTCTCGACCGGCTGGACCGCGCCCGGCCAATTCCAATCGGATATCGCTGTTCGGCACAGCGAGCCGGTCACATGAGTCCATTCACACCGTCATTGGCACCAATTGCCAGGCTGGGCTGGGGATCGCTGATCGCAACCGCCCTGGCGGGCCTTGCAGGGCTGACGGTGTTCGCGTTGCTCTCTCTGCCCGCGAATGCACAGGAACGCTTCGTGACGGCAAGTGTCCCTGGCGCGCCCATCCAGGGCCAGCAGATCTGGACCTCCACGATGACTGTCGGCTCGAATGGCCGCATGCTCGGCTTCGGCGAATTCGGCGGTCCACAGGCCGGCGATCTCACCCGGGCAACGTTCTCCTGGCGAGGAATGACCTACACAGTGACCAACCTGTGGTACAACCGAACACCTCGCAGTGCCGAGAGTTGGAGCGTTGTGTTCGACATCTCGCCCCCGCTCTTGTTGCAAGCAGAGGAGTACGGGTGCCTGGCGTTGCGGCTGGGTGACCTCTGGCTCAATCTCGCCGACGCGCAGGGCAACGGCCGCCAGTTCTTCTGGTACGAGATCGATCTCCGGTGGAGCAACGGAGACGCGATCGAGGTTGGCCTGCGGCAGTTTCCCGATTCCTTCGAAGCTCGCTCGATTTCTGGTTGGCGCAATAACTTGCTGCGTCCCGAACTGGGCATGGCAGAGACACAGTTACTGCGTAAGGCGCCGGTTGCCTTCGACTTCGCAATGTCTGGAGCGATGCAGGACGAACTGCCCGACGCTCGCTTGATCAGCAATGAACTGCATGCCCAGCACGAGTCAGCGCCGAATGCGGTGGGGGCCACCGACATGCTCTGGCAATGGGGGCAGTTCCTCGATCACGACATCAGTCTGACTCCTTCGACGATCACTTCGTCTAGAGACTCAATCCCAATTCCACGCGGAGATCCGGAGTTTGACCCGTTCAATACCGGCCTGCGCGCCATCCCGTTCAACCGCTCAGTCTTCGACACGCAGACCGGTCAGGCTCCCGACAATCCACGGCAACAGACGAACCTGATCACTGCGTTCATCGACGCGTCAAACGTCTACGGATCCTCGAACGATCGGCTGAACCGACTGCGCGCCCATGATGGCAGCGGCAGGCTCAGCACGACCGGCAACGGCTTGTTCCTACCGCCTAATCCGCCTGGACTTGAGATCGACGACGGCGGCAGACCGCGCAGCGGCCTGTTTCTCGCTGGCGACCTCCGCGTCAACGAGCAGGTGATCTTGACCGCCATGCATACGCTCTTTGTGCGCGAGCACAACCGCCTGGCAGAGGAAATCGCCAACGAATGGCCCGGCCTGAGCGGGCATGAAGTCTTCGAACTGGCCCGCAAGATCGTGGGCGCGCAGATGCAGGTCATCACCTACCAGGAGTTTCTGCCGTTGCTGCTCGGTCCCGGAGCCATCGGTCCGTACGAGGGCTACGACCCGCAGGTCGATCCCGGCATCGCCAACGAGTTCTCGACTGCAGCGTTCCGGGTCGGGCACACAATGCTCTCGCCGCGGGTGATGATGATCGACTCGGATGGCCAGGTCCAGGAAGTCCCGCTGGCCGAGTTCTTCTTCAATCCACCGACCATTCGAGAGGAGGGCATCGAGGTCTTTCTGCGCGGCATCTCCACGCAACGCGCGCAGGAAATCGACCTGGCCGTCGTCGACCAGGTGCGCAACCTGCTCTTCGGACCTCCCGGCAGCACGGGGCGCGACCTGGCCGCATTGAACATTCAGCGTGGGCGTGATCATGGACTGCCCCGCTACAACATGGTGCGCGGTGCGTACGGACTGCCGGCAGTCAACAGCTTTGCCGAAATCACTTCGGACGCGGCCGTACAGCAGGCCCTGGAACTCGTTTACGGCGATGTCGATGACCTCGACCTCTGGACTGCAGGTTTGGCCGAAGACCACGTCCCGGGCGCTATGGTCGGAGAGACCTTCCGAACGATCATCGCTGAACAGTTTCGCCGCCTGCGCGATGGCGATCGGTTCTGGTTCGAGAACGATCCCTATTTCATCGCCAATCCCGAACTGCTGGATGAAGTGACGATGACGACGCTTGCCGAAATCATCCGCCGCAACACGCGAATCGAGGACGAAATCGACGACAACGTGTTCGGCGGTCCGCTTCCTAGCGTCAGCCTGTCCGCCCCCACCATGCAACAGATCGAGGGCGCCGCCATCGAGTTCAGGCTCTCTCGCAGTGGTCCAACCACGAAGCGCCTTCGCGTGGAAGTCCGGATCGGTGAAACCGGCGCCATGCTGGGTGATCGCCCGGACACGCAGGGCCACGTCACGTTCATGTCCGGAAGTGAGTCAGCGACCCTCGTTGTGGAAACCAGTGACGACTCCAATCCCGAATCTGACAGCACAATCCTGGTGACCCTGGAACAATCCGATGCCTTTGAGTTTCAGCCGGGGTTTGCAGAAGCAGAAATCGTCGTGCTAGACGACGACAGCCTCGAGCTGCGTATCGAGCCGGGTCTCAACGTCATTCGTTGGACTGGGCGAGATGGCGTCGAGATCGCCTCGGCGTTGTCCGCTAACGGCGACGCCGATCTGCGGGAGTACATCGTCGCAATCCACCAATGGGATGAACAACTGGACCGGTGGTTCTCATACTTCCCGACGCTTGAACCGATTCCCGAGCTCCGAAGCGCCAACACCCTGCGGACATTGTTGGCCGGCCACACGTATCAACTCCGAGCAACGGAGTCCTTCATCTGGAGAATCCCCAAGCCGGATTCGCCGGTTGCGTCGGTTGATGCTCAGGATCAGTAAGTAAACGCCGGCAGCACTTCCTCCGAGATCCGCCGATACTGTGTCGTCTGGTCGCCACTGCAAATCCGCAACAGCACCGTCGTCGCCCCCGCCTCGATGTATCGTTGGATGTCCTCGACCGCCTGTTCGGCCGGTCCGTAGGAACACCACCGACGGACCATCGCCTCCGAGTGGTCGAGGAAGTAGTAATCGTCGAGAAACCGTTTCGCCTCGGCAAACGCCGCGTCCCGGTCATCGTCAATCATCACCGAGTGAAAGGCGACCACGTCGAAATCATCCGGCAGCACGCGCCCGGCCTCCTCCGCGTATCCGCGGATCTCCGCGAGGTACTCGCCGAGCAGCTCCGGAGTCAGCGTGGTCGACATCCAGCCATCGCCAAGCCTGGCCACCCGGCTCAGCCCGCGCTCACGGTTGCGCGCATCGTTGGGATTCGGGTTGGAGACAATCAAAATCGGGATCGGCCGCTGGACCGAGCGAGGCTCGATCGTCAGGCTGTCGAAGTCGTTGTACTTGCCGTGATAGGAGACATCGTCCTGGGAGGTCAGCAGGCGGATGATCTCGACCGCCTCCTCCATCCGCCCCGACCGAGTCACAGCCGGGACGCAGAAGTGTTCAAACTCGGAGTTATCGGCGGCCCCCATGCAGGCGGCAAAGGTCAGGCGGCCGTTGGAGATCACATCGATCGCCGCCAGTTGATACGCCAGCAGCGTCGCCGGACGCACCGGAGTCGTGGCAAAGCACCCGGGCCCAATCCGAACCCGCTCAGTCCGAGCCGCCAGAGCGCTCATCAGGGACAGGGCATCCAGTCGAGGTTTGGCCGTAATCGAATCCCCAACCCAGACCGAATCCCAGCGAGCATCCCCGTCCACAAGCCGGGTCAGCTCATACATCTCCGCAAGCGAAGAATCCCCGGTCACCACCCCCCGGTTGGTCAGAGTCAGCCCAAACTTGTTCACGCCGTCACACCCTCGAGGGCAAAGCCCCGCACCAGGTCGGCGAGAGCGCCCGGGATCTCCAGGTCGGCGATGTGCCCGGAATCGGCCAACTGTACCGACTGCGCCCCCGGGATCGCCGCTCGCCAGATGTCGCCCATCTCCGTTGCCACGATGTTGTCGTGCTCGGATGTGGCGATCAACGTTCGCGTATCGATCCGCACCAGACGCCGACCGACTCCCGTGTCCGGAATCGGCCAGAGGAACTTGGCCGAGGCGCGCAGGTCGAGCAGTTCGCCCACGTAGGCGTCCATCGGATCGCGATCGGCCATCAGTAGTTCGGTGCGCTTGTCCGGATCGCTGAACAGCACAGCAGTGGGGAAGCCGGGGTGCTGGGCGAACGCGTCCTCGCCCGGGTACTGCTCGGACCACAGACCCAGCGGGTTGACCAACGTCAGCGACTGCACCGCGTCCGGCCGAATCGCCGCAATCTCCGCGCCGATCCAGGCCCCGATGCTGATCCCGACCACGTGCGCCGAACCAACACCCAGCGTGTTGAGCAGGTCGACGTTGAAGAGCACGAGATCAAGGCCGTCGTGAGCGCCCGGAAGATCGTCCTTGGCCGGACCCCAACCCGGCTGGTACGGCGCGATCACGCGGAAGTCATTGGCCAATGCCTCCAGCGCGTCGCCCCAGCGGGGAATCCCCGTGATCGGGTGGAGAAAGAGCAGCGCCGGTGAGTCGGCGTCGCCGCCTTCCCAGACGTGAGCGGTCTGTCCGCCAGGGCGGAGGTCGAGCGTCTTCAGTTCAGCCATCAGTTCACTCCTGCGAGTTCGGGTTCAGTCGTTCGTTTCAGTGGTTCGGTCGCGATCGGGGTCGGCGACCAGTGGTCGTCGTAATCGTCCCACAAGTGTCGCAGACGTGGGATTACCTGCTCAGCAAACAGTCGAGTGCTGCGCAGGGTCGCGTCGTGCGGCATATCGCCGACGTGGAACACGCCGACCAGGTGGCCGGCGCGCAGCGTTGTCACCAGGTGCTCCAATTGCTCGGTGACCGTCACCGGCGAACCGGCGGCCAGCGAGCCGCTGTCGATTCGCTGTTGCCACGTCGGGATGCGCGGCGGAGTTGGATCACCCAGGTCGGCCATCGTTCGCACGGCGCGTTCGCGGATGCCCCGCTCCGTGCGCCAGCCGGGCGCCTCGGTCCAGCCGGAGAAGTCGCCAAGCGTGTGCCGCGACGTGTAGTCCAGATGCGGCTGATACCGCTGCTGCGCCTCCTCATCGGATTCAGCCACCACAATCGTCTGAGAAACCACACCCTGGTACGGATTGCATGGGATTCCTCGCGACTCAACTCGCGACCAGAATCCTTCCATCGCCGACTGCGCCGGCGCGAATCCGCGAGAGGCGAGACAAACATAGGCGTGACCGTGCCCAGCACAAAAGTCCCACGTCTCCGACGAGACGCCGTCCGCGGGAATCCAGACCGGCGGATGCGGCTGCTGAACCGGACGCGGCCAGATGTTCACGTAGCGCAGCTTCGCCGACTCGCCGTTCCAGGCGAATACGTCCGGATCCGTCCAGGCCCGCAGAATCAGATCGTGGTGCTCGCGGTAGACGCGACGAAACTCCGCCGGATTCGCTCCATAGGCGAAGTTGGCGTCCATCGGAGTGCCGAGTGGAAATCCAGCCACGATCCGGCCGCCGGAGATCACGTCGAGCATCGCGATCTCCTCCGCCGCCCGCGTCGCCGGACGGTAGAGCGCAATCGACATGCCCAGCAGAATGATCGCCGCCCGCGACGTTCGCCGCGCCAACGCCGCCGCCATCAATTGAGGCGACGGCATCAGGCCAAAGACGTGCTGATGATGCTCGTTGAGCACCAGCCCGTCGAAACCAACGCGCTCGGCGAACTCGAGCTGATCCAGGTATTCGTGATACAGCCGGTGGCCCTCGACCGGCTCGTACAACCGCGAGTCGGCGTCAACCCACACGGATCGATTGCGCTCACGGAAATCGGCCGGCAAATGCGGCCACGGCATCCCGTGAAACCAGTGGAACTTCACCGGATCAGTCCGAAGAGTCCATCGCTGCTGATCACCATTTGCGAGTAGGTCACGTTAATCACGAGGCAAGAGCTCCCCCCTTTGGGGGAGCCGTCGCAAAGCGACTGAGGGGGCTCGGCTCCCACAGTCAGATTCGCTAACGTCCGCAGCTCGCAGAGAGGCCCCCTCCGCCCCTCCGGGCCACCTCCCCCAGAGGGGGAGGTCTTCGCCAGGTCGAGGCATCCGCCTAGTTGGCGCCCGTCAGCACCGGAGCCGGCGTCGCGACCTGCTCCGAGCCGATCGGCTTCGGCGACCAGTGATCCTCGTAGTCTTCCCAGATGTGCTTCACCCGAGGCATCACCTGCTCCGCGAACAGCTTCGTCGACGCCCGAGCCTTGTCGTCCGGCATGTCGCCGCAGTGCAGCAGCGTGACCAGGTGGCCGACCTGCAGCTTCGTCGCCAGAGCTTCGATCTGCTCCGCCACCGAGTCCGGCGAGCCGGCCACGATGTAGCCCTCGCGCACCCAGTCCTTCCACTCGAGCGTGTGCGCAATGCCCAGACCCTGCGCGCCGCCCGCTCGCAGACCGGCCCGGATCGTGTTCTCGGTCCGGTAACCGGGAGCGTCGGCGAAACCGGGATACACGTGCAGACACTTGTCGAAGAAGTACTGCAGATGCTCGGTGTACATCTGCTCAGCCTGGTCGTCGGTCTCGGCGACCACGACCTGCTGCGCGAACGCGCCCTGGAACGGGTTGAACTCGACGCCCATCTCGCCCAGCCGATTCCAGAAGCCCTGCATCAGCGCCTCGCCGCGGACGTAGCCGTTGAACGAGAGGTAGCTGTAGTTGTAGCCCATCTTGCCGCAGAAGTCCCAGGTCTCGACCGAGCCGCCGCCGGGAATCCAGATCGGCGGATGCGGCTTCTGGATCGGACGCGGCCAGAGGTTGACGTAGCGGATCTTGTTGTACTCGCCGTTCCACGAGAACACGTCCGGGTCCTGCCAGGCGCGCAGGATCAGATCGTGGTTCTCCTGGTACTTGTCGCGCAGCGTGGCCGGATTCGAGCCGAAGCAGAAGTTGTCGTCCATCGACGTCCCGACCGGGAAGCCGGCGACCAGCCGCCCGCCGGACATCACGTCGAGCATCGCCATCTCCTCCGCCACGCGCGTCGGCGGGTTGTACAGCGCGATCGACTGACCCAGCAGCAGCAGCGTCACGTCCTTGGTCCGCCGCGTCAGCGAGGCCGCCATGATCTGCGGCGACGGCATCATCCCGTACGCGTTCTGGTGATGCTCGTTCACGCCGATCCCGTCAAAGCCCAGCCCGGCCGCAAACTCAAGCTGATCCAGGTACTCGTTATACACCCGGTGACCCTCCACCGGGTCATACAGCCGAGAGTCCACATCGACCCAGACCGACCGATTCGTCTCCCGGAAATCATCCGGAAGATGAGGCCAGGGCATCAGGTTGAACCAGTGAAACTTCATCGGAAACTCCTTCATCGGAGGTCTGCGCAGAGGTCTCGACCCAGTGTAGACGCTGCTGCCTTCCGATAGACTCGAATCAGAACAAGAGAGAACCCGAATGGCTCAATTCGTCCCCCGCCTGACTCGTCGTCCCGGCGATCCGGAGCCAGACACCGAGGAGTTGCGCGCCGTCTGGGAAGAAGGCGAACGCAACACCAGGTACCTGGTCGAGCACGAGCAGGAGTTCTACGAGCTCTATCCGGAGCAATGGGTGCTGATCCACAGCGGCGGAACGGTCGAGGCGTTCGACGACCTCCGCGTGCTGGAGCAACGCCGTCGCGAACTCCCGCCTCTCTCCAATGCCGCCTCCACAGACTGGGTCGCACGGCCGCCGGGCGTGGCCTTCATCCTTTGATGGCATCCATCCACGGCTACTTTCGCTGGGAAGGCCACGCAACCGGAGCTGGCGCGCTGCCGGCTCCCTACTTCAATGTCTTCGTTGGCGAGCGTCTTCCAAACAACCAGGTCGCCTTCCTGATCGACACCGGCGCCGACTACTCGACTTTGAACCCCAAGGACGCCCACCGACTGTTTGGCGATGCATACCTGGACATGGACTTCTCCCCAGGACCGGCCACCATCGAAATGCACGGCATCGGCGACACTCCGGCGCACGGAATCAGGACCCATGCCGATCTCGCATTCCGCGCTGACGATGACAGCGACATCCGGCTCGCCATTCCCGTCGTGATCGCGCAACCGGCCCCGCCGACCCCCGGTCGTCACTGCAACTGGCTGATCCCCTCCCTCCTCGGCCGAGACATCCTGGAGCGCTTCGACCTCGCCCTCTCCTACAACCCACCCACGGTCACCCTGACCGAAGCCGCGTCCACGTGATACCTTGTGCGGCTACCCGACGAAGGGACGACCGCCATGACCATCGAGCAACCCGTCCAGGCCACCGCCGCCGACCTGCTCCAGACCGCCCGCGACCTTGCCTCGTCCGACGACGAATCCGCCGCCCCCGACGCCTACGACTGCGCCATCAGGGCGATCGAATGCGCCTTCGTTCCGGTCATGGCTGCCGACGACCTCCACTACAACGTGGCCGACCTGGTCATGACCTTCCGATCTCGGCGCGAACCGTGGGATACTCCATTCCGAGCCGATTCGGCGCTCGAATCGATGATCAACTTGCTGGACGCCCTATGGCGCGCTCGTCCGTACAAGGACGACCTCGTCCCTATCTCGCTTGACAACGCGAAGATGGCGATCACCATCGCAGAGGCGGTCGTCAGCCTGGTCCAGCAGGGATTCTTCGAGTACTGGGGCGAACTGACCCCGGAAGAAGAGGCGGAAGATCTGCGCATCGCCGAGGAAAGCCTGGCCTGGTACGACGAACACGGAGGCGATGACGTGATCTCATTCGAGGACTATCTGAAGGAGCGGGCCGAGCAGGACGCCGACGGCTAATGCCGGATCCAGCAGCCGCTTACGTCGTCACTCTCCGCAATCGTGCCTCGCGTCAACTGCGACGCGTGCGGAATCCCGACCACGACCGAATCACCGACGCCATCAGAGGACTCGCCAGCGATCCGCGGCTAGGCGACATCAAGAAGATCAGAGGCCGTCTCTATCGGCTACGAGTCGGCAACTGGCGCGTCTTCTACATCATCGACGACGAGCGAAGGCGAGTCACAGTCACCGAAGTCTTCCGCCGCAACGAGCGCACCTACCGCGACCTCTGATCGTGAAGCGCTCGGCTGACATTGATGTCTCCTGTGTCGTCAATCATCACTTCGTTGCCAGTTCAGCCCTTGCTCTAGGTTGATGGCATATTGTTTGCCATGCTCCTCTAGGTGCTCGCGTAGATCTTCAAAACTGGAAGGATACTCCCCCATGAATCCACAAGAGCACCGCCACGAGGAGCCAGTGCTACGACCCGCCGGGAAGTACCGCACGTATGGGATGTGGACACCGGCCGGAGTTCCGGGAACATGCACCCAGAACTCCTCACCATTGTGGCTAACCTTTGTCCAGTAGGACGGATCGTCGTAGAGGAGGTTGTGATTCATCTGTTGGCTGTGGGACTGACGCTCTATCTTGTCGATGGTGTCCGCTAGCCGCTTCAACTGCTCTTCTTCACCTGATTTGCTTGTATCGAACGAGAGTGGAGACACACCCAGGGAGTTTGTCATCTGTACCCACGCAGAGAACCCAATTCCGGGCAGCCTGTCCATGATTGGCCTAATGATCACACTCACGACAATCTCAGTTGCGAGACCTCGAATCGCCTCAATGCTGCGTCTGGCTAACAGGAATCCACCAGCCACGACGGCAGTTAGTATCGCAGCGCGAATCTCCGTGTCGTCTCCGGAGATTCGTCCGCTCGCCAGGCTCCAGACACCCCACGCCGCTAGTGCAACACAGGCACCCCACGCTAGGAGAGCGCCGTGGGCGAAGTAGACCGGAATCATGTGTTTGCCGACATAGCCGGTCCCCTGTTGACCGGTGTTACCTGCCATGCTTCCCTCACGGCCGGTGTTCTCGATCAGTGAATGCCTGAGCGTCCAGACCCTCCGATCCCATTCCTCCCTCTGAATTTCGTCGCGGAGGTACCGGCCCGTGGACTCAAGCATCTCAAGGACGGCGTCGACCTTTTCGTAAGTCGATTTTTCAGCCATTTCGCGTGTCCGCCTTTCTCTTGCCGCTCCCTGCGGCCTTGCAACCCAGCATGGTTCACGTCATTGATTGCTCATGTAAGGACGCTAGCCACCCAACAACCGACCCACCAACTCCTCCACCCGCCGACCCTCCGCCGACTCCGACAGCCACTGCCGTATCTCACGCCGAGCCACCGTCACCGACGTCGACTGACCCCTCCCCTCCCGCTCAACCCGAACCTCGTCCCAGAGCGCCTTCGCGCCGATCGCTGCCGCCTCGCCGACCTTGGCCAGCTCGACGTGGAGCGGGTCGGAGTCGTCGTACTCGGGAATGGGGAGCCGCCAGAGGTGCTTGACCAAGTCCCGCGCTCCGAACTGACCTTTAGACATCAACGGTTCGACTCGCTGCTTCAGGACCTCGCTGTTGATGATCGCTGTTAGATACGACGCCTCCAGCAGGCTGTGCGCAGGTACCCACACAAGACGAACGTCTACGACCTCCTCGCCGGTCAGGATCGCGGCGGTCGGCCGTCCGGCAGCCGAGTAAACAACGCGATACAACGACTCCGGAGCCGAACTGAGTTGAGCGCTCAACTTGCTTCCATAGTCAAGCTGCGACAGGAGATCCAGCTTGGTGTTCGGATTCTTGTGTGCATCCCACAGTCTGTTCATCTCGCGCCAACGCCTCCGCATCCGCCGCCCAAGCGTCGTTGGTTCAACTCCATGCAGGCCGTCTTCAACCTTGGTCAAGCGGCCCGTTGCGATGGACACCGGCAGTACCGCCCTGAGCGGGGTCAGCAACAAGTACGGCGCCAGCGTTTCTCCGAGATGAACGTCCCAGACGTGTTCTCGCTCCACCGGCTGGTTCGCTAACGTGGCGACTACTAGCTCTCGCCACGGCGATTTCTCCTGCGCGCTGCGCCGCGGCGATGTAGTAACGACATCATCGACCTGAACCGAGACGGCTGCCGCTTCTTCGTTGACGAAAAACAGGCAGCGCGGAATGATGATCGCCCCCTGTCGCGCGACCTCGCCGTAGGGAGAAGCAAATCCATCGCTAGCGCCCGACAGTGCGGCAAGCTCGCGGCGGATTGGCCCCTCCAGAGGTCCACGCCAGCGCTCTACGGAGCTGGCCAGGGGCGTTACTGCCCCTGCGGTCTTTCGTGCGAACACGACTGAGGCCGGTACCGGGAAGAACGAGTTCGGCTCAATCTGCTCCAGATCCCACGCTGGCCGATACGCAAGATCTACAGATGTGACGCCCCACGCCCCACGCCGCCACTTGGCGAACTGTCCTGCTCGCAGCGCACTGTGCGGCAGCACCATTCCAACGTGACCGCCCGACTTCAGGTAGAGGTCGACGCATCGCGCAAAGAACAAGCCTGATATGTCCTGAGTCGTGGCGTATTGCCGACCTGCCCATATGTCGTACTGCCCCCGGCTCTGTCGCTCTAGTTCACTGCGCAGTACTGCATCTGTACTGCGGAAGGCGATCCAGGGTGGGTTACCTACGACAACGTCAACCTCCGTAGCTCGCAACCAGATCGGTCGAACCAGGTTACGAGCGTAGTAAGCCCAGATGTGATCGCGTCCCTGGTCGTGAAGCTGCCTCAGAATCCCGATCGTTCTGGAGAGCATCTGACGGTCGCTCGGATCTTCGATCTCCATCTCATCAAGCACCCAAAGTGGATCGCCGCCCTCTTCGATCTCGGCGGCAATCCGCACCATCAGACGATCAAAGCGCGATGGATTCTCAACCAAGTGCCGCGGAAACTCAAGCGCGAAGTCTTCGCGACTCGTGCCATCGGCATCATGCTCTACGCGCAGCGTCACACTACTGTTTGCAAACAAGCCGAATGATTCAGTGCGCAACTGCAGCGAATCGCCAAGGTAGACCGGCACCGTCACGTCGATACTCGCTCCCCGTGCTTGATTCAGCGCGTCGCGGGCCGCCAGCGTCCAGGTCGCCCGGGCCAGGTGCACCGCGACCGGATGCACGTCGATCCCGATGACGTGATCCAGCAGTCCGTCCACCGCCTGCGCCGAGCTCCGCCCCTCGGCCTTCGCCGCTGTCAGGTACTTGCGCACCGCCGCGAAGATGAACGACCCGGAGCCGCAGGCCGGGTCCAGCACCCGCTGTTTGAGCGGGTCCGTCACCACCGCGTCGACAATCTCCCGCGCCAGCCAGTCGGGCGTGTAGTACTCGCCCAACCGCCGCCGGTCGTCCGCCGGAATCACCGACTCGTACAGAATCCGCGCGATGTCCGACTCCGCCTCGTTCCAGTTGAACCAGCCAATCCGCTTGGCCAGGTCGCGGATCCACTCGTCCCCGCCAACCTCTGCAGGCCCCTCTTCCGCCGGCCAGGTAAAGAAGTCCGATTCGACCACCCCGCTCACGCCCGTCTGGTCGACGAACAGTTGCCCGCCCAGCAGCGCCACCGGATCGCTGTTCGCCGCCCCTTCGATCTCAATCCCAAACGCCGCCTGCACCGCCAGTCCCACCACCACCGAGAGATACGTATGCCGCACAAACAGCCGGTCGAGGTCGGGCTCTTCCTCCACCACCTGTCCCAGCGCTGCCGCCAGCAGGCTGCGCCACAGGTCGCGCTTCAGCGCAATCGTCGGGTCGTCGCGGTTGGCCTCGTACAGCTCGCTCAGCGAGGCGATGTGCTGCTCGAATCGCGGACCCTCGCCCAGCCGAGAGCGGACTTCCTCATCCGTCGGCGGAACGCCCCGAGCTTCCAGCGCCTGCGACTGGTCCCGCAGCCACTCGTACAGCAGCAACCCGTGTTCCGCGCTACCGAGGGTGAACGCATTCGGCGCCTGCGTGCTCACCGGTCCCATGCCCGGCCAGCGCAAAATCCAGTACTTCCCGTCCGTCAGGATGCCGAAGCGTTGAGGCTCGCCGCTCTCTTTCGCCGCCGCCAGGTAGTCATCGAGTTGTGCGACGAACTCGGACTGTGGCGAAATCTGGTTCCCGATCCGCACCTTGAACTCGATGATGACGTCGCGAGTCCGCAGGTCGACCCGGCCCGACGCGCCCGGCGCAGGCGGTTGCTCCATGCCCTCCTCGCCCGCGCTGACCAGCCCCGTCTGAATCAGGAAGTCGCGGACGGCAACGCCAATCTCCGCCTCCTTCACGCCCGGCTGAGAGTGCCGGTCAAGAATCAGCGTCGCGTACTGAGCGCACGTCTCCGGGTCTGACATATCCGCATCCTACGCAACCCGCCCTCCGTTCCCCGCTTCCACCCTTGGGAGACCTGCGCGTAAGCCCGAGTTCATGTCCCTCATCCCTCTGTTCCCAGTCCCCGACTTGTTCGGGGACCCGCTCCATTCCCCGCCTCCCCCTTTGGGAGACCTGCGCGTAAGCCGGATTTCACGTCCCTCATCCCTCTGATCCCAGTCCCCGACTTGTTCGGGGACCCGCTCCGCTCCCCGCTTCTCCCCTCCGGTGGAAGCTACCACCGGTTCCCCGCTTCGCCCTCCGGTGGAAGCTACCCTCCGCTCCCCGCTTCCCCCCTTGGGGGGAAGCTGCCGAAGGCTGAAGGGGGGGACTCCCCAACCCGCAAATACACCCTGTCAACGTCGCCCTCCATCCCCCATGCGACCACGCCTTCAGATACAATAGGGAACACAAGTTCTCTAGATTCCGAAAGGCAGCCCACAATGACCACCGACTTACCAAAACCAACCAAACCTGACCACTTCCAACCGCCCCAATCCTCGCGATCTCCCGTCAAACACTGGGGATCGCCCGTTTTTTCCTCGCAGCCCCCTCGGAGAAAAATTCCGCCCTAACCACCTACCACCGCCTCATACACTGAGCCAATGAGCTCGCGCGACGCCACCTGCTATCGCCACACCGACACCTGGGCCGGCGTCCTCTGCCAGCGCTGCTCGCGCCCCATCTGCACCGACTGCATGATCGCCGCTCCGGTCGGCTTCCAGTGTCCCGAGTGCGTCCAGGAAGCCCGCAAGCGGACCCGCGAATGGAAGACCTCGTCTCCGATCCGCGTATCCCAGGGGTTAGCTGCAGCAAACGCCCTCGTCTGGATCTTCGTCGCCCTCTACACCGGCTCCCTCTCCCTCTGGGGCGGCGGCGTCACCGAAATCCACGCCGACTTCGCCCTCCACGGCGCATACGTCGACGACGGCGAGTGGTGGCGCCTCGTCACCTCCGCCTTCCTCCACTACGGCCTCATCCACATGGCCATGAACATCCTCATCCTCGTCTTCCTCGGCCGGATGCTGGAACCCGCCATCGGCAGCTGGCGGATGCTGCTCCTCTACGCCGTCTCCCTCACCGGCGGAGCGCTGGGCGCCCTGCTCGTCGAGCCCAACGCCTTCACCGCCGGCGCATCAGGCGCAGTCTTCGGACTGGCCGGAGCCGTCGTCATCGCCGAGCGCGCCTCCGGCCGCCGCTGGCAGGACTCCGGCATCCTCATGTTCCTGATCATCAACATCGTCTTCTCCCTGCTCGTCCCCAGGATCAGCATCGGAGGACACCTCGGCGGCATGTTCGTCGGAGCCCTGGCCGCCCTCATCCTCTGGAGCTTCCCCAACTGGACCGGCTTCATCAACACCGCCACAAAGGTCAAAATCCTCCGCCCCCTCCCCGAACTCCTCGTCCTCGGCCTCGGCGTCCTCTGCGTCTTCCTCGCCCTCGAATGGGCCGCCCCCCGCTGGTGGAATCCGGTCTTCTAGATCCAAGCGTCTATCCTCCGCTGGAACCTGAGTCAAAGCACATCTGAGAGGCAGCCGACAATGAGCGACCGATTCGAAGGCATGGTGGCAATCGTGACCGGCGCAGCCGGCGGCATCGGACGCGCAGCCTGCGCCCGTTTCGCCGAGGACGGCGCAAAAGTCGTCGCCGTCGACCTGGCGGGCTCCGACCTCGACGAGACCGTCGCCGCCATCTCCAACGCCGGTGGCGAATGCATCACCGTCGAGGCCGATGTCACCCAGGAAGCCGACGTCGCACGCTACGTCTCCGCGGCCTTGTCCGCCTACGGCCGAGTCGACGCGTTCTTCAACAACGCCGGCATCGAAGGCGTGCGCTCAGCCCTGACCGAGCTCGACGAGGCAGACTTCGACCGAGTGATCGCGGTCAACCTCAAGGGAGTCTGGCTCGGAATGAAGCACGTCGCGCCGGCAATGCAACAATCAGGCGGCGGAGCCATCGTCAACACCGCCTCAATCGCCGGCCTTTCGCCGACCCCCGGAATCATCGCCTACGGAGCCTCCAAGCACGCCGTCGTCGGCATGACCAAGTCGGCCGCCCAGGAGCTCGCTCCCGACGTTCGCGTCAACGCCGTCTGCCCCGGTCCAATCGAGACGCGAATGATGCGCAGCCTCGAGCGCCAGTTCGACCCTGACAACCCCGAGGCCGTCCACGACGCGTTCGCCGCCGCCAACCCGCTCGGCCGCTACGGCGAGCCCGAAGAAGTTGCAGCCCTCGTCACCTGGCTCTGCTCAGACGATTCCCGCTACATCAACGGATCGATGCACACCATCGACGGAGGCGGCAACCGAGCGCGCTGACAGGCACGCCCGCTGGCCTCGACCAACCTGCTCGGGGCTACTCCACCTGCCAGGTGGAGCGGCCTCGGAGGAGTTGGGTGACGTCGTGGCGGTTCTTGAACTTCTGCACCTCGATCTGGCTGTCGAGGTAATCCCCGTAGGTCGGAGTCGTGACCTGCCGGATGACTCCCATGGGGACAGGCATCTCGGGGTAGGCGCAGCGGGCCAGGAGCTGGTGCACATCCGGCGCCGGGCGTGTCGCATCGTGGGTCAGGATCAAGCCGGCATCGGGGCCGTCGGCGTCCACGACTCGCAGTCCGGTCGCTGAGACGGCGAGACCCTTGTTCTTATTCTCGCCGAAAAGCATCGGCTGTCCGTGCTCGAGGTACAGCAATCGCTCGTCGCGGACGTTGCGGTCGGTGTAATCGGCGAAGGCGCGGTCGTTGAAGATGTTGCAGTTCTGCAGGATCTCGACGAAGGCGGCGCCGTGATGCCGGGCCGCGCGCTCGATCGTCGCAGTCAAGTGCTGCGGATCGGTGTCGAAGCTGCGCGCGACGAAGGTCGCCTCCGATGCGAGCGCCACCGACAGCGGGTTGAGCGGGCGCTCGGTCGTGCCGACGGGCGACGACTTCGTCACCTTGCCCAGCTCGGAGGTCGGCGAGTACTGACCTTTGGTCAGACCGTAGATGCGGTTGTTGAAGAGGAAAATCTTGACGTCCACATTGCGGCGCAGCACATGCAGCAGGTGGTTGCCGCCGATGGAGAGGGCGTCGCCGTCACCGGTGATCACGAAAACCATCAGGTCAGGACGGGAGAGCTTGAGACCGGATGCGATCGTCGGCGCGCGGCCGTGAATCGAGTGCATCCCATAGGTGTTCATGTAGTACGGGAAACGGGAGGAGCAGCCGATGCCCGAGACGAAGACCATCTTCTCGGGCGCGACGTTGAGGTTCGAGAGTCCGCGCTGCATCTGGGCGAGGATTGAGTAGTCGCCGCAGCCGGGACACCAGCGAGTGTCCACGTCGGAGGCATAGTCCTTGCGATTCAAATCCTCTTCCGCGAGCGGAATGATGGACTCGACGGGTTCGAGCGGCGGCGTCTGGAGTACCATCTCGTGCCTCCTGTGGCTCTGTGTGTTCGATCCTACGTGATCCAGGAAGTCAGTCGTTGCTGAGTTGGATGATCGCGTCGGTCAGTTGCCTGGCCGAGAGCGGTTGACCGGTGACCTCGTTATATCCCTTGGCGTCGACGAGGAAGTTGGCGCGAATCAGCATGCGCAACTGTCCGGTGTTGGCTTCGGGGATCAGGACCTTCTTGTAGCGCGAGACCACGTCGCCGAGGTTGCGCGGGAAGGGGTTGAGGTACTGCAAATGCGCGTGGGCGACCTCATGGCCGGCCTCGCGCGCGTCATTGACGGCGGTGAAGACGGCGCCGTAAGTCGAACCCCAACTCAAGACCAGCAGGTCGCCCGATTCGGGACCGTCGATCTCGACCTCAGGGATGAAGTTCGCGATTCGCTGGATCTTCTCGGCGCGCAGGTTGGTCATGCGCTGGTGATTCTCCGGCGAATAGGCGACATCGCCGCTGATGTCGGACTTCTCCAGGCCGCCGATGCGGTGCTGGAGTCCGGCGTGTCCGGGCGGGACAAACATGCGGGCCAGGGTGTCCGGGTCGCGCACGTACGGTTGGAAGTCCTCGGGCGCAGTCTGCTCGAGACGCCGATAGGGAACGTCGATCGGATCAAGCTGATTGAGGTCCGGGACCGGCCAGGGCTCGGCAGTATTGGCGAGGTAGGTGTCGGAGAGCAGGACGACCGGGGTCACGAACTGATACGCGAGGCGGACAGCCTCGAGCACCATGTAGAAGCAGTCGCCAGGCGACTTGGCGGCGAGCACGCAGAGTGGGGACTCGCCGTTGCGGCCGAACATGACCTGGAGCAAATCGGTCTGTTCGGTCTTGGTCGGCATACCGGTCGAGGGACCGGAGCGCTGCACGTCGAGGACGATCAGCGGCAGCTCAGTCATCACTGCCAGGTTGATCGCCTCGCTCTTGAGCGCAATGCCGGGACCCGAGGTACCGGTGACCCCGAGGGCGCCGCCGTAAGAAGCGCCAATCGCGGTGCCGACAGCGGAGATCTCGTCCTCGGCCTGGAAGGTGCGAACGCCGTACTCGCGCAGAGCCGCAAGCTCGACCAGCACATCGGAGGCCGGGGTGATTGGATAAGAGCCGTAGAACAGTTCCAGGTCGGTCAGGTGCGCGGCGGTGATCAGGCCGAGCACGAGCGCCTGATTGCCGGTGATCGTGCGGTACTCGCCCGGCTTGAGGACGGCCGGCGGGACGCGAACGTGGGCATCGGCGATCTCGGTGGTCTCGCCATAGGCGTGGCCGGCGTAGAGCGCGCGGCGGTTAGCCTCGGCGATGTTGGGCAAGCGCCCAAAGCGGTCCTCGATCCAGTCGAGCGTGGGCTGGAGGTCGCGGTCGTAGAGCCAGTACACCAGGCCCAGTGCGAAGAAGTTCTTGGTTCGCTCCGCGTTCTGGTTGGAGAGTCCTAGGTCATCCACAGCGGCGACGGCTGCCGTGGTGATCGGTGCCTTGATGATGCGGTAGCCGTCGAGCGAACCATCACTCAGCGGGTTGCTGGGGTAGTTGGCCTTCTTCAGGTTGCCCGAGGTGAACGCGTCCTCGTTGACGACCAGCAGCCCGCCCTTGGTCAGCGCCGACAGATGGGATTTCAGGGCGGCAGGGTTCATCGCGACGAGCGTGTCCGGCTCGTCGCCTGGAGTAAAGATCTGGTGCTTCGAGAACGAGATCTGGAAGCTGGAGACACCGGCCAGAGAACCTGCCGGCGCGCGGATCTCGGCCGGGAAGTCGGGCAGCGTGGAGAAATCGTTGCCGAAGACGGCGGTCGCGTCGGCAAAGCGGTTACCCGCTAACTGCATACCGTCGCCCGAGTCTCCCGCGAAGCGGACGGTGACGCGGTCGCGTTCCTGGATCGGCGCGCTGGTGTTGCCCGATCCGTTCGCCTGCGTTGAAGTGGTGGTCATTTCTCAACGGCCTCCGCGGACGGCGCGGGAATGCGGTGCGCCGGCCTGATCAGTCGGGAAGGTATCTCCGAGGGCGAGCACCAGGAACGGCTCCCGTGCGCACAATAGACCTGTGCGGCGCAGGATATGCAATACCAAAGTGCACACAGTGGGAACAAGGGGAATTCGAGCCGCTCGGGCTGGTCATTCAGTAACCCCAGGTACTTCCCCGTCGAGTAGGACGCTACGCCCTTGGGCGCATTATCCGCAAGTCGTTTCGTAAGCTCGAATGAAAACCGCATATCGGAGCAGACGGAGCGTCCGACCCGCCCGCTGACGTCAGAGCGTCAGGGGCGGGTCGCGGTGCATTTGGTTCAATTGCTCCCATCCTCCGAATCGTCGCCATCTCCGCCGTTCTCGGAGGACTCGTTGCTCCCGTCGCCGTCGTCGTTCAGATACCGATCCTGAATCTCCGGCGGGATGAGAGCGTTGGTCACCCGGCGCATCTGCTCGGCGTCGGCAACCTGAGGTTCGATCAGCATGGCCATGCCGTTGAAGAGCGTGACCGGGTCGAGTTTCATACGGTCGATCAGCAATGCGCCCATCACCCCCAGGTAGGTCTGCACCAATGGGTGGTCGTAGATGGCGAACATGATCTTCCCCTCTTCGACCCACTTGGCGAAGCCGAGGTTGAAACCGAACGTAGCCAGCGGGATCTCCGGATCGGGCCACTGAGCGAAGAGAATGTCGAGGCCGACCGAGTCCGAGAGCGCCATCACCGCGGCGATGTCACCCAGAGAGGCGCGTTCGAGCACGGCTTGTTCGGCATTCAGGCCTTCATAGCTCCACATCTCGACTTCGCCATTGGCATAGGTCGCCGCGAGGCCCTCGCAGCGCTGGTGCAGGCCGACATTGTTCGCCTCGTGGACGACGCAGAGGATCGTGCCCTCGGTGCCTTCCTTGTTGAACTGTGCGCCGGCGATCTCTCCGGCGCGGCGGTCGTTGAGGCCGATGTGGAAGCTGCTGCCGACTTCAGCGGCGGCATGCGCTCCTGAGTTGAAGGACATCACGGGAATTCCCGCCGCCTTGGCTTCGTCGATCGCCGGGGCGAGTTCGTTGGGCGAAACCAGCGTGGTGGCGATGGAGACGGCGCCGTCTTCGACACACTGGCGAATCGCTTCGGCCTGATCCGCGACATCGGCGAACGACGCGGCGCGCATGTTGATCCCGAGCGCCGCAGCGGCCGTGACTGCCGTGTCGGAAGCGAGACCCCAGAAGAGGTCCTTGCCGCCGTGGCTAATCATGCAGAACAGGTCGTCCCTGGCAGGCAGCTGCGGATCGATCATCTCGAACCAGTAGTGGACCCAGGTCCAACCGAGGTCGGGATTGTTGAGCAGGATGTGGTCGCGGGCGAAGACGGCCGTCTCAACCAGTTGGTTCGATGTCCCAATGATCTGAGAGACCTCGCCTGACCGGAGACGGCGCTCCACCTCGTCGGCGACGGCGGTGTAGTCGTCCGACTCGATCACGTCAACACCGGTGGGGAACGTCTCACCTATCCCGTCGCATAGGGCGCGCAGGGCAGCTTGGTTGGGGTCGACCAGGCAGAGGACGGGCACAAGTGTTTCGGGGTCCTCCTCCGCGTGGAATCGCCGCACGAAGTAGGCGCCGAACAGCCGGCCGGCCTCGGTCAGTTCTGAGTGGTATTCGGCCGTGATCCGCTCCGCGCGAGTGACCAGGTCAAACGCAACTGACGAGCTGTACCTCACCTGGCCGGGGTCGGCGTCGGGAGCGAGGAAGCGATGCTGCGGTCTCTGCGTCTCGCCCCACTCACCATCCTCGCCGCGCCGCTGCAGACCGATCTCAACGCGACCATCCTCGAGCCGCTCAACGGCTACGCGAACTTCTAGCTGGTCGTCTTCGCCTCCTTGCCCGAGGGCCCAAACGCCCCCAAGCGCGGCAGCGCCGATCAGCACGCCAATCGAGAGAATGAACAATGTACGCAGCACGTGGGTCCCTTCCTTGTTCGCGTGGTCGGTCCGCGAGGATCCTGTCGATGATGCGCCGAACAGCCCCGGTCCGCCTTGCAGCGGCACGGGACCTCAGCGAACGGCTAGTCTTGCCAATCGGTCAGTGAGTCCAGTAGCCGCTGCATCTCCTCGGGGTTGACGATGGTTGGCACAATCAACATTTGCGAACTGTTGAAATAGGCGGCGGGATCGATGCGCAGGCGTTCCGCCAGGAGCGTCCCGACCGCGGCAAGATAGGACTGGATCTCGGGATGATCGAAGATTGCGAACATCAGCCGGCCGTCGGCGACGTACTCAGCGATCGTGCGGCTGAAGCCGAAGGTGGCCGCCTGGACATCGCGGCGGGTGAGGAAGATGGCGCTGCGGACCTGGGTGCCAATCGACGACGACAGTCCAAGGACGGCGTTGACATCGCCCTCGCGTAATCGAGCCGAGAGTTCCTCGACCGTCGTGGCGCGGTCGGTCATGCTCCAGCGCTCGACGGTCCCGACGAAGGACTCCTCTAGTCCGTCGCAACGATCGTGGAGTCCCTGGTTCTCGGCCTCGTGGATCACGCAGAGGACATGGCCCTCGACCCCGCGATCATTGAACTCCTCGCCCGCGACTCTGCCGGCCTCGTAATCGTCGAGGGAGATGTGCAACGCAGTTCCGACCTCGGCGGCTTGCTCGGCGCCGGAGTTGAAGGAGATGACCGGGATACCGGCCTCAATCGCCTCGCGAACGGCCGGCTTCATCACATCGGGCTCTGAAAGTGTCGTCGCGATGGCCACCGCCCCGTCCTCGGCGCAGCGGCGAATCGCCTCGGCCTGCTCCTCGCCCCTGTGATACACCTCGGTGCGCACATCGATTCCGAGCATGCCGGCCGCGGCCACGGACGTCTCAGCGGACAGACCCCAGAAGAGATCCTCGTCGCTCCCGTGGCTGATCACGCAGTAGAGGTTGTCCGGGGAGGGCAGAAGCGGGTCAATGAGTTCGATCCAGTAGCTCCAGCGAACAAAGCGGCCGGTCGCTTCCCGCGTGTCATCGACGATTGCTGCGGTGGGAACGCTGGTTGCGAAGAGCGCGCCAATCTCCCGATCCTCAAGGAGCCGCGTCTCCAGCTCCAGGCGGAAGGCCTCGTAATCGGTCACTTCGATTCGTTCGACCGGCCCGTTGTAACCGGCCTCGATTCCGTCGCAGTAACTGTCGAAGCCTGGATCGTTGAGGTCGTTGATGCAGAGCATCTTGGGCAGATCTTCGGCGCGTCCGAAACGCTCGTGGAACCTGGCTGCCGATCCCTGACCCGACTGGTACAGGTACTCCGCGTAGTTGTCGGCCACCGTCTCGTAGCGGCTGTCCGTGTCGACCACGACGACCGAGCTGTGCAGCGGCGTCAGTGCCGGGGCCTCGCGACTGAGGAACCGATGCCTCGGCCTCAGAACCTCGCCCCACTCGCCCGATACCTCTCGCTGTTGCAATCCGGCTTCGACGCGGCCATCCTCGAGTCGTTCCAGCACGATGCGCACGTCCACCGCGCCGTCGGGGTCGTTCGGCGTGTTGGCAACATTCGCCCAGACAGCACCCAGGGCCGCCACACCGATGGCTACTCCAAGCAAGATCAACAGCAGACTTCGCATGATGGAGTCCCCTCGTTACGTCGAGTCACATCCTCCATTCGTATCGTACAGAGAACCCTCAATCCTGACATAGGCCGTTGACGCCGACCGGAACTGCCTCTTCGCTTCAAATGGTCTCAACTCTCATCCTTGACCGCGTGAGCGCTTATCCTGCCGTCGGCAGAACGAAGACAACTGATCGCGGATGAGCGATCATGCAGGAATGAAAGGCGGGCGCGATGGCTGGTGCACTTGAGGGTCAGGCGGCGTTGATCACGGGCGGGGCCAGCGGCATCGGCGCGGCGTGCGCCATTCGCTTCGCGCAGGAAGGCGCGGACGTCTTGCTGGCGGACCTGTTGCCGCATCGCTCAGCCGACACGGTGGCGGCGGTCGAAGCGCTAGGCCGGCGGGCGGTCGTGGTCGAATGCGACACCTCGACCGAAGCGGCCAACGACGCAGCGGCGCAGGCATGCGTCGACGAGTTCGGACGTTTGGATGTGGTCGTCGCGGCGGCCGGTATCGCGAGCGCCGAGTATGTCTCGGGCGAGACAACGGACCTCGGCGACGATCGGACAGCGTCGTTCATCACCAACCAGAACGTCGAGCACTGGGAGAAGGTGATGGCGGTCAATCTGACCGGTGTGATGATGACCGACCGCTCCTGTGCTCGGAAGATGATCGAACTCGGTCATGGCGGCTCGATCATCAACATCGCCTCGATCATGGCCAAGTTCCCGCAACCCGGAGCGGCCAACTACTGCGTCTCCAAGGCCGGAGTCTGGATGCTGACCAAGGTGCTGGCGCAGGAACTGGTGCAGGACGGGATTCGCGTCAACGCGATCGGACCGGGATTCATCGAGACGCCGATGACAGCGGCGATCTCGGGCAACGAGGAACTGAATCAGTGGGTCCTGAGCATGACGCCGATGCGGCGCTTCGGTCAGCCGGAGGAGATCGCCAAGGTGGCCTGCTTCCTGGCGTCCGACGAGGCGTCGTACGTGACCGGCGAGATCATCCATCCCGACGGCGGCTGGTTCACGGAGTAGCCAACACGGGTAGCCAGTAGGGGACGCCGAAGTCGCATCCGCCCTCGGGCGACCACAAGGAGCCTGACATGTCACTTTGGGAGATCGCTTCACAGACGATCGATGCCTCGTCAGAGTCGCTGCGGGCGTTGAGCCTTGATATCCACTCGCATCCGGAGGAGAACTACGAGGAAGTTCACGCGCATGCATCGCTGACCTCATGGTTGGCCGATGCGGGCTTCGACGTGACTCCTTCCGCATACGGCATGGACACGGCGTTTGAGGCGACTCGCGGGACAGGCGGGCCGACGATCGCCCTGCTCTGCGAATACGACGCGCTACCCGGCATTGGCCACGCCTGCGGGCACAATCTGATCGCGATCTCGGGCGCGGCCGCAGGTCTGGGAGTTGCCGAAGCGCTGGAGCGCGAAGGGGTTGAGGGCACGGTGCGCGTGCTGGGATCGCCGGCCGAGGAAGGCGGCGGCGGCAAGATCCGGCTGATCGATGAGGGAGCGTTCGAGGATGTCGGCGCGGCGATGATGATTCACCCCGGAACGGGCAACATCGTCTATCCGTTTGTGCTGGCGATTGATACGTGCTTCGTCGAGTTCCGTGGCAAGAACGCACACGCAGCCGGCGCACCGTGGGAAGGCCGTAATGCGCTCGACGCGCTGGTGCTGGCTTACCAGGCGATCGGTCTCTTGCGGCAGCAGTCGCATCCGACGGTGCGGATCCACGGCAAGATTCACCACGGGGGCGAGAAGCCGAACATCATTCCCGATTACGCGCAGGCCGAGTTCTATGTCCGCGCTCCGTATGAGTCGCGGCTGAACGAGATGATCAAACGGGTCGAGGACTGCTTCGCCGGCGCCGCTCAAGCCGCGAACTGCGAGTGGTCGGTCGATTGGCAGGCGGGCGAGCGCTACAGCAACATGGCCAACAACGGGCCCCTGGCCGAAGTGTACGGTCGGCGCTGGCGCGACCTCGGAGTGGAGGCGGCGGACCTTGACGGCGGAGTTCAGGGCAGCTTCGGATCGACCGATATGGGCAACGTCTCGCACGTGGTGCCGTCGATCCACCCGATGTACCTGATCCCGCATGAGAGCGGGAACCACACCCCACAGTTCACGGCGGCGGCGGCATCGGACGATGGTCACCAGCTCACGCTGACCGCGACCAAAGCGATGGCGCACGCGGCGCTGGACTGGTTGACCGATCCGGATCTGCGCGACCGCGCACAGGCCGATTTCGACGCGACCCACGGGGACTGAGGAGCATCAACATGCTGGATCACATCGTGCTGGCCACTCCGGATGTGCAGGCAACGGTTGACGAGATCGCGGCGGCGACCGGGATTACAGCCGCGGTCGGCGGGCGCTTCACCGAGATGGGCGCGTACAACCATCTGCTCGCCCTGGAGGACGGCGCTTACCTGGAGATCATTGGGCCCGACCCCGACCATGATGGCGGCGGCTCGATGCCCTTCGGAATGGATAGAGAGTCCGGACAGGCCGCGCACATTGCCCACTGGTGCTGGAAGGGCAACGAGCGAATCGACGAGCTTGCCGCAACCGCCAGGGACGCCGGTTACGACCTGGGCAACGTCGTCCCTCTGGGACGCGACCTGCCGGACGGCGGTCGTCTCGACTGGCGACTCACGATCGGAAGCTGGCCGCCTCACCTCGGCGGGTTGATCCCCTTTCTGATCGATTGGGGCGACGCGCCACATCCCTCTACCACCGCGGTCCAGGGCGTTACGCTCGCGTCCTGGCACGGGGAGCACCCCGACCTCGACACCGTGCGGGCCGCGCATCGGCTGCTGGGTATCGGGATTGAGTTGCGAGAGGCCAGCGAGCCTGCGCTGGTCGCCACGTTCCAGGGTCCCGCGGGGTCGATCACGTATCGCTAGAGAGGCCGCCATGCTGGACCACATCGTTCTCGCCACACCCGACGTCCAGGCCTCGGTCGCTGAGATTGAAGCCGCGATCGGTTTGCGCCCCGAACTCGGCGGTCACTTTCCCGGCCGCGGGGTCTACAACCACTTGCTCGCGCTGCAAGATGACGCGTACCTGGAGATCATCGGCCCGGACCCGGCACAGCAGAATCCTGAAGGACCGCTGCCCTTCGGCATGGACGACTTCGGTGACCGAGGGGCGCATGTACCGCACTGGTGCTGTAAGGCCGGCGCCGAGATCGACCAGCGCGTGGCAGCGGCCAGGGAGGCCGGCTACGACATCGGCGAGGTCCGGCCGCTGGGCCGCGTGCTGGCCGATGGGACGCGTCTCGATTGGCGGCTGACCCGGACGATCTGGCCGCCGCTTCTCGGAGGGCTGATGCCATTCCTGATCGACTGGGGCGACGCACGGCATCCGTCTTCGACGGCGGTCAAGGGCGCTCGCTTGACATCGTGGCACGGTGAGCATCCCAACCTGGATGCGGTTAGAGAGGCACACGCGGCCCTGGGCGTAGAGTTGGAACTGCGAGAAGGCCCTGAACCGGCGCTGGTCGCCGTGATCGAGGGGCCTGGGGGAGCGATCACGCTGCGCTAGGACGCAGCAGGGAGGAATTGACGATGAAACTCGGACTCTCATTGGGCTACTCGGGAGCGAACATGACGCTCCCCGTCGACCTGGTGCGCCAGGCGGAGGCGCTGGGCTACGACTCGGTCTGGACGGCTGAGGCGTATGGCTCGGACGCGTTCTCGCCGCTGGCCTACCTGGCGGCGGTGACGGAGAAGATTCGGTTGGGCACGGGCGTGATCCAGCTCGCCGGTCGGACGGCGGCCAACGCGGCGATGACGGCGGCGACGATCGATGCGTTGGCCGGCGGCGACCGCGTGATCCTGGGGATCGGCGTCTCTGGGCCGCAGATCGTCGAGGGTTGGTACGGCGAGCCGTGGGGCAAGCCGAACACGCGGATCCGCGACTATGTCGCGATCATCCGCAAGATTCTCGCTCGCGAGGAGCCGGTTACCCACGACGGCAAGGAGATCGCGCTGCCCTACGTCGGACCCGGCAGCGCTGGTCTGGCCAAGCCGCTGCGGTCGATCCTGCACATGAACCCGAACATTCCGATCTGGCTGGGCACGGGCACCGAGATGAACGTGCGCATGACGGCGGAGGTCGCCGACGGCTGGCTGCCGCTGGGTCTGACGCCCTACAACGCCGACGTGTTCGAGCCCTGGGTCGAGGAGGGCTTCAAGCGCTCCGAGGCGAAGAGTGGCTCGGCGAAGTGGTGGCCGGACTTTGAGGTGCAGTCGTCTGCCGAGGTGGAGATCACCGACGACCTGCGCGATGCCTTCCGCAAGATGAAGCCGAACGTGGCGCTCTACGTCGGTGGGATGGGCCACAAGACGCTCAACTTCCACAAGATGTCGATGATCCGGCGCGGCTACGGCGACGCCGCCGAGCGAATCCAGGAGCTGTACCTGGAGGGCCGCAAGGCGGAGGCGATCGAGGAGGTCCCGGAGGACTTCCTCGACGAGCAGGCGCTGCTCGGTCCGCCGGCGCGGATCAAGGAGCGCTACCAGGCCTGGGCCGACAGTTACATCACCGGCCTGACGGTGCGGACGAACCAGCCCGAGGCGATCGAGCTGATGGCAGATCTGGCCAAGGAATCTTCGGGCGCGTAGGCGCTCGTCGGCGCTACTCGATCCCGGCGATCTCGACCAGGCCTGCGTCGTACTGGTCGTGGCGACGTACCCAGGCCATGCCCCAGGGCAGGTCGGACTCATCTCGACCCCTGGGCAGCACGTCGAGGAACCGGTAGGCGCCGATGAAGTCCTCCAGCCCTCTCGCGTAGGTCGAGTAGGTGTGGAAGATCTCGCCAGACTCGTCCCGGCAAAACACTGAGAGACCGGGCGCCTCGCCACCCTCAAACGGACTCCGTTCGGAGTAGTTGTAGTCGAGCGGGCTCAGGCCCTCGCGGTCGGACGGGAACGAGACGCCGAAGTCGACATTGAAGGTGTTGGCGTGCGACGACAGCCACTTGAACTGCCAGCCCATCCGCTCGCGGTAGGCCTGCAGCGTGTCCAGTGGCGCTCGCGACACGACGGCGAACGCGGCGTCGCGCTGTTCGATGTGAATCGTGATCGGATCGAAGTGGTCGGCCAGGAACGAGCAGGAAATGCAGCCTTCGTCCCAGTCGGGATCGAACATGAAGTGATAGACGATCAACTGGCTGGCAGCGCCGAACAGGTCAGACAACGACTCGAGGCCGTTGGGGCCCTCGAACACGTAGTCGGTTTCGACACGTTCCCAGGGCAGCGCCTGCCGAGCCTGGACGACCTCGTCGCGGAGCCGCGTGAGTTCCTTCTCTCGGCGCAAGAGATCTCGCCGGGCCTCGATCCAGTCCTCGTGCGGTATCACCGGTTGCTTCGCCATGCCTCTATCCTTCCAGCGTCACGAACGTTCGTGCGGACTCTGCAAATGTAGCTTGAATCGAGCACTTAGACTGCGCAGGCGCTGAAACTGACGAGAAAGGGATCTGTCATGTCCGACGCAGAAGCGGTTGTCAACGCCTTCATGGCCGAGTTCGACGCCGAGCATCCCGACGCTGACCAACTCGCGTCATACTTCACCGACGACGCTATCTACCACAACATGCCGATGGCTCCGGCTGAGGGTATCGATGCGGTCAAGGCAGCGCTGGCCGGCGTCACCCAGATGACGTCGAAGGGCTGGGAAGTGCTGCACTCGGCGGCCAACGGCGACGTGGTGCTGAACGAGCGAGTGGACCGCTTCGACATGGGCGGCACCGAGGTGTCGGTGCAGGTCATGGGGGTCTTCGAGATCCGGGACGGCAAGATCGCGCGTTGGCGGGACTACTTCGACATGGCCTCGTTCCAGAAGCAGATGCCCGGCGGGTAGTCCCGCCAGACCTCCCCCCGTGGCGGAGGCGCCCCGAGGCGGCGGGGGGGCGGTGCGATCAACCTCAGTCGCACCGCAGTTGCAGTCGCGTGGAGGCCCCTCAGCCTCTGTCGGGACAGCCCCGCGTCAAGTGCGGGGCAGGCTCTCTCCAGAGACGGAACTCTGGGCCAGGGCGTGGTCACGCTAGCCCCATTCCACGTCGCTCCGTGGTTGACACGAGGCCCAGACCTCGACGCTTGCGAGCAGCACCGCCTCCATCCTTGGCTCCGCGATGGAGCGGGCGAACTCACGCGTGAGGATCGAGGTGAGGCCAAGGTCATTTCGCGCACGAACTTGGGAGCTCTGGGCCCCCATGTCCCCGCATCAAGTGCGGGGCAGGCAAGCACGGGGCGACGAACGCTTGGCGTGTTGCGCTTGGCGTGGGCCGTTTCGCCCCGCGTCGACTTGGGCCAACAGGGATCATCCTGCTGAGACAGCAGGGTGAACAAGACCTAGGGCCTGTTCACAGTAGTTGAAGCGCGTCCCAGATCAGGGCCAGGTGGACGAAGCTGAGGAAGATGAGGTCGAGCTTGTCGTAGCGGGTGGCGATCCGGCGGAAGCGTTTGAGCCGGCAGAAGAAGCGCTCGACCTCG